>JAEEJK010000085.1 GCA_016281815.1 Prevotella sp. | reverse complement strand
CGGGGTGTCAAAATTCGATACGCTGTACCAGTTAATGATTGAGGATAACCCTGATAAAGATTTCATCGAAAGAATAACTTCTTAGGAGGTGCTGTTCCCACCTCCTAAGAAGTCATGGCATATGACTGAGTAGTTACCCTGTCCCGATGATTTTGTGAAAATATTTGAACGACGCAAGAAAAACTTACTTTTTGAGGCATTTCATTCGGTGTTTTTGAGGTATTTCATTCGGTGTTTTTGAGGCATTTCATTCGGTTTTTTTTGAGGTATTTCATTCGGTGTTTTTGAGGTATTTCATTCGGTGTTTTTGAGGTGAGGTAATCAATTAACAGGTTTTTGATCCCTTTGCATCAAATGAGCCAACCGCAATGTAGGTGCCGACAGCCAAAAAGCATGAGACAAGCATGGGGTATCAAAAACCTGTCCCGATGATTTATGGGGGAATCAAAAACCTGTCCCGATGATTATCTTCCGCAAAAGAAGCAATCTCAGAAGTTCTTATGCTGGATTGTCCAATCCGAATAGTCCTTCAAGTCACCGTCTATGAATACAGTTGTGTTCTCTGACTGCCCCTTCAACTGCCAGTCGAGCCAGGCACGCACCATACGGGCATTATCGCCGCCGTTTGGCTGTTCATAGGTGCCGCCGTGCCCGCTCTTGGTGTTGTCGGCTAAGACAACGGGCACTTTTTTGATGGCCTTGTAGTCCATCTGAGCATTCTTCCACGCCACATCGGTAGTGCCGCCAACGAGATAGAGGATGGGACCGTGCAGGTTTTTCAGCGACTTGGCACTGGCATCGGCCATCGTCATCTTGCCCATGCCGGCATTCAGGATGAGGTAGGTCTTCAGACGTGGGTCGGCTGCGTTGGCCAGCACCTGGGCACCACCGCAGGAGTGTCCGGCAGCGGCAATCTTCGTCTCGTCTATTTTGTCATAGTAGAAAGAGCCAGGTGTATTGGCTTGTTGACTGATCCAGTCGAGTGCCTTCGCCACCATCGACGACGGGGTATGCTGATCTTTGTCGTGTTGCGCAAGCATCTGCAGTTCTCCGATAGCCACTACTACGTACCCGTAGGAGGCTATGTCGGTAAGCATGTTCTCGTAGCCAATACTGGTGTCCATACAACCGCCATTGGCGAAGACGAGCACAGGCAACTTGCCCCTGTTGCGGGCAACGGCATTGTCCATGTTAACGGGGCGGTAGGCCACGAAGTCCGTCAAAGACTTCTCACGGACAGAGATGGCCTTGTATGGTCCGCTGCCTCCGAATTCAACCACCTTCATCTGCTCGAAGTTCACCGTAGGGTCCTCGTGCTTCAGGTGCCGTGCAAAGAAGGCATCCATCGCCGGACGAGTGAACTCAAGTGCCTGGTCGTAGGCCACGCTGTGCGGTCCATGCACCTTCACATAGTCCACCTGTGCGCCTTTCTTTTGCATCTTCGTCACCCAGTCCTCCGTCAGATTGGGCCTCACAACGGGATCCTCTCCGCCTTGCAGAACGAGGAAGGGTGTCTTGCATGGACCGATATAGCCGATGGGCCACCACTCGGTATGCTCCGCCCATTCTCCCCGACGTCCTATTTCCGTTGGCGGTGCTCCGCCGGCGGCACAGGCTACATCGCATGAGAATGCCTTCCATGGGTCAGCGGCATCGTTGAACGCCTTGCTCTCGGCTGCCACGCCCGCCATGAGTGACAGATGGCCACCTGCGGAATGCCCATAGGTGCCTATACGCTCAGGATCGATTCCCAGATTGTCGGCATTTGCCTTCATCCATCGGATGGCGCATCGCACGTCTTCGATGCAGGCCGGAAATGGGGCCTCCCGCGTCAGCCGGTAATTCATGTTGGCTACCACGTAGCCCTTCAAGGCATAATCCACCATCAGAGCGCGATAGACAATGTCGTTCTTCGACCCCGCATTCCATCCGCCGCCATGGATGATGAGAATGGCAGGTCTGTTCTTTTGGGGACCGAACTGAGGCTTGGCCAGGTCGAGGACCGTGCTCGGCCCTACGTCGGTGCGATAAGCGATGTTCTCGGTCACGGTGATGCTTTGCTGTGCCGTCTGTGCTGTTGATGACAGCGACAGGAAGAGCAGTAAGGAAAGGAAAATAGTTTTCATAAGGCTTTTTATCAGTGTAATGAGCAAAATCAACGATCATCGTCCTCAGAATGAAGATGGGGTAGGGAGATGTGGTAGCGCATGGCCAGGAAACGGATGGCGCAGATGAGCAGGAAGGTGACGACTGAAGCAATGCCGACATTCACTTCCAGTGTCAGCATGAGCCAATATACCAAGCCACCGGCGATGCTGGCCATCGCATAAATCTCTTTTTGGAAAATCAGCGGCATCCGGTTGAGGAAGATATCGCGGATCACACCGCCAGCACTTCCTGTGATACATCCCATGATGATGGCTACCCACATCGCATGGCCACAGTCAAGGGTCTTCTGCATACCGGCTATCGTGAAGAGCGCAAGACCAAGGGTGTCGAACACAAACCAAGCATTGTCGAGACGCTTCAGCCAACGGGCAAAGATAATCACGAAGGCCTGAGCCAGGGCGGTGCATAAAAGATAAAAAGGTGAGAGCATCCAGAATGGGGTGACACCCAACATCACGTCGCGGAGTGTTCCGCCTCCGATGGCGACCGCCACACCGCAGACAAAACCGCCAAACCAGTCGAAACGGCATGCCGCTGCATGGCGGATGCCAGAAATGGCAAAGGCAAAGGTGCCTACAAACTCGATGGTTTGCTGGACACTTTGTACGAATTCGGGATCTTGATAAAAAAGCATAGTTGTTTGTTTCTTAACGAAGAAATAACAGTTTTATTGTCAGAACAATAAGGAATGATGGTTTCTGCCGAAGAGAGACGGAACAAATAGCCAGCCGTTTTGAAACATATGACAAAAAACATGTTACAAATGCAGAAGTATTTTATTAAAAAATGTGCCATCTTTGCATTGTGATGCAACAACCTTACTAACTAGATAGTGAAGTCCATAAAAACCTAAACTCGATAACATGAAAAGAAAACTATTATCAACTATTTTGTTGTGCTTCGCATGTATGGTGCAGGCACAAACAGTTAAACCATCACTGCCATTGAAATCTTCCACGGTGTGCAATGACGACGGAACGGTCACTTTCTTTTATCAGAACAAAAATGCCAAGGAGGTGAATGTCGACGTGCAGTTTGCCGGAAGGAAACCCATGGAACTGATGGATGCTCAGAACGGACTGTGGGCAGCCACCCTCGGACCGGCAGCCCCAGACATGTATCCCTATTGCTTCATTGTGGACGGAATCAGTGTCATGGATCCCCTCTGCGACCTCTATTTCCCCAACGAGGGTTTCAAGAACAGCCTGCTTGTGATTCCAAGCAAGAAAGGACCGCTCATTCATGATGTGCAGAAAGTGATGCATGGAACGATTGAGTATGTGAACTATTTCTCTTCCAGCCTGAACGCTACCAACCATGCTGTGGTCTACCTGCCGCCAAGTTATCAGAGGAGCCGCACGAAGAAATATCCTGTCTTCTACCTGATCAGCGGAACGACGGATACGGAAGAAGTTTATTATAAGGTGGGACGAGTCAACTACATTCTCGACAATCTGTTGGCCCGTGGCGAGGCAGAAGAGATGATCGTGGTGATGCCCTACGGCAACCCGACCAAGTTGCTGCCCTCAAGACCGGGTATGGGCGGTTTCCCAGGCAGTGGCCGGATGGGCGGCTTCCCAGGTGGCGGACGGATGCCTGCAGGTGGTTTCCCAGGTGGCGGTCAGATGCCTGCAGGTGGTTTCCAAGGTGGCGGACAGATGCCTGCCGGAGGATTTCCTGGTGGCGGACAGATGGGTGCCATGCCCAATGGAGGCGGATTCCCTGGCGGAGGTGCCAGAATGGGTGGTGGTATGCCAGGCGGTATGCCGGGTGGTATGCCCATGATGTTCGGACGTGATATATTCAGCCTCGACCTCATCAATGACCTGATGCCATATGTGGAGGATCACTACCGCACCATCGCTGACCGCGACCACCGTGCCATCGGCGGTTTCTCAAGGGGTGGCAACCAGGCCTTGTCCAATGGTTTGAACAATCTCGACAAGTTCTCCTACCTTTGCAGTTACAGTTCATTTACTTCGACCGACATCGCCAATGTCTATGACAATGCCGAGGACACCAACAGCAAGATCCATCTCTTCTGGTTGGGTGTCGGCACCGACGATTTCCTCTATGGAACAGCCCGCGACTACATGGAGTTCCTCGACAAGAAGGGCATCCGTTCCGTCAAAGAGTTCACCAATGACAAATTCGGACATACATGGATGAATGCCAAGTATTTCCTCGACAAATCACTGAGGTTGCTCTTCCGTCCGCAGGCGGCTGAGGAGGCTATGAAAAACGGAAAACCTGCCTTGGCTGCCACAGGTAATGAGCAGCAGTTCACCGGAGAGACCATGGCAAGGCTCTTCCCGCGTCCTATCGTTTCACCTGAGTACAAGAAATCGAGCATCGTCTTCCGGTTCAAGGCTCCCGATGCCAAGTCTGTAGCGGTGGTGGGTGAACTGTATGACCAGCCCATGCAGATGAAGAAAGATGATGATGGTGTGTGGTCGGTGGAGATCAAGGATCATGCCATGGAGACGTTCACTTACTACTTCCTGGTGGATGGAACGCAGGTGGCCGACCCCAACAACATGTATCTCGCTCCGTCGAAGGGCTTCAAGCCGAGCATCGCCAGCCATCCATCGTCTGACTACAATTTTGCCAAGATGGACAACATCGAGCATGGTGAGTTGAGTTACAATATCCAGAGCAATGAGGCATGGTATATGTCACACATGAGAAATCAGCATGGATTCCCATCGTTCATCCAACTCGTGCCTGGCAAGGACGACACTCTCGAAAGTTGGTTCAAGGTGGGTGGAGCCAACGCCATCGCCGATGTGCTCATCAGTAAGAAGAAGACCAAGCCTTGTATCATCACCACCAGCAACCTGGAGTTCTTGAAACAGTCTGACGATCCCAACAAACCTACCATCTATACCCTTAAGGCCGATGACTACAAAACATGGGCCGAAAGAAGAAAGGCACTGGAGACATTGCTGCTCAAACTGAAATAAAAAACAATAGAAACCAAAAAGGGCAATTGATCAAAATTGCCCTTTTTTTGTTCTATATTGTACATCCAACACTTATTAGTTACAAATACAAAAATGTATGTTTCATTTTGTTTCATGGGGAAATGTTTTCAAATGATAATGGAACGTGTCTAATTGGTTGCTATATATGTATTCATTAATTTTGCAAAAAACTAATTTGCGAGATAAACAATTATTTTTATGGTAACCGAAATGAAATTTTGGAGTCATCGCAGAAACATGCTTTTCAAAGCGTGTTTCATGTTGGCTGTTGGTTTGACCATGAACTCGTGTACGCAGTATGACTTGGATGAGCGCGACCCGGAAGGATGGGGAGCAAGTATCTACAGTTGGCTGGTCGAGAATGGCAACTACTCCAACACGGTGAGGATGATTGATGACTTGGGCTACAAGGAAGTCTTGGCAAAAACAGGTTCTAAAACCCTCTTTGTCGCAGACGATGATGCTTATGCCCGATTCTTCAGTAACAACAGTTGGGGGGTGAGAAACTATGAGCAGTTCTCGCTTTCTCAGAAAAAACTCTTGCTTTTTGGCAGCATGATGGACAACTCGATGCAACTCAACAGTCTGCCGAGTGTGGAGGGTACTCCGCCACGTGAAGGTGAGTGTATGCGAAGATTCGCTTCCAGCACTCCGTTCGATTCAGTGGCAATACTCAATGCCAATCAGATGCCAGACAATCCTTATTGGGCACGCTACAAGGAATCGGGTAAGCCGATGGTGTGCATGACCGACAATTCTGTCGTGCCACTGGTGCAGTTCATTGAGAAGCAACTGGTCAACAAGCGCATCACCAACAGCGATTACGACTTCTTATATAATAATACGACCAACCGCAAGGCAGGTGATGCCAGCGTCAACGGTGTCCAGGTGGAGGAGCCTAATATCAAATGCTCCAACGGTTTCATCCATAAGATGAGCGAGGTCATCACTCCGTTGCCCAATATGGCAGAACTGCTCGCCACCAAGAAGAACGTGTCGGTGTTCAACAAGTTGCTCAACCGTTTCTGCGCTCCGTATTGGGTAGGAGAGTCGGCCACCACACAGTATAATTATCTTTATAATACTAATGTGGATTCCGTTTTCCAGAAACGCTATTTCTCGGAAAAATCACAGGACGGCAATCCTGTTGGTGCCACACCTAACAACAAGGCCGTGAACGGACAACTCAAGTACGATCCCGAGTGGAACGCCTACTATGCAGGTCTCGATGACCAGGGCGGCAATATTGCCATGCAGCGTGATATGGCGGTGATGATGGTGCCCAGCGACCAGGCCATGGAAGAGTATTGGGAGTCTGGAGCCGGCAAGGTGCTCAAGGATTATTATGGTACTTGGGAAAATGTGCCTGATGAGGTGGTGGTCAAACTGCTCAACAACAACATGCTCAGTTCCTTCGTCTCATCAGTGCCTTCCAAGTTCTCCGGCATCCTCAATGACGCCAACGACCCCATGGGTGTCGAGGTGGGAGCCATCGACTCGGTTTATCTCGGTTGCAATGGTGCCATCTACCTCACCAACCGCGTCTATTCTCCCACGGCATACGTGAGCGTGTCATTCCCTGCACTGGTCAACGAAACCATGAAGATTCTCTATTGGGGCATCGAGCAGTTGCAGTACAACGTCTACCTCAATTCTCTCAATTCATACTACAGTTTCTTTATCCCGACCAACAAGGCCATGCTCGAGTACATCGATCCATGCTCCTATGGGAAGAACCAGACTCAGTTGTTCCGCTTCCACTACGATGCTTCCAAAGTCAATGTGGCCGACCGTGTATGGGCCAGCATCTGGAATTATGACACAGAGACAGGAACGGTGGGCGACTCTATCGGTATGGCCAGCAACGATCAGGTCAGAAACCGTCTGAAGGATATCCTGGAGACCCACATCGTCATCGGAAATGTAGAGGACGGACATGAGTACTACCGCACGAAGGGCGGCATGGAACTCCGTGTGAAGAATGTGAATGCAGGTGTCAACGGCATGACCGTTGAGGGAAGTTACCAAACCAATGAGGGCACTCCCCTCCGTGTCAGTGAGGTTTACGACCAGACCGACGGCGGAAACGGAAAGAGTTATATCCTTGACGGACAGCCCATCCTGGGAACACGCCGCACCGTCTATGACATGCTGGCTGAAAGGCCGGAGTTCTCCAAGTTCTTCGAACTCATGGAGGGCAGCGGAGTCTTTGAGCAGATTCACAACAACAGGAATGCCTGCGGCGGAACCAACGTCTCAGTGTTCAACACCTATCATTATACGATTTATGTGCCTACCAATGAAAGCATCGAGGAACTGCAGCGTCAGGGCAAACTCTCCACATGGGAGGCTGTCGAGGCTTTCGAAGAGGCAGGAAACCTCACGGCAAAATCCCGTGACTCTCTGCAGATTGTCAACTTTGTGAAGTATCACATCCAGGACAACGCCCTCTATATCGGTGCTGCTGATGATTCCGGCGATTTTGAGACAGCAGTCATCGACCCCTCAACAGAACGTTTCTACAGAGTGTCTGCCAGACTGTCCGACGACGGCATCACCATCGTCGACCATGCCGGCAACACACGCCGTGTGGTGACCAGCAACCCCAACCTTTATAATATAGCGGCAAGGGAGTTCCAGTATAACTCTGCGGATGCGACCAGGGCTACGATGATAGAAACATCGTCGACTGCGGTCATACATCTCATAGACAAACCACTGATGATCAATAACTGATAATTGAAACAAGACGACTATGGCTACAAATAGATACATGAAATTTTTGGGTACCGTCATCGTTGGACTCCAATTGTCGGTGGGATACACCTACGCACAAAGCGCGGGAGATATCATCAGCGGTAAAGTGACAGACTCCTATGGAGCCGTCATCGGAGCCAACGTGGTGGAGATTGATGCCGCCAACCGTATCCAGGCATCGGCTGTGACGGACATCAATGGTAACTTCTCCTTCAAACTCAAGAACCCGAAGGACAAGATACGCTTCTCGTATGTGGGCTACAAGACTGTGGTCAAACCCATCAACCAACTGAGGTATGAAATCACCATGTCGGATGAGGAGCAACTCGACGAGGTCGTGGTGGTGTCAAAGAAAAGGGCTCAGGGCTCAGGTCTCGCTATCCCGGTGGATGAAATCTCAACCGCTCGCGAGAGCATCAATATGTCTGAGTTCGAGGGTCTCTCCATCACCACGGTGGACGAGGCGCTGCAAGGTCGTATCGCCGGTCTTGATATCGTGGCAAACTCCGGTAACCTCGGTTCCGGTACTTCCATGCGCCTGCGTGGTGTGTCGAGTATCAATGGTTCGAGCGAGCCGCTGATCGTGGTTGACGGCAATGTGTGGGAAACCAATGTCAACGACTTCGACTTCTCTTCTGCCAATGAGGAGAAGTTTGCCCAGTTGCTCAACGTCAACCCGGAGGACATCGAGAGCATCTCCGTGCTCAAGGATGCCGCCGCCACCGCCATCTGGGGTTCACAGGGTTCCAATGGTGTGATCGAAATCAAGACCAAGCGTGGTACACGCGGTGCCACCCGTGCTACTTACAGTTTGCGTCTGACAGGTACCTACCAGCCCAACGGATACAAGATGCTCAATGGCGATGAGTACACCATGCTGCTCAAGGAGGAGTACTTCAATCCCTCGATGAGTGATGCATCCAGCAATATTCCGGAAATCAACTACAATCCCAGTTTCCCCGAGTATGAGATGTACAACAACAACACCGACTGGCTGAAGGAAGTCAAGCAGGTGGGTTGGAGACAGAACCATTACCTCGCTCTGTCGGGTGGTGGTGAAAAAGCGCATTTCCGCATCGGTGCCGGCTACGACCATGAGACTGGCTCCATCATCATGCAGCAACTCGACCGCTTCACCTCACGTGTCAATCTCGACTACTTCGTCAGCGACCGCATCAAGATTGAGACCAATATCGCGCTGACCTACACCAAGAACAAGAAGAACAACGGCGACTTGCTGTCTATCGCATATACCCGTATGCCCAACCTTTCCATCTATGAGCAGGATAAGTTTGGCAACGACCTCAACGAGTACTACAGCATGCTGCCTACTGTTTCCAGCCAGTTGCGCGACCAGTTGGGAAGACCCAACCCCGTGGCTCTCGCACATGAGGCAAAAAGCCATGAGACCAGTTACAATATTGAGCCGGAGTTCAAACTGCGCTACAATCTTCTTGGTCTCTCTGCTACGCAGACACAACTTTCATACGAAGGAAAGGTGATCTTCAACATCTTCAACCGCTATGAGGACACCTTCATGCCTCTCTCACTGAGCACAACAGGATGGAATGATACAGAGAACAAGCAGAGCAACAGGACAACGGCGAACTCATCCAAGAGTTTCGGTGTGACCACTACACATACCCTGACCTTCACTCCGGTGTTCAAGAACAAGGATCACTCAGTGATGATGATGCTCAGAGGGCAACTCACCAGCGGTAAGTCCAACTCGCAGAACACGGTGGAGTGGGGACTTCCTTCAGGTTCAATTATCAGTCCTTCCGCACCGGGCATCATCGACGGTATCAGCACCGGCAGCGGACAGTGGAGAAGCATCTACTTCACCTATTCCGCACACTACGCTTACAAAGGTAAGTATATCGCAGACTTCTCTGTCAGACGCGACGGCAGCACCAAGTTCGGCTCTGACCAGAGATGGGGTAACTTCCCTGCATTCTCAATCAGGTGGAACCTCCACAAGGAGCGGTTCATGGCAGAGCACTTGCCATTCATATCCACCCTCTCCGTTCGTCCGGGTTGGGGTATCGTAGGTAAGCAGCCAGGAGCAGAATACCTCTATTTCAGCAAGTATGCCAATGGCAACGGATACATGAATGAGCGAAGCATCTATCCTCAGAACATCCAACTCAAAAACCTGAAATGGGAACAGAAGGAAACCGTCAACATCGGTATTGACTACGGATTCTTTGACGAGAGAATTACTGGTAATGTGGAGTTCTACAGACAATACACCACCGACTTGCTGATGGGCAACCGTGGTATTCCTACTTCCGCTGGTTACTCCACGCTGTCCTATCAGAACGTGGGCGACATGAAGAACGTGGGATGGGAGTTCAACATCAACGGCAACCGCATCATCAGGGTGGGCAAGTTCAGTGTTGACTTCAATGTGACGTTTGCCAACAACAGAAATGAAATCACTGCGATGGATGAGACCTGTCTCGCCAGCCTCAACCATGAGTTCAACCGCAGTAACGGATCATACCTTTCACGCGTGGAACTTCAAACCGCTATGGGAAGCATCTACGGATTCCGCTATAAGGGTGTCTATCAGTACTCTGACTATTCCGCAGAGGAAATCAAGGGCGTCAGCGGTCCCAATGCCCCAGTGGCACGCGACGCAGACGGCAACGTCATCCTTGATGAGAACAATATGACAAAACCGATGATGTTCTGCGCAGGATCGGTCAACTATGAGTTCAGAGGCGGTGATGCCATCTATGATGACGTCAACCACGACGGACAGATCAATGAGTTGGATATCGTATATCTTGGTTCCTCACTTCCCAAGTTCACCGGCGGTTTCGGATTCAAACTCAACTTTGGAAGACTGACCTGGAACAACCAGTTCAACTTCCGCTACGGAAACAAGATCATCAACGCCGCCCGCATGGAGGTGGAGAAGATGTATGACAACAACAACCAAAGCCGTGCCGTCAACTGGCGCTGGCGTGTCGAGGGTGACGTGACGGAAATTCCAAGGGCACTCCGACAGACTGGTTACAACTGGCTGGGATCCGACCGTTTCGTCGAGGATGGTTCTTTCATCCGACTCAACTACTCGCAACTCAGTTACGCACTCAGTCAGAAACTCGTCAAATCTATGGGACTCCAGCAAGTGAGTTTCTATGTATCCGCCAACAACCTGTTCTGCCTGACCAAGTATTCAGGTGCTGACCCAGAAGTGGGATATGGTTCAATGGGCGTGGTCACCGACGGTGCAAGAACACCGCGATCCAAGTCATTCACTGCTGGTATTACCGTTATGTTCTAAGTCACAACCTCATTTATAGAAGAGAAAAATCATGATCTACAAATTGAAACATATCAGTATCGCAGCCTGCCTCATGGTAGGTCTGACAGGGTGTTCAGATTTCCTCGATATCCTGCCCATGAATGAGGTGGTGCTTGAGAACTACTGGACAGAGAAGAACGATGTGCTCAGCGTGGTCAACAGTTGCTACGAAACACTTGAGAGCAGCGACTGCCTTACCAGGATGGGTGTCTGGGGCGAATTGCGCTCCGACAACCTTCGCATGGGCGCCAATGTGCCGAATGAGATTAATGAGATCCTGAAGGAGAACCTCCTTCCCTCCAATGGCTATTGCAACTGGGCTAAGTTCTATGAGGCCATTAACCGCTGCAACACCGTTTGCCACTATGCGCCGGAGGTGCAGGCCATCGACCCCAACTACACCATGGAGGAAATGAAGGCCAATATTGCAGAGGTCTCCACCATCAGGGCTTTGTGCTACTTCTACCTCATACGTACTTTCAAGGATGTGCCTTACAGCACACAACCGAGTATCGATGATTCGCAGAACTATGTGTTGCCGGCCACTCCGTTCAATGCAGTGCTCGACTCACTGATCACTGACCTGGAGAAAGTGAAGGATGATGCCGTCAGACGCTATTATACCGACGACAGCCCCAATGCCTACATCAATTCCAGCAAAGTCACCCGTTGGACCATCTATGCACTGCTCGCCGACCTCTATCTCTGGAAGGGAGACTGGGACAACGCCATCCGCTACTGCGACATGGTGATTGACTTCAAGCGCCTGCAGTACAAGGAAATGCTGGAGCGTCAGGGAAATGTCAACAACATCGACCTGATTGACAGCATCCCCATGATCCTGGAAAAACCGGTTGGCTCCACCACTTGTGGCAACACCTATAATGAAATCTTCGGCGAGGGAAATTCGTTTGAGAGCATCTTCGAAATCTATTTCCGCTCCAACCAAAGTCAGCAAAACACGTGGGTGAGCAATTATTATGGCAACAACAACAACGTCTTGGGCAACCTGAGTGCGCCCGACTTCCTCTTCAAGGATGTGGCACAGGGCACCAACAGTGTCTTCAAGCGCACCGACGGCAGGGCCTATGAGGGATCCGAACTCACCAACTCACGTTATGCCATCACCAAGTATGCCCGCCGACAGGTGAGTTACAGCACGCAGAACGTGGCCACTGAGAAAGACCTCAACCTCTCAAGTTCTCGCCGCTCAGGTAGCGATGCCAACTGGATCTTCTACCGTCTGAGCGACATGATCCTCATCAAGGCAGAGGCTCTTATCGAGCGCGGCCATGAGGGTGACTTCGACGCTGCTTTCGCACTCATTGACATCGTCAACAAACGTGCCAATGATGCCGTGGGCGGAACAAGAAGCAGCACGCTCAAGAAAGAGGATTACATCGACTCGAAACCGGCTATGGAAGACTTGCTGTTCGAGGAAAGGCAGCGTGAGTTTGTCTTCGAAGGCAAACGCTGGTACGATCTTGTGAGACTCGCCCGTCGCGACGGCGACAACTCACGCCTCATCTCGCTGGCCTCACGTAAATATATTGAGAATGTGAACGCCATCAAGATCAAACTGGCCGATCCCAATATCATCTACTTCCCGTACTCCAAGAGTGAGTTGAAGGTGAATCCGCTGCTCAGGCAGAACCCAGCCTTCAGCACTGGTGAGGATTCCGAATTGAACAGATAAACAACAATTAGCAATCAATATCTTATTATGATGACTAAAAGTATGAAATATTTCCTCGCCTGCTGTATCATAGGATGCGCAGTATGCATGTTCACGGCCTGTGTCGACAACGACGACGACGTGCCGGAGAACTACTATGCATCGACCAAACTCACGGCGGCAGAGTTTTTGGAGGAAAGGCCTGAACTGTTCAGCGAGTTCATTGGCATCCTGAAACGCACACCTTATTTCTCCATGCTGTCCACATACGGAACCTACAGCAGTGCAGGCTTGCTTCAATATACCCTTTTCGCTCCGACCAATGAGGGTATCCAGCGTTACCTGCAGCGCATGGGCTACAGCAGCATCGACCAGATCCCGACTGAGACCTGCGACACGCTCGCCCGCACGCATATCATCAAGAAAGGTGCTTTCTTCACCACCGACATTGGTGAGGGTGCCCTGCCCGAACTGAATATGGATGATGCCTACATCGTGCTCTCATCCGACTCCGATGTGACCAACAACAACAAACTCATCTATTATATCAACAAGAACTCCCGCGTTGTGGAGCGTGACGACTCTGTCACCAACGGTGTCGTCCACGTTATCAACAATACCATCGCGTCAAGCAGCATGTTGCTGGCTGACAAGATTGAGGAGGATCCGGCGCTGACCCTGTTTTCTCAGGCTCTTCAACTGACAGGTATGGCAGATTCGCTGACCAAGTATATCGATGAGACATACACCTGCGAGGACGACTCCGTATATACAGGCACCATGGAACGCTGTACCAGTGGTTCGGCTCTCTACACCAGAACTTTCTGGGTGGGTAAACGATACTTCAAATACACGGCATTTGTCGAACCGGACTCAGTATACCATCGCAATGGCATCAACAACATGGAAGACTTGAAGGCATACGCCAAGAGGGTGTATGATGAGACCTATCCCGAGGATGCCGGACTGTATGACGACAACCCCAAGCACCGTAAGAACCCGCTCAACCGCTTCGTCAGTTACCACCTGCTGCCCCGAGTGGGTCAGTACAACAGTTGGGTGGTATCAGGTACCATACGAGAGCGCTGTCTTGACACCAAACTCATCGACCCGGAGGAGTATTATGAGACCATGTGCCCCGGTACCATCATGCGCTTCGCAGGTCCCCCGGCCGGTTTGTTCATCAACCGCAGAGGTGTGCAGAACAGGGCTGAGCGTGGCGTGTTCATCCCCGGCGTGAAAGTTCTCTCGCCTTCTGAGTCTGGATCCACAGAACAGAATGCGCTCAACGGTGTTTATCACTATCTTGACGATATCCTGGCATACACCACACAGGTGCGTGACGTGGTGCTCAACCGCCGCATCCGCATCGATGCCACCGTGCTCAGTCCCGATTTCATGAACTGCAACGGACGCGGCAGATATGGTGAGGATATCCTCACGGGATTCAAGCAGGGTTATATCTCTGACTGGACCATCAGCAAGGAGACGTTTGTGGGTGTTCACAGCGATGTCGATTACTGGCACTCCTATCAGGCCAACGCTGTCTGTGTGAGCGGTGTCTTCGATGTCACCTTCAAACTGCCGCCGGTTCCCACGGGCACCTATGAGGTGAGGTTGGGCTACACACCCGGTGAGGAGCGCGGCGTGATACAGGTGTATCTCGAGAATGAGCCTTGCGGCATTCCTATCGACCTGCGCGTCTGGGGCGGCGACCCGTCTATCGGTGCCGTGGCCGACACAGAGGATGAGGAGGAGAACAGGGCTAACGACAAGGCCATGCACAACCGCGGATACATGAAGTCGATGGACTGCTGGCATCCCGGAGGCGGCGATGACACCATGCGCTCACTCAGTCCGCTGCGCAGAATCCTTGCCACCAGATATCTCGATTCCAACAAAACCTATCACCTGCGTTTCCGCCAGGTGCTCGACGATCCTGACCGCTACTGGTCGTTCGACTATATCGAACTCTGTCCGAAGAGCGTTTACGGAAGTCCAGAGGGTGAGGATACCCATTAATACCGAACATTCACAAAAAGCCAACTATCACGATGATGAATTACAAACATATCATCTGCGCGCTAAGCGCTGTCTGCTGTCTCTATGGGTGTGCCGAATGGGATGAGCACTACGTGGACACCCAAGTGGAGGGGGCCAACAAGACCCTGTGGCAGCAGTTGAAGGAGAATCCACAGTTGAGCGACTTCTGCCAGGTGATGGAGCAGACCAAGGTCTTCAGAATGCACAAGAAGACGGCTGTGAGTTATGCTGACTTGCTCGACGGAGGACAGTCGTTCACACTCGTCGCACCGGTCAACGGCACGTTCAACCGTGACTCACTGCTCAACCTGGTGCAGACCAACCAAGGCGACTCGGTGGTGGAGAAGTTCTTCGTGCTCAATCACCTGTCACGCACGCTCAGGTCGGTGACTCCTGAGAACAACAATATGCACTTGCTCAACTCCAAATATGTGCAGATCGGTCCCGACGGCATCGAGGGTGTCAGGGTGGTCACTGCCAATATTCCCGCCAAGAACGGTGTCCTGCATATCACCGAGCGGCCGCTGCCTTATCGCTACTGCATCTATGAGGCTCTGTGCGACAAGCAGGAACTGAGCGATATCGGAAGCAACCTCAGAGTCTATGAGGAGGATGAACTTGACCCCGAACAGTCGGTGTCGAGCGGTATCGTGGAGGGTGTGCCTGTCTATGTCGATTCCGTGGTCATCTCATACAACCGGATGCTCCAGCGCATTGGCCATATTGATGCCGAAGACTCTACCTATATCATGGTGGTGCCCACCAACGAGGGATGGAACAAGGCATGGGAAGAGGCAAGCAAGTATTTCGTCTACGACCAGAGCGTACTGAAACGCGACTCCATTCAGAAGTATTGGACCAACCGCGCACTCCTCGAAGACGCCATCTTCAACAAGACCAGCCAGAAATCCATTCAGGACTCGCTGATCTCAGTGCAGTACACCAGGACAACTCCTGAGTATCATGTGTTCTACAAACCCTTCGAGACTGGAGGCATCCTCGCTGGAGCAAGGAAAGAGGATTGCAGCAACGGTGATCTTTACGTCACCCCAGAATGGCCTTTCACACCGGAACAGACCTATTTCAAGGAAATATGGAGCGAGGGTGAGAGCACATACCTCATCACAACAGAAAGAGATTGCACCTACAACATCCGCCACCTGACGGCTGACAGCATCTCAAAAGGAGCGTTCCTCCATGTCGTTCCGCGCACAGGTACCTCCAACTGGGAACTGACCTACAAGGTGAGCAATACACTCAGCGGCGACTATGATATCTGCGCCATCATCCTGCCGAAGTCGGTAGACAACCCCATCAATCCCAATCTGAGACCCTGCAAGTTCAGGGCTACCGTCAACTATGTTGACACCTTGGGAAACGCACAGAGTTTCAACTGTGGCAACACACAGTTCAAGAACGACCCTGAGCGGGTGGATACCATCGTGCTGGCAGAGAACTTCCATTTCCCCGCATGCAACTTCGACCAAAACGACATCAAGGTTTCTGTGAAGATACAGTGCTCCATCACGGCTCGTGAGACATCAACCCACTCCCGTGAGATGTATCTTGACTGTATTTACCTGAGACCACGAACCTCTAAATCCGAACAATAATGAGAAAGCATATATTATTCGCTTTGCTGCTGGCGTCGGCTTCAATGACGGCGCAGGACATGAAGAACGTGACCGGACAAGTGGTCGACGCAGCAACGGGAAAACCGCTGGCTGGTGTCATCGTGCAGGCATACGGCGATGCCCGCTATTCCACACTGACTGACGAGAAAGGTAATTATGTGCTCAAGGCACCTGAATACACCAGTTCCATCATCATGAGGGTCGATGGCTACAACCTTGAGCAAAGGTCTGTCAAAAACGGTATGGCTGACGGTAAACTCTACCAGTCCTCGTTCAGTGAGTTCTACAAGAACAAGACCAACGCCAACTCCGTGGCTGAGGCCAGCCACTTCGAAAACACCTCGGAAATCAGTGTAGACCCGCTCATCGCTCAGCAATTGGGCGCTGACGTCAGGTCGGTCAATATCAGCGGTCTCCAAGGATTGGGCAACAGACTGCTCGTCGAAGGCATCAACTCACTGCATGCAAACGCACAGCCGCTCATCGTCATCGATGGCGTGGTCATGGATATGCAATACAACCGTGAGATGCTCCATACTGGCTATTACAACAACATGCTCGCCAACATCAATGTCAACGACATCGAGAAGGTGGAGGTACTGAAAAACGGAACGGCCCTCTATGGTGCCAAGGCTGCCGACGGTGTCATCCTCATCCAGACGAAGCGCAACAAGAGCATGGCTACCAAGATCGATGTCACCATCAACGGACAGTATGAGTTGGTGCCCAAACTGCCCAATATGATGAACGCTGAGGACTACCGTCTCTATACCACGCAGTTGCTGGCTGGAAAGACCAAGACGTTGGGCACGATGAAGTATCTCAACCAAGACCCCAATTATTTCTATTACAAGAGATACCACAACCAGACCGACTGGTCCAAGGAGGTCTATGAGAATGCCTTCTCGCAAAACTACGGCATCAATGTGCAGGGTGGTGACAACGTCGCTTCCTACAACCTCTCCGTAGGTTACTCGTTGGGTAACAGCACGCTGAAGAAAAATGACTTCTCCAGGTTCAACATGAGGCTCAATACCGACATCGAGGTGTTCAGAGGACTCATGGTCAGGTTCGATGCCTCTTACAGCGATGTCGACCGCAAACTCATGGACGATGGCGCCCCCATCAATCCGTTGGAGGGAGTGATCACCTCGCCGGGATTCCTCGGACTTGCTAAGGCGCCGTTCCTTTCTCCCTACGCCTACGACACTGGCGGCAACCTGAGCCACTACTTCGCTGAGGCTGATGACTATCTCGAGGGATTGTTCCAAGACAAGGGAAGGCTCGCCAACCCCACCAGTATCCTTGAAAACGGTGAGGGCAACAACCGAAACTCCTATGGCAACCGCCTCATCACTTTTGCCATCACTCCTACCTACCGCATCAACAGACACCTGAAAGTGAGCGAGCACTTCACACTCGGACTGGTCAACACCAACGAGAACTACTACCTGCCTATCCAGGGTGTGCCGACTTTCACCATTCCAGGTCTTGACGAAGGTACTACTCTGCAGAATATCGTTCAAAGTCAGGCTGCCAGGCAGACTGCCATCCAGAGCGATACCTATATCAACTGGGACAAGCGGTATGGAGCCCACCTCATTGACTTCAGAGGTGGTGTGAGATATATCAGCAGCGAATACAAGTCTACTTCGCAGATAGGTTACAACACAGGTAACGACAAGACGCCCAACATGAGCAACTCTCTCCAGTTCAAGAACACCGGAGGTGATGATGACAAATCGCGTGAGATTTCATGGTATGGCATCGCAGGATACAACTTCGCTGAGCGCTATTATCTCAACGCAGGTCTCTCCATGCACACCTCCTCACGTATCGGTGATGATGCCAAGGGTCTGAAACTGGCTGGTGTTGTCTGGGGACTCTTCCCCAGTGTCGAGGCTGCATGGGTGCTCTCCAATGAGAAATTCCTCGCGGGTTCCAAGGGCATCAACTACCTCAAACTCAATGCCGGCTTTGACATCACTGGCAATGACGACATCGACTACACCGCATCACGTAGTTATTTCGTCTCCAACCTCATGCTCAACAATGAGGTGACAGGCCTCTCTATCGGGAATATCGGCAATACCGAACTGAAATGGGAGACCACACGCAGGATTACGGCTGGTCTTGAGGGCAGTTTCCTCAACAACCGCATCGGATTGAAGGTGAATGTTTTCAAGAGTTGGACTTCCAACCTCCTCGCCCTGAAACAACTGGCTTGGACCAGCGGTTTGCAGGAGAACTGGACCAATGACGGCAAACTGGAGAATTCTGGCTTTGATGTCAGCCTTACGGGCAAGGTGCTTGCTCTCCGCAACTTCCAATGGGAAATCGGCGCTTCGGCAGGTCATTATGCCAATAAGGTAACTGCCCTTCCCGACGGACGCTCATTCCTCACCGAACTCTATGGGGCCAATATCCTCACACAGGTCGGACAGCCCGTGGGTGTGTTCTATGGTTGGAAGACCAACGGTGTCTATGCCACCACTCAGGAGGCAAGAGCCGACGGACATTATGTCACCACCACCACCGGAGACCACAACTATTTCCAGGCAGGTGACATGAGATTCGTGGATGCTGACAACAACAAGGAAATCAATGATGCCGACCGTGCCATCATCGGTGACCCCAACCCCGACCTCTATGGCAACATCTTCACGAAAGTTACCTGGAAGAACTTGTCGCTCTCGGCAGTGGTCAACTACTCCTTGGGCAACGACATCTACAACTACCAGCGCTCCCTGCTTGAGGGAGGAAGCCTCTTCCTCAACCAGACAACGGCATTAAACAGCAGATGGAATGCTGAAGGACAGGTGACCAACATCCCTCGCGTCAATTACAAAGATCCATTGGGCAACTCACGCTTCAGCGACAGGTGGATAGAGGATGGCAGTTATCTCAGGCTCAGTTCGGTGACTTTGAGTTACTACCTCCCCATCATCAGCACCTACCTGCAGGGTATCACCATCTGGGGCAATGCCTCCAACCTCTTCACCGTCACCAAATACTTGGGCAGTGACCCCGACAGGGCACTTCCGGGAAGTATCCTCTCACAAGGTATCGATGCCGGACTGCTCACACCGGGACGTACATTCTCACTTGGTGTCAACATCAACCTCTAATCCTTCCGAATCATGAAATATCTATATCAATTCATTATCGTTGTTTGTGCGTCGTGCGTCCTCGGCAGTTGTGCCGATATGATGGACACCGACTCTGAACTCGTGGCGTTTGAGAAAGACAACACGCTCGATCATCCTACCGACTCGGTGTACAGCGTGATGGGCATCATCGGGAAAATGCAGACGATTGCCGACCGCATGGTGTTGCTCGGAGAGGTGAGGGGTGACCTGCTGATCACCACCGACGCTGCCACATCGGACCTGAAGAGACTGGCTGCTTTTGACATGTCGGGCACCAACCGATACAATGCTGTCAGCGATTATTATGCTGTCATCAACAACTGCAACTATTACATCGCCAATGTCGATACGGCTTTGCAGAGAAGAGGCAGGACACTGTTCACCTTTGAGTATGCCGCAGTGAAGACCTTCAGAGCATGGGCATACCTGCAACTGGCGAAAGCATACGGTGAGGTGCCACTGGTCACCGAACCCGTGATGACCGAGCAGCGGGCACAGGAAGAGATGAGCAAGCCCCGCGTTGGCATCACTGAGATATGCAACTATTTTATTGACGACATCAAGCCTTATGCCCTCACCGAACTGCCACGTTATGGCACTGTGAACGGATACAACTCACAGAAGTTCTTCATCCCCACAAGGGCCTTGCTGGGCGATCTCTGCCTATGGGCCGGACGCTATCAGGAAGCAGCCACTTGGTATCATGACTATCTCACCGACAAGAACAATCCGTTGCCGATGAATTCAAGGGCACGTTCCACATGGCCGACGAATGTGACGGAATTCAACCTCGCAAATCCCTCCAATGGTTACAATGTGACCTCTATGGACGAGACACTGAGTTTCATCCCCATGGAGACCAGAGTGTTCGACGGAGTGGTCAGTGACTTGGGCAATGTTTTCAACTCCACACGTGAGAACAATTACTATTATCAGGTGACGCCGTCGCCTGCCATGCAGCAACTCTCCGCATCGCAGACCTACTGCATGGAGTTCCAGTCGGGAACGGAGACTGACACCATCTACGTGCCGAAGATCGGATTGATGAAAGATGTCATGGCTGGCGACCTCAGACTCAACGCCAACTACTCTCAATCGTCAAGGGGCGGACAGGATGAGTATTCCGAGTTTTCGTCCATCCGACAGGACATCAGCAAAATCGTGCCAACAAGAGTGGCCACCTACCGCCTCAATATGGTGTATCTCCGATATGCAGAGGCTCTCAACCGTGCCGGATTCCCGCAGTCGGCATTCGCCGTGCTCAAATACGGACTCTGCCAGGAGAACATCGTGGCTTACGTGGACAGCGTGGAGCAAGTGAGGGCTGGAAGCCTCATCGATTTCGACCCCAACATTTTCACCAGGGAGACCATCATCGGCATCCACTCTCTCGGATCGGGCGACTCACAGGCCAATGCTTATTACACACTGCCCATGCCGGCTCAGCAACTGCCTTCCATGCAGGACACCATCGCCTACCAGATACCGCTTGTCGAGAATATGATCATCGACGAGATGGCACTCGAGGGCGCTTTCGAGGGATATCGCTTCTACGACCTCATGCGTGTGGCATTGCGCCGCAATACGCCGGAATTCCTTGCCGACCCCATCTCAAGACGTTGGGGAATGGTGGATGAAGGACTCCGTGCCTTGCTGATGGACAGGAAGAACTGGTATTTACCACTACCATAATTCACTTTTTTTACTACCATAACTATTTTTTATTTACTAACCAAATTGTTTAAATCATGCGAAAGATTTACAAAGTTTTCTTTGCTCTGACACTATGCGTGTTGGGTGCAATGAACGTCCACGCTGATGAGATCGTGCCGTTGACAGCGGACATGTTCTTTGCATGGGACGGATGGGGTGCTGACGCACAGAAAACAGGCCCCGGTGAGTGCGCTTTTGTGCTCAACGAATCCTCAGGCCAGCCCTATGGTGACTCTCGGGTCATCGACTATGCTGACCTGTCACTTTACTCAAAACTCATCGTCACCGCCTCAGAGGGTACTCCTCGTTTCCTTTTCAACCGTGATATGGATGAGGGACAGTGGAATGAAAATGAGGCTGAGTCACACCTGATTGACAACACCAAAAATGGTTGGTCTGCCAGGTATTTCTCTCAGGACGGTGAGGACTTCATCGTTGACCTCAAGTTGATGGTCAAGGAAAAGGGATTTGCTCACCTTCACGCAATCAAGGGCGCCAACTGGGCAAATGTAACTGTCACCAAGATGGAACTTGTCAAGCAAGGCAAGGCTCAGGTCGTGGGATGGACAGACCTCATCACCAATGGTGACCTCGAGGGTGACGACGTGACCTGCTTCTACTCAAAAGAAAATGCAGGCTCTCCCTTCCCCTCTGTCATCACTGATGGTATCGGTGTGGACGGAAGCCGTGGTATCATGGTTCACTCCGCAGCAGGTGCTGCTCAGGACTGGGACGCTCAGTTCTGGATCAACCTGCCGGAAATCCTCCCGGAGAAGACCAAGTATCGTGTCTCCTTCGCTTACCGTGCAAGCATGGACGGTACTGCCGACACACAGGCTCATGCCGATCCGAGCGACTACATCCATTATGAGATGATTGGCTCACCCAGTTTCACTACTGACTGGCAGGTTTACTCACAAGAAGGTGAGATCACCGCTCAGCAGGCCGGACCTAACAGCACTGGTGGCCTGATGCACTCTGTCGCCTTCAACCTCTCCAAGGACAAGGCCAATGACATCGACTTCTTCTTCGACAACATCAAGTTCGAGGTCTATAAGTATGGCACCGTTGCTGAGTTCAGCGATGACGTGATCCAGATTGACTTCGGATTCGATACCAACATTCCCGAACTCGTGAAGGCTGGTGGCAAGAACCGCCTCATGTTCCCCAAGTCATGTGCAGTGGTGAAGGTGAATGGTGTCGAGCAGTCTCTCTACTCTATTGAGGGATTCGCCGACGGACGCTTCTACGTATTCCTGGATGAGCCGGCTAACGAGGATGACGAGGTCGAGGTGACCTTCATCAATCCTTCTGACCCCGCTTTCCACCTGATCTATACCTCAGGTCCTGGCGGTGATGTCAACAACTTCACCGGTATCGCTACCTACAGCATGGAGATCCAGGAGAATGAGGGCTATCCCTATGCTTACCTCACTCCGGTGATCCTGAAGGCTGATCCCGAGGCTGGTTCTTTCAACCTGCCCAACAGCATCAGTGAGTTCAAACTCGTCTTCGACAAACCCGTTGACTGCAAGGCTCTGGATGCCAAACTCGACAAGGAGAAACTGAGTGTCGTTCCTGCTGACGGCTTTGCTGAGGAGGTCACACTCGTTCGTTCTGGCGGAAACCTGAAAGATGGCGAATACACCATCCATGTTACAAGGATTTATCCTGAACTTCGTCTGGATGACACCATCTACGGCGACTCTATCTGGACAATCAGCGTGGGTAAGGTCAACCTCGATCCCAATGATGTGCCCGAGGATATTCTTCCCGACTATCTCGCAACAACCGTCAATGGTGGTATTCCTGAGGGTTATCGCGTATTCTTCGACAGTGAGGAGCGTGTGGCTCCCAATACCTATGGTTCAGGTGCCCGTTTGTTTGACTTCGGTGCTGGTGGCGACTTCACCAAGGGTCTCTACTTCCGTAACAACTACGTAGAGTATGGAAGTCTTGAAGGTTATGCTCTCCCGCTGAAGGCTGGAAAGAGATACAACATCCACTTCAATGCCGCTGGCTGGAAAGACAACGGACAATACATGAAGTTTGAGATTCTCACTGCCGGTGAGGAAATCGTTTATGAGGCTGTGGTAAAGACCGCTCCCAATGTGAATGGTTCTACTGGCGCTGTCAACGGTGCTGCCAGTTTCGACACCAAGTTCGTGCCTGACTACGACGGCAACTACCTGCTCAGATGGAGACCTGCCACCAATGCCAATGGCGACCAGGGTGATTTCACTGAGGTGATTCTCGCCAACCCGCGCGTGAAGTATGTGCCCAATGTGGCTGGTATCGAGGAGACACAGTTGCTCGCTACCGCTCTTGAGAATGCCAAGAAGACTTTGGAGGAGAACTCTGACTCACGTTTCAGCGGTCCTGCTTACAATGCACTGAGCGCTGCTATCCAGAAGTACGAGGCAGAGGCTGACTCCTACACTGCTCCGTCTGCTTACCATCAGGCTGCCGAGGCTCTCGACGCCGCCTCACAGGCACTCAAAGACCACCGCGCTCTCTGCGACGCTTATGATCCACTGCCAAGACAGGCTCAGGAGATTGTCGACAACAACGCAGAGAAGAAGTTCGCTGCCACCGCTCTCTATGCTCAGTTGAAACAGGTCGCTGCCAAGTATGTTACCAAGGTACAGGGCACCGAGATCGATCCTGAGACTGGCCAGGAGGTGATGGTTGATGAGTACAGAATCAAGGAAATCAAGGATGACTACGAACTGCAGGCTGCTATCGATGAACTGAAATACTTGGTTAACACTACCGGTCTCCTCTTCACCGAGGGTGAGTCAAAGACTTCCGACACGGGTGTGAAGGTGCTCACCGAGCGTCTCCGCCTGGGTGCAGAAGCACTTAAGAGCCTGGGCGTGGCTGAGGATGATGCATACATTGTTGCCGCCAACAACGCTCTGACTGATGATGATGACCTGGCTGCTGCTATTCAGAACAAACTGAAGGGCATCCTCTATGAGCAACTCAAGAACGCTGACAACAATCTCTTCGCTCCGGTTGTTGATGATGTCACCTTGGAGGAAACCACTCCGACATACGACATGACCGTATTCGTGAAGAACCCGAACATCTACAAGCAGCAGGATAACATGAACTTCACTGCTGAGAATGTTCCTGGTTGGGATACTCCCGAGGGTTACAGCCGTCCTGGCCTGAGTGTTGGTTGGGGACAGCCGAGAGGCAACAACGAGATCGCTGAGGACTGCATGTTCCAGACATGGGGCAGCGGCTTCAGAGTAGAGCAGACCGTGACCAACGCTCCTGTGGGTGTCTACACCCTCAAGGTCGGCTTCGGCGAGCGTATGAACGAAGACGAGAACAACTTCGTCGACAGTTACATCTATGCCAAGACTTCTCAGACTCCTGAGTATGAGGATGGTCAGACTGCTGAGTGCCCGGGTATCGGACAGTCATTCCCCTATGCCAACACTGTGATTGAGAATATCGTTGTTCTCGACGGTATCATCACCATTGGTGTCAATGGCGGACCAAGTTCACACACCTTCGTCAATGACGTAAGACTCTTGATCGCAGGACCTGCAGCAGGCTTCGACTATGGCGCTGCTTACCAGGAGTTTGTCAATGGTATCGATCCGGCAGTGGTCAAACCCGCTGTGGTGCGTGCTGTTGAACTCTATGACCTCAATGGTCGCCGCCTCCTCTCCGCTCAGAAGGGCGTGATGATTGTGAGGAAGTTCATGAGTGACGGCACTGTCCGTGTCGAGAAAGTTGTGAAGAAGTAATTCTTCAAGATATCATTGGGGCGGGCAGGTGCGCACATGCGGATTGCCCGCCCCTTTTCAATAATCAGTTGAGGAGTTGAAAATGATGAAAATGAACAGACTGACATTGCTGGTACTGATGCTGTTTGCGGGTCTGAGCCTCTCGGCGCAGTCACGACGTCCCATTGATTCCAAGCATCCGCTTTGGCTCATCCATGTTGATGTGTGGAACAAGGCCGACCCACAGAAAATCATCAACCTGATTCCTGATGACGTGAAGCCATATGTTTGCATGAACCTGTCGCTCTCCTGCCAGTATGACACGGAGAAAAACGTCTATAAGATGCCGCAGAATGCTGTGCGCACCTATAAGTCGTGGGCGACGGTATGCCAACACAACGGACTGTGGTTCACCTGCCAGCCTGCCAGTGGCGGACATACACATATCCAGGATGATGACCTGGAGACGTTTGAGTATTTCTACAAACGATACCCCAATTTCCTTGGATGGAACTATGCGGAACAGTTCTGGGGCTTTGACGAGCCCAATGACAGAAGTTCCAGCACACAGGCATCCAGAATCGCCTTGTTTGCCAAATTGGTCAACATGGCACACCAATACGGAGGATTCCTCACAATCTCTTTCTGCGGCAACATCTGGTCGCATCCGCTCAATCCCATGGGCATGATGAAGCGTAACAAGGACCTCCTGGCTGCATGCAAGAATTATCCCGAGGCCATCCTTTGGCTGTATAAATACACCACCTCATCGTGCTTCTACAACAATGAGAGTGTTACTTTCGGACCGTTCTTTTCCGGACTGGCCAAGAGTTATGGCGTGAGATACGACAATTGCGGATGGAACGGCGCTCTCGATGCCTTGCTGGGTGAAGGACACGGAAAGAAATATCCGGTCGCAGCAGGCATCGGTACCGTGATGGAACAAAGCGCGGTCAACGGCGGTGCCGTATGGGACGGACCGGAACTCATCTGGACGGAGGATTTCCAGAACCTCAACAACTCTACCGTAGAGGGTTACACGCGCCGCAACTGGGGCACTTTCCCGGGATTCCGCAATGCTTGGCTCGACATGTTTCGCAAAATCATCGACGGCACTATCTACATTCCCTCCCGTGAGGAGGTGGTGGACCGTACGAAAATCGTCGTCATCAATGATGTGAACAGCGGCAACGATGAGCAGAAATATGCGGCTTGGGGCAACCTCTATGACGGACTCTATAAGCAGAGCGATCCGTTCAACCGTGGCAACGGACAGTGGATGGACAATTTCTGCTACTTCAAGAAAACTGGGCGCTATGCGGCTATTCCGCTGGTCATCGGCCTCTATGACGACGTGGCCAACGCCGTGCCGGTGAAGGTGAAGAAGTCCAACTACACCTCTCGCTGGAGTTCACAAACCAAGAAGGTGGCTGATTTCAACGAACAGTATCCTGAGGTGAGCAAAGGCGATCTTTATGTGTCGCGTTATAAGAACCAGTTGGTCACCTATACGCCGTACACCTATATGAATGCCAAGAAAACGGCTTCAGCGGAGATACCTCTGCTGTACAATACCTGCGATAGCCTCAGACTGACATTTGGTAAACTGAGCAGCGGACTTATCCGGGAGTATGCCGACCATATCGTATGCTATCTCAACAACTACCGTAACGACACCACAGCCATGGTGCTCGATAAGATTGAGGTGACGGGAGTGTCGGCTAAACCATCATACAAACTCACAAAAAGGGTGCAGGCCACAGTCAGTGCCTCTTCTGAATTTGACGAGGAAAAGGGTGTATTCACACTCTCTCTCAAGCACAATGGTCCGGTGGATTTGGATATCAGTTGCTCGGGCAGTGCCACCGAGCGAAACTCGGATACACTCAGCGATACTGAACTTTCCTTGGATCTTCCCAAACAGCCAGAAACCTATCACGGCGAGATCATCATCGAGGCTGAGGACATGGACTTCAAGAACATCAAGAGTTGTGCCACCGACCCATACGGATGGTATCCGAATGTGCGTGGCCATTCTGGCAATGGCTTCATGGACATGGGCACCAACTCATCGGGCTCACTGCGCCACCGCCTCGAAGTGAAAGAGCCGGGCGATTACAGAATTGCCATCCGTTATACCTCCACGCAGAAGGCGGGCAACCTCAATGTCAAGGTGAATGGTGAGAGTAAGGCTGTCAGATGTGAGAAGACTGCTACCAACCAGTGGCTCAAGACAACATTTGAGGCCACTCTGAAAGAGGGGACCAACGAACTCATCATCAACAACACCGGTGCGCTCAATATGTATATCGATCAGGTGGTCTATACACCTGCCGATGTGGATCCAGAGCGGTTTGGCGTGACCATCCGTCAGGCAGAGCATGGCTACGTAGTGGCTGATGCAGACTCAGCAGCGGAGGGACAGAAGGTGACCCTGACTGTCACTCCCGAGGAAGGATATGCCTTGCAGGGATGGAATGTAGTGCATGGTGGGGTAGTGGTGGCTGATGACGGCACCTTCATCATGCCTGATGACAATGTGACCATCCAACCCGTGTTTGCAGATATGAGTGCGGTCTATGCCCTTGATTTTGGCAGTGTGCTCTCTGGTACGATTCCTCCGGGATGGCGCATTGTGCAGGAGGACAATGCCGTGCATGAATACCCCAACAATTATTCCTCTGGTGCGCGCACTTTCTCCGGATTCGGTGGCTATCAGGGCAAGGGACTGTATTGGCGTGTCAACTGCTGCGAGTATGGTCGGCAGAGTGCTTTCCCACTCACCCTCGAAGAGGGTTCCTACAAGTTGTCTTATGCCATGGCGGCATGGAAGGAGAAGCCTGAGTACAAGGCTCGTATTCTGGACGCCAACAACAACGTAGTGGTTGCAACCGAATTCCTTGTTGCTACCCCTAACGCATCGGGAAATACTTCTGCCAACCTCTCTGGGGCGCAACTTCGCGAACTGCCCTTTGAGGTCAGCAAGAAAGGCAATTATGTCATCAGTTTCATCAATAATGGAACGGGTTTCAGCGAGTTTCTGCTGTTGGAATGCCGTGTCAAAACAACAGGGGCATCAGGCATCAACGAGCATGTGACGCACACCACCTTGCCAGTGGGCATCTACAGCATGCAGGGCATACGGCGTGAAACTATGCAGAAGGGCATCAATATAGTTGTCTATCCTGATGGTTCCAGCCGTAAGGTGATGGTGAGGTAACCAACCTTTCCTCTCAAACAATAAGAAATCAGCCACAGGGAATCACTTCTCTGTGGCTGCTTCATAAAAGGTTGGATGGATAGGATGACCCTATCGTTGATGTGATTATAAAAAGATGATGTTTCAGTTGTCGATGTAAAGCAGTTCTCCCAGATGGTTGAACTTGATTTCTATACCGTTGGATAACTCTATCTCGTAGCCATAACTTTCTTTGTCAATTTTGACAATTTCTTCTCCGGCGAAATGTGAACTCACATAGTTGGCAATCGCTGTAGGGACGATTTGCATGGGGACACTCATGTTGAAGCAATCCACTCTTTCCCACTCCTCGTTCATGTCGAAATCCAGTTCAATACCGTTGTTCAGGCAAATCTCATAATTGGCATCATCAGAGTCAGCATCAATGTTGACATAGTCAATCATTTGTCCGGGGAAAAGTTCCTGCACGAAATTCTTGATGGATTGGGGCAACTGCTCCTTTGGAAGGAAGGTGTCCTGAGCGATAACTGAAATGCTTTGTGTCATCATGCAAATGAATGCGACGAGAAATAATTTTGACTTTTTCATAATCCTATTTTTTAATTGTTTTGTATTCTTGTTGTTGTCTTCGGAATTCTTGTTCGTTCCTTTTGACACTGCAAAGGTAGGGCGGTATTTGATGACATGAATTATTTTTCATCTTTTTCTCCTCCATTGCATGCGACAACAACTCTCATAAGCGACAAAGAAGGGAATCACTCCACTTTTTTGACGCATCGTGCTTGTTTTTCCACCTAGGACCACCTATGATCACCTAGGCCCCCCTAGAACCACCTAGAACCACCTAGGCCCTCCTAGGACCTCCTAGGACCACCTAGAACCACCTATCTACCACAAAAAAAGCCAGCCTATTGAAAAATATCAATAGGCTGGCCTTCAGAGGAAAAATCTTTGAGCGGAATACGGGAATCGAACCCGCCTCCTCGGCTTGGGAAGCCGATGCACTACCGATGTGCTAATTCCGCAAAAAGAGCCGATACCGGGACTCGAACCCGGGACCTATTCATTACGAATGAATTGCTCTACCAACTGAGCCATATCGGCAAAAGGGGATTTTTAAAAATCCGACCGCAAAGATAATGCAATTTTTCCTTTTCCGCAAATTTTTCAAGATAAATTTCTCTTCAGGTAATGGCCTGTCATACTGGTGGGACATGTGGCCAGTTCCTCTGGTGTGCCGGCAAAGACGAGGTTTCCGCCTTTTTCTCCTCCGTCCGGACCCAGGTCAATCACATAATCGGCGCATTTGATGACCTCCATGTTGTGCTCAATCACCAAGACAGTGTGGCCACGCTCTATCAGCGCATTGAAGGCTGATAGCAGACGCCGGATGTCATGGAAGTGTAGACCGGTAGTGGGCTCGTCAAAGATGAAAAGGGTGGGCTCCTGACGCTCCTGACCGATAAAATAAGCCAACTTCACTCGTTGGTTCTCTCCGCCCGACAGGGTGGATGAACTTTGTCCGAGTTTGATGTAGCCCAGTCCGACATCCTCCAATGGTTGAAGGCGGTTGGAGATGGCTGTCTCGTTGTTCTCGTTGAAGAAGGTGATGGCTTCGGAGACGGTCATGTCGAGTACCTCACTGATGTTCTTGCCGGCAAAGCGGACATCAAGAATGTCGCGCTTGAAACGCTGGCCATGGCAAGATTCACATTCCAACTCAAGGTCGGCCATGAACTGCATCTCCACGGTGATCACACCGGCTCCCTTACATTCCTCGCAGCGGCCTCCGTCGGTGTTGAAGGAGAAATACTGAGGGGAGAATCCCATCTGCTTGGCCAACTGCTGGTCGGCAAACAACTGGCGGATAGCATCATAGGCTTTCACATAGGTGGCTGGGTTGCTGCGGCTGCTTTTGCCAATCGGGTTCTGGTCCACAAACTCCACCCGTTTCAGCGCTTCCCAGTCTCCCTCAAGGGCAAGGTATTCTCCGGGAGGATCGCAGACATCCCCCATATGGCGTTTCAGGGCAGGGTAGAGGATGCCTTTTACCAAGGAAGACTTGCCACTGCCGCTCACACCGGTGACCACCGTCAGCACATTGAGGGGGAATTTTACGTCGATACCTCTGAGGTTGTGCATCCTTGCGCCCCGCAGTGTGATCCACATATTCCATGGCCGGCGGCTGGAGGGAACGGGGATGGACTCTTCGTGCAGCATGTATCTGACGGTGTGGCTGAGGGGATATTTGCTCAGGGCTTCCTGGTTGATGTCGGATGCCTTGCCTTCAAATACAATCTCTCCGCCCAGACGACCTGCGTCGGGACCCACGTCGATGAGATAGTCGGCAGCCCGCATGAACTCTTCGTCATGTTCCACGATGATGACGGTGTTGCCAAGTGACTGCAGTTCTTTCAGCACATGGATGAGTCGGTCGGTGTCGCGGCTGTGAAGGCCGATGCTGGGTTCGTCGAGGATATAGAGGGAACCCACCAACGAACTGCCCAATGAGGTGGTGAGGTTGATGCGCTGACTCTCGCCGCCGCTGAGGGTGGCCGACTGCCGGTTGAGTGTGAGGTAGCCAAGTCCTACCTCATCGAGAAACTGCAAACGGTTTCTGATTTCGGTGAGCAAGCGCTTGGCGATCTTTTCCTCGTGTTCCTCCAGTTTGAGTTCACAGAACCATTTTCTGAGGTTGCTGATGGGCATCTCCACCAAATCGGAAATGCTCATTCCGGCTATCTTTACATATTGGGCCTCTTTCCTCAGCCTCGTGCCGCGGCAGTCGGGACAGATGGTCTTTCCCTTGTAGCGGCTCAGCATCACGCGGTATTGGATTTTGTATTGGTTTTCTCTTACCATCTCAAAGAAAGCGTCTATTGACACTTGCTCATGGATGTCTTTCTTGCGGTCGCTGGGAAGACCATGCCAGAGCCATTCTTTTTCCTTGGTGGAAAGATCCATATAGGGTGTGAAAATGGGGAACCCGTCGCGGGAGGCACGGCGGCAGAATTCCTCCTGCCACATCTTCATCTTCTCGCCGTGCCAGCATTGCACACAACCCTCATAGACGCTCAGTGTACTGTTGGGGATGACCAAGCGCTCATCGATGCCGAGCACCTTGCCGTAGCCCTCACAGGTGGGACAGGCACCGATGGGGGAGTTGAAGGAGAACATGTTGTCGCTGGGCTCCTCAAAACGCTGGCCGTCAGCCTCAAATCGCATCGAGAAGTCGTAGGACAAGTTGGAGGGCAGAAAGGTGATGCGGCAGGCTCCGTCGCCTTCATACAGGGCTGTCTCGGCGGAGTCTGTGAGACGTGAGACGCTGTCCTTGCTGCCGTCGAGCGACATCCTGTCGATAAGAATGTAGATATCGCTGACCGGAGTAGTGGAAAGGGCCTTCTCGTCCTCAAGAAAATCTTCTATCCTCACAAATTCGCCCTTGATGAACAGACGGACAAAACCCTGCTGGAGTTCCATCTGCAACTGGCGCTCCAAACTACGTCCCTCGGGGATATGGAGGGGAGCCATCACACAGAATCGGGTGCCTGGGGCAAATTCCTCCACCTGATGGATGATGTCCTCTGTGGAGTGCTTTTTCACCAAACATCCGCTGATAGGGGAGAAGGTCTGACCTATTCGGGCATAGAGCAAACGGAGATACTCGTATATCTCGGTGGATGTGCCCACTGTGGAACGGGGATTGCGGCTGTTGACGCGTTGCTCAATGGCAATGGCGGGGGGGAGCCCCTTGATATAGTCGCACTCTGGCTTACTCATGCGGCCAAGAAACTGACGGGCATAAGAAGACAGACTCTCCACATAGCGGCGCTGACCCTCGGCGTAAAGCGTGTCGAAGGCAAGCGAGGACTTGCCGCTACCACTGACACCGGCAATGACTATCAGCCGACCATGTGGTATGCTGATGTCGATATTCTTTAGGTTGTTGACACGCGCCCCTTTGACCTCTATGTGATCTCTCATATATCGCAAGTGATATAGGTGGCTGACCCGTTAGCGGGCATTGATGGCAGCCAGAGCCAGACTGCAGAATTTGCACTGTTCGCTGTCGCCTCGGGATGGAAGAACAACTGGCGCTATCGGTCCGGCAAGGATGCCTGCTGTCTCTGCATGGCAGAACAAGGTGATGGCCTTGTAGAACACATTGCCTGCCTGGATATCGGGGAATATGACCGCATCAGACTCGCCCTCAAGTGGTGAACTGATGCCTTTTTTGACAAGACTTTCCTTGCAGCAGGAGGTCTTGAGGTCAAGAGGACCGTCGATGATGCACGTTCCGAATTCACCGGCCTTGCCTTGCTCGATAATCTCAGGATAGCCCTCAGTGAAGGGGAAGAATTTGCCGCCTACCTTCTCGGTGCAGTGGATAAGGGAGACTTTGGGATTGGCAATGCCGAAATCATGACAAAGTTGGACGATGTAGCGCACTTGCTCCACACGCTGCTCATGGGTGGGGTAGGGTATCACGGCGGCGTCGGTGAAGAACAGGAGTTTGGGATAGCCTGGGATGGCAGAGGCGGTGATGTGGGTAAGCACTTTTCCGCGTGGGAGAATGCCTGTCTCCTTGTTGAGCACGGCATGAAGCAGGTTGTCGGTGTTGATCAGTCCTTTCATCAGGATATCGGCCTTTCCCTCGCGCACCAGTGCCACAGCCTTCTGGGCGGCTTCGTCGGGGGTGGAGGCATCGATGTAGGATATATGGCCGGTATGGCATTGGATGTCTGCATTGGCCTCCACGGCATCGCGCGACCCGATAAAAATGGCATCAACGAAGCCATCACGGAGAGCGTGGGCTACGGCGTTTTGGGTGGAGGAGTCACTGGCACATACCACTGCGACACGCTTGCGGGTGCCACGTTCGGCCAGATGTGAGGTCAGTTGTTCGAAATTGGTTATCGCTTTCATCTTATTTTGATTTTGGTAATCTTTCATTTTCTATACCGAGATGGAGCAACTTCATCGCTCAGCGGCAAAGGTACATCAATTTGGGCATTATTCCAAACGATGGTGCAGAAAAAACGAAACCGGCCAGAAGTATCTCTACGTCTGGTCGGAAAACTATCAATCAACTCTCTCAAATTGTTCATTGAATCCTTTCGGATACGATGACAGCCAATCTTTGCGACGTGCGCAAATAGAGTGGCTCTGTCATCCCGAAGCAATCCTTTACCTCAAAATACCCTATTGAAAAGATTCTACTGGTCTAATACGATGCAAATATATGCAGAAAATTGTATATTTTCAACGATTACTGCCTTTATTAGTGTAAAAAGGCCAATTAATTGATTTATATCAATTGAGATGTGGCATTTCTAATTATAATGCCTCGTCTTCGGGCTTTTCCAAGGATTTCCGAGGTGTGGGGATATGCCGTTTGCGCCTCAGCCATTCGGCTTTGCGTGCCTCGTATTCCTCACGACGTTTTTCCAGATAGTTGTCTGCCATATCAGTCAAACCGGCTGTAGATGACATGGATAGCGATGGGGGTATTGCCGCCCATCAGACGGGTGCTCGTGAGCGACATGTCATGGGAGAGGCCTGTGAGTAGTGTCGTGTTGGTAGAACTGGTCGTACTGGTCGTGGTGACTGGCACGAGCATCACCTTGTTCCAATTGGGATGCTTGCTCACCCAGTTGGGATCGTTCCTCAGCCCCTCAGCCTTGGCTGCAGCCATGGCATTGATGATGCCGCTGATGTTGTTGAAGACATATCGGTTGGATGTCGTGTTGTAGGTGCTGATGAAGGACCGCTTGTTGTTGGCCAATTTGGCCTTCTCAAAAAACGATGTCAAACTGTCTGTTTCCACCATCAGCAATGTCTTGGGAGCAGGAAGGTTGAATTGGCTCCACTGCTCATTGTTGATGCGGTTGAATATTATCTTGGCAGTGTTGATGGTGTCATTTTCATGTCCTCTGATGATGTCGTCGACCGGCAGGGTCACTTCGGTGAAAATGCCGGAGGGACTCTTGATGTAGGTGCAACTGTTGTCGTTCACCAGTTGGCTGATGGCATCTGCGTCATTGGTAATGGTGGTGGTCTGGAGAATCTCCTCGGTACCGTTGAACAAGGTAAGGCGGCTGACGATGCTGTCTACGTTGTTCTTGGTCTTTATATGCATCCGATAATAGATGTTTAGTTGGGGGATGCTGACGTAGGCCATTGAACCGAGACCGCCTGACATCTTGAAGAAGAAACCTGGTACCAAGTGACGGGCAAACGTGTTTGAGTTCTTGAAATACTCAGGATGCTCAAAGTAATTGCGCAGGATGTAGGTGCCGTAATTGTTGAAAGTGTTGCCGTTACGGTCTGTGTAGGGCTCATTGAGTCTCACGCAGATGTTGTTGACATATTCGCTGTTCTTATCCTTCGTCTTGCTCGCATTCGCATTCTTTTGCCTTGTCTCAACGGAGTTGACCAATGAGTAGGCATGGGATTTGCAAATTCCGCCCTCTCTTACAAAACCTTGCTCTAATGGACTGAAGTCACTGTAATACTGGACGCTCTCACTCATCGGACGGTCCATCTCATACATCGTCAACTTCATTGTTGCCAAGGAGTCACCATAGTAATTGGTGTAGAACAGACGGACCTCACAGGAATCGGCTATCACTTTGCCGTTGGCATCAAGACTGGCGATACTGTCAAGCAAAGTGATCTTATAACTCTCGAGACAGTAGAACTGTGACATGAAGTCGCCCGTGATATGGGCTCCTGTCTCGGGATCCTTGATGCGGCCCAGGTAACCTAATGTGCTGCGGGATACCACGGAGGGTATGCCTACAGAACGTGTGGATGCATAAAATGTGCTGGAGGAAACTTCAAGGTGGTCCACATTGTCAGTTAATGAGATACCGATTTCGTCGGTCGTTTCGTCGCAGGATGAGAACGTCAACAGACTGGCAACGGCAACACCTAATAAATAATAGAGTTTCATTGCGGATATTTATTCAGTTCCTAATAAACGGCTGTAGAAAGCGTCGTAGGCATCGGCATAGTTGTCTTCTCCGGGATATGCCATGATGGGGAGTCCTTTGCTCTTGGCATATTCCATCAGCAAGGGATTCACTTCGGCACCTGCCTCTACAATACCGTCTGAATAGTCGATAGCGAGTTTGCCAAGTTCAAGGAAATTGAAATCATCATTGTAGTCGGACAACAATGAGGCTTTGGCCTCACGGAACTCCACGATGTGCTTGAACTTCGTTCCCAAGTCGTTCTTGAGTTGCTTGGTGAAGAGGGAGGTCACCACCTTGGTGTCTGCAAACATCGGTTCCTCATGGTATGCTGTCTTGACGTACAGAGGAACTACGGCTGACATCCATCCCTGGCATACGATGATGTCGGGGGTCCAACGGAGTTTCTTCATGGTCTCAAGCACGCCACGGGCAAAGAAGATGGCTCTCTCACCATTATCTGTGTATTCCTCGCCGCTCTCGTCTTCCTCCATTCTGCGCTTCTGGAAATAGTCATCATTGTCGATGAAATACACAGTGATGCGGGATACGGGAATAGAGGAACACTTGATGATGAGAGGATGGTCGGTGTCATCAATAATCAGATTCATGCCCGAGAGACGGATGACCTCGTGAAGTTGGCCGCGACGCTCATTGATCGTGCCCCATTTGGGCATGAAGGTGCGAATCTCATAACCACGCTCCTGCATGACTTGTGGCAGCATCTTGCCAAGTAATGACATTTCGCTATCTGGGACGTAAGGTGAAATCTCTTGGTTGATGAATAAAATTTTCTTTGACATCTTTACCTTGGTTTGCTTGAGGGTTTGGATAGGCAGATACTGCTTTCAGTTCATGCCCTTTCTTTTCAAAGTGCAAAGATACGAAAAAACATCCAAATATAAAAATCCTTTTCTTTTTAATTTAGATTATTACATATTTTTTGACGATTCAAAACCCTTCGACGTGCTTTCCCTTTCGCCTTTCTCTTTTCTATCCCAGGTTCCTTCTCTTTCTCCTTTCCATCCAGGTCCCTTCTCTTTCTCTTTTCTATCCCAGGTCCCTTTCCTTTCTCCTTTCCATCTTAGGTCCCTTCTCTTTCTCTTTTCTATCCCAGGTCCCTTTCCTTTCTCCTTTCCATCTTAGGTCCCTTTCCTTTCTCCTTACTTTTTCGTTTCTCCGTAAGCGGCGGTTCTGCCGCCGCCTCATCATCTAAATAAGATTCAGGCTGCCGATTAGTCAGCAGCCTGAATCTTTATGAGAGGATTGATTTATTCTATCACAATCAGTGGCGTGTCTTCCATGACGCTGGCTCCCTGAGAGACAAGGATGGCGGTCACTTTGCCTGCCTTCTCTGCTTCAAGGTTGTTGGCCATCTTCATAGCCTCAAGCACCAAGACCACATCGCCGGCTTTCACTTCATCTCCCACGGACACCTTGATCTCGGTGATCACACCGGGAAGTGGGGCCTTGAGCGCATTGGCTGTGTTGACTGGGCCGGAACTCTGTGAGGCTTCTTCTGCAGGAGCAGACTCCTTGGCTGCGCCTGTCTTCACCACAACCTTCTTCTTCTCAGGTTCTGCCTCAGGTTCCATCTCTACCTTGTACTCTTCGCCGTTGACGGTCACGGTGGCGATGTTGTCGACGATTTCGCCTACTGCCACTTCGTATTGGGTACCGTTGATCGTATACTTGTATGTGTTCATCTTTTTGGTTATTTGGGGTTTTTATGCAACTATTAGGGATGGGCAGTTGTCATCGGCATGTGTGCGTTCCATTCCGTCAGGTGAGGACGGATGGTGATGATGCCCGACTCCTTGTCGTGCACGTTGTTGCCCTTGAATTCGTGAAGTGCCATAGCGATGGCAGCATACACTTCATTGTTTCCTTTTGGCATGTTTCTCTGTTTTACATTGAATGATTGTCGCTAAAACAGCCTTACATGGGGATGTTGCCATGTTTCTTGGCAGGAAGATTGTCACGCTTGGTGGCCAACTGTGCAAGGGCACGGCAGATGCGGAAACGGGTGTTGCGCGGCTCAATCACATCGTCGATGTAGCCATACTTGGCTGCCTGATATGGATTGGCGAACAACTCGGAGTACTCTTCCTCCTTCTCTGCGAGGAATGCTCTGGCATCCTCTCCGGCATCTTTCTTGGCTTTGGCTTCCTTGGCGCAGAGCACTGCCACGGCGCCGGAGGCTCCCATCACGGCAATCTCAGCATTGGGCCATGCGTAGTTGAGGTCGGTACGCAACTGCTTGCAACCCATCACGATATGGCTGCCACCATAACTCTTGCGGAGAGTAATGGTCACCTTGGGCACGGTTGCCTCACCATAGGCGTAGAGCAACTGAGCGCCGTGGAGAATCACAGCATTGTACTCCTGACCTGTGCCCGGAAGGAATCCCGGCACGTCGACCAAACTCACGATAGGAATGTTGAAGGCATCACAGAAACGTACGAAACGGGCACCCTTGCGGCTGGCATTCACGTCGAGAACACCGGCATAACAAGAAGGCTGGTTGGCTACGATGCCGACACTCTGACCATTGAAACGGGCAAAACCGACGATGATGTTCTTGGCAAACTTAGGCTGTACCTCGAAGAACTCGCCGTTGTCAGTGATGGCAGAGATGACCTTGTACATGTCGTAGGCTTTGTTGGGGTCATCAGGAAGAATCTCATTCAGGCTGTCTTCCTTGCGGTCGATGGGATCGTCACACTCCTTGCGGGGTGTCTCTTCCATATTGTTGGAGGGAATGTAACTCAGAAGGGTCTTGATCATCTCAAGGGCTTCTTCCTCAGTCGAAGCGGTGAAATGGGTCACACCACTCTTGGTAGCGTGAACGGAGGCACCGCCTAAGTGCTCTTGGTCCACATCCTCACCGGTCACGGTCTTCACCACCTTGGGACCTGTAAGGAACATATATGAGGTATTCTCCATCATCAGGGTGAAATCGGTGAGGGCGGGGGAATAGACTGCACCACCTGCGCACGGACCGAAGATACCTGAGATCTGGGGAATCACACCTGAGGCAAGAATGTTGCGCTCGAATATCTCGGCATAACCAGCAAGGGCATTGATGCCTTCCTGGATACGGGCACCGCCGGAGTCATTGATGCCGATGACAGGAGCACCCATCTTCATACCCATGTCCATCACCTTGCAGATCTTCTCTGCCATGGTCTCGGATAGTGAACCGCCATTCACGGTGAAGTCCTGGGCAAAAATATACACAAGACGGCCGTCGATGGTTCCGGATCCTGCTACAACACCGTCACCGAGAAACTGCTTCTTCTCCATGCCGAAATTGGTGCAGCGGTGGAGTTTGAACATGTCGAATTCCTCGAAACTCCCTTCGTCAAGGAGCATGTCGATACGCTCGCGTGCTGTATATTTACCACGGGCATGTTGTTTCTCAATGGCTTTCTCACCACCACCAAGACGTGCTTGTTCGCGCTTGGCGACAAGGGCTTTGATCTTTTCTAATTGCTTGCTCATTTTCGTTTTTATGATTTGCTGCCCAAGGGGCAGGAGTTAGTTGGCTGATTAGTGCTCACAGAGTTCTGTGAGGATGCCGCAGGTCGATTTCGGATGAAGGAATGCAATGTTGAGGTTCTCGGCTCCCTTGCGCGGGGCTTTGTCGATCAGACGCACACCTTTCTCGTCACATTCTGCAAGGGCATTGGCTACTCCGTCCTCGATACAGAATGCTACATGGTGGACACCGCGGCCTCCTTTGTCGAGCCACTTCTGAATGGTGCTCTCAGGTGATGTGGGCTCAAGGAGTTCCAACTTCACCTCGCCGCACTTCAAAAATGCGGTTTTCACTTTCTGGTCTTCTACGACCTCTACTGCATAACACTCAAGACCCAAAACTTCTTTGAAATAAGGGAGTGCTTCCTCAATGCTCGGAACTGCGATTCCAAGATGTTCAATGTGTGAGATTTTCATTTAAGTAAAGTTTAAAGTGAAGGATAATTTATTCTTTCTTATTTTCGTGCAAAATTAATAAATAAAATCCATACGGCATGTATATTATTCCGAATTTTATTATTTTTTCAATTTCTTCCTATTTCTTCCAATCTTACTTCCTATACGACAAATGTAAACCATCCATTTGGACGGACTGTTGCCTGAATTGACGAGAAATCATCTCTGTACCTCCGTGCCTCCGTGTAGAGCAATTCCAAAATCAGAATTCGATCAGCACGCGACCGTTGATCTGGCGGCCCGTCAGATAATTGGGCACAGCATACTGCTGGTTGGTCACATCGGTGATCCAGTAATAGGAGTTCACATTGTTGATGCCGAGAAGATTGAGGCAGTCTACTCCCAGCCAGATGTTGCGGATGGGATTGCGCTTGTGCTGACGCTTGTCGTTGTCCAAGGCTCGGAAACTCATGCCGATGTCTGCACGCTTGTATGCAGGGGCACGGAAGTCGAAACTCTCGATGCCGCGGTGTGGGGCGGCAAAGGGGAGGCCATCGGCGTAAGCCAGTTTGAGCGACATCTTCCAGCGCTCAGTGTTGGGAAAATAGTCTGTGAAATACAAACTGAGTGCGAACCGCTGGTCGGTGGGCATGGGGATGCTCTTTCCGTGAAGTTTCATCTTGGTGTTCATTACAGACAGGCTGATCCAGGAGTCGGCACCGGGGACAAACTCTCCGTAGAGTTTCATGTCGAGTCCCATGGCATGGCCGTTGGCTTCGTTCTGGCCGTAGTACACCACTTTCACATTGCTCACACTGTAGGGTACGAGGTTGGACATCAACTTGTAATAGGCTTCCGTGCTGAAACGGAAATTGCGCTGGTTCATCTTGAACCGATAGTCGAAGGCGGCGATGAAATGGATGGAACGCTGACTCTTGATCTTCTTGTTGAGCGTGGCGTATGTGATGCCGTCGATGGTGGTCGTGTCGCGTAGTTCCTTGTAGAAGGGGGCCTGATAATAGATGCCTGTCGCAAAACGGAACGTGATGTCATTGTTGAACGCAGGTACGATGCTGAGGGAGGCTCTCGGACTGACAAGGCTTTCACGGTTGAAATTCCAGTGGGAGAAACGCACACCATAATTGAATGTGTAGAAGGTTTCCTCGCTCGCACTGCTGAATTTGTAGGTGTCCTGCACGTATGCCTCCAAGCGGTTGGCTTCAAGAGAATTGCGGGCATTCAGAGAATAAATCATATAAAGGTCGCGCCCGGTATGGGGCATGGTATAGCCCGCCGAGTCGCGCATCTCATATTCACGGCTTTGCTCCTTGATGTGCTCCAACTTGTAGGTCACTCCGGCCTGATAGTGGTGGTGGCGCGTCTGGTGCTTCAGGGTGAGTTTGAAAGTCTCTACGTCGGCCTTGAGGTAGTTGCGGGCATGGTCCATGTAACTTCCCACACCCAGGTTCTCGCTGGTTTCAGTTTGTGTCAGCCAATACTGCCCTTGGATGTCAAACTGCTCCTGCTCCTTGGTATAGAAAGCCGAGGTGGTCAGCGACAGGTCGGTCTTCGCTCCCAGATGGCGGGTGATGCTGAACATACCGAAATAGGTGCGGAAGATGTCTTTCTCCTTTCCGTCGAAATACACCTTGAAACTTTTCACGTTTTCCATCGTTCCGAATTTCGTCTCTCGGTCTTGAGGGGTGAAATTGTAATGGTTCTCTGAGATATTGCCGATCAGGTCGACGGTCCAACGTTGATTGGGCTTGAAACTCAGGTAGGTCTGGTAGTCGAGGAAGTTGGGGGTGTACTCACCTTTGGTTTCCAACGACCCTAACAGATAACGGTTGGTCTTGTAGCGGATGCCATTGCTCCAGGACAACTTCTTGGTGCTGAAGCCGACATAGCCTCTGCCTCCCAACAGACTGGCAGAGGCACTGGCCTCAAATTTTTGGGGTCGCTTGTAGGTGATATCGAGAGCGGAAGACATCTTGTCACCGTATTTGGCCTCGAATCCACCTGTGGAGAAACTGATCGACTCCACCATGTCGGGATTGATGACCGAAAGACCTTCCTGCTGACCGCTGCGAACAAGGAAGGGACGGTAGACTTCCACATTATTTATATATACACTGTTTTCATCAAAACTGCCACCGCGGACATTGTATTGGGATGACAACTCATTGTGCGTGGAAACGCCTGCCTGACCCTGAATCATCTCTTCCACGGCATTGCCGGAAGCGGAGGGCATGGTCTTCATGTCCTTGGTGTCAAGTTCCTCGCTCTGTCCGGTCTGGCGGCGACGCTGCATGATGAGCACCTCATCCAGTTCGTTGTCACTGGTCATCTGGATGAGGAGGGTCTGTGTGCCCTTGGGCTTCCGCAGCACGCGGGTCTTCTCCTGATACCCCACCATGGTGAAGCGCACCACCACACTGTCGGCAGAGGCGAGTTCCATGCTGAACTCTCCCTTGAGATTGGTGAAGGTCACACGACCCTGCTTCACCACGGCCACCGTGGCGAGTTCCAAAGGATTGTTGTTTTCATCGCTCACCTTGCCACGAAGGGTGAAGGTCTGCGAATAAAGATCTTGCATGCCAATGGCTGACAACAGCATGATGACAAGCAAAAGGGATTTCAGTCTCATCTTTCATATAACGCAGCAATCACTTGTTTATTGTAAATACCGATGCAGATGATTCGCTCTGCCCAATTCTTTTTTGTCCTTTTTGCGAACGCCTTGGCGTTTTTTCGTGAGCATCAGCGTTTGAGGAATGTCAGCCAAACCTGTTTTTATATTTTTTTTCGAAGCGAAGCGTTTTTTGATTATCTCTTCTTTTCAGATAGGTCTGAACTTGCAGTAGTTGATTCGAATTATTTGGTGCTCCTCAATTCTCTAATTCGCTAATTCTCCAATTCTCCAATTCGGGACTTTTATTTCTTCTCACGAATTGTCGAATTATCGAATAATTTGGTGCTCCCCAAATTCTTTAATTCTCTAATTCGGGACTTTTATTATTTTCTCTCACGAATTTTCGAATTGTCGAATTATTTATGCTCACCAATTCTTTAATTCTCTAATTCGGGACTTATATTATTTTTTCTCACGAATTTTCGAATTGTCGAATAATTTATGCTCACCAATTCTTAAATTCTCTAATTCGGGACTATAGAATTCGTGAACGATTTGTGAAGATCCGTGGTTGAAAACAATTAATGGAAAATTCATGGTCTATTCGTGGTCATTATATGTAAAAAAACGAAACGCGAATGTGCATGTAATTGTTCATTAATTCAGACCGCTCCGTGGCCGTGGGTTTTATGTGCATCCATGGTTTTTATTAAATCTTCCCGAAAAATCTTCCGTTTTTACCTCTTTCATGTATAAAAGAATGCGTAGTCTGATTGTCAAAAAGTGCCGCATTTCTTTTGCATTGCGTTTGGCTTTCACTACCTTTGCAACATGGTTTTTAATGATTTGATAGCAAAGAGAAGAAGCCACCGATCATATGCGGGAGGCGAACTGGATGCTGAGCAGGTGCAGGCCATCCTTAGGGCGGCGCTGATGTCACCCACATCGAGAAACAACCGACTATGGCAGTTTGTGGTGGTGGACGACCGTATCGATCTCCAGAAACTGTCGGATGCCAAGGAGCAGGGCGCTTCCTTTGTCAAGGATGCCGCATTGGCCGTGGCTGTCCTGGGATGTCCGGCTCAAAACGACTGCTGGGTGGAGGATGGCAGCATCGCCGCCTTTGCCATGCAACTGCAGGCGGAGGATCTGGGATTGGCATCTTGTTGGGTGCAGATCAGAGGACGTCGGCTGAGTGACGGCACCAAGTCGTCGGATGTGGTGAGAGGTATTCTCGATATCCCTGAGGACCATGAAGTGCTCTGCCTCATCGCCTTTGGCAAAAAGAATAAAGACCTCCCTCCACACGATGATGACTCCCTGAAATGGGAAAACATTCATCCCGATAAATTCTAATTTCTCACGAATATCCATGCGCTGGGCTTTGCCGCTTGGCTTGTCCAAGAATAATCCATTCATGCTAACACACAGCGATTTGTGGTCAATTACATGATAATTATATGTTAAATGAAAAAATCATTCGTCTAAACTCCCAAACTCCTAAACTCCTAAACTCCCAAACTCCCAAACTCCTAAACTCCCAAACTCCTAAACTCCTAAACTCCCAAACTCCTAAACTCCCAAACTCCTAAACTCCCAAACTCCTATACTCCCAAACTCCTATACTCCTAAACTCCTAAACTTCTAAACTCCTAAACTCCTAAACTCCTAACATAATGATCAACTACGACCTCAGCAAGATAAAGGCGATCATCTTCGATGTCGATGGCGTGCTCAGCAGACAAACAATCTCGATGGATGCCATGGGAGAACCGCTGCGCACCATCAACATTCGCGATGGGTATGCCATCCAACTGGCCATGAAAAAAGGACTTCCCATCGTCATCCTCACAGGAGGACATACACCCAATATCAGACTGCGATACGAATATCTCGGTGTGAAGGATATTTTTCTCAGTTGTGCTGTCAAAATCAAAACCTACGAGCAGTATCTTGCCCAAAATGCTCTCTCAGATGAGGAGGTCATATATATGGGTGATGACATCCCTGACTATGAGGTGATGCAGCGTTGTGGATGTCCATGTGCCCCTGCAGATGCTGCTCCAGAAATCAAAGCCATCAGTACATACGTGAGTCACCGCAACGGTGGTGACGGATGTGCACGCGATGTCATTGAACAGGTGCTGAGGGCACAGGGCAAATGGCTTTCCGACGCAGACGCCTTCGGTTGGTAGTAATTTTCAATTTTCAATCTTCAATCTTCAATTTTCAATTTTCAATATGTATAAGATCATTCTCGCCAGCAACTCTCCCAGAAGGAAGGAACTGCTCGCCGGTCTTGACCTTGACTTCGAGGTACACGTTCTTAAAAACATTGATGAGAGTTATCCCGATGACTTGCCTGCGAGCGAGGTGGCGGCTTACATTTCCCATAAAAAGGCGGCGGCATACAAGAATATCATCGCAGAAGACCAACTTGTCATCACTGCCGACACGGTGGTGGTGCTGGGCAATCAGATTATGGGCAAGCCAGCCACGAGAGAGGAGGCGGTGGAGATGCTCCGGGCTCTGAGCGGTAAGACACATCATGTCATCACAGGTGTGTGCCTGACCACCACGGAGGAGCAGCGGTCTCTTTCTGTCACGTCGGAGGTGACCTTCAAGGTGCTCTCGGATGAGGAAATAGACTATTATGTGGACAACTACCGCCCTTATGACAAGGCGGGAGCGTATGGCATTCAGGAGTGGATAGGGTATGTCGGCGTGACTGGACTCAAGGGCAGTTATTTCAATGTCATGGGCCTGCCGGTGCAGCGCATCTATCAGGAACTGGCAGACATGTTCGGTGCCCACGAACTTATTCGTGGTGGTAAGGCTCTCCCTTGATGATGGTGTTGGCGCGGTAGAGTTGCTCTGCAAAGACCAGTCTCACCATCTGATGCGAGAAAGTCATCTGTGAGAGAGATATTTTCTCGTTGGCACGCTGGTACACCCGCTCAGAGAATCCGTAGGGTCCTCCGATGACAAACACCAGACGGCGCACATGCATGCTCCTTTTCGTCAGCCATTCGGCAAAAGCCACACTGCGGCGCTCCACACCGTGCTCATCCAAAAGCACCAGATGGTCGCCGTCCTGCAACTGTTTGAGAATCAGTTCGCCTTCTTGTTCTTTCTGCTGTGCCTCCGTCAGGTTCTTGGTGTTGCGAAGTTCGGGAATCTCACGGATGTCGAAAGGCATGTAATGGCCGATGCGCTTCACATAGTCATCGATGCAGGCTGTGATGTGTTTGTCAGTGGTCTTGCCCACCCAGATCAGCAACGTCTTCATTCTTCTTGTTGTTTTCTGACTTCCTCTTCGCAAAAGTAGCAGTTTTTTTCGTCAAATTGGCATCTTTGTCTCTTCTTTTGTCTTTTTTTACAAAAAAACATGCCGTGCAGATGTCTTGATTCGGATTTTTTCCTTATCTTTGCATATCGACTATAGAAACTACAAAAAAACACATTATTTTTAATTTTAAATCAATATGGGAAATAACGCAGATCTTATTTTGCAATGTGAGGCAAGGGCCAAAGAGTGGCTTTCGCCGTCGTTTGATGAGGAAACCAGAAAGGAAGTACAGGCCATGCTCGACAATGAGGACAAAACCGACCTCATTGATGCTTTCTATCGTGACCTCGAATTTGGTACGGGCGGACTCCGTGGCATCATGGGTGCAGGAACCAACCGCATGAACAAGTATATCGTCGGTATGGCTACGCAGGGTTTTGCCAACTACATCAACAAGGCATTCCCGGGACGCAATGACCTGAGTGTGGTCGTTGGCCACGACTGCCGCAACCATGGACGTATGTTCGCAGAGACGGTGGCCGATATCTTCTCCGCCAACGGCATCAAGGTCTACTTGTTTGAAAGCCTCAGACCGACCCCGGAAATCTCTTTCGCCATCCGCCAACTCGGATGCCAGGCTGGTGTCAATGTGACCGCCTCGCACAACCCGCGTGAGTACAATGGCTACAAGGCTTATTGGGATGACGGCGCACAGGTGCTCGCCCCGCACGACAAGGGCATCATCGATGAGGTGAACAAAGTGACCATTGACGATGTGAAGTTTGAGGGCAACAAAGAGATGATTGAGATCATCGGCGGTGAGATGGACTGGGACTACCTGCAGGCTGTCAAGGAGGCCATGGTCGACCAGGAGGTGATCCTTCGCCAGAAGGACCTCAACATCGTCTACTCGCCTATGCACGGAACAGGACGTGTCATCATTCCGGAGGCTCTGCGCTCATGGGGATTCCAGAATATCCATGTCGTGCCTGAGCAGATGGTCATCGATGGCAACTTCCCCACCGTGGTTTCACCCAATCCGGAGAATGCCGAGGCCATGACGCTGGGCATGAAACTGGGCACAAGACTCAATGCCGACCTCGTCATTGCTTCCGACCCTGACGCTGACCGCCTGGCCATCGTCTGCCGCAATGCCAAGGGCGAGTGGGAGATTCTCAATGGCAACCAGACCTGCATGATGTTCTGCTGGTATATCATTGCCAACAAGAAGAAACTGGGTCAACTGAAGGGTAATGAGTTCCTGGTCAAGACTATCGTGACTACTGAGGTCATCAAGAAGATTGCCGACAAGAATGGCGTGGAGTTGCGTGACTGCTACACGGGATTCAAATGGATTGCCAACGAAATCCGCATCTCCGAGGGTGTCAAGAAGTATATCGGTGGCGGTGAGGAAAGTTTCGGCTTCCTGCCGTTTGACAAGGTGCGTGACAAGGACTCACCAGCATCCATCTGCCTCATCTGCGAGATCGCCGCATGGGCAAAGGACAACGGAAAGACTCTCTACGACCTGCTCATGGACATCTATGCTGAGTATGGCTTCTCAAGGGAGTTCACCATCAATGTGGTGCGTCCTGGCAAGACTGGTGCTGACGAGATCAAGCAGATGATGACAGACTTCCGCAACAATCCGCCGACAGAACTGGGTGGTGCCAAGATTGTACTCTGGAAGGATTTCCAGAAACTGGAGGCAAAGGATGCCGATGGCAACGTGACCAAACTGGAGATGCCCGACACATCGAATGTGCTGCAGTGGTTCTGCGAAGATGGCACCAAGGTCAGTGTCCGTCCGTCAGGAACAGAGCCGAAGATCAAGTTCTATATCGAGGTGAAAGACCCGACCTTCAAATGCGCCGGATGCTACGAGCGCTGCATGGCTGCCGCCGAGGAGCGTATCGCAGACATCAAGAAGGGTCTGAAACTTGATTAAGAGCATAATGATTTTATCGCAAAACATTCAGCAACAACTCAAGCGCAAGTCAGGTTCTGACTTGCGCTTGCCTTCTGACATAGAATTCCTCGCTCTTGACATTGAATCCCAGACAGGCGAGCACATGGGCGTGAACACTTTGAAGCGCCTGCTTGGATTTATCGATGATGAGCGGCAGGCCCGTGTCTCAACACTCGATATCATCGCCCGATATTTGGGCTATGCCGATTGGGAGGTGCTCAGTGCTCTTGATGCCAAGAGCAACTCAGGATTTGATGATGCCGAAGGACTGCTTTGCGCGTCCTCCCTCAAAGAAGGGCAATGTGTGGAAGTGACTTATCTGCCTGACCGGCGGGTGGTTCTCCGTCATGAAAGTGAAAACCGCTTCACCATCACTGAAAGTGAGAACAGCAAACTCCATGTGGATGACGTCGTTCTTCTGACACATTTTGTACAAGACTATCCCCTGTTGGTTTCTCAGGTGATACGTGGTGGCCTGCGGATGGGGTCGTTCATCGCCGGTAAGGCTCGCGGTATCTCATACCATCTTCTTTGACCTCTCATGGACAGTTCCTCCTCTTTCTTCAACATCCCCGACTTGTTCAGTCAAGCAGAGCCGTTGAGCATAGGCGGTGCTACTTGCGACTGTTACCGAGTGCGTCTATATGGGCGATTGCATTTTCTCAAGCGACTGAAAGAGGAATTGAGAACAGACCCACGTTATGTGGCCGCGATGCAGAAGGAGTTTGAGGCGGGCTACAATCTCGACCACCCCTATATTGTTAAATACCTTTCTCGTGGCGATGACTATATGCTGATGGAGTACGTTGATGGTGAACGACTCTCCTCTTTTATGTCAAACCATCCAGATTTCTTCACCACCAAGGCACATGTCGACCGTTTTCTCAGCCAACTGCTTGCCGCCGTGGATTGTCTGCATCAGCATGGCATCGTACACCTTGACCTGAAACCACAAAACATTCTCATCACCCGTGTCGGACAAAACGTCAAACTGGTAGACCTTGGTTTCTGCTATACTGATGCCTATCCCAATACTATGGGGCGGACGGATCGTTATGCTGCGCCAGAACAGCATGACCCGCATCAACTACCCGACCAACGTACAGACATTTATGCCATCGGGCGCATCTTAGAACAGTTTCCCTGTGCCTATAAATATAATAAGGTGATAGTCCGCTGTACTGAGGCACAGCCAAAACTGAGATACCAATCAGCACAGGAACTGTTATCGGCCATACAACCCAAGACCATCAGTTGGTGGCCTTTTGCAGTTGTTGGTATCGTCATTGCCATTCTTTTGTCCTTTTATTTGTTATGGCCGCACTCCTCACTACCTGTTGCAGACACTCAGCCCTCCGATACTATCATACCAACCAAAGAGATAGTTCCCATAGAAGATAGTAAGGAAAGTGAACAACAACAAGTGATGGTGCCCATACCGGAATCAGCACCATCATCTGCTATTCAACAACCATCTCCATCTCTTTCAAAGAAAATGTCTGTCACTGAGTTACGTCAAAAACTCCGTTCCATCATGCAGCCTGTATATGCTTCCACGTTAGAACCACTGACCCAAAAAACTTATGTAGGCAACGATCAACTTTACAACGCTGAAGCAGAATCATTTAGGAACCAACTTCGCAACCGTTTGCATCCCCTCGGTGAGGAACTGGTTAAGACCGGCGCTGTAGAGCAGTACACCTTTTACAAGGAGTGGAGCAGCATGGAAATGGAATATATCAACAAAGCCTACGACCAGATGGTGCAAAATCAAGAGCAGCCATCAAATGATATCCCAAAGCCTTAACAATTCCAACACTGAGGGTGTTCAAAATGAAATGCAATGCTTTGAGGAGAGATAGTCGTGAGCCGAATGGCACTCCCCCTCTAAGATTAGAGGGGGTCAGGGGGCGTTGAAAAATCATGCGGGGGCGTTGATCAATCATGCTGTAGCATGGACCAATCATGCCAAACTGGTTTTGTCATTACTTAAAGGACTTAAAGGGTCTTTTTTCTTCTATCTCCATTCTTTCTTTGATAAACTCAAGGCAACTAATTTTCTTTTCTCATGCAATTGGATGAAATGGATGATGGCATTTCCAATTCTCCGATTTATCTTTGCAAAGAAAAAAGTCGCTCATCCTCTTGCGTCTTTGCGAATAATTCCATATATTTGCATCGCCGCATAGAATGCGGCAAGACATATTGAGGAAGCGTTTGGCTATTCCACATCTGTGAATCTCGACAACTCACTCGTGTGTTTGGAATACGGAAACGCTCTCCTTGGGTATGATATATATGACACATCATATATACAACCTAAGGTGTGAGCGACTTCTCTTATTCAGCACACAGGCAGTCGAGAGCCCACAGGTGGAATGAGTCAAGTTGGCTCACCCTTTCTTTTTATGCCTTGAACCTGATAAATTACAAGCACTGTGCGAGCCAAAGGTGCAAAAATAGTGTTATTATGCAATTAAATGAATTGGAACGACTAAGGATTGAAATTGCGGAGTCTTACTATGTCAAGCATTTGGACTCAACATCCCCAGAAGAATTCGAGAACCTTGCTCGTAAATCATTGGAACATGCTGAGGTTTTTGTAAAAGTTTACAAGGAAATGTCAAATGGTTCTGCAATACCCACATCGGCTTATGTGAAAGGAGGAGAATCATGAATAACCAAGATAATAAATATGCCCACGAGCAAGACGTAATGACCGAATAAGAGTTACGCCGTTTCTGACTTGCCGAAAGAATGCTCAACTCGATAGTCGAAAAACCTGATGTAATTGAAATAGTTCAGAAGAGGTTTCGATACTATCTATGGGTTGTGCATGAAATATGATTTTGAAGTCAATTAGAATGGATTTAAATAGATATTTTTACCGTCCTAAATGGACATGTGGAAGATATAGTGCTTATGGTAAAGTTGCCATAGTATACAATTTATTGGAAGGGATAAGCTATTTCTTTGAGGATTATTCCGCTCTTGTTGTCTCTTACATACTGAGTGTCCCAAGAGAACAAAAAATAGACATTTCTCATGTTGCCGACCAAACAGGTATTTTACAAGAAAGCATATTGCCTTTCTTTCACGAATTGGCAAATATCGGCTTGGTGTTAAATCATATTCCATCAGAAGAAGAGGAAACTGATTACCGAACACAAATAAGTTTATATAACCGCACTCAGGCTGCTTCAAAAGTTGAAACCACACAAGAAAAACTGCCGATGGACATAACCACAGCCGAGATGGAATATGCAGAAAAGGCAGGAGGGATAACATCGGTAATGTTTGAACTTACCTATCGTTGTTCAGAACAGTGTATCCACTGTTATAACATAGGAGCGACGAGAAATGACAAAGAGAAAAGTGGCAGAGGCTTGTTGATAGAATTGCAGTTGGAGGATTACAAACGTATTGTTGATGAATTGTACGAAGAAGGACTAACGAAAGTGTGTCTTTCAGGCGGTGACCCTTTCTCGTGCTCCTTTGTTTGGGAACTTATCGATTATCTCTACACAAAAGAAATCGCCATTGACCTTTACACCAATGGCCTACGCTTGATTGGAAAAGAGAAAAGATTAGCTGGATATTATCCACGTTTGGTTGGTGTTTCTATCTATAGCGGTGAAGCAAATATACACGATTCAATTACACGCATTAAAGGTTCATGGGAGAAATCGGTCAATGTTATTGATAAAATATCAAGTCTTGGAATCCCTTTAGTTGTGAAGTGTTGTATAATGCGAACAAATGTAACTACTTATCAATCGATAAAAACTCTCTCCAAAAAGTATGGGGCTATAACACAATTTGAATTGAATGTTACCGATTCCATCGAGGGTGATAAATGTGTGAGCAAGTATTTACGATTAACGCCCGAACTTTTGGATATCGTTTTATGTGACGACGATACTCCAATGTATGTCGGAAAAGAAGCACCCAACTATGGAGGACAAAACAAAGATATGAAGCAAAATGCATGTGGAGCAGGTTATAACACCTTTTGTATTACGCCTGATGGTGAGTTTATTCCATGTTGTGCCTTCCACATGACTTTTGGGAATCTCAAAGAGAAAAGTGTAAATGAAATATTCAAACACAGCAAACTGTTGAGTTGGTGGCAAAAACAAACTCTGCTACATTATGAGGAGTGTGGTCAGCACTTTTATTGTGATTATTGCAACCTTTGTGCAGGAAATAACTTTTCACAGAACGGCACACCTCTGAAAGCAGCAGAGAACAATTGCTACATGGCGAAATGTCGATATGATTTAGCCCAAAGAATGAAAAACGGGGCAGACCCATTAAATGGCAAGACAATAGAACAATGTCTAAAGGAAGTTCATATCGATATTCCACCATCAACTTACCTTAGACGAGAATTTGATAATATTGATGGTAGGCGGGTAAATGGAGTTCCCCAAGAAATACTCCTATAACCATTTAACTCATAATATTATGAAGGCAGAATTGCACGTTAGCAAAGCATCAAAGATTGTATGCTTTAACTGTCCGAGGGGTACTCAGTCAATGTGTGGTATTGCTTACCGCAGTTCCTAACGCTATCCTTAATCAATTGGGGTCATGTCCTTTTTATTATAAAGGGCGTGACCTCTAAAATATAAAGTTTATGCAAAAGTTTTACGCCAAAGTTGTACCATACAGTATTATTAGGTCAAATGATGTTTCTGTTCCCCCATTTCCTTATTTAAGGGATAGTTCAGGGAATAGGACCATGATATGTGTTTCCCCAAATCATGGTCGTAGTTATATTGTATCCAAGAAAGATGGACTATATATCGTGAGCAAAGGAAATGGATTGAGTTACACACAATACAGCCATATACATTCAGGAGAATTCGATGATTACACGTGGGGAATTTTGTTGAAAAATGAGGCTGTAAGAGACTTTGAGATAGGAATTGAAGTTTATGATTTGGGAATTAAGACTAATATCATGCAATATATCATCAAACTTGAAAACGAAATACTATTAACAAATGGGCATGTTCTGACTCCAATTCTATTACAGTATTCCGTTGAGTGTCCTTTCCGAATATGTGATGCTGCCTATATGCCTGAAGAGGAAATTTGGAGACAAGTGGCTCAGTGGGAGAAATACAATAAGAGAGGATATACACAATCTTATCTGGTTGCAGCTGAAGTGCTTGTGAACAATCTAAAGATTCTTCATTCAAACAAAATCCTTCACAATGCCATACACCCTCAGAACTACACATGGGCTTTAGAATTGTTAGACTTTGAGATTTCATGTAGTCCCAAATATCCGTATGGTCCTAAAGAAGAAGCACATATAGTAAAGGACTTGTTCCCGCGTGAGATAATGCAAACTTACGATGTAATAAACCATATTGCATCATGTCTGAATGAAAGCATTAATAATGCTGAACTTGAAGATTTATTTTTACAGTATGGGTTTGATATAAAAAATTGTAGCAGTATTTATAAATATTGGTGATACCAATGCCTCATGGCAGTCGGGCTCAGCATTGTCGATTCTGAATTCAGAAGATTTTCATTGAGATAGAGAATAATGTCAAACGGAATATACCTTCTATGAATAGCGCAGATATATGATAGTAGACTACAACACCATGCCAAAAATGAAAGGGCACGATACTTTTTCAAACGCACTTAAAGAGCTATGCAAACAATCGAAAGAAAGAGCATATTATACTATTGTGGAAGAGATGGCAGAAAAGGATGATGAGGCTATGATTGAAAATAGTGAGAATACCAAATCTACAGATGAATATAGTGCCTCCTCGGTTCCGCAATGGGTGCAAGGAACGTGGGCACATAACCTGACTGCTCCCATGGTAGGTACAGTGGCTTCTTACAAGTTCGTTGTCAGTGGCAATACCATGGCATTTTACCGTAATGGGGAGATGCAATACCGTGATAACTATACCTATCAAAATGGGCATCTTGTGGGACAGCATGACTCTTTTGTACTAAAAGAGAATCTACAACGACTGGCCGATAGAACCGGCACATTCAACAAAGAAGGTGGCAGTGGCTCCAACAAGTTGGATGGAGTACAATTCTCTACAGCCTACGATGTCATAGGTTATCTTTCGGAACAAACTTTTCGTGAAGAAAGTAGTGGAGGATCTTTGTAAATAAGACAGGATGGTGTTTATGTTAACGGACGATGTATGACAGGTGCACCAAGCGTAAGCAATTTCACATCTACCAGGGCTGTTGTGCGTGCTTCCCTCATCCCAAGTGGCACCCTTGTCTTTAACATTGATGCTAAAAAGGGCATCATAACCGACAATAGTGGAATGACATCCCGGTAGGTAGTCCTTTTCCATAGCCTTAAATTGTTTTATGCCTAAATAGTTGGATATTCACATTTTTTTTATAATTTTGCAAATAGAAGTGTGTCACAAGTGAAAAGAGGAAATTATGGACAAATATATTCGATTTGACTGGGCAGCCAAACGCATGCTAAGAGACAAGGCAAATTTCGGCGTGCTGGAGGGTCTGATGACCGTCCTTTTGGAGGAGGATGTGAAGATTGTCGAGATCCTTGAGAGTGAGGGCAATCAAAATGCTGAGGACGACAAGTTCAATCGCGTGGACATCAAGGCCAGGAACTCCAAGGGTGAGATTATCCTTGTGGAGATACAGCAGACTCGTGAGTTGTATTATCTGCAGCGCATCCTCTACGGGGTGGCAAAAGCCATCACCGAGCACATCAAACTGGGTGAGAGATATAATGAGGTGAAGAAGGTCTATTCCATCAATATCGTCTATTTTGATTTAGGCAAGGGAGCCGACTATCTCTACCACGGGCAAAATCAACTTATCGGTGTGCATACCAAAGATCAGTTGCAAATCAACATGCGCGACAAGGATACCATCAAAATGGTGGCTCCAAAAGACATCTTCCCCGAATACTACATCATTCGCGTCAACGAGTTCAACAAGGTGGCACGTACTCCATTGGAGGAGTGGCTTGAATACCTAAAGAGTGGTGAGATCAAGGAAGGCACCACCACTCCCGGCCTTAGGGAAGTCAGGGAGAAACTGCAATACCTTCATATGAACGATGCTGAGCGAAGAGCATATGATAGACACATCGATAACATTATGGTGCAGAACGATATCCTTGAGACCAAGATGTTAGAAGGTATGGAACGAGGCTTGGAACAAGGAATTAAACAGGGAATCGAACAAGGAATCGAACAAGGAATCGAACAAGGAATCGAACAAGGAATCGAACAAGGAATCGAACAAGGTAAAACAGAGGTTGCCAAAAAACTCCTTGCCATGGGTGTTGACATCAGCACCGTGTGTCAAGCCACGGGAATGACTGAGGAAGAAATCAACAATCTTTAATTATCCATATCAAAAAGCCTCCCTGCTGGGAGGCTTTTTGTTTACTCTCTCTTCTCTCGTTCCTTGATGATGCCATGCCGATAGGCGTAGAGAAGTTTCTCCAAATCGTGTATCTGGCGGCGGATGTCAGCACCCTTGTCGGTGTCGGCGACGCGCATGCGGTGGGTGGACATCTCCACAATCTGGGTGGTGCCCAAAATGTCTGTTCCACGGAGGATGGCATCGCGGGAAGAGGTGAAGGGCTCGTGCTGCACCAACTCAAAACCGCGGCTATGATATACTAAGGTGTAGCCAGCAATACCTGTCTCCTTATGATAGGCTTCTGAGAAGCCTCCGTCTATCACCATCAGTTTGCCTTCTGCCTTGATGGGATTCTCGCCCGTCTTCACATGGACGGGGACGTGTCCGTTGATGATATGGCGGTTGTCGCCTTCCACACCGAACGCGTCCATGATGCGGTCGCATATCTCGGCATTGTCGCGCAGTTTGAAATAATAGCCTTTCTCTTCCTTGTGCGTCTCTTTCTCGGTAATGAAATAACGCTCAAAAGTGGCCATCTTTGCCTTGTCGAACAAAGGAGAGTCCTTGCCGCACCAAAGATAGAGGAAGTAGTCGATAGCGTAATCCTTCTCTTTGGGCTCGGTGTCACTTTGGAAGGCAGCGCGGATAATCATGCCGATGTTGTGGAGCAGGTCCATGCCTTTGTATTTCCTACCGTCATAGAGTTCTACTTCCTTCAGTGAACCATCCTCATTGAGCGGGACAGAGGCATGGAAGAGCAGGTTGTTGTTGAAAATGGCATACATGCATCCGTGCTGAAGCAGGAGCCTGATGTGACGGTGGAGTTTCTCACTCATGGTGAATGAACGGCGGAGGCGGTCGATCAGGATGCGCTCTTCCTGAGTCAGTTCGTTGGGAGAAAGCGGGTTGACCGTGGGGAATCTATTGCTGGTCAACTGGTATTCCTTTCCTTCAAGCGTGACAGTACCTTTGTCGTAGTTGACAAAACTGAGTACGGCGCGATTGTCCATGTTCCATTCAGGATGTTTGGCAGCCATCTGAGCTTCCATTTTGAACTGTATGATGGAGATGGCCTTGTGCATGCGTGCAGTGAGGTGACGGGTTTTCTCATCCATGCTGCCGTCATCACCCAACACACGGGGCAGGAACTCCTCACAGGGGTCATCGCTGTAAGTGTCGAGAGCGAAGGTGGCCAGCGGGATAAGGTTGATGCCATAACCCTCCTCAAGAGTGGACAGATTGGCATAGCGCAGGGATAGGCGTATTACATTGCAGATACAAGTTTCATTGCCGGCGCACGCTCCCATCCAAAGAATGTCGTGATTGCCCCACTGGATGTCCCAATTGTGGTAACTGGACATCGTATCCAAGATAAGGTGGGCACCGGGACCACGGTCATATATGTCGCCCAGGATGTGCAGTTGGTCGACGGCCAGGCGGTGGATCACATTCGACAGTGCGGTAATAAAGTCATCGGCACTGCCAGTGGAGATGATGGTGTCGATGATGGTACTTACGTATGCAGTCTTGTCTACGTCCTCTGTGCGCTCATGGAGCAATTCCTGGATGATATAGCTGAATTCGGGTGGCAGGTTCTTGCGCACTTTTGAGCGGGTGTATTTGCTTGACACCTCACGGCATACTTTTACTAGATGGTGTATGGTGATGTGATACCAGTCGTTGATATCCTCTTCTTTCTCTTTCACCAGTTCGAGTTTCTCACGGGGATAGTAGATGAGCGTGCAGAGTTCCTTTTTTTCCGACTCCCTGATCTGGTTGCCGAAAATCTCGTTGACTTTGCGTTTGATGTTGCCTGAGGCATTTTTGAGCACATGTTGGAAAGCTTCAAATTCTCCGTGGATGTCAGCCAGGAAATGCTCAGTGCCTTTGGGGAGGTTGAGAATGGCCTGCAAGTTGATAATCTCCGTGCTGGCTTCTGCGATGGTGGGAAAGGAATGTGATAGCAATTCCAGGTATCGCATGTCCTGAATGGTGTCTTGTGTTTTGGATGTCATTGTGTTGGGTCTTTCATGAGTTGGGTTCGGATATGGGCTGTGCCGCGGTCGTCAAGAGCGGGCACAGGCATGAAGCCTTCGTCGAGATAGGCGATTTCCGACAGCACCTGACTGATGCGGCAGGCAAAATCATAAATGCCTAAGGAGTGAAGAAACTGAGCCAGCGATTCCTCGTTGAGGTCTTCATAGCGGTAGGTTTCATAGAGGTCGCACAATTGGCGAAGTGTCAGCGTATGGTCGCGAAGCATCTTGCGAAGGTTGAGAAGCATGAGGCACACCTTCTTGACCGAGGGGTCTGCCTCTCTTATTTTTCTGGAATAGCGGAACGAAAGGAATCCTGTCTGCAGAAGGCGCCCGCTCTCCAACTTATCTTTGCTCTTTGCTGTGTGGAAAGGATAGACATCGGTGTTCCTGGGATGGTTGGCAGCACCTGTCAACTGTGCCTTGCTGACTCCTTCCATCACATATCCTGAGATGCCTTGCTCTGCGGCAAACAGATGGATGTCGCGCCATTGCAGTGGAGTGATCTTTCTCAGATTGAGGATGTCCTCTGAGCAAAGGGGCTGGCGCTCTTCCTCTCCAGCCATGCTGAGATGGAGCAGGGCACTCACAGCCTCGCGTTCTTGCTGGTGGAGGCGCTGTGTCTTGTCGCTGGCCAGAACCTTATAGTAGATACCTTGTATCTGGGCGGCAAAACCGTCCATGTCCAGATAATCTCCAGACCTGGGGTCTGTGATGGTTTCAATCCTGTCGTTGAGGTGTTCTTTCACGATAAAATCGGCTTCCTCCTCTTCAGCAGTGATGATGCATGCCGCCTCTCGTGTCATGGCTTTCTGATAGGTGAGCAGACGCCAGGTGCGCATTCCATATTCCTTGTCGATGAAAGCAGGAGACAAACCGCCGTTTGGACTGAACACAACGGGGAAATTGCGCTGTACAGACCAGCGTGAGATGTGTGAGGCGAGATAACTGTAGCAGCCGTGAATATGCACGATGTCGGGCATGAGGCCATAGAGCAGACGAAGATATCTCTGTTTCAGCGTGAACAGATTGGCAATACCATGCTTTCCATAATCGGATTTTCCCGTTCCGATGCAGTGTGTTGCAAAGGGACCTTCTGGCAATGATGCGGGAGTGAGAGTGGCCAGATGTATGTCCATCTCCTCTGACATCTTGCCAAGGAAGAGTTCCATAAACGAACTGCCGTCAGTTCCTGCTGGCAGATGGGGAATAAAAAACAGAACTTTGATTTCCATGTTGAATGCAAATTTATAACATTTTTCCTAAAAAACTGTGCTTCCCAAAGAAATTTTTGTATTTTTGCCTTCATATGGAAAAGGAGAACATTCAACAGCCTACAGCCGCCAAGATGAACATTCTTGACTTGCTGAAAAACATCATGCCTTTTGTGTTGCCTTACCGATGGCTCATCGGCATCACACTGGCTTTGACATTGGTGGGCTCACTCATGGCCCAGGTGAATGCTGTCGTCCTCGACAGGGCTGTCGACAGCATCAACGCGCTGATTCAGCAGCCTCAGTTCTCGTGGAGCAACGCCGTACGTATCCTGACCACCATCAGCATCATCCTTTTGGGAAAAGAGGTGATAGCCGCATTGGTCACTTTCTTCCAACGCTACTATGGGGAGCGCATGCGCATCCTGGTGAGCCGCGACTTGTCACTGAGTGTCGTCAAGAGAATGCTATCTTTCCGCATGGCGTTCTTTACCGCTGAAGGAAACGAGACGGGCAAACTTCAGTCACGGATCGACAGGGGCATCATGAGCCTAAGCAACACGGTCAACAATTTCTTCATCGAGATCCTGCCGCTTTTCACTAGTGCCATCCTGGCGCTTGCCCTGATGTTCATGGCCAATGTATATGTGGGACTGGTGGCCTTGTGCATCGTGCCCATCTATTTCTATGTCACCTATATCCAGGCCAAACGGATGAAAGGCGGCAGACGGGGCATCTTCGGAGGGCATCAGGCGGTCAGCCAGAGCATCCTCAATATCCTGGAGAGCATCACGGTCATCAAGTCGTTCAACAGAGAGAATATCGAGGCCGACCGCCAGGCGGAGATTCAGCGGACGATGACCGACTTGCAACTCAACACGCGCAAGCAGAGTTATATGTTCAACGGACTGAAAAGTTTCCTTGAGCAGATTGGCACCGTGCTCATCATCATCCTGACAGCATACCTCGTGCTCATCGACTACCCGGGCATGACCATTGGAAAAATCATGTATCATGTGATGCTCTTTGCCAATGTGAGTGCTCCGATCCGACAGTTGCACCGCATCTATGATGACATGAATGATGCGCTGATCTATGCGGAGGGATTCTTTGGCATCCTCAAGGCCGACCATGAGGTGGAGGATACAGGTAAGCATCGTCCCACACAGGTGAAGGGCGACTTTGAACTCTCTGGCGTGGATTTCACTTACAGCAACGGCACCAAGGCGCTTCACAATGTGTCCATGCATATCGGGAGCGGGAAAATAACGGCGCTGGTGGGGTTGAGCGGAGCGGGAAAGAGCACCATTGTCAACTTGCTCGACAAGTTCTACCATCCCGATTGTGGCAGCATCAAACTCGATGGGGTGGATCTGACCGACTGGGATACACAGTGGCTGCGCGACCATGTGGGTTTGGTATTGCAGAAAAACCATATCTTTGACGGAACCATTGAGGAGAATATCAAATACGGTAAGCCCGATGCCACTCATGAGGAGGTGGTGGAGGCGGCAAGACAAGCCTACATCTACGACCAAATCATGCAATTGCCCAACGGATTCCAAACACAGGCCCTGCAACTGAGCGGGGGACAGCAACAGCGCATCGCCATCGCAAGAATGTTCATCAAGAATCCGCCCATTATTTTCCTGGATGAGCCTACTGCAAGTCTTGATGCCATTGCCACGGAGCAGATCAAGGCGAGCATCGATGCCATCAAGGCGGGCCGAACGGTCATCATCATTTCCCACAACATCGGGCAAATCATCGATGCCGACCAGGTGTATGTCTTGCAGGAAGGACGTGTGGTGCAGAACGGCACGCCCAATGAGGTCTATAGCCAGGGTGGGGTCTACAAAGAAATCCTTGATGCCAGTGCCCGCAGCATGAATGTCGACAAAATAGCAGACCTCACGCAGTCAAGATGAGCGTGTGAGTTGTTGGCAGAAGATAGTGGCGAATACGCGTCATCCCACGTCAGACCTTGTGGCTGATGAAATCGTTCTTGTCGGCATACTCATAGCGCATACGGGTCAGAATGCGGTGCCAGAGCAAGTTGATTTCAAGGGGTACGACCCTCCAAGCCGGAATGTGAATATCAAACTCCTTCAGGGCTTTTCTCCCTATCAGTGAGCGAAGCACAATGGTGAGGATGAGGGCAGCCACCGCTACTCCCAACAATATCCAGCGTTGGGTAAGACCGGCAAAGATGCCTGCCGCAAAAATCAGAAAATAGTTGAGTATCTGAGCCCAGCGGTCAGAAGCACGGAGCACTCGGAGCCATGCGCCTCCGTCAAGATGCTTTCCCACCTCATAATAGTAGACTTGGCGGTTTTGCCACGACTTGGAGGGGATGGCGTTCTCGGTCAGCAGTGTCTCCGCATCGGTGGCAACGGCAACGTTGCCCTGGCGGCCATACTTGTTGACCAGAAAATCATACTCTCCGATAGAGAATTTCAAATGTTCCAGGAAACCTTGCTGGTCGAGGAACTCACTCTTGCGGAACGCCACATTCATGCAGTTGGTGCGGTAGGGACGTCCTTGCTGTGCCTCGCGCAACAAATAAAGGGCGGTATGGAGCCGTTCAAACTGCTGGTAGGACTTTGCTTCTTCGGAGTAGTTCACATAACCGAGCACCATGCTCTTGCCTGCACGCATCTGTCCCGACATCGCCTCAACCCAATGACTGTCAGTGGGCTTGCAGCGTGGGTCGGTAAGGATAATCCATTCGTTTTTGGCTGCTTTCACACCCAGAGTGATGGCGAGTTTGCTTTTGCTCATGTATCGGGAACTCTCTGGAACGAAGGTGTGGTAGAGCCGTTCGTTTTGTGAGTAACGCTTCAGCACGTTCTCGGTCTCCATGTCGGCTTTCTCGGTCACTACAATCACCTCGTAGCCAGGACCATATTCCTGAGTGAGAAATAGCGGCAAATGTTCATCCAAAGCCACATGGTCGCCGTTGGAAACCAACAATATGGTGACGGGCGGTTGTTCGGATGAAGGGGTATCATCTGTCTTGCGGAGCCTTCTGAAGAATGGATTCATCAGGGGAGTGAGCAATGCCAGCAACAGCAAGATGCCTCCAACTATAAGGGAAAGCAGATCGATGGTCATAGGTCTTCCGTGATATATCCGACAGGAAGCCGGCGACAGTTGTACTGAGAGGCCATGATCTCACCATAGGCACCTGCCGAGCGGATGGCAATCAGGTCGCCACGTCTCGTGGTGTTGAGATCGACGGACTTTCCAAAAACATCCGTTGACTCACAGATGGGGCCCACAACGTCATAGGTGGCTGTCGGACCATCACTCGAGATGTTCTCTATCTTGTGGAAAGCCTGGTAAAGAGCAGGACGGATCAGGTCGGTGAATCCGGCGTCAACAATGGCAAATTGCTTGGCCGTACCTTGTTTCACATAGAGGGTGCGGGTGATGAGTGAACCACACTGTGCCACAATGGCTCTGCCCAGTTCGAAATGCAGGGTCTGACCGGGACGGAGTTGAAGCAAGCGGGCATAGGTGTCAAAATAGGCCTTGAAGTCGGGGATGGAGAGCCGGTTGGGGTGGTGGTAGTCAACTCCAAGTCCGCCTCCGACATTGATATGCTCCACAAAGATGCGCTTGCGCTCCAACTGCCGCTGAAGGTCGTTCACACGGTTGCAGAGAGCAGCGAAGTCATCCATATTGAGAATCTGTGAACCGATATGGAAGTGCAGGCCTACAAATTTCACATGCTGCATGGCGAAGGCGGCTTCTATCACACTCTCCATGTCGTGCATGGTGATGCCAAACTTGTTCTCTGCAAGTCCGGTCGTGATGTTGGCATGGGTGTGGGCTCCCACGTCGGGATTGATGCGGAAAGCCACCCTTGCAGTCTTGTCCATTTTCCCAGCCAACTCGTTGATGACCTCCAACTCAGCCAAACTTTCCACATTGAAGCAGAAAATGTTCTTGCTCAGACCTAATTGAATCTCCCAGTCGGCCTTGCCCACACCGGCGTACACAATCTTGCTCGCTGGTATGCCCACGGCGAGGGAGGCGCGTATCTCGCCTCCGCTCACACAGTCAGCACCAAAACCTGCCTGCGCGATGATGTTGAGAACCTTGGGGTTGGCATTGGCCTTGACGGCATAATGCACCACAAACCCTTCGTGTTTGGACACTTCTTTCTGGATGCTGCGGAGTGTGTCACGCAACAACTGAGTGTCGTAATAATAAAAAGGTGTCTCGATTTCTTGGAACTTGTCTATTGGAAAATGTCCTTTCATGTGGTCATTTGAAAAGTTTGGCACTCAGGTTCTGCAAAGCGCGTTTCTTGTCTTGCTCTTTCACAAGGAACGAGATGTTGTAGTTGGAACCTCCGTATGAAATCATCCTCACAGGGATGTCCTTCATAGCGTCTGTGGCCAGGGTCTCGAAACCAAGGTTGCTCCAGTCGAGGTCGCCGACTACGCAGATGATGCACATGTGGGCATCTACGGTCACTGTGCCATATTTCTTCAGTTCGTTGACAATCGGGGTGAGGTGCCGGTCGCTGTCGATCGTCACCGATACGCCGACCTCGGAGGTGCAGACCATGTCGATGGGAGTCTGATAACTCTCGAAAATCTCAAACACCTTGCGAAGGAAGCCTGTGGCCAGCAACATGCGCGAACTCTTGATCTTGATGGCGATGATGTTGTCCTTGGCGGCCACTGCCTTGATCTGACCACGCATGATGACGTTGTCGACAATGGTGCCTTCGGCATCGGGCTGCATGGTGTTGAGCAGTCTGACGGGGATGCCGGCATACTTGGCGGGTTGGATGCAGGTCGGGTGCAGGATCTTGGCTCCGAAATAAGCCAACTCTGCGGCTTCCTCAAAGTTGAGTTGACGGACGGCATCGGTGTGGTCGACGACGCGGGGATCGTTGTTGTGCATGCCGTCGATGTCTGTCCAAATCTGTATCTCCTCTGCGTCGATGGCGGCACCGATGAGCGAGGCGGTGTAGTCGCTGCCACCACGGAGCAGGTTGTCGATCTCTCCGTAGGCATTGCGGCAGATGAAGCCCTGAGTGACATACACCTGATAGCCTTCGTTGGCCTTGAGGATAGCACTCAGTTTTTCCTTGATATATTGTGGGTCAGGCTCCGTGTTCTTGTCGGTGCGCATGAAGTCAAGGGCCGACAGGAGCACGGCGTTGATACCTTGCTCATGCAGGTAGTTCACCATCATGTTCGTGCTGATGATCTCTCCCTGGGCTACAATGCTCTTCTCCTCAAAACTGGTGAACAGGTCTTTGGTGAACGAGCGGAGGAAATCAAATTCTTCTGTGAGAAACAGTCGGGTCTTCTCTCGCCATTCCTCTGTGCTGAAGAGTTCTTCCACATGGCCCATGTATTTCTTCTCCAACATGTTGATCACCTCGTTGGCTCCATCGGGGTTCTTCTTATAAAGATAGTCGGAAATCTCTATAAGTGTGTTCGTGGTGCCAGACATGGCTGAAAGAACTACAAATGTGGGATCATCATTGCGTGTGATGAGTGATGCCACTGATTTCATTCGCTCTGGACTGCCGACGGAAGTGCCGCCGAATTTCATTACTATCATAGTCGTTTCAATATATGATTCTAATTTCTAAATTCTTAACTCTTAACTCAAAATTCTTCACTCTTCATTCTTCACTCTTCACTCCCTCAGTCTTTCCCGTCCTCAGTCAGGTCCATGTGGCGGTACTCATGTGTGACATCAGAGAGAAGACCGTCCTTGCAGCGATATACCTTGCCGGGGAATTCATCGAGAAGATGGATGTTGTGGGTGGTCATCACCACCGCTGTGCCGTCCTCACTGATTCGCTTGAGAAGACTGACAATGTGGCGGGCGGTTTCCATGTCAAGGTTGCCTGTAGGCTCATCGGCGATGATGATGCGGGGCTTGTTGAGAATGGCGCGGGCAATGGCGATATGCTGTTGCTCACCGCCAGAGAGTTCGTAGGGCATCTTGTCAATCTTGTCTGCCATGTCGACAGCCTCAAGCACACGGGAGATGCGCTCGTCGCGCTCCTTGCGCTTGCGCCATCCGGTGGCCCTCAGCACGAAGTCAAGGTTTTTGCGCACGCTGCGGTCGTGGAGCAACTGGAAATCCTGGAAGATGATGCCCATCTCACGGCGGAGGGCGGGCACATCCTTACGGCGGATATGGTCGACATCGCGGCCAAGCACTTCCGCTTTCTCAGGAGAAGAATGGTCGAGTTCGCAATATATGGTCTTGAGCAGTGAACTCTTTCCGGAGCCCACCTTGCCGATGATGTAGACGAAATCGCCTTCGTCCACCTGCAAATTCACGTCATGCAGCACGACATTGTCGTCCTGCACGATATTTACTTTTTGATAATCAATCAGCATATTGTTAAATTCTTATATTATTATGTATCAATGTTTCTTCCAATTCGGATCATGGCGGGTGCGCAGTTCGCTGGCCAGATCCTCTATGCGCAAGCCCTTGCTGGTGAGCAGGACGATGAGATGATAGAGCATGTCCGAACCTTCGTAGATCATGCGCTCATTGCTGCCGTTGGTGGCTTCGATGACCAGTTCCAGCGCTTCCTCACCCACTTTCTGGGCCATACGGTTGAGACCGTCGCGGAAAAGACTGGTGGTATAACTGCCCTCTGGCATTTCTTCATGACGCTTCTCGATAAAATCTTGCAGTTCGGTGAGAAAAAGGAGAGGATTGCTCTCGTTGGTCTCTTCCCAGCAGGTGTCGGTACCTTTGTGACAGACGGGACCGGTGGGGTGTACCCTCACCAGAAGGGTGTCATTGTCACAGTCGGATTTGATGTCGACCAGTTTCAGAAAATTTCCGGAGGTCTCACCTTTGGTCCATAAGGTCTGACGGGTGCGGCTGAAAAAAGTGACCAAACCGGTCGACAGTGTCTTGTCGAGTGCTTCTTGGTTCATATAACCAAGCATGAGAACCTGTCGTGTCTCAGCGTCTTGGATGATGGCGGGAACGAGTCCGCCGCATTTCTCAAAATTGATGTCCATATCGTTGGTTGTTTACATTCGTGTTTTGATGCCGTTGGCTCGGAGGTAGGCTTTCAGGTCGGGAATTGCAATCTCTCCGAAATGGAAGACGCTGGCGGCAAGGGCAGCATCAGCCTTTCCTTCGGTGAAGGCATCCAGGAAATCTTTCATGCAGCCTGCACCACCGCTTGCGATGACGGGGATGGGCAGCGACTCATGAAGGGTGGCCAATGCCTCAAGGGCAAAGCCTTGTTTCACACCGTCATGGTTCATGCTGGTAAACAGTATTTCACCAGCACCGCGGTCTGCCACCTCGCTGGCCCATTCGGTCAGGATGCGGTCGGTGGGCACACGGCCACCATTGACATAGCAGGTCCAGACTCCATCTGAGAAACGGGCATCGATGGCACAGACGCACACCTGGGACCCAAACCGCTTGGCTATCTCATCGATGAGATCTGGATGTCGGAGGGCAGCGCTGTTGACGCTTACCTTGTCTGCGCCGGCATACAGCAGCCGCTCCACATCGGAGAGTTCGTTAACCCCACCGCCTACCGTAAATGGGATGTTGACTTCGGCGGCCACCCGCGTCACCATGTCGGTAAATGTCTTTCGCCCTTCATGGCTGGCGGTGATGTCCAGGAAAACAAGTTCGTCGGCACCCATGTCACTGTAGGCTTTTCCCAGTTCTACCGGATCGCCAGCCAGACGCAGGTTGACAAAGTTGGTGCCTTTGACGGTTGTCCCGTCCTTGACATCGAGACAGGGGATGATTCTTTTTGCTAAACCCATGGCAGTGACAATTTGCTGATATCTATCTTTCCCTCATACCAGGCCTTGCCGAATACGACGGCTGGGATGCCTCGGCGTTCCAGTTCCTCTATGTCTGCATTGGAGGACACGCCACCGCTGGCGATCAGGTGAAGTGAGGGATATTCGCGCATGACGGAAGAATAGAGGTCCATGGCAGGACCGCCCAGCATACCGTCTCGGGAGATGTCTGTACAGAGCACATTTCGCACCCCTTGCTCCACATAGTAGCGCAGGAAGGGGAGAAGTTGTGCGGTGGAGTCTTCTTTCCAACCGTTGATGCTCACCATCCCGTTGCGCACGTCGGCTCCTAAGATGATGCGGTCGGGACCATATTTGCTGAGCCACTCGGCAAACAGGGTGGGGGAGGTGACGGCTACGGATCCCACGGTCACCATGGAGGCTCCGCTGTCGAACGCTTCCTCTATATCTGCGTCGGTTTTGAGCCCGCCTCCAAAATCCACCTTCAGATTGGTGTGGCTGGTGATGGAGCGGAGCACCTCAGTGTTGACGATATGTCGCGATTTCGCTCCGTCCAGATCCACCACATGAAGCCGCTTCATGCCCATTCGCTCAAACCCGACGGCCACTTCTGTGGGGTCGGTGCTGTATACCGTCTTGGCGTCGTAGTCTCCTTGGGTGAGCCTGACGCACTGTCCGTTGATGATATCGATGGCGGGGATCAGTTCTATCATGGGTTAGGGGTTTGGAGGGTGGACGACACTGTGGCCATTTTTAGGAAATTGCTGAGGATCACCTCACCGACACGGCCGCTCTTTTCGGGATGGAACTGAGTGGCGTAGAAATTGTCCTTGTGAATGGCAGCACTGTAGGGTAGAACGTAGTCGGCTGTTGCGATGGTCTGCTCGCAAAGCGGGACATAATAACTGTGTACGAAATAGACGAAATCTCCTTCGCTGAGTCCGTCGAAGAGCGGAGTGTGGAGATGGGTGATCTCGTTCCATCCCATGGCGGGTATCTTATCCTCGGGGTTGACGGGAGCAAAACGTCGTACGTCAGCATCGAAGATGCCCAGGCAGTCCGTATCGCCCTCTTCTGAATGCCTGCACATGAGTTGCTGGCCGATGCAGATGCCGAGTACGGGCTGACGCAACGAGCGGATGATGTGGTCGAGTCCCCGGGCACGGAGATAGCGCATAGCACCGCTGGCCTCACCCTGGCCGGGGAACAGCACACAGTCGGCATGGCGCAGGGTTTCTGCGTCATCCGTGAGCAACGGTCTCACACCGAGGCGGCGAAGAGCACTTTCTACAGAGTAGATGTTGCCCGCATTGTATTTGACGATGGCCACTTCCATATCGATGGGTTTGAGGGTCAACTGAATATGATGGTCTTGTTGTGATAGGTGAGAATCTTGCGCTGGATGTGCTTTGTCACAGCACGCGACAGTACAATCTTCTCCAGGTCACGGCCTTTCAGCACAAGGCTGTCGGGATCTTCCTTATGTGTGATACGCACCACATCCTGTTCGATGATGGGACCAGCGTCGAGTTCATTGGTCACATAATGGCTGGTGGCGCCGATGATCTTCACGCCTCGCTCCCAAGCCTGATGATAGGGCTTGGCACCGACGAAAGCGGGGAGGAAGGAGTGGTGGATGTTGATGATATGGTGGGGATAGGCGTTGATCATGTTGTCGGTGATGATCTGCATATACCTTGCCAATACGATAAAAGTCACTTTCTTTTCTTTGAGAAGTGCCATTTCCGCTGCCTCTACCTCATCCTTGTTGGAGTGGTCCTTCTTGATCGACCATACGTAATAGGGGATGTCGAATTGGTCGGCCACATAGCGCAAGTCCTCATGATTGCTGATGATGCAGGGGATGTCAACGGCCCATTCGCCTGACTTGTAGCGGGCAAGAAGGTCGTAGAGACAATGGCTCATCTTGCTGACAAATATCGCCATTCGGGGACGAATGTCATTAAAGTAGAGGTTGAAGGTCATGTGGTAGCGCTGGGCATAAAGCGTAGAAATATATTCCTCTATCTTTTCACGGGGAATCAGGAATTTGTCAAGTTCCCATTCGATGCGCATGAAAAACACGCTGTCCTGACGGTCAACATATTGGTCGAGATAAACAATGTTGCCCTTGTTGTCCGTGATGAACTTCGTCATTTCAGAAATGATGCCCTGTTGGTCAGGACAGTGCAATAGCAGTATGGCTGTTGGTCTCATCTTCTCCGTTTCTCTCAAAATTGGTGCAAAGGTAAGGCTTTTCTGCCATTTTTTACTCATATTGTGGCATAAAAAAAGTGTTTTGAAAGATTTTTCATGACTTTATTCATTTTTTATTCCATATCTGACTTCCCTCACCACAAAATCCGGTCAAAAACAAGAGTAAATAGGCACGCACACGATGTTCAACACGAGGGTCATATGGGATTTGATGGATGATGTATAGGATGAGTTTACAAGAAAAATGAGATTTTTTTTGAAAAAAATATCAAATAATTTGCAAATTTGATGAAAAATCATTATATTTGCCGAAACATTTATAATATTTTTTGGTAGATATGGCAAAGTACAACATCACAGAAAAAAAGGAAAAAGAAGCGGCTTATCGCAGTCTTGTGAGTCCTCGGCTCATGGATGAGTTGAAGGAGAAAATTCTCAATCTGATCCTGATACAGAAAAAGTATAAGGATAAGGATTACTCTGCGAAGAAACTGGCTGAGGATCTGGGCACCAATACCAGATACATCTCAGCGGTGGTCAATGTGAGGTTCCACATGAACTACACTTCCTTCGTCAACAAGTTCCGCATCGAGGAAGCCATGACACTGCTGGTGGACAAGAGATACCAGGACTTGAACATGGAGGATATCAGCAACATGGTGGGCTTCTCCAACCGGCAGTCTTTCTATGCCTCGTTCTACAAAATCAACGGTCTGACGCCGAGGGAGTACAAGATCAGGCATTTCGCCAAGCATCCGGCTCAGAAGGAAGTGAAGAAGAGAGGAAGAACTGCTAAAGCGGCAGAAGTGGCTGTCGATTAAGGTGCGTCCCAACGTTCACACTTCAGGAAAAATGACAGAGAATTTTTGTTACGCCGGTGAGAGATTTGCCGACATACAGATGCTGAGATACCGACTCAACGGGTTCAGCCAACTCACTTTAAAACAAAAACTGTACGTTTATTATCTCTCTGAGGCCACCTTGTGGGGACGTGATATCACATTCGACCAAATGGGTGCAGACAATCTCCAGATCAGGAAACTGATGGAGGTTGTCTGTTTGTTTGCAAGACAACAAGGACTTGACCAAGATCCTGATTATCAGGAGATGATGGTCTACCTTAAGCGACTGTGGTTCTCCAACGGCATACACCATCACTATGGGGGCGAGAAGTTCATACCGGGTTTCTCTGAAACTTATTGGGAGAAAATGGTTCGGATGATCAGTCCGGAATCCCTGCCGCTCCAGGAGGGACAGACGGTGGATGAGATGATCGGTCACCTGAAAACGGTCATTTTCAACCCCGATGTGCTGCCCAAAAGGGTAAATAAGACCGATGGAGAAGATTTGGTGCTGACTTCCGCCTGCAATTTCTACCAGAATGTGACACAAAATGAGGTGGAGGCTTTTTATGCCCAGATGAAGGCTGATGGCAATCCACAGCCTCCTTCCTGGGGACTCAACAGCCGGCTGGTAAAGGTGGATGGCGAACTTAGGGAACTGGTCTGGAAGGAAAAGGGACTCTACGGGGAGGCCATCAGCAACATCATTTATTGGTTGCAGAAAGCGGCTGAGGTGGCTGAGAATGAGAAACAACGCGAGGTGATCGAGATCCTGGTTGACTATTATAAGACGGGAGATCTGCATACTTTCGACCAATATTCCATCAAGTGGGTGGAATGTCATGAGGGTGATGTCGATTTCATCAATGGATTTATCGAGGTTTACGACGACCCTCTGGGCATCAAGGCCACTTGGGAGGGACTGGTAGAATACAAGGACAGGGTGGCAAGCCGGAGAACAAGGACCATCAGCGACCATGCTCAGTGGTTTGAGGACCATTCGCCCGTGGATGAGAGATTCCGCAAAAAAGTGGTGAAGGGAGTCACGGCCAATGCCATCTGCGCGGCCATGCTCGGCGGCGGAGAATATCCTTCGACAGCAATCGGCATCAACCTGCCCAATGCCGACTGGATCAGGGCGGCGCATGGCAGCAAGAGCATCACCATCAGCAATATCACGGATGCCTACAACAAGGCAGCGCATGGAAATGGGTTCAAGGAGGAATTTGTGGTGGATGAGGAAACACTGGCGCTCATCGCTAAATACGGTGACGCCTGCGATGACCTGCACACAGACCTGCATGAATGTCTTGGACATGGCAGCGGACAACTGTTGCCTGGTACAGACCCGGATGCGCTGAAAGCATATGGGAGCACCATCGAGGAGGCGAGAGCCGATTTGTTCGGCCTCTATTATATGGCTGATGCAAAATTGATTGAGTTGGGCTTGCTTCCTGATGAACAGGCTTACAAAGCGCAATACTACTCTTATCTGATGAATGGTATGATGACCCAACTGACGCGGATTCAGCCAGGCCATCAGATTGAGGAAGCACACATGCGCAACCGGGCGCTCATTGCCAGATGGACCTTTGACCATTCCGATGGTGCCATGCAGATGGTCAGGAAAGAAGGAAAGACCTATCTGCAAATAACGGATTATCCCAAGTTGAGACAGGCTTTTGCCGAACTGTTGGCAGAAATTCAGCGGATCAAGAGCGAGGGCGACTTTGAGGCGGCAAAATTGCTGGTGGAGACGTATGCGGTCAAAGTGGATCCTGTCATGCACCGGGAAATACTTGAAAGGTACAAAACGCTCGATCTGGCTCCATACAAAGGATTTCTCAATCCAAGGCTGATGCTCGTACACGCAGACGACGGTTCCGTCGTCGATGTGGAGGCGGACTACACGGAGACTTACGAGGAGCAGATGATGCGTTATTCACATGACTATGCTGCCTTATGACTGAGGATACTATCAAAAAAATCAAGCAATCGTTCAGACTTCTCATGAATGGGGAGGCATCCCGCTACATGAGGGAGAACGGCGTGGATTATCATCTGAACTGGGGAGTGGCTTTCACCGACCTGAAGAAGATGGCAGAGGAGTATGGAAAGGACTATCACCTCGCTGTGGGATTGTGGAAAGAGAATATCCGCGAATGTAAGATCCTGGCCACGCTGATCATGCCGCCCGAGGAAATGCCGGCCGAATTGGCTGACTTGTGGATGGAGCAGGCGGGAACTCAGGAGATAGCCGAGATGTTGGCGTTCAATCTCTTACAGTATCTGGACTATGCGCCCGTTCTCGCTTTTGAGTGGATCTCCTCTTCCCATCCTCTGAATCAGATTGGGGGCTACCATGTCCTCTCAAGGTGTATGATGCGGGGTGATGCCCCTGACGATAGGGGTATCAATGAAATCATCGACCAGGCTCTGACTGCCTTGAAGGACGAATCAGCGGGTGTCCGCCATGCGGCCTACAATTGCCTGATGAGAATGGGACAGTTGGGTGACGATTATGAACTGATCGTCAGCAAGGCTCTTTCCAAATAGATTCTTCTGGAGTTGTATCAAAACATGATGAAATATTTCTTGAAAAAATATTTTTTTTGTAATTTTGGAGCGGAATTGGCAGATTCCCTGCCGCTAACGTATGATACTAACAAATCAATAATAAATAGGTATGAATGTTGAAGTGTTGATGCTGGCGTTCAAGTTGCTGGGCTCGTTGGCTTTGTTAATGTTTGGTATGAAACTGATGAGTGAGACTCTGCAGAAGATGGCAGGTCCTCAACTCAGACATGTTCTCGGGCGGATGACGACCAACCGCTTTACAGGTATGTTCACAGGTATGATGGTGACAGCAGCGGTACAGTCGAGTACGGCAACGACAGTGATGACGGTGTCATTCGTCAGCGCGGGATTGCTCACACTGGCGCAGGCCATCAGTGTGATCATGGGTGCCAATATCGGAACGACGCTCACCGCATGGATCATGACGGCTGGCTTTAAGTTCAATATCGCTGATTTCGTCTGGCCGGCGTTCGTCGTCTCCATCATCCTCATCTATACCAAGAAACACACCAACAAGGGTGATTTCCTGTTCGGTCTGGCCTTCATGTTCCTCGGATTGGGAACACTGAGGGCGACGGGCGAGAGCATGCATCTCGGCGAACAGGAAGCAGTGCTCAATTTCTTCGCTTCGTTTGATCCGAAGAGTTTCACGACCACCTTGCTCTTCCTCCTCATAGGCGGTGTGCTGACCATGTGTGTGCAGTCATCGGCGGCGGTCATGGCCATCACCATGATTCTGTGTTCCAGTGGCGCTTTGCCCATCTATCAGGGCATCGCATTGGTGATGGGCGAGAATATCGGTACCACGGTCACCTCCAACTTCGCAGCACTGACTGCTCCCGTTCAGGCGAGGAGGGCGGCATTGGCGCACATGTTCTTCAACTTGTTCGGTGTCTTCTGGATTCTCATCATCTTCCAGCCTTTCGTCAACATGGTCTGCGGTATTGCGGGCTATGATGTGAACATGACCAAGGAGGTTGTCGGAGAGCAGGCTTTCCTGGCCAACGCTGCCAAACTGAGTGTGGTGCTGGCGACATTCCACACGGCCTTCAACGTCATCAACACCTTCATCTTGATTTGGTTCATACCGCAAATCGAAAAGATAGTCTGCAAGGTCATCAAGTCCAAGGAAGTGGAAGGAGAGGAAGAGCCGGAGGTCGTCAGACTGCGCTATATCGAGGGCGGTCTCTTGCAGACCCCGGAAATCGCGGTCATGCAGGCACAGAAGGAAGTGGGGCTTTTCGCTATGCGCATGCAGCGTATGTTTGGCATGGTCCGCTCGCTTCTTGACGAGAAAAATGACGAGGAGTTCGTCAAGAATTTTTCCAGGATAGAGAAGTACGAGGGCATCAGCGACCGTATGGAGATAGAGATTGCCAAGTATCTGGAACAGGTGAGTTATGCCCATGTCAGTGATGATACCAAGAGCAAGATCAGGGCTATGATGCGTGAGATCAGTGAGTTGGAGAGCGTCGGTGATGCCTGCTACAACCTGGCCCGGTCTATCAACAGAAGGAAGCAGAGTGATACTGACTTCACCGAGGATCAATATAAGCATCTCCATGAGATCATGCAACTTGCTGATGAGTCGCTGACACAGATGAACAAAGTGATGCACGGAAGAAGGGAGGAGATGGATCTGAATGAGTCATACCGCATCGAAAACGCTATCAACACAAAGCGTGATGACCTCAAGAAACAGAATATTGAGGATGTCAATAACCAGTTGTACACTTACGCCCTCGGAACCATGTACTCCGACGTGGTGAGAGAATGTGAGAAACTGGGCGACTATGTAGTGAACATCGTGGAGGCAAGGTTGGGTAAGTAAACTTGCCTGATGTAGTAAAGGAGTCAAAGATGAAACATCTCAAACTCATACCTCCGATTGTCGTGGCAGCAGTTCTTGTTGCCACGGCTGTCATTCTGACAGTCTTTGAGGGGGAGTATCTGTGGAAAGTGCAGGAACTGAATCTGTTTCTCGACACAAAGACTTTCTTCTGGCAGCAGATGGTGGTGCCGGGAGGTATGCTCACATGGTTAGGCACCTTTTTCACACAGTTGTTTTATATCCCTTGGTTGGGTGCCCTCGCCATGTGTGCATGGTGGGCACTTCTCGTGTGGGTTGCTGCCAGGACATTCCGCATCCCTTGGAAATGGCTGACGGTATTGCTGATACCGGTGGCTTTGCTGCTGATTGCCAACGTGTTCTTAGGCTATTGGGTGTATTACATCAAACTGAGAGGATATTTCTTCGTGGCGACCATTGGCATGACGGCGGCGGTCGCGTTGGTGTGGCTTTACCGGCTCATCCCTGCCAAATATGGTCTTCGGACGGTTTTCATAATCCTCGCCTCGGCTTGCGCTTATCCTCTCATGGGGGTGTATGGCTTGCTCGCCACGGTTCTGATGGCTGTCATCGCATGGCGGTTGAAAGACTACACCTTGACGTGGCGCATCATAGATACCATCATGGCTCTTGCTTGTGTGGTCATCGTTCCGCTTCTGTATTACAGATGGGTGTATTATCAGACCAACCAGGATGACATCTATATGGCGGCATGGCCAAGTTTCTTCTTAGGAGAGGAATACTCTTCCTTCTACATCCCGTTCTATCTGCTGTTTGCCTGGGCAGTGGTGGCTGCTGCATGCTATGCTCCGCGTAACCGCTGTGCGGAGGTCCGACGGCCTGTTTTATGGGGTGTCCTTCAATGTCTGCTCCTCGTGGTGGTCGGCTATTCGACCTACTCTTTTTGGTATAAGGACAGCAATTTCCATAAGGAACTGCGGATGCAGCGGGCGATGGAAAACTGTGACTGGGAAGGTGTGCTCGCAGAGGAAAAGGCGGAGGATGACGAACCTACCCGTGCCATCGTCATGCTGCGCAACCTGGCACTGTCCCGATTGGGCCGGCAGGGGGATGAGATGTACCACTACCGCGTGGGGTCGAAGAAGCCGGTGGCTCCCTTCCCCGTAAAAATGACTCAGATTGCCGGAAAATCCATTTACTACAACTACGGACAGGTGAATTTCTGCTATCGATGGTGCCTGGAGGACGGCGTGGAGTATGGATGGCGGACGGAATATCTGAAATACTTGGCTAAATGTGCATTGGTAAATGGAGAGGATCAGGTAGCCCGCAAATACCTTGATCTGCTCCGGCACACGCTTTTCCATCGCGGATGGGCGGAGCAGCAGGAGTCATTCGCCGGGCACCCGGATATGCTGAGAAAGGATAAGAATTATTCGCCGGTGCTGCACATGATGGGTTTCCAGGACCAAATGACGAGCGACCGCGCGATCGTGGAGCAATATCTATATCAGGAATTTGTCCGAATAGAGACGGATGATCCCGTCCTGCAGGAACAGACCCTCATCGGGGCACTGTGGTCCAAGGATATCATGACGTTCTGGCCAAGGTTCATCAAATATATGGAACTGCATCCGGGTCAGCGCATCCCCACGCATTACCAGGAAGCGGCCTATCTCTACGAGACGCTTGAGCACCATGTGGATATCAATGCCATCCCGATAGAGGACGTGGTCAAGCAGACCTATGCCAATTTCATGGAAAGGGTGCAGCAGATGGGTGGAGCCTCGGAGAGCATTCTCAAAGAGCGTATGTACCCAGGCTTCGGACACACGTTCTATTATGAATATTTCCTTAACAGGGACCAGCAACTGTATTGAACGGACTTGAAAGGACATGAAAAAGATCAATAGCATCAAAAGATATGCTGGCATAGGGCTTATGACCCTTGCCATGACGTTGGCGGCTTGTGGCGGTGTCAGCGTGCCTGACTCCTATCAGCAGTCAAAGGAGATGCCGCATATCTATCCTGATTATGTGGGGGTGACCATTCCTGTCAACATTGCGCCGCTTACGTTCAAAATGGATGTGCCGGCAGAGGAGATGGTGGCACGCCTGTCGTATGGAAATACCGAGATCATTTGTGGAGGTGAGGATGTGCGGCCCGACAAGAGCGACTGGAAAAGCCTCACCGCAGAAGCCAAGGGCCATGACATCAAGGTGGAGGTCTTTGCTTGTCAGGACGGGCAATGGACTGGTTATCAGCCATTTGCCATCACCGTCTCTCCCGACAGCATCGACCCCTATATCAGTTACCGACTGATTTCACCGTCGTATGTCACCTATGAGGAACTGACCATCAGCCAGCGGTGTATTGAAAACTACGACGAGAAGGTCATCTATGACAATATGCTGTGCAGCACTCCTGCTGAAGGACAGTGCATCAACTGCCACAACTATCAGCAGTACAACCCCGACCGCATGCAGTTTCATGCCCGACAGAACATGGGCGGTACCGTCATCAACTACGATGGGAAACTCACCAAAATCAACATGCGCAATGACTCCATCCTCTCGGCTGGTGTTTACCCCACTTGGCATCCCTGGCTCAAACTGATTGTCTATTCCACCAACAAGACCAGTCAGACCTTCCACACCCGCGACCTCAACAAGATTGAGGTCTTCGATGCGGGAAGCGACCTGATTGCCTTCGACGTGGAAAAAGCAGAGGTGACCAATATCGAGAACGACCCCGATGAGATGGAGGTGTTCCCGTTCTGGGCTCCCGACGGGAAGACGCTCTTCTATTGCAGCGCTCATTTTGAGTATAGCGACACCATCGAGAAGGAGATAGAGACCATTCGGAGGGCCAAGGAAATCAAATACAACATTTATAAGAAGTCATTCGACCCCGAGACCATGCAATTCGGTCCCCGGCAATTGGTGTTCAACGCCGACTCGCTCGACAAGAGCGCGACCCTGCCGAGAATTTCTCCAGATGGGCGGTGGCTCCTGTTCACACTCGGACAATATGGGTGTTTCCATATCTGGCACCGGGATGCTGATCTGTGGATGATGGATTTGCAGACTTCGGAGGCAAGAAGGATGGATGAAATCAACTCACCGCAGACGGAGAGTTACCATTCGTGGTCGAGCAACGGCAAGTGGGTGGTATTCAGCAGCAGACGTGATGATGGCGGCTTTACACGTCCGTTCTTCGCTCATGTGGATGCGAATGGAAAAGGCACCAAACCGTTCGAACTGCCTCAGGCTTACCCCGATTACAACAGGCGCTCCATGAAGTGCTTCAATATCCCGGAATTCATGAAGGGTCCGGTGACGGTGTCCCCGCAGTCTTTTGCCGATGTGCTCAAGAAAGAGGGCGTACCTGTGAAATATGTCAACAACCTGACGAAATAAATGTTTAACCTATATAATCCTTAAGACAATGAGAATCGGTATTCCAAAAGAAATCAAGAACAATGAGAACCGAGTGGGTATGACACCCGCCGGTGTGGCTGAGTTGGTCGCCCACGGACATGAGGTCTTTGTGCAGCATACGGCAGGAGAGGGTAGCGGATTCCCCGATGAACTGTATGTGAAGGCGGGTGCCCAAATCCTTCCTACCATAGATGAGACCTACGCGGCGGCTGATATGATCGTCAAGGTCAAGGAACCCATCGAACCGGAGTATAAACTGGTGAAGCCCGGACAGGTCATTTTCACCTATTTCCATTTCGCGTGCGACAAACCGCTCACCGACGCGATGATCGCCAGCGGGGGTGTCTGCATCGCATACGAGACGGTGCAGTTGCCCGACCGTTCACTGCCTCTGCTGATTCCGATGAGTGAGGTGGCGGGCCGTATGGCGACCATCAATGGTGCATACTATCTCCAAAAGACGAAAGGCGGCAAGGGTAAACTCATCTGCGGCGTCCCGGGTGTGAAACCTGCCAAGGTGCTGGTGTTGGGCGGCGGTGTCGTCGGTCAGGCTGCGGCTCATGTCGCAGCGGGTATGGGTGCGCAGGTGATTATCACCGACATCTCCTTGCCTCTGCTGAGAAGACTGAAGGCTGAGATGCCTGCCAATGTGGTGCCGGTCTATTCCAACCGCCATAATATCGAGCGCGAACTTCCTGATGTGGACATCATCGTAGGTTCTGTGCTCGTTCCGGGCGACAAGGCGCCACGGCTCATTACGAAGGATATGCTCAAGATGATGGAACCGGGCACCGTGATGGTGGATGTCGCCATCGACCAGGGTGGCTGCTTCGAGACTTCCCGTCCGACAACACACTCAGAACCAGTATACGAGGTGGATGGCATCGTGCATTATGCCGTGGCCAACATCCCAGGTGCTGTGCCCAACATATCGACCATCGCGCTCACCAATGCCACGTTGCGCTATGCCGTTGCCTTGGCCGACAAGGGATGGCAGCAGGCTTGCCGTGAAGACCACGCCCTTTACATGGGTCTCAACGTGGTGCACGGTAAAGTCACCTTCAAGGCCGTGGCCGATGTCTTCGGACTGCCCTACGAGCCTGTCGTTCTGTAGGAGAGCAACATCAGAAACATCAGATGCCATCTTTGAAAGGGGCACATCTCCGAAATGAACGCATCTCCATATCCTGGTTCAATATCCTGGGGTGAGTTCGCTCACACCCAGGATGTTGCATTTTCCGCTTCTCCGTAAATTGCGCTTTCGGCTTCTCCGTAAGTTGCGCTTTCCACTTCTCCGTAAGTTGCGCTTTCCACTTCTCCGTAAGTTGCGCTTTTGGCTTCTCCGCAAGTTGCGCTTTCCACTTCTCCGTAAGTTGCGCTTTCCACTTCTCCGTAAGTTGCGCTTTTGGCGCAACAATACCTCAACCATTAATGAGCATTTCTTAATAATTAGTTTTGAAAAAGACTTATACTTCTACTTTAAATAAATTAATTATCTTCTTAAATACAAGTATAATATAAGATTTAATTAAACCAAATAATTAAATAAATACCATCCTCTCTTCCATGCTGTTCGTGATACTCCTTATCCTCCTCGTGACGGTGATTCCTGACATCATCATCTGGAATTGCATTGTCACGCCGATCTGGACAGAATGGAAATGGATGCTTTGCCTTCCGACAGCCATCATCTTCGTCCTGATGGCCGCTGGCTTGACCACTCATAAGCCACGCGGCCCGATGGTGCGGCTATTCCTAGGAGCCATGCTCTTCCTTGCCATTCCAAAACTGGTGTTCGCCGTCATCGCCTGGCCCTTCGGGTGGATCGTTGGCTTGACAGCGGCAGCCATCGTCTTCCTGCTCTTTGCCTATGCTTCCACCTATGGCTGGCTCAGACTGGTGGTGAAGGAAGAGACATTTGAGTTTCCAGACCTGCCTGATGCTTTCGACGGCTACAGAATCCTGCAGATCTCCGACCTGCACATTGGCTCCTTCGCCCGACACTCGGAATTCATCCAAAAAATGGTCAGCACCGCCAACAGTCTGAACGCGGATCTCATCGTGTTCACAGGAGACCTGATCAATGTGAAAGAAAGCGAAGTCCGACCTTTTGTAAAACAATTGTCGCAACTGAAAGCCAAGGACGGAGTCCTTTCCATCATGGGAAACCACGACTATTATGATGGCAACAAAATCGTGAATACAGAGAAGGAAATGGGATGGAAACTGTTGCTGAACGACCACGTCGACGTTCGAAGACAAGGTCAAATCATCTCCGTTATCGGGGTGGAACAAACAGGAAGACCTCCCTTCGAAGCAAGGGGTAAACTGAGAAAAGCGATCGCTGATGTCCAGGATGGCGCTTTCAAGATTCTTCTCACCCATGACCCGTCCCACTGGCGGATGGAGGTCCTTGACACAACGGATATCCAACTGACACTCTCAGGCCATACCCATGGTGGTCAACTCAAGATGGGCAGCCTTTCCCCAGCCCGGCTAATATACCGCGAGTGGAGCGGCATATATCGCCAACAAGGAAGGATAATTTATGTATCCAACGGCTTGGGAGGAAGACTCCCTTTCCGGTTAGGTGCCTGGCCAGAGATCAATATGCTGACACTCAAAGGCAATAAGACTACAAAAGCCTTTTGTGGTAGGAGCATCTCTTAATTGGTGGACACACACATGGTCAGAACTGATATGAAACCGATGCCATCAATGTGCGTCCTCTCTGAAACTTAGGAGAAAGCAGTTGATTGGGTCCACACAAGTAATGATCCGTATTGAAGATGTTCTCACAGTCAAACGAGAGTTGCAGTTTCTCTTTGTAACGATAGCGTATGCCGAGGTCAAAGAGCCAATCACCATCCACATAGAAATCATTCGTGGATACTGAACTGTAATTGAGTTTCTTCCCCGAGTGTGCCGCATGTCCATATATCTTGAGGTGATTGGTCTTTCCATTCAGGATGAGATAACTCGCATGGTAATTAAGTGTGAAATGAGGTACACCACAGACTTTTTTCTCGGATTCGTTGTAGTAATAACACTCAGAGTTGATGTCATGGCAGTAATAAAGAGAGAGATTGGCGGAAAACCGCTTGTGTGCATAATTGGCAGAGGCCTCGATGCCGGCATTGGTGAGCCGGCCT
>JAEEJK010000084.1 GCA_016281815.1 Prevotella sp. | reverse complement strand
ATCATCAGGTTGGTCTTCCAACCCTTGATGGGTTCCACGGTGACGTTGCCCACCAACTGTGAGAAACGGATGCGCGTGTCGCCGAATGCCTCGTTGATCAGGGCTACGGGGTTGTAGTACTGCAGTTTGTTGAAATTCTCGTAGTACGAGCCATCCTCGTTATAGACAGGCTCCGAGGGATTGTGGATGAGTGCCTGACGGTAGGGGTTGGTGTGCGAGTAGCCGTTCAGATTGTCATTGGTATATTTCTGACGGGTCACGAGGGCATTGAAGTTGAACTTCACGATGTCGTTCCAGATGAACTGTGTGTAGTCCATCTGCATCTTGAAGTTCTCGTTGGAGGTCTCACGAATGATACCCTCTTCCTTGGCATAGGAAATATTGGCAGAATAGGCGGCATTTTTCGAACCACCGCTGATGTTCAGGTCGTGGTTGTGCTTGAAGCCAGCCTTGCGGGTGACACCAGCGAGCCAGTCGGTGTCGTAGCCCAGATACTCCTGTGCCGTCTTGCCGTAGATGACGTCGTGGGTGTCCATGAACTCGAGTTTCTTGCTCCACTTCGAGAACGAAGCATAGCCATTGTAACCGACTTGAACGGGCGCGTCGCGCTTGCCGCTCTTGGTGGTAATCAGAATCACACCGTTGGCGCCGCGTGTACCATAGATAGCGGCTGCAGAGGCATCCTTCAGCACATCGATAGAGGCAATGTTCTCGGGAGCCACTGTGTTCAGGTCACCCTCAATACCATCGACCAGGATCAGTGGAGTCAGACTGCCCACCAAGGTGGTGATACCACGCAGGCGGATAGAAGAGCCCGCTTTCGGGTCACCGCTGGAGTTGACCACCGTCAGACCGGCAATCTTGCCTTTCACCAGTTCGGCGGCATCGCCGATCTTACCGGCGTTGAAGTCCTCAGCCTTCACCGAAGCCACGGCAGAGGTGATGTCGCCCTTGCGCTGTGTGCCGTAACCGATGACGACAACCTCGTTGAGGAGGGCATTGTCTTCCTGGAGTGTCACATCGCTGCCCGCCTTGATCTCCTGGGTGGTGAAGCCGATGTAACTGATAACGAGCGTAGCATTGCGATTGGAGACGCTCAGAGAGTAGTTGCCGTCATAGTCGGTGACGGTGGCATTCTTGGTGCCTTTCTCGGTGACGGTGGCGCCGATGATCGGCTCACCCTTCTCATCCTTGACGACACCCGTCACAGTGACGCCTTGCTGAGTGACCTCAGCAACGGTTGGCGATGTGCTTTCTGCAGCGTATGCCCCAAGGGCTCCGCCTAAGAAAAGCAAACATAGAAAATGTTTCTTCATACCATTTTTGTCTTTTAGGTTGGTTAATGTGATGCTTTATATAAGTTATTTTAGTTTTGTTTTTGCTTAACTTGCGAGTAGTTAAGAAGTTATCGCTTCGCTGAGAAGTTAAAGCCATTTCCTTTTGTTGCTTGGAGGAGATTGCTTTGGTCATTTGTTTACTTTCCATTCGAGGACGCCGCCCGACTCTCCATTACGGAGTTTAGCAAGAATTTTCAGGCCGGTGGTCTTCACAGGCGCGAAGTTGACACTGTTGTAGCAGTCCTTGCGCACGGTGTAGGGACTGTGGTCGGCCACCTCTCTCCACTCGCCCTGAGCATCCTTGTAGTAGAGTTTCCACGACTCAGGGATGCGGAAGTTGCCGTCGTAGTGGTCGAAGTCGAGCCAATAGACCTGCACGTTGCTCACCTCATATTCCTGGTCGAACTGGTAGGTGATGGCCTCGGTGGTGCCCCGTTTCAGCCACCAGTAGTGGTAGGGCTTTGAGGTGTCGGAAGAGCGCTTGGGCTCCCATTGATCATTGGTGCCGCCAGCCCATGAATCGACAGGAGCCGTCTCTGGGGCATCGTTCTGTATCGGTCCCCGGTTGCAGAAGGTCTGTGCCTTCGATGCGATAGTCGGCAGTGGTGTGGCAACGGCCTTGGCGGGTGTGTTGGCAATCCAGACCTCCATCTGCTCATTGCCACGGTTGTTCCAGGTGGAGTAGGGGATGGCGCGGAATGTCACATCCTTGATTTCTCCGTCTTGCTGAATCTCCTTGGCTTTGCCCTCGAGCACCATCACACCATTCAGGAGGTTGGCCTCGTAGTGGGCGGTGATGGGAGCGCTGTTGAGGATGTACTTGTTAAAGACCTTATGGTCGGCCTGGTCCTTGCCTTCGAGGCAGAACACGATAGGGCCGCGCTCCAAGGCAATCTTGCCACGGTCGTCCTCCGCGTTGTCATTAGCCACAATGCGGCGGATGTCCATGGGGAAGTCGAGTTCGATGGTGTCGCCCTTCTTCCAGGAGCGGGAGAGTGTGATGTAATCGGAAGTGGGGGAGACGGTGATGGCATCACCGTTGACGGAACAAAGGGGCAGCCTGGAAGCATCAGCGTAGGTGTAGAGAGAGTTGTTGGTGGGCGATGACTTCAGCCAGGAAGGGATGCGGAGTTTGATGGCGAACTTGCCGTTGCCCTTCGTCACCTTGATGCTTATCTTGCCGTTCCACGGATAGTCAGTGGTCTGCTCCAGTTCGATGTTGCCAATCTTAGCCTTGCCCTGTGCATAGAGGTTCACGAAGATGTCCTTGCCTTGCTGGGCATAGATGTAACCAGGTACGGATGCCACGAAACGGGTGATGTTGCCCGGACAGCAGGCGCATCCGAACCACTTCTGGCGCTCGTGCTCACCATCGCTCTCCAAGGGGTTGTCATAGAAGAACTTGTCGCCAGAGAGGCTGACGCCACTCAAGACATTATTGTATAGGGCACGCTCACAGACATCCATATATTTGCTCTGACCTGTGGCCAGGAACATGCGGTAGTTCCACTATACATTGGCGATGGCGGCACAAGTCTCGCAATGCGCCGTGTGGTTGTTCAATTCATAGTTGGGACCGAAGCCCTCGCCCTGCGGACGGGATCCGATGCCACCCGTGATGAAGAGTTTCTTGGAAGACATGTTCTCCCAGATGCGCTCCAGGGCCTCGAAATAAGCCTTGTCGCCAGTCAGCGCAGCGACGTCGGCCACACCGCTGTAGAGATAACCCGCGCGGACGGCATGTCCCACGATCTCGTCTTGCTGCAGGATGGGCATGTGGTCCTGTGAGTATTCGCTGGGATGATGTCCGTCGGTGCAGCGTCCTGTCTCCTCCACAAAATACTTGGCTCCGTCGAGGTACTTCTTGTTGCCCGTCACCTTATACAACTTGCAGAGCGCCATCTCGATGATGGGGTGCCCGCCCGGACGGTGTATCTGTCCCTCGTTGGGACCGAAGGTCTTACATACGAGGTCGGCATTCTTGATGGCGACATTGAGGAAGGTCTTCTTGCCCGTAGCGCGGTAGTGGGCCACGGCACTCTCGATGAGGTGGCCGGAATTGTAGAGTTCGTGAGAGTTGATCTTCTCCCACTTATGGGTGCCCCACAATCCGCTCAGGCGCGTACATTTATTAGTGACGCAGGTGGTGAGGTATCCATCCGGCTCCTGTGCCTGTGCGATGATGTTGATCACGGAGTCGAGATAGTGGTCGAGCCGTGCGTCGTAGTGTACGGCCAGGGAGTACGATGCACCTTCGATGACCTTGTAGGGGTCGGTATCGTCAAAAGAGAAATCACCCTTATGCTCACCTTTGATGAGTCCGGCGGCCAAGGCGAAATTGTCAAAACGGCCGTTCACCTCACACTCATGGAAAGCAGAAGGGATGGATACGGTGCGGTTGATCTCGATACGTGGTGACCAGAAAGCATCATTCAGGTGTACCTGGACAAAAGATACCTCCTGAATGGGAGCGGTGACGGTCATCTTTTTGGCAGCATTTGTGGAAAGTGTCAGCAGGACGAAACTCGTCAGCAACAATGTTCTTTGTTTCATTGCTCGTTATGTTTGATAGGTTCGTAAGATTCGTTTGTTTTAGATTTCGGCACAAAATAATATAAAAAGAAAGAGACCGGATGAAACTATCGTCCGAGAAGATGCAAAAATCGTCCAAACCCCCGTGTGGAGGGCATTTTTGGACGATTTTGACAGGGACTTTGGACGATTGTTTTATCCGTTGTCATGAAGAGTCGCTAATTTTGCAGCAGAATAAAAAACAGAGAAATCCAATCAATTACAGCACCGATATGAAAAGACTTTTGACCATCATTCTGGTGGCAGGCATGACGCTGACCACCTCCGCAGAGAATGAACCAACTCCGGCTCATGGATACCCCATCAATCCCGTGCCGTTTACAAGTGTGAAGGTGACCCCAGGAACTTTTTGGGGACAACGTCTCGAGGCCAGCCGCATGGTGACCATCCCACTCGCATTCTCGAAGTGTGAGGAAACAGGGCGCTACACCAACTTCTCGAATGCCGCCCAGCACCTGAAAGACCCATCAAAGGTATTTAAGGTAGGCGGACTCTCCTTCGATGATACCGATCCCTACAAGACCATTGAAGGAGCCTCATATATCCTGCAGACCTATCCAGACAAGAAGTTGGTGCAGTATATTGACTCCGTCCTCGATGTGATTGCCTCGGCACAGGAGCCGGACGGTTATTTGTACACCTCGCGCACCCAGAATCCGAAGGAGCCCCACGAGTGGGCAGGCGACAAGCGATGGAGCAAGGAAGAAGACCTGAGCCATGAACTCTATAATCTCGGTCACATGGTGGAAGGAGCCATCGCTCACTATCAGGCCACAGGCAGCAGGAAGTTCCTCGACATCGCCATCCGCTATGCCGACTGTGTGTGCCGTGAGGTGGGGCCGAATCCCGGACAAGCCTGTGTGGTGCCAGGTCATCAGATTGCGGAGATGGCACTGGCCAAGTTGTATCTCGTCACGGGTGACAAGAAGTATCTCGACGAGGCCAAATTCTTCCTCGACTACCGTGGTAAGACCACCATCGTGCATGACTACTCGCAGGCCCACAAGCCCGTCATCGAACAGGATGAGGCGGTAGGCCATGCTGTCCGTGCCGCCTATATGTATGCCGGCATGGCTGAT
>JAEEJK010000083.1 GCA_016281815.1 Prevotella sp. | reverse complement strand
GAAGGGCTATGTGTCGGTGAACGGCGACACGAGGGCGAACAACAAGGAGACGATGTACGTGCTCTCGTTTGGCAAGACCCTGGGCTTCTATCTGTACAGCAAGGACAACATGAATCCCAACAAGGCTTATCTTGACACACGCGTGGCACTGGATGAGTCACAGACACAATCAGCCAAATTCTCCTTTGGAAGGACCGAAATTGTCAATCCCGATGACCCTGTCAATCCCGATGATCCGACAGAGACCGATATCAAGGGTGACATGAACAATGACGGCAAAATCTCTGTCACCGATGTCATGATCCTTATCGACAAGGTGAAAAGTGGCGAATAAGTAAAGAATCTTTCCAACACATCGCATTGTTGGTTCCTATACGAGAGGGGTGTCAATTTTGATACCCCTCTCGTTTGATGTGTGCGTCTTCGTCCATATCGATGCGGACGCGACACGTCGCGTCCCTACCTGAGGCGGAGTGTTTTTTTATTATCTCTTCTTTTGTCACTTACGAATACATTCTAATATAAAATATTACTCCCTTACTCAAATAATAAATCTGCTATTATCACGTTATTTAATCGTGTTAATACGAAAAATCCTCTTTGCCGTGGTGCTGGCCGTCGCCCCGGTCATCGCCAAAGCCCAGTATGATGTGCCCTTCGCCCATTACTGGGTCATGGAGCCGTATTTCAATCCCGGGTCGGTGGGAAAGGAGCAGAAACTCAACGTCGCCGCCGCTTACGCCATGAACTTCGTCGGATTTGACAATAATCCCAAGACCATGTATATCAGCGGCGATATACCGTTTCTACTCGGCAGTTCCTATCACGGTGTCGGTCTCCAACTCGTCAACGACCAACTCGGTCTCTTCACCCATCAGCGCCTGTCGGGACAGTATGCCATCAAGTTCAAACTCTTCGGAGGCACCCTCAGCGCAGGCGTCCAAGCCGGTCTGCTCATGGAAAACCTCGACGGCAGCGACCTTGACATCGACGACACCAGCGACCCCGTCTTCACCTCCTCGGAAGTGAAGGGACAGACCCTCGACCTCGGTGCGGGACTCTACTATACCCACAAGGCATGGTATGTGGGACTGTCAGCCCAGCACCTCACCGCACCCAACGTGGCGCTCGGTGAGACCAATGAGTTGCAGATAGACCGAACCTATTATTTGACAGGTGGATACAATATTCGGCTGAGAAGTCCGTTTATAACTATACATCCCACTTTCCTCGTGAGAACCGACGGCGTGGGATACCGTGGTGATATCACAGCGCGGGTTGCTTACAATCACGACAACAAGCATTTCTATGCAGGTGTGGGATACAGTCCCACCAACTCAGTCACCGCGATGATCGGAGCCACCATCCATGGCATACACGTGGGATACAGTTATGAGTTCTACACCACAGGCATCAGCATCGGAAATGGCAGCCACGAACTGTTCATCAACTATCAGACTGACCTCAACCTGGCGAAGAAAGGAAAGAACAAGCACAAAAGTGTGCGTATATTATAATGTCAGCAAAGGCAAAACTTGAAAAATAGGTAATCAGTGAATATGAGAATGAGAAATATTGTTGCCGCCCTGTGTGCCGTCACCCTCGTGGCGCTCACAGGATGCATGGGCGGCAAAGCCACCACCTCATCGGGCAGAGGAGGTGAGGTTACCGGCGTGGGCGGAGGCAGAAGTTTCAAGGAGCCCGCACCCTTTGGCATGACCATGATCAAAAGAGGTTTCCTCAAGATGGGCATTGACCAGCAGGACACCCTGTGGGGCAAGCAGACGCCTGTCAAGGAGATCTCTGTCGACGGTTTCTGGATGGATGAGACCGAGGTGACCAACTCCAAGTACAAGCAGTTTGTCTTCTGGGTGCGTGACTCCATCCTCCGCGAGCGCCTCGCCGACCCAGCCTATGGTGGCGACGAGACCTACAAGATCACCGAGGACAAGAACGGCGACCCCGTCACCCCACACCTCGACTGGAAAAAGTCGTTGCCGCGCAAACCCAACGAGGATGAGCAGCGTGCCATCGAGAGCCTCTATGTCACCAACCCCGTCACAGGTGAGAAGTCGCTCGATGCCAGCCAACTCAACTACCGCTATGAGATCTACGACTACACCACGGCGGCACTCCGCCGCAACAGGCTGCGCCCCGAGGAGCGCAACCTCAACACTGATGTAGTGGTCGACCCCAACGAGGTGGTGATGATCTCCAAGGATACCGCCTATATCGACGACGAGGGGCGCATCGTCAGGGAAACCATCAACCGACCCCTCTCAGGACCGTGGGACTTCCTCAACACCTACATCATCAACATCTATCCCGACACCACCTGCTGGGTCAACGATTTCCGCAACTCCGACAACGAGATGTACCTGCGCAACTACTTCAGCAACCCCACTTATAACGACTACCCCGTAGTGGGCGTCACCTGGGAACAGGCCAACGCCTTCTGTGCATGGCGAACCGACTATCTGCTCAAGGGACTCGGTCCCGAGGCCCGTTATGTGCAGCGCTACCGGTTGCCCACCGAGGCAGAATGGGAGTATGCCGCACGTGGAAAGGAGGGCAATGAATTCCCTTGGGAGAACGAGGACGTGAAGAACGGAGAAGGATGCTTCTATGCCAACTTCAAGCCCGACAAGGGCAACTACACCAAGGACGGCAACCTCATCACCAGCAAAGTGGGCATCTACTCCGGCAACACCAACGGACTCTTCGACATGGCCGGCAATGTGGCGGAATGGACCAGCACCATCTACACCGAGGCGGGTGTCGACGCGATGAACGACCTCAACCCGCAGTTGGAATACAAGGCCGCCAAGGAAGACCCCTACCGCCTGAAGAAAAAGAGCGTCCGCGGCGGTTCGTGGAAAGACCCTGAGTCATACATCCGCTCGGCATGGCGCTCATGGGAGTACCAAAACCAGCCACGCTCCTACATCGGCTTCCGCTGCGTCCGCAGCATGGCCTCCTCTTCCAGCATCAAACAAAAGAAAAAGTGATAAAAGATTGAAAATTGAAGATTGAAGATTGAAAATTGAAAATTGAAAATTGAGTTCGCTCATTGGTCCTGTTTGTTGCGTTGCCAACGCAACTCAAACAAAGACCTCTTCAAACCACAAATCTCACCCCCATAATCCTAAAACCATTCATATGACCAGATACAGCAAATTCAATGTCATTTACCTGCTCCAGAAATGGATGGACAGCGTGCCGGGACAGACTTTTCTCAACTATGCCTATAGTTGGGGCGCGTCGATTGTGATCCTGGGAACACTTTTCAAACTGACCCACATCCCGGGGGCCAACCTCATGCTGTTCATCGGCATGGGCACAGAGGTGTTCGTGTTCTTCATCTCCGCTTTCGATCGGCCGTTCGACAAGACGACCGATGGTATGGACCTTCAGACACACTATGGAGAAAACGTTCCTCAGGGAAACCTCTCCCCAGGAAATCTCTCCCCAGCATACTCCGAAGGAGAGGGGGAATTGTTCTCTGGCGATGAGAACCTCTCCCCGGCCTTCACCGAAGGAGAAGGCCACGTGGCTGCCGCTTATGGTGGCGGCACCGGCGGTGGCATTTCCGGCTCAGGTGTTGTTGGCGGCACTGGCGGCGGTGTGGTCGGTGGCACTGGCGGCGGTGTGGTCGGCGGCGGCACCATCATCATCGGTAGTAGCGGCGGGCCTGCCTCTGGAGGTTCAGAGGTTTCCGGAGAGCCTGGAGAGGCCGGTGTTTCCGGAGAGCCTGGTGTTCTTGGCGTGGCAGGTGGGACTGGTGCTGGCGTGGCTGGCGGTGTCTCCACCGCATGGCTCGGTCAGCAGCAGCAGGTGTCGCCTGAGATGGCCGAGGCCACAGAGAATTATGTCGAGGAACTCAAGAAACTCACTGAGATGCTTGGGAAAGTCAATGAGCAGAGCATACGCCTCACCCGCGACTCCGAGGAGATGGAGAATCTCAACCGCACGCTCACCGGCATCTGCAAGGTATATGAGATGCAACTCAAGAGCGCCAGCCAGCAGATTGGCACCATCGACCAGATCAACGACCAGACGAAGCACATGGCACAGCAGATAGAGCAACTCAACCAGATCTACGCACGCATGATCGAGGCCATGACGGTCAATATGAGGGGCGCAGCGCCCGCTCAGCCCGGTGGCGTGCAACCTGTCAACCTCAACCCATAGTACAACAATTCCGCGAAAATGGCTATCAAGAAAAGACCGGTCTCGCCGCGCCAGAAGATGATCAACCTGATGTACGTCGTCCTCATGGCCATGCTTGCCCTCAACATCTCCACGGAGGTGCTCGATGGCTTCTCCATCGTGGAGGAAAGTCTCAAGCGCACCACCGCCAACTCGTCGAAGGAGAATCTCGCCATGATGGCCGACCTCGACGAGCAGATGAAAACCAATCCCGTGAAGGTGAAGGAGTGGTTTGAGAAGGCACAGGGTGTCAAGACCATGACCGACTCACTCTATGACTTCGCCCAGCAACTCAAGGAGGCCATCGTCAAGGAGGCTGACGGCAAGGACGGAGACCTCAATCATATCCGCAACAAGGAGGACCTGGAGGCGGCCACACAGGTGATGCTTGCCCCGGGCACCGGCAAGGGAAAACATCTCTATAAAGCCATCAACTCCTATCGGGAGCGCATCCTCAAAATGATTGATGACCCCCGGCAGAAAGAGATCATCGCCAGCAACCTCTCCACCGACGTGCCCAAAGGAGCCAACACGCTGGGGAAAAACTGGCAGGAATACATGTTTGAGGACATGCCGGTGGCGGCTGCCGTCACTCTCCTGTCCAAACTGCAGAGCGACATCCGCTACGCAGAGGGTGAGGTGCTTCACTCCCTCGTCGCCAACATCGGACTCAAGGACATCCGCGTCAACAAACTCGAGGCCTTTGTCGTACCCGACAAGACAACACTCTATCCGGGCGAGCGGCTCACTGCCAACATCATCATGGCGGCAGTGGACACCACACAGCAACCCGAGATATTCATCAACGGCACACGCATCAACTCACCCAACGGCACCTACTCGTTCAGCGCAGGTGGGGTGGGAGAGCACACTTTTGGAGGATATATCCTCATGAAAAATGCCGACGGTGAGGTGGTACGCCGCGATTTCAAGCAGAAATACAACGTCATCTCGCCCCCTTCGGGAGCCACCGTGGCAGCAGACCTCATGAACGTGCTCTATGCAGGATTCCACAACCCCATCAGCGTGAGCAGTTCAGGCATCCCGCAGAACGCCGTGTCGCTCTCCATGACAGGAGGTACGCTCACCTCGCAGGGCAACGGTCACTACATCGCCGTGCCGGCAGCCGTGGGACAGGATGTCACCTTCACCGTCACGGGCACCGACCGTGGCACCTCGCGCACCATGGGACAAGCCACCTTCCACGTTCGCAAACTGCCTGATCCTACGGCATATATCGCCCTCGGCACCGACCGCTTCAAGGGTGGACGCCTCGCCAAGGCATCGCTCATGAACCTCAGCAGCCTCAGGGCCGCCATCGACGACGGACTCCTCGACATCGAGTTCAAGGTGGGCAGTTTCGAGACCGTCTTCTACGACAATATGGGCAATGCCGTGCCCATGGCCTCCAATGGCGCCGCCTTCACCGACCGTCAGAAGGATGCCTTCAGAAAACTCTCACGCAACAAGCGATTCTATATCACCAACGTGACGGCCACCGGACCCGACGGCATCACCCGCAAACTGCCGCAGGCCATGGAGGTCATCGTGAACTAACAACCATCTATGACAATGAGACGCTTTCTAACCATACTGTTTCTCGCATGCCTCGCCGCAGGGGTGTCGGCGCAGCCGCAGGCACGCCGCAACCAGCAGCAACAGCAGCAGGCCAACAAGTCGAACAACAACAATATCACCACGCGTGCGAAAATCGGCTTCCCCACCACCGCCACCATGTCGGATGACGTGGTGTGGCGGCGCGACATCTACCGCGAGATGAATCTCGAGGATGATGCCAACGCCGGACTCTACTACCCCGTGGAGCCGATGGGCACGCAGATGAACCTCTTTACCTATCTCTTCAAACTCATGATGTCGGGATACATCAAGGCCTACGAATACCGCCTCGACGGCAATGAGGTGTTTGATGAGTCGGCGAAAGTCAAACTGCTCGACTTCCTCGACAACTACCACATCTACTATGAGCGGAAGGACGGCAAGGTGAGGCTCGACAACAGCGACATCCCCTCGCGTGAGGTGAAGGGCTACTACATCAAGGAGAGTGCCTACTATGACCAGGGTACCTCTACTTTCCACCGCAAGGTGCTGGCTCTCTGCCCCATCATGATGAGAGAGGATGACTTCGGCGACGGTGCCACCAAATACCCGCTTTTCTGGGTGAAATATGATGATGTGGCCCCCTATCTGAGCAAGCAGACCATCATGACAAGCAACATCAACAATGCCGCCACCATGAGCATCGACGATTTCTTCACGCTCAACCGCTACAAGGGGAAGATCTACAAGACCACCAACATGCTGGGGCGCACCTTGGCACAATACTGTCCTGATGACTCGACGATGGCTCTGGAGCAGAAGCGCATCGAGCAGGAATTGCTCGACTTTGAGAACAACCTCTTTGGCGACCAGGCGAAAAAGGACTCGCTCGACAGTATTGCCAAGGTGCAGGCAGACACCAAGACCAAAGTGAAGAAGAAGGGCAACCGCCGCTCAGGCTCCGACTCTGGTGAGGAGAAGAAGCCCAAGGTGAAGAAAACACGCCGCTCATCACCATCTTCGGCAGCCACCACCGGCACCCGCGTCTCTGTCCGCCGCGAGCGGCACTGATGCAGTGCTGTCTCTCTCTGCCTCTCTTTCATAGCAACCATAGCCTCTATAGCCACTATTGATATATAGCCACTATAAACTATTCACTATGAACCATCAACTGAAAATCCTCCTGCTGCTGTTCCTGCTGCTGCCCATGACGGCCCTGGCGCAGTTCAGTCTGGGTGTGCGAGGCGGATACAACCTCACAAAGGTTTCCCTCGGCACCAATGACTTCAAGACCAACCGCTACGGCTTCTTCGTGGGGCCTGTGGCAAAAATCACCTTCCCGGTTGTCGGACTGGGTGTGGAGGCTGCTGCCCTCTATGACCAGCGCGACGCTCGCATTGGTGACGATCCAGTCACCGACATCAAGCAGAAGTCGGTGAATTTCCCGCTACATCTGAGATACGACATCGCTCCCGACAGTCCATTCTCTTTGTTCGTCTTCGCAGGACCGCAGTTCAGTTTCAACCTGAACGATGAGAAGAAACCGATAGATTCGGCGAGGGAGTGGCGCTTCAAGAAATCGACCATGAGTGTCAATTTGGGAGCAGGTGCCGCTTTTTTCAGAAATTTCCAGTTGTCGGTCAACTACAATATCGTGTGTGGTGAGACAGCCACCATCAACTCAGTGAGGGATGTGACCGACACCGTGAAGGACCACAAGGCGAAGACCCACGCCTGGCAACTGGCCCTCACCGTCTTCTTCTGACACCATCACTGAAATATCGTAACAAAATAGTAGAGACGCAATTAATTGCGTCTCTATAAAATTTGCACCAACCCCCAACCTTCAAATCTCCAACCTCCACTTTCAAAGATGTATGCCGATGTGATTCTTCCGCTTCCCCTGGAGGGTCTTTTTACCTATAAGGTGCCCGACAGCCTCGCGCAGACCGTGAAGGCCGGCATGCGCGTCACCGTGCCGTTGGGGAAGAGCAAGACCTACATCGGTATCGTGGCGGAGACACACGACCGCCAACCCGACTTCACCACAAGAAGCATCCTGTCGGTGGCAGACAGCGAACCCGTGCTGCTGGCCAGTCAACTGGAGATGTGGCACTGGATAGCCGACTACTACATGGCACCCGTCGGTGAGGTGATGAATGCCGCCCTGCCAGCCGGTCTGCGCGATGATGACTACCACCCCCGCTATGAGACATGCGTCACCCTCGCCCCCACTTACCGTAACGAGCAGGCCCTGCATGTGGCCCTCAACATTCTCGCCCGCTCACCCATGCAGCAAAAGGTGCTCATCGATTTCCTCACCCTGTCACACTATGACACGATGGAGGGAGATACGTGCCGTGAGGAGGTGACCGAGGTATCGCGCGACGAACTCATCAATTTCTCGAGGTGCAAGACACAGCATGTGCGCGCCCTCATCGACCGCAAGATGCTCATGCTCTATCAGCGTGAGGTGGGAAGGCTCAACCAAGGGGGAGAGCCCCACCCTGAGCACATCAAAAAACTCAGTGCCGGACAGGCGGAGGCTTACAACAACATCCTCTTCTCCATGCTCCGCAAGAATGTGGTGCTCCTCCATGGGGTCACCTCCAGCGGTAAGACGGAGATCTACATCCACCTCATACAGAAAATGCTCGACGAGCACAAGCAGGTGCTTTATCTCCTGCCCGAGATTGCCCTCACCGTGCAGATGACACAGCGTCTGCGGAAGGTTTTCGGCAGGAGGATGGGCATCTACCATTCCAAATACAGCGACGACGAGCGGGTGGAGATCTGGCGCAAACAACTGTCGGAAAATCCCTATGATGTGGTGCTCGGGGCGAGGAGCGCCGTCTTCCTGCCGTTCAAGCGCCTCGGACTGGTCATCGTGGACGAGGAGCATGAGACCTCGTTCAAGCAGCAGGACCCTGCACCGCGCTACCACGCCCGTTCGGTGGCTGTCATGATGGCGGCCAAGGCGGGCGCCAAGACCCTGCTCGGTACTGCGACACCCTCCGTGGAGAGTTACCACAATGCCGTCACGGGGAAATACGGTCTTGTCACCCTCTTTTCCAGATATAGCGACATCCAGTTGCCCAAGATCGAGGTGGTGGACATCGCCGACATGCAGCGACGCAAGATGATGAGCGGACCCTTCTCGCCACCCTTGCTCGCTGCCGTGCGCGAGGCACTTGAGGGGGGAGAGCAAGCCATCCTCTTCCAGAACCGCAGGGGGTTCGCGCCGATGGTGGAATGTAAGGTCTGTGGATGGGTGCCGCGTTGTCAGAACTGCGACGTGTCGCTCACGCTCCACAGGACGATGAACGTGCTCACCTGTCACTACTGCGGCTACACCTACACCGTGCCGGCTCAGTGTCCGTGCTGCGAGAGCAAGGAGGTGATAGGGCGGGGCTTCGGCACGGAGCGTGTTGAGGATGACATCAGTGCCATCTTCCCTGAGGCACGCATCGCCCGCATGGACCTTGATACCACGCGCAGCCGGTCGGCCTACGCCCGTATCATCAACGATTTCTCGGAGCAGCGCACCAACCTGCTCATCGGCACGCAGATGGTGAGCAAGGGGCTCGACTTCGACCACGTCAGCGTGGTGGGCATCCTCAATGCCGACAGCATGCTCCATTATCCCGATTTCCGTGCCGCCGAGCATGCTTTTATGATGATGGCGCAGGTGAGTGGCAGGGCAGGGCGCAAGGGAAAACAGGGACGTGTCATCCTGCAGACAAAGTCGCCGGAGCATCCTGTCATCCGCCATGTGGTGGACAACGATTACGAGGCGATGTACCATGAGGTGATGGAAGAACGGGAGACATTCTGCTACCCACCCTTCTGTCATGTCGTCTATGTCTATGTGAAGCACCGCGATGAGAGCATTGCGGAGTCGGCTGCCATCCTCCTTGGTGGATATCTGCGACAGAGTTTCGCCCACCGTGTGTTGGGACCCGACCGGCCGGCGGTGGCTCGCATCAAGACACTCTCCATCCGCAAACTCGTCGTCAAGTTGGAGAGGAGCATCAACCTCCGTCAGGCAAAGGCTGCCCTCCGGCGTGCCCAAGCCCTCGTCATGGCCGACAAGCGTTACGCCTCCCTCCAGATCTATTTCGATGTCGACCCGCTGTAGTATTTTTGTCCGACGAGTCTCGTGTTCGGTCGGATTTCCGCTTGGCTATAGTTCGGTCGGATTTGCAATCCGCCCGCCTTTAATATCAGGATTTTAAATCCGAAACAATCGCATTGCAAATGCTTATAATAAGTGCGGTCGGATTGCAAATCCGCCCGAACTGCAAATGCTTATAATAAGTGCGGTCGGATTCTTTAGACCCTTCGGGAAAAAGCGGCGGAGCCGAGCGGCAAATCCGCCCGAACTGAGAACTGAGAAAAAGCGGAGGAGCCGAGCGGCAAATCTGCCCGAACTGAGCCCGAACTGGGAATTGTGAACTGATTTTTAACCCTCAAACAAAATAAATAATAAGATGTCTGCACTATCGTTGACCAAGGAATTGTATTTTACCACAACAACTGTCATTGATTGGATGGATGTGTTCACTCGTCCTCAGTATAAACACATCGTAGTTGAGTCATTGGGCTATTGTCAGGAAAACAAGGGGCTTGACATATATGCTTGGGTGCTGATGACCAACCATTTGCACATGATAGTAGGGATACGAGGTGAGAATACCATTGGAGACCTGTTGCGTGATTTCAAGAAATTCACAAGCAAAAAAGTAGTCAAAGCCATTCAGGATAATCAGCAGGAAAGCAGGAAGAATTGGATGATGAACCGCTTTTGGTTTCGGGGTGCCAACGATAAGAAGATAACCAATTATAGATTCTGGCAAGAAGATAACCATGTAGAGCAATTGTATAGTTATGATTTCTACAAACAGAAACTTGACTATATTCACCTAAATCCAGTAAGACAAGAAATCGTTCAAGACCCTTCAGATTATTTATACAGTTCAGCAAGGAATTACGCAGGCATGGATGGGTTGCTGAAGGTTATTGTGGCTCCGTAATCATTTCGCTCTAAGCCATGGCTCGGTCAGATTTACCGCTCGAATTTGCCGTTTGGCACCGTTCACCGTTCGGTCGGATTGGCCGCTCGGCTGTGGTTCGGTCGGATTTTCAGTTCGGGCGGATTTGCAATCCGACCGCCAATAATATCAGGATTTTAAATCCGAAACAATCGCATTGCAAATGCTTATAATAATTGCGGTTGGATTGCAAATCCGCCCGAACTGATTTTTAATCCGAAACTATCGCATTGCAAATGCTTATAATAATTGCGGTCGGATTGCAAATCCGCCCGAACTGAGAGTCCGACAGGTCTGCCCGAACTGAGCCCGAACTGGAGGCTATAAATGCATATTTTTCAGTGATTTCGAAGATTTTTGTGAAATTTTATACAAGGTATGAAAAAAAATGTTATCTTTGCCACGGCGAAGATAGGCTGCACCTCGGAAAAGTAAGCATAGATATTTGCTTCTGTTTCCACTTGGTTGGCTCATTCTTTGTTGTGCTAAAGGTCATTTTGACGCTGTGAAAGCGTCACTCTACTTTTTTACTTGAGTAAAAATTATTAACTAAATATCTGAGAATTATGAATCAAAAATTACGTTTTTTCATGTTGGCGTTGCTATGCGCAATGCTCAATGTGGCGTGGGGTGGTGAGGTTACCATTTCTCCTACTCAAGCCTTAAATGAAGGAGGTGTTTCTCCTATCTCTGTAACATGTGCCAAGGGGGATGGAACTTCTAATCCTGCTATTAGTAGTGGCCAATTACGTTTGTATCAGGCTGCAAGTGGAAAGACAACAGGTAATACAATTACCTTTAGTTCGGAAAATACAATTACTTCTATTGTCTTCACTTTTGCCGGTGATATGACAGCAGACAATGGCGTTTTTAGTGAAGGAAGTTATAACTCAACTAATTCTACTTGGACAGGTTCGACCAATTCAGTTACATTAACTGTTACCGGAACTACATCAGGTAAAAGAATTTATATAACCCAAATGGTTGTTACTTATGCCAATGACCAGCCCGCCAGCGACAAATATTATGTGGCTGGCTCTTGGACAAACCCAACATGGGGTGATGGCAAGATTCAGATGAACAAGAAATCTGACGGCACCTATACACTGACCAATCAGGAGTTGCCAGAAGGCGCGCAGTTCAAGATTGTCAAGGAAGCCGCTGATGGTGGATCGACCACATGGTACGGTGGTGCTGCTGATGGTGAGACTTATTGGGTCACTGTAGATAATCATACTGACATTTCTCTTCTTGGAGGTGATAATGGCAAAAACTTCTTAATGACCATCGCAGGTACATGGACTTTCATTGTTGACCCAACCGGTGAAACACCCAAAATCACCGTTGATGGCAATTGGCCTGAGTGGGAATACTACCTGCTGGGTGATTTCAACGAATGGGAAACAAGCGATTCCTACAAGTTCTCTGATGCAGGATCCCTTAATAAGCCAATTAAAAAAGGAGAAAAGTTCAAGATTTATGCCAAACGTGGCAACGAAGAAAAATGGTATGGCGCTGTAAGTGAGGGTGATTTCTATGTTAATGCAGAGTATGTCAACACAGCACTCTCTTTGACTACTGAGAATGGTGGAGAGAACTTCTATATGAACCTTTCGAATAAAAAACCATATTGGACGCTTGATTTCAACCCAACAAATAAGACACTTGTCCTCAGCAACTATCTCTCTGACATTGCCGCTCTGCCGTTTGAGTTTGACGGAGGAAGGAATGATATTGAGGGAAAACCTGGTCTGACAACTAATGGACTGGGAACAGATTACACCAGTTCACCCAAATTGAAATTTACTACCGCAAACAATATGGTCGTCCTTCATTTCGATGAGCGTCCAGGTATACTTTCATATGACATAAAAGGCAATAGTTTCGAGGGTACATTCGAAGTTCAGACCTCTGAAGATGGTGAGGATTATACCGTACTAAAAACTTATACTAGCATAAGTGCTGCCACCACTGGTCAGCATGAGACATTCGACAATTTGGGCGAGAATGTAAGATACATCAAATGGCTTTACAAAATAAAGACCAGTGGCAATGTGGCATTGGGCAACATCAAACTTGAGAAGTATGAAGCACCACAGCCTTACACAGTGACCATCACGCCAAATGACAATGCTGAAATCTTTGTGTTCTATAATAATTCAGAAAACACCCCAATTGAAAGCGGTGACCAAGTGTTAAATGACTCTGAGGTGTTGCTATCTGTCTCTGCCAATGAGGGATATATGATTAGTGGCGTAACCGTGACCGATGGAGAAGGACAAGCCGTAACACTCACTGAAGTTGAAGGTGAAGAAGGCACTGCTTGGACTTTCGTCATGCCAAAAAGTGATGTCACTGTAGCATGCACTACGATAAAAGAAAATTATGAAAAATGGGTTCTGACACCACTTGCCGATCTTACCGAAGATGATATCTTCGTGATTGTGGGCAAAAAAGGTGATGAGAGTTACGCCATGTCCAACAACAAAGGGACAGAAGCCCCCCCGGCAGCCGTTTCGGTAGTAGTCATTCAGGATAAAATAATAAGTACTGTTGACAACATCATCCAATGGAACGTCAGCGGCAATGATGAAGATGGCTATACTTTCTATCCCAATGGTAACAATGAGATATGGCTATATTTAAGAAATACCAACAATGGTGTGCGTGTGGGAAACTCAGAGGATAATGTAACCTTTACTTTATCACAGGAAGGTTATCTCTACAATGGAACAACAAAAAGATACGTTGGATTTTATGGTGAAGATTGGAGATGCTACACTTCCATTAATACTAATATCACAGGTGAGACATTTGGCTTCTACAAACTTGTTAAGCCTACCATCAAAGATACACCCGAGGCTATAAATTTGGCTTATGATGCTACTTCAGGTGAGATAGGGTACTCCATTAAGAATCCTATAGAAAATAAATTGCTGTCTGCTAATACAGATGCAGATTGGATTAGCAACATCATGGTTGAGGCTGGTAAGGTGACATTTGAGACAACCGTCAATGAAAGTGTGCAAGAACGAACCGCCACTATTACTTTGACTTATGCAGGAGCAGATGATGTGACAGTGACTGTTGTCCAGGAGGGTGCTGTCGACAGTCAGTTCGTACTTACCATTTCCGAGAGAGCAACAGACGGCAAGACATACTTTGCCACAATGGCTAAGATTGGCTATGGCAACTTCGAAGTGCCAGATGGTGTGACCGTCTCCACCGTACAGGTGACAAGCGCAGGAAAGATTGAGCGTAAAATCATTGAAAGTGGTAGCGTGATTCCTGGAACAGAGGCATATCTCGTAGAGTCAGTTGCTCCTGGTCAGTATAATTTCAATCCAACAGAGGGCGAGGCGGTAACTTTGGGTGCCAACATGCTCTATCCCACTGTAAAGGGTGAGTATACGACTGTGCCTGCTTCAGTTGGTGATAACAGTGAGTTCACCTTCTACAAACTGTCGCTCAACGGCAACAATGATTCTAAGAGCGTGGGCTTCTATTATGGAGTGGCTGGTGGTGAACCTTTCTTGTCGAAGAATGACAACACAGCCTTCCTCGCTGTGCCAAAGAGCACTTACAACCCTAATCCTGCCAATCAGGGCATCCTCATCAATCCCGAAGAGACCGACGGTATCCAGAGTGTTGCCACAGAACTGGGAAACAGCGAGGCTTATACCCTCACCGGTGTGCGCGTACAGGGCCATCTGCAGAAAGGGGTTTACATCATCAACGGCCGCAAGCAGGTGATAAAATAAGAAAATTCAGACAAGGTCACATAACTATTGAACATTATGAGAGAATACATCAAACCTGAAACTGAGATTATCCCCTCTGCCATGACCATCATGGCCTCGGGAGTGTCCGGAGTCAATGATGAGGTGGGAAATGATGACGAGTTCACCAACACCTCCAACTTCGAGACCGATCTCCAACAAGTCGAGAGCAAGTCACTTTGGGAGGACTAAACCTCTCTGCTCCTCTTGGTGAAGAGGAGATGACCACATCGGGGCGAGCACCTTCATGGCTGCTCGCTCCGATAATTATTTGTCGGACCGGTCCGACAGGTCCGACAGGTCCGACGAGTCCGACAGGTCGGACAAGTCGGACAAGTCGGACAAGTCGGGGGACAATAGTGTTAAAATCCGTAAAATTGTTGCGCATTCGTGCAAAACGGATTACCTTTGCACAACTATGCGGATACCGCTGGTCGGTCCCGGCCAGTCCGTAACACCAGCCGCAATGGTGGAATTGGTAGACACGAGGGACTTAAAATCCCTTGGCCAGGAATGGCCGTGCGGGTTCGAGTCCCGCTCGCGGCACTTTTATTCCCTCCCCTATGAGACGCTTTCCCCACATATTGTTCATGGCATTGCTCCTTGTGGCATGCGGCGTGGAAAGTGACCGTTTTCAACTCTCAGGACGATTTCTCAACATGAATCAGGGCGAGTTCTATGTCTACAGCCCCGACGGGGATATCGATGGCATCGACACCATCAAGGTGGTGGGAGGACGGTTCACTTTTGAAAGGCCTTGCGAGCGGCCTGTCATGTTGATGCTCGTATTTCCCAATTTCTCTGAACAGCCCATTTTTGCCGAACCCGGCAAGAGCGTGGAAATCAAGGCAGATGCCTCACACATGAAAGAGATGGAGGTGAAAGGCACCAAAGCCAATGAGCAGATGACGACATTCAGGAAGCAGACGGCATCGGCCTCACCGCCCGAGGTGGTCAAGATGGCCGAGACATTTATCAATGAGCACCCGGAGTCGCCCGTCGGTTTGTATCTGCTGAGGAAGTTTTTTGTGCAGGGCTTGTCGCCCGACTATGCGAAGGCTGCCACGCTGGCTGAGAAGATGATGTCAAAGCAACCCAAGAATGGCCCGCTCATCATCCTCCAGCGCCAGATGGAACAAATGAAAAACAGCATGGTCGGGGTAAAGGCACCGAGATTCTCCGGTCCGCGTTTTGGGGGAGGGTCGGTGACGGAAGCCGACCTGGGCGATCAAATCGCCGTGGTCAGCACATGGGCCAGTTGGAGTTATGAGAGCCAGGAGATGCAGCGTCAGTTAAGGCGCATCGCAAGGGCATCGGGAGGGCGCATCCGACTGGTAAGTATCTGCCTGGATGCGGACAGGAAGGCTTGTGAGCGCATCGTGGAGCGTGACACGCTCGGTGCATACCCCATCATTTTCGACGGACAACTCTTTGAGTGTCAGGCTATGAAGCAAGTCGGTCTCTCCACCGTGCCCGACAATGTGATTTATCATCATGGGAAAGTGGTGGCCAGCGGTCTCAACCTTGGTGCCCTCAAGCAAAAACTCGAAGAGTTGTGAGAGGTGAGAAGCGAGAGGTAAGAGGTAAGAGGTGAGAGGTGAGAGGTATGAGGTGAGAGGTAAGAGGTGAGAGGTGAGTCTGAGGAGTCTGAAAATAATTTTCAATTTTCAATTTTCAATCTTCAATCTAATAAAGATGTTGGCGAAAACTTTTTGTGCGGCAGTGGTGGGGCTTGAGGCCACCACCATCACCATCGAGGTGAACATGACACGTGGTGTGATGTTCAATCTCTCCGGACTGGCCGATGCCGCCGTGAGGGAAAGTTACTCGCGCATCACCGCTGCCTTGCCCAACGTGGGATATAAACTGCCGCTCTCCAGCCTCACCATCAATCTGTCGCCGGCAGACATCAGAAAAGAGGGTAGCAGTTACGACCTTTCCATCGCTATCGGCATCCTCGCCGCGCATGGCAAGATTCCCGTCACCAACCTCGACAAATACATGCTTGTGGGAGAATTGGGCCTTGACGGAAGGCTCAAACCCATCCGGGCAGCACTGCCTATTGCCATCCGGGCACGGAAGGAGCATTTCAAGGGACTCATCGTGCCGCGTGACAATGTCAGGGAGGCGGCGGTAGTCAACAACCTTGAGGTGTATGGCATGGACGACATCACGCAGGTAGTGGCGCTGCTCACTGGCGCTGAGCACCCTGAGCCCACCGTGGTGGACACCCGCAAGGAATTCTACGAGCAGCAGTATAATTTTGAACTCGACTACGCAGACGTACGCGGACAGGAGAACGTGAAACGGGCTCTTGAGGTGGCTGCTGCTGGAGGGCATAATATCATCATGATCGGTCCGCCGGGAAGCGGCAAGTCGATGATGGCAAAACGCCTGCCCAGCATCCTTCCGCCGCTCTCCCTCGCTGAGAGCCTGGAGACGACGCAGGTGCATTCCGTAGCGGGCAAACTGAGCCGTGACACATCGCTCATCTCCCAGAGGCCTTTCCGCGCCCCCCACCATACCATCTCGCAGGTGGGACTCTGCGGCGGGTCGCTCAGCGCCCAACCGGGAGAGGTGTCATTGGCTCACAATGGGGTGCTCTTTCTCGATGAACTCACTGAATTTTCCAAGCAGACGCTGGAGGTGCTCCGACAGCCCCTTGAGGACCGCAAGATTACCATTGCAAGGGCGAAATACACGGTGGAGTTCCCGTGCTCGTTCATGTTCGTGGCATCCATGAATCCTTGTCCGTGTGGTTATTATGGCGACCCCACGCACACCTGTGTGTGCACACCGGGACAGATTCAGCGGTATATGAGCAAGATTTCGGGTCCGCTGCTCGACCGTATCGACATCCAGTGCGAGATTTCGGCCCTGAGTTTTGAGGATATCTCAAAAGCAGCACCGGGCGAACCGTCGGCAGCCATCCGCGAGCGGGTCATCAAGGCGCGGGCCATCCAGGAGAAGCGCTTCGGCTCACTCCCTAAGGATTCGGCTGGCGGCCGCATCCACTGTAATGCGCAGATGACGGAGCGGATGATTCACCAATATGCGGAACCTGATGCCAAGAGTCTCGAACTCCTCCGTCTCGGTATGGAACGCCTCAAACTCTCAGCACGCGCCTACAACCGCATCCTCAAGGTGGCGCGCACCATCGCCGACCTCGACAACTCGGAGCGTGTGCAGAGCCACCATATCGCAGAGGCCATCGGCTACCGCAACCTTGACCGCGGCGACTGGGCGGAAAGAGGGATTTAATACCTCACCCCAGCCCTCTCCAAAGGAGAGGGAGGCTGCTAAAATGGCGGGGCTAAGATGGCGAGGCTAAGATGGCGAGGCTAAAATGGCGGGGCAAGATGGCGGGGCTAAGATGGCGGGGCAAAATGGCGGGGCTAAGATGGCGGGGCTAAAATGGCGGGGCAACAGGTAGGGACGCGATGTATCGCGTCAGAAAAGTCGGATAACACTGAAATCACCTAATCATAAATTACACTAAACGATGAAAAGACAACTATTACGCAGAATTTTGGCCACGACAGCAATGGTGGCCTTTTGCCTGACAGGCATGTGTTTTACTGCTGACGGTACACCAGCATCACGGGTGGTGGAGGAAGGCGGAACCGGTCCCTACAAGGCCATTATGAAGGAAGAGCCGACACTGCCGGCACATACCGTGTTCGTGCCGCAGGACCTCTCCAAGTTTGATGCAAAGAATCCCCTTCCAGTCTTGGTGTGGGGCAACGGAGCCTGTGCCAACTCACCCTTTGAGCACTACAAGTTCCTCAACGAAATCGCCTCATACGGCTATATCGTGCTTGCCACTGGCTTTTTCCCTGAGGAAGGACAGCGCTATCGTGGTCCTATGTCGACCACTGAGCAGCAGATTGAGTCGATGGACTGGGTCATCGCGCAGAATGCAGATAAGAATTCGCCCTATTACAACAAAATTGACGTGAAGAATATCGCAGTGGCAGGTATGTCATGCGGCGGACTGCAGACCCTGTACAACTGCGCCGACAGTCGCATCAAGACGCTGATGGTGTGCAACAGCGGACTGTTCAACCAAGAGAATGCCGGCAGCGCAGTGGGTGGCATGCCCATGCCTCCCAAGTCAAAACTCAAGGAAATCCACTCCTCCATCATCTATATCCTCGGCGGAGAGAAGGATATCGCCTATGGTAATGGCATGGATGATTTCCACCGCATCGACCATGTGCCGGCATGTGCCGCCAATTTGCCTGTGGGGCATGGCGGAACATACGCGCAGCCTCATGGCGGTGAGTTCTCCGTGGTGGCTCTGGCTTGGCTCAACTGGCAATTGAAGGGCGATGCTCAGGCTGCCAAGATGTTCAAGGGCGCCGACAACGAACTCTCCAAACGGGAGGGTTGGACCCTGGAGAAAAACGCCCTGATGGAGTAAACTCCCCTTTATCAACACAAAGAGAAACGGAGGCACAAAGAAAAACTTTGTGCCTCCGTTTCTCTTTATTGAATCTATTTCAAAATCTTTATTTCAGTTTCACCACTTCGATCAGTTTCACCTTGAAAATCAATGCGGAGTAGGGAGGAATGTTTTTTGAACCTTCAGTTCCGTATCCTAATTGCCAGGGGATGTAGATTTCCCAAGTGGAGCCTTCGGGCATGAGGGTGAGGGCGTTCTGCAGACCGGGGATGACATTCGCCACGGGCAGTTCCATCACATCCTTTCCCCAGTGCGACTCCACCAACTTGCCATTGGTCAGGCGCACCTCGAAGTTCATCTTCACGCGCTTGCGCTTGTTGGGCTTGTCGCCCGTACCTTCCTGAAGCACTTTGTACTGGATGCCGTTCTCTTCCACCACACCATCTTTCTGTTTGTTCTCCTCCATCCAGCGGTCGGCGGGGAAGGTGTCGCGTACCACGGCGACGCTGGCTGTGGTGTCTTTCTCTTCGGAAGCGGCTTGCTGCACAACCTCTTTGTTGCTGTTGCCTCCACAGGAGGCGAGAATCATCAGGCCTGCTGCGGCCATCATAAATACGCTTTTTCTCATTGTCTTTGTTCGTTTGTTATTGTCAAATAGTCTAAAGAATCAAGGAAATAAGGAATTCTATGGTGAGAAGCCTGCTCATCTGCTGCACTGCCAATGGCCAAGTTCTTTATATACCTCATTTACGCAACCTAACACTTTGTATGTATAGTTTCTATCCATTCATCAATGTTTTTTGTTGATGATACAAAATTAATCTTTTCTTTGAAATAACTAAGTGGTTTTTAAGAAATAATCATCATGTTTTTCTTGAGCCGCCTCTCATCATTATGAGTAGGGCATTTTGAATTACTATTTGGTGCCTCTTTTTGGGTGTTTGCGAAATTATGTGTAATTTTGCACAACAGATGCGGGATGTCATAAGATGACAGCGCATCACAACCTTCATCAGAGAATGAATATGAACAACCTCAAAAAAGAATTCGCCAAGAAACTGCTGGCTATCAAAGCCATCAAATTGCAGCCCAACGACCCCTTCACATGGGCATCGGGATGGAAATCACCCTTCTACTGCGACAACCGAAAGACATTGTCGTTTGCCGAGTTGAGGACATTTGTCAAATTGGAACTGACCCATGCCGTGCTGGAGCATTTCCCTGAGGCAGAGGCCGTAGCAGGAGTTGCCACCGGTGCCATCGCACAAGGCGCACTCGTGGCTGACGCACTCAACCTGCCCTTCGCCTACGTCAGGAGCAAACCAAAAGACCACGGACTCGAGAATCTCATCGAGGGAGAACTGAAGCCAGGCCTGAAGGTCGTGGTCGTGGAAGACCTCATCTCTACCGGAGGCAGCAGCCTCAAGGCCGTGGAAGCCCTGCGGCGGCATGGTTGCGAGGTGGTAGGCATGGTGGCCTCCTACACCTATGGCTTCGACGTGGCAGAGAAGGCATTCGAAGAGGCTGGTGTCAAACTCGTCACCCTCACCGACTATGACCATGTGGTGGCTACTGCACTCGAAACAGGATATATCGCCGAGAGCGACATCCAACTGCTCAATGACTGGCGCAAGGACCCGGCGGGGTGGAAGTGAAGAGTGAAGAATGAAGAGTGAAGAGTGAAGAATGAAGAGTGAAGAATGAAGAGTGAAGAATGATGATGGATCTTGCATATTCCGATTCAACACAGAGAAACTGAAACACAAAGGGATATTTAAGACTCTGTATCTCTGTATCTTTGTGTTGATATAGATATTTGGAACTCCTTATTGCAAGATGCAAAAGACATCACTTTTTAACGATCCGAAAAGATTATGGAAACAAAATTTGAAAGCAGCATCAGGGAAATCCCATATTCGCAGGAGGCTGTCTACCACAGGCTCAGCGACCTGCAGTTGAGTGAGGAGGTGCGTGACCGACTGCCTGAAGAGCAGCGCGACGAAATCATCTTCTCCAACGACTCCATCACCATGAGTGTGCCACCCGTGGGCAGCATCTCCATCCGTATCTGTGACAGGGAGGAGCCCAAGACCATTAAATATGAGACAGTTAGTTCACCGCTGCCCTTCAATCTTTGGGTGCAGTTGCTGCCTGTCACCGATACGGTGTGCAAGATGAAACTCACCATCAAATCAGACCTCAACCCGTTTGTCAAGGGAATGATCTCAAAACCCCTGCAGGCTGGGTTGGAGAAACTGGCCGATGCCATTGCGGCGGGAAAGTATGAGTAGTTCATAGTTCATAATTCATAGTTCATAGTTTATAGTTCATAGTTTTAGTTGTTGGGGCAATGAAACTTTGGGAGAAAGACTTTTCAATCAACAGTGAGATAGAGCGCTTCACCGTGGGGCGCGACAGAGAGATGGACCTCTATCTGGCACCTTATGATGTGCTGGGGTCGATGGCGCACATCACCATGCTCGAGTCTATCGGACTCTTGGAAAAGGATGAACTGCGGCAGTTGCTGGCCGCCCTTCGCGATATCCATGCCCTCTGCATGAGAGGGGAGTTCGTCATTGAGGAAGGTGTGGAGGATGTTCATTCCCAAGTAGAACTGATGCTCACCCGCCAACTTGGCGACATGGGAAAGAAGATACACAGCGGACGGTCGCGCAATGACCAGGTATTGGTCGACCTGAAACTCTTTACACGTCACCAATTGCAGGACATCGCAGAGGCCGTCATGGTGCTTTTCGAAGAGTTGATTGCCAAGAGCGAGCAATACAAGGATGTGCTGATGCCCGGTTACACCCACCTGCAGGTGGCCATGCCCAGTTCGTTCGGACTGTGGTTCGGCGCCTATGCAGAGAGTCTGGCCGACGACATGCTCTTCCTGCAGGCCGCCTATCGCATGACCAACCGCAACCCGCTGGGAAGTGCCGCGGGATATGGCAGTTCGTTCCCCCTCGACCGGACGATGACCACGCGGCTTTTGGGCTTCGATTCCATGGACTACAACGTGGTGTATGCCCAGATGGGAAGGGGAAAGATGGAGCGCAACGTGGCGTTTGCCATGGCAACTGTCGCCGGAACTGTGGCAAAACTCGCGTTTGATGCCTGTCTGTTCAACAGTCAGAATTTCTCCTTCGTACGTCTGCCCAAGGAATGTACTACTGGCAGCAGCATCATGCCCCATAAGAAAAATCCCGATGTCTTTGAACTCATCAGGGCCAAGTGCAACAAACTGCAGGCACTGCCGCAGCAGGTGACGCTCATCATGAACAACCTGCCAAGCGGCTATTTCCGCGACCTGCAGATCATCAAGGAGGTGTTCCTGCCCGCGTTCGACGAACTGAAGGATTGTTTGCAGATGGCTGCCTACATCATCAACCGCATCGAGGTCAATGAGCATATCCTCGACAATCCGCTTTATGACCCCATCTTCTCTGTCGAGGAAGTCAACCGCCTTGCTGCGGCGGGAATGCCTTTCCGCGATGCCTACAAAAAAGTGGGGTTGGACATTGAGGCAGGACGCTTCGTTCCCGACAAGCATATACGCCATACCCATGAGGGCAGCATCGGCAACCTGTGCAATGACCGCATCAGCGAGTTGATGCAACAGACCTTCGGCGGCTTCCATTTCGAGCGAGTGGCCGAAGCAGAAAAATCGCTGCTGTCATGAGGAAGTGGCTTTTCCTACTCACTTGTGCCCTGTTCGCCGCGTGTGGCGAAACCGAGAACGAGTATACGGTTGGCGCATGTATTCTTATCATTGACAACAGCGTCCACCAGGATGCTACCCTTGCCAGTGCTATGAATCCTGCTGCTCCCGGCACTTTCTGCACCATCACCCAAACGGTGAAGGGTGGGGCAGAGAGTTTTGTCTTTACCAACAGCGCGGGACAGTCAAGCAGCAAGATTCTCAATGCCATAGATAAGAAACGCACCATCATTTTAGGCTACAACAACGGCATCATTGTGGGATACGGCACACTCAACATTCCGGCTGTCTTCTACGCTTTCGACCGGGAATGCCCCAACTGCTTCGACCCCAATGACATACCCATCCGCAGCAAACCGCTGTCTGTGAGCACCAACGGACTGGCATCTTGTGCCGTCTGTCACAGACAGTATGACCTTAACAATGATGGCTTTGTCGCATCGGGAGAACAAGGAAAGCGGCTCACCCGATACCGTGCTGCTACCACAGGACCATTTGGAGTGCTGTCTGTGAATTGAGTTTCGCTTGATTTGAGATTATTTCACCACGCCCAATGACAAGACACTGATGCGGAGTCCCCCTGCTGACAGCAGAGGCTTCGCACAGGAGCAGATGGTGGCACCAGAGGTGACGATGTCGTCGACCATCAGCACATGACGATTCTGAAGGTTGACCTTTCCCGTCAGTTGGAAGGCATCCTCCACATTCTCCATTCTCTCACGCAGGCTCTTTTGTGTCTGGCTTTCCTTGAAACTAAGCCGCTTGACTGCATCGCATACCAAGGGAAGGCCAGTGACCGATGCCACGCCGCGTGCGATGGACTCGCTCTGGTTGTATCCGCGCTGTCGCTCACGTTTCTTGGCCAAAGGAACGGGGATGATGAGGTCGATGTCTCCGAAGAAGTCATTGGCAGCAAATTCCTCCGCAGCCATGCGTCCTATCACCTCGCCGATATCAGAACGGCCATTGTATTTCAGTTGGTAGATGATGCGGCTCACCTCCGAACCAGCCTCATAATAGAACAGGGCGGCGGCCCGTTCGATGGGTATGCGTCCCCAGAAGCGGCGCGCCATCAGGTTGTCTTTGCCCTGAGCGGCAAAAAAAGTGCGGGGAAGATGCAGGTTGCAAGAGGTGCATAGTACCTCCTCCTCGACACCGAGGCGGCAGCCGCACACCACACAGGCATCGGGCGAGATGAGGTTGAGCAACCGATGCCAAAAACTAATCATCGTCGCTGTCTCCTTCTTCCACGTCAAGGTCATCGACCTCAAGGCACTGGCGGATAATGTCGAAGGTGAAGCCACGGCTCATGGCAAAGCGCACCAGGCGGCCGCGCATCTCATAGTCACTCATGCCGCTCAATTGGCTGCGGCGAGACTTCAGCAGCGGGCGGAGCACCTCAAGATAGTCGGCATCATCGGTCTCATCAAGCACAGGCAGGTAGATATCGCGGCTGATACGCTTTGCCAGCAGTGCCTGCTCTACTTTCCTGCGGCCCCATTTGTTGTGCCTGATCTTGTCGCGTACAAAGGCGCGGCAGTAGCGTGTCTCATCGATATAGCGCTCGTCTGTCAGATACTTCATGATACGTGCCTGAGCCTCGGCGCTGAGTCCCCAGCGCCGCATCTTCTCGGTCATCTCCCATGAGCAGTGCTCGGCCTGGGAACAGAGTGTGGTGAGGCGGAAGAGTGCCTCTTGTTCGGTGAGATCCTTCATAGATATTTTGTTTTTTTCTAGATATTCTAGATTCTCTAGATGTTCTAGATTTTCTAGATATTATTGATGGCTTTTACAAACCTTGTCTTTCCAAAATCATCGTTGTGGGTGGTGACATCACTGAAATCCGATGCGGAGAGCAGATGGGCGACATCCTGTGTGTAGGCAGGGTTGCACTCAAAGAACAGCAGGCCACCGGGGGGCAGGTGAACCTTTGCAAAGCGCGCGATGGCGGAATAGAAACATAGCGGGTCGGCATCAGGCACAAAAAGAGCCTCATGGGGCTCATGCCGCAGCACATTTGGATGCATGGCAGCGGCCTCATCTCTGCAGATGTAAGGGGGATTGCTGACGATGATATCGAAACTTTCCCCTTTGCTCTCGGCGGTGATGTTGGATATTTTAGATTCTCTAGATATTCTAGATTCTATAGATGTCCTATCATCTTTTGTGGGCAGCATGGCGGCGAGGATGTCAATTTGCTTTGTGGTTATTTGTGCCCCGAGGGTGCTGGCATTGTGCTGCGTCACCTCCAATGCCTTGGGGGATATGTCGTATGCCGTCACCTGGGCTCCCTCAATCTCTAAAGCGAGGGTGATGGCGATACAGCCGCTGCCGCAGCCGATGTCGAGGATGCGGGGCTGTGTGGAGGTTGCCTCCCTCCCCTTGGGGGAGGGTTGGGGTGGGGTGTCTTCCATCACCCACCGGCAGAGCACCTCTGTCTCTGGGCGAGGAATCAGCACACCTGGTTCCACATGAAACATCCGGCCATAGAACATTGCCTTGCCCAGCACATATTGTATGGGTTCGGAGTTCCTCAACCGGCGCATCATCTCATGCAGTTGCTCTTGTTTCTCCTCATCCAATAGACTGGTGCCGTAGCATAGCAGGTCGGGCAGGCTGATGCCAAACTGAGTTTCCATCAGCAGGCGCACCAGTGCGCGAGCCTCGCCGACCTCATAGAGCGGAACAAGTTGTTGCCATAGTTGCTGATAACTGAGTCCTTCCATCCGATGATGATGATAAGTAGGGCAAATTTTGAATACCTGCTTAAATCCTTTGGCAAAGGTAGTGCAAGACAAATGAAAATCAAAACAAATAACTTAAATAAATTTGGCTTTTCATTTGTTTAATAGTATCTTTGCAATCATGAGTGACATGCATGTGACAACAGATTCCCGACAGGAAGCCATCGATGAGATGTATATGCACCGTTGTCTGCAACTTGCCGAATGCGGATTGCTCACTACCCGTCCCAACCCGATGGTGGGGGCGGTGATTGTGGCGCAAGGCCGCGTCATCGGCGAGGGATATCATGTGCGCTGCGGTGAAGGGCATGCTGAGGTGATTGCCTTTGCCTCTGTGAGAGATGCTGATGAGCACCTGCTCCCCGAGGCTACCGTGTATGTCAGTTTGGAGCCCTGCGCCCACTTTGGGAAGACACCTCCCTGTGCCGACCTGATTGTCAGCAAGGGTGTCAGACGTGTCGTGGTGGGATGTGTCGACCCTTTCGCCCGGGTGCAAGGGAAGGGCATCCAACGTATCCGCGAGGCAGGAATAGAGGTGAAGGTGGGAGTGTGTGAGGAGGAGTGCAGATGGCTCAACCGGCGTTTTTTTACCTTCCACCAATGTCACCGGCCTTACATCACGCTGAAATGGGCGCAGACAGCCGACGGGTTCCTGGACGACCACTTCCAGCCCAAAGCCATCTCGACTGTTTTCACCAAGATGTTGGTGCATCGGTTGCGCGCCGAGCATGATGCCATCCTTGTGGGACGGGTCACCGAAGAGCGTGAGCATCCATTGCTCAACGTGCGCCACTGGAGCGGCCCCGACCCAATAAAGATGGTGCTCTCCTCCGACCATGGCATCGATGAGGTTTTTGAAGAATGCCGCAACAAACAACTGCTGTCGCTGCTCGTCGAGGGAGGGCGCTCCACTTTGCAGTCGTTCATCGATGCCGACCTATGGGATGAGATAAGGGTGGAAACCGGTTCTGCTGTAGTGGGTGACGGCACCCCTGCTCCCTCTGTCCCAGCAACAGCCATACAGAGAAAACGGGAGTTTGTAGACGGAAATATCCTCTCATGGTACTGTCAGAAAACAGCAAAAGGCACACTTTTTGTTTGAAGCAGAGAATAACCTGAAATAATGAAGAAAATAATAAAAAAACAGTCTTTCGGTGGCGAGCGCCCGCTCTTTGAGTCACACGGACTCCGACTGGAGAACGTCACCATCACCGAGGGGGAGTCGGGCATCAAGGAATGCAGCGATATCGAATGTGACCACTGCCGCTTCGAGGGGAAATATCCCTTGTGGCATGTTGACAGAAGTCTTATCACCAACTGCTATTTCGCGCCAGGCTCCAGGTCTGCCATCTGGTACTCCAACGATATGGAGATGGCTGACTGCGTGATTGACGGTCCGAAGTTTTTCAGAGAGATGCACAACCTCAAATTGCGCAATGTCACCATCAACGATGCCGACGAGACCTTTTGGAACATCGACGGACTGCACATCGACAATGTGGTGCTGCATGAAGGCACTTATCCTTTTATGGGTAGCAGGAACATTGTGGTCAACAATCTAAAAAGCGACAGCAAGTATGTCTTCCAATATGTGCGCAATATGGAGATACACAATGCCCATATCGTCACCAAGGATTCGTTCTGGGAGGTGGAAAACGTCACCATCTACGACTCTTACCTTGACGGAGAATATCTGGGTTGGCACTCCAAGAACCTCAGGCTTGTCAACTGCCACATCGGCGGTGAGCAACCCCTCTGTTATGCTCAAGACCTGGTGCTTGAAAACTGTACCTTCGACCCTGAGTGCGACCGCGCCTTTGAGTATTCCACACTGAAGGCCGACATCAGAGGTATCATCAAGAGCGTAAAGAATCCCGCCAGCGGTATCATCGTCGCCGACGGTTATGGAGAAATCATCCTCGATGAGAACATCAAGGGACCTGCCGACTGTCAAATCCTAACAAGAGCATGATGAAACAACACGATTTCGACACCCCTGTCGTCAGAAGGAACACCCATTGCGTAAAGTGGGACTGTGAGGAGGCTCAGGGAGCCATTCCCATGTGGGTGGCAGACATGGATTTCCGTGTGGCCCAGCCCATCACCGAGGCCATTATGAGAAGAGCGGAGCATGGCGTGTTCGGTTACACCCAGGTGCCACCGGCATATTATGACGCTATCATCAGATGGTTTGGAGAACGTCATCAATGGCACATCGACCGCGAATGGATCATCTACACCTCGGGAGTGATACCAGCCCTCTCTGCCGTCATCAAATCCATGACGCTGCCAGGTGACAAGGTCATCATACAGACTCCCGTTTACAACTGCTTCTTCTCCTCCGTGCGCAACAACGGATGCCAGGTGGTGGAGAATCCGCTCATTTATCAGGACAACACCTACCATATCGATTTCGACGATCTGGAACGCAAGGCCGCTGACTCCAAGACGCGGCTGCTTGTGCTCTGCAATCCACACAATCCCGCTGGGAGGGTGTGGACCAAAGAGGAACTGAGACATGTCAATGATATCTGCCTGAGAAACGGTGTGAGAGTGGTGTCCGATGAGATACACTGTGAACTGGTCATGCCTGGATACCGGTTCACTCCTTTCGCATCGGTGTCGAAAGAGTGCCTTGACAACTCAGTCACACTCAACTCACCCTCCAAATCGTTCAATATCGCGGGACTGCAGATTGCCAACATCATCTGCAACAACAGTTTGGTGCGTGAGCGCATCGACCGTGCCATCAACATCAATGAGGTGTGTGATGTCAATCCGTTTGGTGTCGAGGCGCTGATGGCGGCATACAATGATAGCGGATGGTGGATCGACCAGTTGTGTGACTATCTCAAGAGCAATTATGACTGTCTGAGGGCATATTTTGCCGAGCATATGCCTCAGGTGGGAATCACTACTCTCGAGGGAACTTATCTCGTCTGGCTTGATATCCGTCCGCTTGGACAGACCAGTGATGAGATCACCCGGCGGCTGCTCAGTGAAGGAAAGGTTTTGGTCAACAGCGGTACGATGTATGGCGAACAGGAAGGGGAGGGCTTCATCCGTGTCAATATCGCCTGTCCGCGCTCACAGTTGATGACAGCCCTCGAAAGCATGTCCAAAGTGCTCGCCAAATAATTTTCAATTTTCAATCTTCAATTTTCAATAAAAATGGCTCTGATTAAATCTGTGAAAGGTCTGACACCCAAATGGGGAAAAGACTGCTATTTCAGCGAGAATGCTACCATTGTGGGCGATGTGGAGATGGGCGACGAATGTTCCATCTGGTTTAATGCTGTCGTACGGGGTGATGTGGCTTTTATCCGCATGGGAAACCGTGTGAACGTACAGGATGGGGCATGTGTGCATGTCACTTATGAGGTGGGACCCACCATTATCGAGGATGATGTCTCCATAGGCCACAACGCTACGGTGCATGCCTGCACCATACGGAAAGGTGCCCTCATAGGCATGGGAGCCACTGTGCTCGACAACGCTGAGGTGGGCAAGGGAGCCATCGTGGCGGCTGGAGCACTGGTGCTTCAGGGTACAATCATTGGTGACCATGAGATCTGGGGCGGCGTACCTGCCAAATTCATCAAGAAAACACGTCCTGACCAGGCAGAAAGTTTTGCTGCCCATTACGTGGGATATTCAAAGTGGTATCTGGAGGAGGATAAGACTGACGAGTCCGACAAGTCTGGATTATAACTTCACAGCCTCCAGCACCTTGGCTGTGGCTCCAGCCTGTCCCTTGACGAAAGTGCCAGCTGCCTGACTCGCCTGAAGGAGTTTGTTGGCATCCGTGTCGAGATGGTCCATCAGTTCGTCGAATGTCTCATAACTGTCGATTTCAAAGCCACCGCCGCTGGCAAGCAGTCCCTGTGCTTCCTGAAAACGCTTGTTGTTGGGACCGAAAATGACAGGCATGTCCCATACTGCGGCTTCCAATACATTGTGGATTCCCACACCGAATCCTCCGCCAACATATGCCACCTGGCCATATTGGTATATGCTCGACAGCAAACCAAAGCAGTTGATAATCAGGCACCTGGCCTTTACCGCCTCCTCTGGGGTGGTATCGGTGTAGTGCACGGTGGGCATGTTGAGCAGGGAATGAATCTGGCGCAGATGATCATCGCCTATCACATGAGGGGCGATGATGAGGCGCCAGTCGGGATGGCTGTTGAAATATTTGATGAACACTTCCTCGTCAGGCGGCCAACTGGAACCTGCTACAAACACCTTGTGCCCCTTGCTGAAAGCCTCGGCAATGGGTAACTGACGGGCGGCAGACTTGATCTGGAGCACGCGGTCGAAACGGGTGTCACCCACTACCGTGGCATTGCGGAGACCAATGCCCTCGAGCAGACGTCGGCTCTCCTCATTCTGCACGAAGAAATGGGTGACGCAGCGCAGCACATGCGCATATTCATGGCCATACCATCTGAAAAACACCTGGCTGGGCCTGAATATGCTCGACACACTGTATACCGGAATGCCGCGGTGGCGCAGGATATGAAGATAGTTGTACCAAAACTCATATTTGATGAAGAAGGCCTTCACAGGGCGCACCAGGCGAAGGAAGCGGATGGCGTTGATCGGCGTGTCAAGCGGAAGGTAACAGATGATGTCGGCTCCTTCGTAGTTTTTGCGCACCTCATAGCCTGAAGGCGAGAAAAAGGTAAGCAAGATCTTGTACTCAGGATGGTCGCGGCGCAGTGCCTCCATCAGAGGGCGACCTTGCTCAAACTCGCCCAATGAGGCTGCGTGAAACCAGATGTAATCGGCACCAGGAATGACAGACTGGCGCAACACATCAAAGGCGGCACGTTCTCCACGCCACATCTTGCGTACCTTCTCGTCAAAAAGACTGTAGATGGCAACGCCAGCCAGATAGAGGTATATCAGGATGTTGTACAATTCCTAACAGGTTTTCTCCGTTGAGACAGTGCTGTGGTTTGAAAAAGACTAACCCAGCACCTTGATGGCGCGGCGAAGCCGCCGAAGGGTTTCCTCACGGCCAAGGAAGGCGGAGATATCGAACATGCCCGGACCCTTTCCGATGCCTACCAATGCCAGTCGGAACGCATTCATCACATCTCCCAGTTTGTAGCCCTTGGCATCAATCCAGGCACGCACCTCGCGCTCTTGGTTCTCCAAGGAGAAGTCGTCAAGAGACTCCAATAGTGTGGCCAACTCGCCCATTACAAGAGCCGAGTCCTCTTTCCAGCGCTTGCGCACCGTCTTCTCGTCATAACTGGTGGGTGGAATGAAGAAGAATGAGCACAAAGGCCAGAGTTCCTTCACAAAGTTGACACGGTCTTTCATCATCGACACCACCTGGATGATGCGGGAAAGAGGTTCATCCACACCATTGCCGGCAACGATGGGGGCAAACAGTTTGGCGATTTCCTCATCGCTCTTGTTGAGCATGTACTCATGGTTGAACCAAATGCATTTCTGATAGTCGAAGCGGGCACCGGACTTGGAGCATTTCGAGAGGTCGAAGAGCCCCACCAATTTTTCAAGGGAGAACACTTCTTGTTCGGTGCCAGGATTCCATCCCAGCAGTGCGAGAAAGTTGATGATGGCTTCAGGGAAATAGCCGCTCTCGCGGTATCCGCTCGACACATCACCGGTTTTCGGATCATGCCACTCCAAGGGGAACACAGGAAAACCGAGACGGTCGCCGTCGCGCTTCGACAACTTTCCCTTGCCCTCTGGCTTCAGCAGCAAAGGCAGGTGAGCGAAGCGGGGCATGGTGCTCTCCCATCCGAGGGCGCGGTAAAGCAACACGTGAAGAGGTGAACTGGGCAACCACTCCTCGCCACGGATCACATGTGTGATTTCCATCAGGTGGTCGTCGACAATGTTGGCGAGATGATAGGTGGGCAGGTCATCAGCACTCTTGTAGAGCACCTTGTCGTCGACCACGTCGCTCATGATGCACACATCACCTCGGATGATGTCGTTGATATGGACAGCCTCGCCAGGGGTGACCTTGAAGCGTACCACATATTGCGTGCCGTCATTGATCAGGTCATCCACTTCCTCTCGGGAAAGAGTCAGTGAGTTGCGCATCATTCCGCGTGTGCGGGCATCATACTGGAAATTGGGAATCTCCGCACGTTTGGCATCCAGTTCCTCGGGGGTGTCGAAAGCAATGTATGCTTTGTCGTCCTCAAGCAGTTGGTCTACATAGCGGCGGTATATCTTGCGCCGCTCACTCTGTCGGTATGGACCATAGTTGCCGCCGATGGACACACCTTCGTCAAATTTGATGCCAAGCCACCTGAATGACTCAAGGATATATTCCTCGGCTCCGGGAACAAGGCGTGTGGAGTCGGTGTCTTCGATACGTAGCACCAGACTGCCTCCGTGCTGCTTGGCAAAAAGATAGTTGTATAAGGCAGTGCGGACACCGCCGATATGTAAAGGTCCTGTGGGACTGGGGGCAAAACGCACCCTAACTTTTCTCTCTTCCATGATGGTTTATCTTAAATTTCGTGCAAATTTAATGCTTTTTTTCCGTAATAGAGGAAATATCAGATTTTTTTCGTATTTTCGCCCCATCAAATGCCATTAGGACTATATGATGAATTTGTTCAGCATCGTAAAAAACCGTTCGCTTCTGTCGTGGGCCACCATTGTCATTCTTGTCTTGGCGACCACTGCTGTTATCGTATGGGCGCTGCCGCGCAAACCTGGTAAGGAGTATGTGTATGATATAGGAAAACCGTGGACTTATGACATGCTCATCTCTGATATTGAGTTTCCTGTGCTCAAGAGTGAGGAGATGCTGAGAAATGATTCCATCAGGAATCGGAAGACTTACCAATATGCATACCAGAAGGAAAAGAAAATCGGCGACGATGCGATTGCAGAATTCATCTCGCAGGCGGAGCAGGACTCCACCGGTGTGCTCAAGGAATATCAATCTTCCATTGTCAGAATTCTGCACTCCATCTATGACAGAGGCATTCTGAGTGAGGAGGAGCGTTCCAAGGTGATGGAAAATTACTCTGACTCCATCAAGGTTTATGTGGATGATGAGGGTATCTGCGAATGTGTCAAAGACCTGCCCAGGGTATCAGATGTCTATGGAAGGCTTTTCTTGGATGACGAATTGTCCCAGCACAGGGAAGAGTTGGAGAAATTCAACCTCAACAATTATGTGAAGCCCAATTTGGTGGATGCTAAGAAGATCAACGAAATTTTGCTCAAAGAGTCGATGAGCGAGATAGCACCAAGTGAGGGAATGGTGAGCGTGAACGAGAGAATTGTCGACAAGGGGGAGATTATCACAGACAAGACATACCAGAAAATCAAATCGTATGAGCAGAAGAAGAATGAGACAAAAAAGAGGAGTGATCAGGTCAGTGTGCGCAACGTGCTCATCGGTCAGATCATCTATGTCCTTGTCTTCGTGCTCCTATTTACCATCTATCTGATGATTTACCGCTACGACTTCTTTAAGAAGCCGCGTAAATTGCTGATGCTCTACCTGATGATCACACTCTTCAACCTGATTGTCTCTTTGATGGTGAGGAGAATGCTGCTCAGTGTATACATCATACCGTTTGCCATTGTGCCTATGATCACACGGGTGTTCCTCGATTCCCGGACCGCATTCATGACTCATGCCGCTACCATCTTCATCGCATCTGTGGCATTGGAAGGTCAGTATGAGTTCGTCATCATAGAGATGGCTGCAGGTCTGGCTGCCATCTACACACTCGGTGACATGTCGAGAAGGGCACACCTGTTCAACGCCGCCATCACGGGCACTATTTGTGCCTTCATTATTTATTATGCCATCGGGGTTATCCAGACAAGGCAACTGGGGATTCTCGACGACAGCAGGTTCTTCCATCTAGCGGTCAGCGGTGTGCTCCTGCTCCTGGCCTACCCGCTCATGTATCTCATTGAGAAATTCTTTGGTTTCTTGTCGAAAATCACGTTTTATGAACTCTCCGACAGCAATCAGCCATTGCTGAGAATGCTCAGCGAGAAGGCTCCTGGAACGTTTGCCCATTCCACCACGGTGGGCAACCTGGCGGCAGAGATAGCCCGGCGTGTCGGTGCTGACCAGTTGCTTGTGAGAACCGGAGCACTCTATCATGACATCGGAAAGATGGACAATCCCGCATTCTTCATTGAAAATCAAGCGGGTTTCAGTCCCCACAGCAGACTCACGGAGAAAGAGAGTGCCAAAGTGATCGTCGGACATGTGATCAGCGGACAGCGCCTGGCAGAGAAATATAACCTGCCCGATGTCATCAAGGGATTCATCCTCACTCATCACGGGAAGGGCATGGCCACTTATTTCTATGTCAAGTACAAGAACGCGCATCCCAATGAGGAGGTCGATCCTGGCATTTTCTCATATCCCGGTCCCAATCCTGAAACCAAGGAGCAGGCTATCCTCATGATGGCCGACTCAGTGGAAGCGGCATCTAAGTCTCTCGATGAGTATACTGACGAGACCATCAGCAAAATGGTCAACGAACTGATTGACAAACAAGTGAAGGAGGGCTTCTTCCGCGAGTGCCCCATTACCTTCCATGACATCGCTGTGGCCAAGCAGGTGCTCATCGACCGTCTCAAAAGCATTTACCATACACGCATCAAATATCCGGAGGAAAAAAAGACTGAATAGCCTGTTGTTTGCGTGCACAATTATCCGCTTTTCTTGCACAAAAGTGGAATTTTGTGCAATTTGATGGCTGAAAATTGTTAATGTAAGTTAATCTATTGGGTGCTTGCTCCCGAAATTGGGAACAATTTATTTACCTTTGCAAACAATTTTCAACCAATGAAGTTTAAAATGTGTAAAAAAAGATTGTTGGGAATGGCTGGAGCCATTCTTGTTTCAGTGACAACATTTGCAGGAGGTATCCTGACCAATACCAATCAAAGTGTGAATTTTCTTCGAAATCCGGCGCGTGATGCTGCCATCGGTTTGGATGGTGTTTATTCCAACCCGGCAGGTGTGGCTTTTCTCAGTGACGGCCTGCATATAGGCTTCAACTGGCAGTATGCCCACCAGACCCGTTCTATCCTCTCGAAGAGTTCATTATACACCCTCGGCATCAAGAACAACGGACAGGATACCAAGACATTTGAGGGTATTGCCAATGCGCCTTTCATCCCGTCTTTGCAGGCTGCATACAATAAAAACAAATGGAGTTTCCAGTTCAATTTCTCGGTGCCTGGCGGAGGCGGACAGTGTGAGTTCAGCGAAGGACTCGGTTCGTTTGAAACCGTAGTGGGTGCCATTGCCAGCCGCCTGATGTATGTGTCCAACGCCCTGAACTCTCAAATATCTTCGCTGGGTGTCGGAGTTCCTTCTGTCACAGGATATGATGTCGACGGATACATGAAGGGAAAGCAATATTATTTTGGTGTTCAGATGGGTGCTGCCTACAAGGTGAACGAACATCTCTCGGTATATGGAGGACTGCGCTTACTCTATGGCTCAGCCTCTTATGAGGCCCGACTGAACAACATCCGTGTGATGAACGGAAACAGCGGACTCACGCTGCCTGAATATTTCGAGGGTGTCATCAAGGGAGTGTCCGATGCCAGATCGGTGTTGTCGGGACTCAATGCCCAGGTGCAGGATGGTATCACACAGTATGTAAACGGCTATATGGCAGCCGGCATGACCCGTGAGCAGGCCATGCAGACACCTGAGGTACAGGCACTCACCCAGAAGGGACAGCAATTGCAGGCTGCCGGACAGCAGTTGCAGGGAGTCAGTGATGAGGTGACAGCCAGCGCAGAGACCCTCGCTCCTTATTCAAATGGTGTCAACCTGAAATCCGACCAATCAGGATGGGGTGTCGCTCCCGTCCTCGGCATCGACTTCAAGACAGGTCCCTTCAACCTGGCTGCCAAGTATGAGTTCAAGACCCGCATGCGTATGAAGAACAACTCTTCACTGAAGGAGGCCACCGTCATTGCCGCCACCAACAAGTTTGTGGATGGGACGGAGGTGCCGGAGGATGCACCCGCACAACTCGCTCTTGGTGCACAGTGGTCGGTCACTCCCGATGTGAGGCTCAATCTCGGTTATCATCATTTCTATGACACGGATGCCCATTGGTATGAGCATTCGGAGAAACTGCTGGATGGCGGCACCAACGAGTATCTGGCAGGCGCAGAGTGGGATATCACAAAGAAATTGCAGGTGAGCGGCGGCGCGCAGTTGACACGTTATCAATTGACGGATGACTATATGAACGACATGTCGTTTGTAGTCAATTCATGGACGTTTGGAGTGGGTCTAGGTTATCAACTCAGCGATAAGGTGAAACTTAATGCCGCTTATTTCCAGACCAATTACAGCGACTACGACAAGACTACTCCTGAGCGCACCATGGCAGGACTGGGACTTACAATGCCCGAGCAGAAAGAGTCGTTCACTCGCACCAACCGTGTGATTGGCGTGGGGGTGGAAGTGACCTTATAAAATAAATAATGGATGTATCGGCAATGCAAAACAAAAACTTGGCTTTTTGTTTTGCATTGCTCTCTTCTTTCACTATCTTTGCATCAGCAAACGCATGCCGATTCACTTTTGAAGTGGAGGAAAACAAATAATGTCTGACTTGGGTCCCATCAGACACAAATGATGACAACGGATGATATTCAACTCGTTTAGTTTTATTGTCCTGTTTCCACTTATCTTTCTATTGTACTATGCCATCCCAGCCAAGTACACGAAAGCAAGGAACTTGTATTTGCTCCTTGTGAGTTATTTGCTTTATTTGCAGTGGAAGCCGGTCTATGTCTTGATACTGTTTAGTGTGACTGCTGTGACATGGGGCGCTGCATTGGCACTCAATAGGTCGAGCCACCCTAAGCGTGTCCTGACTGCTGGAGTCTTGTTGGGATTGTTGCCACTCGTTTTCTTCAAGTACTTCAACTTCATCAACAAGAGCATTGCCGACCTCTTGTCTGCGTTGGGCCTGGACTTTCATTTGGCAGGTCTGAACTGGGCCATACCCATTGGCATCTCCTTCTTTACATTTCAGGCATTGGGCTATCTGTGGGATGTTTACTACAAGCGGCAGGAGGCTGAGAGGGATTTCCTCACATACGCATTGTTTGTGTCATTCTTCCCGAGCATCCTGTCAGGACCCATCAACAAGGCATCCCTTGTTATTCCGCAGTTGAAGCAATTGCGGCCATACTTTGACTATGCCAAATCGGTCAATGGTTTGAAAATGCTTCTATGGGGAATGTTCATGAAGGTTGTTGTAGCAGATCGCGTGGCTCTCTATGTAGATGTTGTCTTGCCGAGTTATAACAACTATACCGGGTTGTCGTGTTTCGTAGCCAGTCTGCTCTACACCATTCAGATTTATGCCGATTTTGCAGGCTATTCATTGATGGCCATCGGTATCGGAAAGGTGCTTGGTTTTGAACTCACAGAGAATTTCCGTCGACCATATTTTGCTGTCAGCGTCACCGATTTTTGGCATCGGTGGCACATCTCGCTTTCCACTTGGCTGAAGGATTATGTATACATACCGATGGGAGGCAGCCGGTGCTCCAAGTTACGCAATTACTGGAACATATTTGTGACTTTTCTCGTCAGCGGTATCTGGCACGGAGCCAACTGGACTTTCATTGTCTGGGGTTGCATGCATGGCATATGCCAAATTGTCGAGAAGATGCTTGGTCAGCAGCGATGCAAATATGGTTGGTTGGGCAAAACGGTGAAAATCATCATCACGTTCCTGATAGTCAATTTTGCATGGGTTTTCTTCCGCATGCCCACATTGAAAGACGGATGGGGAGCCATCACACGTATGTTTGACACTTCATTGCCCTTCACTTTATATATACCTCCATTGCCAGATTCTCCCCTTATATTCTTGGGAGTGATGCTTCTCTTCCTGAAAGATTTGCGGGATGAGTTTTTCCCCAGCAAATGTCTGTTGATGAATCATCATTCAGCCATTATCAGGTGGTGTACATATTTGCTGCTTCTCATCACCATTCTTTCTATAGGTGTGTTCAGTTCCGATCAGTTTATCTATGCAAATTTCTAACGGCATGAAAAAATTCATCTTAAAGATCATTCTTTTGTTTGCTATTCTTGCCATATTTGATTTTGCCTTTGGTCATGTCATGGACACCATTGTCAATCGTATTGCAGGTGGTGGTCAGGGGAGAGATAATTATATTTGCAACAAAGCCACTGAGGATATTCTGATATTTGGCTCCTCGCGTGCCGTCCATCATTACAATGCCCAAATGTTGGAGGACTCCTTGGGTATGTCGTGTTATAACTGCGGAGACGATGGCAATGGGATTATTCTCAGTTATGGCCGTTTGAAAATGATAGAAAGCAGGAAAACTCCCAAAATAATCATCCAGGATATCGCTGTGACATTCGATTTGCTCAATAACGACAACCACACTTATCTGGGATGGCTTAAATCAAGATACGATCGGGAGGGCATCAAGGAAATCTTCGAAGATATAGACCAGACGGAGAAATACAAGATGCAGAGTTACCTGTATCGTTACAATTCCAAGTTCCTGCAAAATGTCTTTGTCTATCTTACTTCATTTTCTACGGATACAGGTGTTAAGGGATTCAGACCTCTGAATGGCGGGCTTGACCCAATGAAAGTCAACAGGAACAGGGTGATCACGACAAATAATCAATATGATTTCGACCCATTGAAACTGGACTTCGTCAACAAGTTTGTTGACCTTTGTGGTGATGCCAAGTTGCTGTTTGTCGTGTCACCGATTTGGTATGGTTCGGATACTGCACAATATCAACCCATCAAGGAAATCTGCCGGGAGCATGCCATCCCTTTTTTGGACTATTCCAATCATCCGAAATATCTTCATAATGATGAATTTTTCAAGGATGGAACACATCTGAATGCGCGAGGTGCTGATGAATTCACCCGCGACATGATAGTGGAATTGAGAAAACTTGGCTTCTAAATGCGCTTGCGGATGCTGTCGATCTTGTCGGCGCGCGCAAGGGAGTAGACACCACTGTTATGGTCGATGATTTCAAAGAGAGCCAGGGCTCGTTCGAGCAGATTGTTGCATATAGGAAAGGCGCGCCATTCCGCCTCAGCATAATATAGTTCGGCAAGCATCTCCATCCGTTGGTAGCGCTGCTCTTCAGGATAGAGCAGCATGATTTGCTCAATGGCTTCCTCTGTCGTTGCATTCTGGTAGAACTCATACGAGCCGAGGTATTGCTCATACAATTCATGGATGGCCTTGCTCCTGTCTTCGATTTCTTTTTTTTCAAGTGCCTTGGCGAGGGCTGCGAAAAACTCGCGGATGACGCGAATGAAATAATCTTGCTGTATCATGTCCTTTATTCTTTGGATGACGATGTCACGTATTGATATAGTTTTTTATAAAAGGGATGGCGGCCCATGGTGGATGAGTTGCCAATGATGATGAGTTTCATACGGGCGCGGGTGATGGCGACGTTCATGCGGCGCAGGTCGCGCAGGAAACCGATTTGTCCTTCTTTGTTGCTCCTGACGAGTGAGATGATGATGATGTCGCGTTCCTGCCCCTGGAAGCCATCGACGGTATTGATGCTGATGAGATGCCGGTAGGGTTTGAGGTTAGCCTGACGTGCGATGAGTTTTCGCAGCAGTTGCACCTGTGCGCGGTAGGGTGAGATGATGCCCACGTCGATGCGCTCGTCGAGGATGCGCTGATGGCCTATTTTGGTGAGGTAGGTCACGAGGGTAGCAGCGGTGAGGTCGGCTTCTTCGCGGTTGATGCGCCCGAAACTCTCGCCGATAAACTCCTCATGGCTGTCGATGTCTGATGTGTCTATCCATGTCATGGGATGGTCGTAGTCGAGGATGCCCCGGCTACGGATCTGTGGGGCACTCTCCACCTTTCCACCATAGAAATAGTCGGATGAGAAGCGCATGATCTGTTCGTTCATACGGTATTGCACGCGGAGCATGGTCACCACTTCGGGCTTGTTCTCCACAATACGCTCCATGAGAGTCTTGGCCAGACCGCCTTTCAGGGCTGCCAGACTCTTCACGGTGGGTGGCAACTGGCAGTGGTCGCCGGCGAAGATAACACGGTTGACCTTGCGGATGGCTATCCAGCATGCTGCCTCAAGAGCCTGGGCCGCCTCGTCGATGAAGAGCGTGGCATAGCGTTGTCCGTCCAGCAGGCGGTTGGCGCTTCCGGCCAGAGTGGATGCGATGACACGTGCCTCGTCGAAGAGTTGGCTTTGGATGCGGATCTCCAGTTCGGTGGCACGCGACTGAAGGCGGTCCATGGCCTGGTGGTAATTGTTCTTTTTGGGTCGTTGCTGCCGCAGTTGGCGGATGGCTTTCCTGATACCCCACAGTTCCGGATAGTCGGGGTGAGCCTCGAAGCGCCGCTCATAGGTAAACGACAGCATCTTGTCATTGACCCGGGTAGGGTTGCCGATGCGCAGCACAGGGATACCACGGTCGGTCAGTTGTTCGGAAATCCAGTCGACGGCCATATTGCTTTGGGCGCAGACCAATACTTGGCTCTCACGTTTCAGGGTCTCACTGATGGCCTCAACGAGGGTCGTCGTCTTGCCCGTACCGGGAGGACCATGCACCACTATGACATCCTTCGCCCGTAATACTTCATTGACAGCACGTTCCTGAGTGGAGTTGAGCCATGGGAAGCGAGAAGAGGCAAATGAGAAGTTGGATGCCGGCATGTGTGAGTAGAAAAGGTCGCGTAGGTGGGCAAGGCGGTTGTCTCGGGCCTGTATCACACGGTCGAGGGCCTCGAACATCAGCCGGTAGGTTGTCTCATCGAAAAACAGTTGCACACCTATGTTCTCACCATGCTGCACTTCTGCGACAGTAGCGGTGTCCTCCACAATCACCACCATGCGGTCGCCGTCGGCATAGTTGACCACACAAGTGTGCTTGAAATATTTGATGGCGGTATTGCCCTTTTCGTCTTTGGTGATTCGGAAAAAGCAAACAGGTCGGCCATATTCGAAATTGTGCTCGATATCTGTGTCCTGAGTGCGGTGCACCTCCAATACCAAATGGTTGAGTGAGTTGTAGTAGGATGCCCCGCCGCGGATGGGATACCAGGCATCCCCCCGCTTGACTTTGCGCTGCAAGCCCACTGCTTCAGTCTGGCGGCGATAAGCTTCGCGCTCTGTGGCATATTCTATCTCGAGCAGCAGGCGTTGCTGGCGGAGCGATTGTATGGCTTGGCTGTCGGGCATGGACAAGGAATATTTTTACTGGATGGGTTGGTTGAAGGAGTAAACAGGAATGATGTATTCCGAATGATAGATGTCGGATGGCAGCCAGCAGGTGCAGTTCAAGCCAGGTAGGGAGAAGGAATGGGCGGGAGGACCAGTGAGCACGATCCCCGCCTTTTGATAACAGTTCATCACCAGTTCTGTGCAGTAGAGACGGGTGGTGTCGGTATGGTCGTACTGATGGTCGAAAAGCACCTTGCGGTGATAGTATTCTATCGCTGTCTCGGCGGCTTTTTTGGCAGCAACGGAGTCGATGGGTCGGCATACCTCGCCGAGAGATGCGTTGAATGTGGAAAAGAATTGAGCGGCTGGCTCCATCTTCACTCGGTCAGGGTCTCCCTCATAATCGGGCTCTCCGGGAACAGCGTGCACCACCATGGCGATGCCCGAGGAATCGACAACGATGCCGATGTGGGAGAAACGCCCTCCGTGGTCGGCTGCCAAGATGGCATGGCTGGTAATTCCTGTACCCCTTCTGAACACGAGGTCGCCGTTTTGAAGGTGACAGGTGTCGGGCAACAGGGAATATGCTTCCTCAGCAGTTTTTCCTTTGCACCCTGTCATAGTGAGAACAAGAGCAAGCATCAGATATAGAATGGCCTTTTTCATGGCAGTGGGAGCAATCCTTCCCAGCGTACATCCCATGTCCCGTCGGAAGGAAATCCGGGATTGTGCCGCTCTTCGCCATCCCATCCTGCGCACATCATGGCCACGGCGGTAAGCAGTCCGCCATTGCCCGGCAGGTAGATGCGGAGACGCCCGTCCTGATAGTTGTGTCCGTTGGGCAGGTAGGTGTTGGTGCGCTGAGGAGAGAGCAGGGCATCAACGGCATGCTGAGGTTCGCCCATGCGGGCGGCGTTCATTGCTGTCATGGGGAAATCCCATCCCCATGTCTTGTCCCAGTTCCAGTTGTGGAGCACCCAGTGCAGGGTATTGCGCATGATTGCATTGTCACATTGGGGCGTGAAAGGGAGGATGCCCACCGCTCCCAATACTGCCATGTGGTCGCTTGTGAAGCGGATGTCCTCGTAGGTCTCAGGGGCAGTCTCAGCAGCCAGATAGAGGCTGTCTTTGGAGGCAAGGGGTGAGAGACGGTTGATCACCTCGTCCCAGTCGTTGCTGCGCGACATGCCCAATCGCTCCCGCCACTCCTGAGCCAACTGAAGGGCAAACCGCCAGTATGACAGTTCGAATGGGGGATTCACGGTCTCTGCTGCTCGCAGTGTTTCCTGGGCTGGGATGCATCCTTTAAGCACATAGCGGTCGCCCTGATGGTCATAGGTGGCAAACGACTGCATGAATTCTGCGGTTTCGGCAACAATGTCCTTGTATTTCTCAATGATGCGGGCACGTCCCAGGGAATCAGCGGCACGGTAGAGCAGTTCGGCTAAATAGATGGGGTGAGGTTGTTGCCAGATGAGGAAACTGCCCACTTTGGATGGTGCCTCAGTGCCCGACGGGTCGGTCATCTTCATCCATCTCACTCCCTTGAAACCTTGCCGGCGGGCTATCTCGCGGGCAACGGGCCGCACGCTGAAATACCAGTCGAGTGAATGCTCGAGCATCTCGGGATGCCCCCACAGGGCGAACTGTGCCTGGTGCCACCAAATCATCTCCAGATGGAACTTACCAAACCATGAGTTGTAGGTGAGACCGGTTTCCTGAGGGGGTTGGTCGCCGCCATCGTTCACAGCCAAAAGGTATTGGCTGAGCACCACGCGGCGCTCCAGTTCGGCTGCACGTGGATCTGTGCATTGTGAGAAATCGGCGATGGCTCCCTTGCGCCAATAGTTTTGCCAGTGCTGGGCGGAGGCTGTGGCCACTTCCTCAAAACTCAGCAGACGGCGGTTGGGGTCTTTCTGCTTGTAAAACTCCACGGTGAGAGCCGTCACTTGGTCGGGGCAGTTGAAATGCTGGCTGTTCCACAGAGGATGGTCGCCCTGCCGGTTGACGTAGTGATGTTGTCCCTTGTCCCAGTGGATGGTGACATAGTAGTCGGCATCGTCGAAACGCGACTGGCCGTCTAAGATGCGCTTGAGGGTATCGGTGCGTGCTGATCCTCGGCCGTCGAAACTTGTGATGTTGCGCTCCCACTCATCCCAGTTGCAGCCGTCGTCGGTATGTTTGCCTGTAGGGTAGGGGAAGCGGAAGGTCAGTTGTTTGTTGGGGTCATCAGACTCCACGCGTGTGGCGATGAGGTCGCGTGTGGGGTGGCATACTGTCTGCACGTGATAGCGGTGCTCATGATAGGTGAAACGACTGTCGATAACTCCGGTCCATAGGTCAAGTGTCTGATCGATGTCGGTCACGTCGGAAGCGTCGAGCAGCAGGCCCACGGCTCCGAGATGCATGCGGTGGGGATTTTGGCGGTACCATTCGGATGCTCCCTGAGGTCGCCCGGGTTCCTTGAACTGTGTGGCGTAGAACTCAGTGTGTCCGTGTCCAAAGTCATAAGCCTGAAGGGCTTCCTCCGGGCGGTAGTTCTCAGGGTTGTCGAAGTTGTGCCAGCCCCAGTCGCTCATCGTTCCGAGCGGCACGCCGCCCGAGTACAACTCGGGAAAAGACTGCAGGCCTGTGGCATCGACGGTCATGGCAAAACCGCCGTTGCCCACGGTGAGGGATGCCAGTGTGTCAAGGCTTGTCACATGGGGGCAGTTGCGTCTCACCACCGATTCGCGGTCGATGGGCTGCGACTGTGCCGATGTGGAGATACACAGTAGTAGGATGATAAGTAGGTGTTTAGGCATGAGTATACAGAATTAATATGCAAAAGTAATGAAAATAATGAAATTTTCCGTCCAAATAGTTAAAAGTTTCTTCATTTAAAAACGCTATAGCATTTAGATAACAGGGATGCGTTCAAAAAAAAAGAAATAATTGGATTTATTATCAGGAAATGTGCTAACTTTGCACAATTATCTTGCAAGTTAAGGCGTTTTTGAAGTATCTGACGAGAAAAAGAGATATAGATTTCATGATGGTTGTGTTATGCAGCAAATCAATTACTCCATTATAATTCCACATAAGAACTGTCCGGATTTGCTCAGTCGCTGTCTTGCCAGCATACCTGACCGTGATGATGTGCAGATTATCGTTGTCGATGACAATAGCGACAATGACAAAAAGCCCGTTGTCGATGCTCAGAAAGCCGAACTGATTTTTTTGGATGAAGAACGCGCCAAGGGTGCTGGCAGGGCAAGAAATATCGGCATGGAAAAGGCAAAAGGCAAATGGCTGGTTTTCTCAGATGCGGATGACTGTTACACAGAGCATCTGAATGCGTTTCTAGATAAATATGCCGATGATACAGATACAGACATCGTGTATCTGAACGTTCATTGTTTTAATGAGAAAGGGGAAATTTGGCCGCATGAGATTACCTCAATAATCAAGGCTTTTCTCAAAGGAAAATCTCATGCAGAGAAGCGACTTAGGTATGGAATATGGACTCCTTGGTCGCGGATGGTAAGAAAAGAAATGGTGGAGAAGCACCAACTCCGCTTCGATGAATTGCTGACTTGCAATGACAAGATGTTCTGCTTGAAATGCAGCAAGTTGGCTCAAAAAATGGCAGTGGAACCAACTGTCATCTATCATTATTATCGGCCTGCAGGGGGGAGCCAAACGGACAAATTCAGAAATTCACTTGTTTTGGATTCTCTGTTGGATATTTGCGGGCAGACGATTTCTTTGTATCAGGAAGTAGGTTTTTCTCAGATACCCTCTTTTTTGAACTATTTTATCAGATCGAGGTATTCTGTTGACCTTCCGCTGAAGGTAAAGGTTCAGAAATACAGGCTTGCCCTGAAGAAGAACAAGGTATCCTTGTGCACAGATGTGAGGCGGTTTGTGTCTGATAAGATAGCCTCACACTGGCAAAGTTTCATCCATTAAGATTGGGGGGTGAGCAAGCCCAATTGTTTCAGCAGTGATGGGGTGACGACATGGTCGGTGTCATACTCCATGCACTGTGCCTGGCAGGCCTGTCCCATTTCCCACGCTTGTTCGGGATGACGGATGACCCGTTCCATGGTGTTGGCCAGTTCATCCACATTCCGGTTGGGGACTATCCATCCTGTCTTCCCGTTTTTGATGATTTCTCCATTGAGGCTCCAGTCGGATGCGATGACAGGCAGCCCTGAGATGAAGGCATCTATGAAGATGCCTGCAAATCCCTCGCCATAAAAAAACGTGGGAAACAGCATGGCATCATAACCGGCCAGCACGGCATAGTTGTCTGTCTGAAGCAGATTGAGAAATCCCTTGTATGCTATGTTGGGTATCAGGTCGATTTCCTTTTGAAATTTTTCCTTGTATTCCTCAGCAATGGAGCCATAGTAGTCGATGCTGAACAGATGAGCCAATCCTTTCTCATTCAGTTTTTCCGCCGCCCTGTTGATATAGGTGCAACCTTTGTCCTCTGTGATTCTGGAGAGAAATACAAATCTGACGGGTGCATCAGATGAACGTGGCTTTTTCTGAGGAATGGATGTGATATGCTTGAAATTGGGAAGTCTCATCACATTGTTCAGACCGCTGATATTCAGCGACTCCTTCATCCGCTCTCCCTCCACGAGGATGATTCTGGCATTCCTGTATGGCGCTTTGCTGACAAAGCCACAATCCATCTGATGGGGCACGTCGCCGCCAACCACCCAGTAGATGACATCCTTGATCTTGAAAAAGCGCAACAACTGTAGGATGATATAGGCACCTCTTGTGCTGGCAGAGACTATAAATTTGCTCTTGCGATGAGTGACGACGGAAAAGATGGAGGATATGGTCTTCCAGAAAGATTTCCGGCAGGCATTGGTGTCGACAATGGTAAGGTGTACAGACAACTTCTCCAACTGTCGGGTGAGGTGCAGGTTTTTCAGTGAGTCGCCGCTCACCATTTTTGCCTCAGCACCAAGAGGCCCGATAAAAAAAATCTTTCTTCCCATCTATGGATGAAACAAGTGAACAGTCTTAGAATGGCAGTATGCGATACCTGATGGCCGACCGTTGGATCAGCGGTCCAGGGAATACTTCATTTTTTTGTATCTGAACCAGTTGCACAAGCCCCAAAGGTATCCGATGCCATAGGACAAGTGCAGACAAAAGAATGTGATGGGGATATATAGGCACAACAATGGTCTGGAATGCTTGATAGCCTGCCGAATGCCTACTGATATGGTGATAAGAAGGTATAAAAGCAGAACGGAAAGGTAAATTTTCATGAAAATAGGACTGAACAGGCTTAAGATAAGTCCGAAAACCAACCCAAAGACAAACAATGGCGGTATAAACTGCCTGCAGGAAACGGCATTGCCTACTTTTTTGTTGACAAGAGGTTTCCACAGTCCATACTGATAATACATCTTGAACAGTTTGGTGAGGCTGTCTCTGGGATAATATTTCATGGTTACTTCCGGGATCAGGTAGATCTTGCCTCCCGCCCTTCTTATTCTGCCATTGATTTCCTCATCTTCGTTTCTCAGCATTTCCTCATCAAACATTCCCACCTTCTCGAAAAGGCTCTTTTTGAAACAGCCGAAAGGCACGGTGTCGGTTTCGACGATGCTTGTACTTCCAATCCGGAACAAAGATGAGCCAACCCCAAACGGATGGCTCAGGCAAGTGGCGATGGCAAGACATTTCACGGAGTCGTTTGCCGGGGTGGTAATCAATACTCCACCCACATTCCATGCATCCAGTTCAACCATCTTTTCCACCAAAGTAGAGACATAGTGAGGTGAATAAACAGAGTGGGAGTCCATTCTTACAATGATGCAGCCTCTTGCTTTCCTTATGCCGATGTTGAGGGCGCTGGGAACATGTTTCTTAGGATTGTCGAGCAAGAAAATTCTCGAATCCTTTTCCTTCATCCTATTGACTATATCACGTGTGCCGTCATTGCTCATCCCATCGACAACCAGTATTTCCATCAGTTCCTTAGGGTATTCTTGGCAGATTACAGAATTCAGACAATCCTCAATGATCTTGGCCTCATTGAGGACAGGAATGACGATGGTAACGAATTGAGTGGGAAGAGACATTTTGAAAATGTGTTTTTGGGATGTAATGGTTTCAGTACTTGGCATGCCTGCGGGACTGAAAGAAGGATGATTGGTCAATGGGGAAGGATTGGATGTCATTTATTGGTCATTGTTTGTGAATACCATGTGTATAGTCGGTGGATGCCTTCGTCGATATCTACCTTGTGGTGCCATCCCAGTTGATGGAGTTTGCTGACGTCAATCAGTTTTCTCGGTGTGCCATCGGGCTTGGTGGCATCCCATAGCAAAGTTCCCTTGAACCCCGTTTCCGCAATCACCTTCTCTGCCAGTTCGCGGATGGTAAGTTCTTTCCCTGTGCCCACGTTGATGTGGCAGTTGCGAATTTCCTTTTCGTCAGGATCATAGGTGTCGGAAAAACTGACATTCAGCAAGACGTGTACACTGGCATCTGCCATGTCCTCGCTCCAGAGAAATTCGCGGAGAGGAGCGCCTGTGCCCCAAAGGGTGACAGACTGAGGAGTAATGCCATACTTGAGGAGTACGGCGAGGATGTCTTCCTTGGAATGATTGCCGCTGATGCCTTCGACAGGACGTGCGGTAAGGTCGCAGCGTACTGACTCCCAATCACCTTCATTAAGGCATTTGGCCAAATGCAGTTTGCGGATCATTGCTGGCAGCACATGGCTGCGCTCCAGGTCGAAATTGTCATTGGGACCATATAGGTTGGTAGGCATCACGGCCACATAGTCGCAACCGTATTGCAAGGCAAAACTCTCGCACATCTTGAGACCGGCTATCTTGGCTATGGCATAAGGCTCGTTGGTATATTCCAAAGGAGAGGTAAGCAACGCATCCTCGTGCATAGGCTGAGGTGCCTCACGGGGATAGATGCAGGTTGATCCAAGGAAAAGGAGTTTTTTCACTCCATGACGGAAACTCTCGCCGATGACATTCTGCTGAATCTGAAGGTTTTGGTAGATGAAGTCGGCGCGGTAACGTGAGTTGGCCATGATGCCTCCCACATGTGCTGCTGCAAGTACAACGGCATCGGGCTGCTGCTCATCGAAAAACTGTCTGACCGCCACGGGGTCGAGCAGGTCGAGTTCGCTGTGCGTGCGTCCGACAAGATGAGTGTACCCCCGCTGAAGCAGATTAGCCCATATGGCAGACCCCACCAGTCCGCGGTGACCTGCCACATATATCTTGGATGTTTGTTGGAGTGCCATGGGGAATTATTCGGGTAACTGAGCCTTGAGATAAAGTTTCCTGACAAATTTCATGTCGTGTTCGATCATGATGCGAATCAGTTCGGCAAATGGGGTCTTGCGTGGGTTCCATCCCAGGCGTTCGCGGGCTTTGGTAGGGTCACCCAGCAATTGGTCAACTTCGGCAGGACGGAAATATTTCGGGTCGACTTCAACGATGACGCGTCCGGTGTTTTGGTCTATGCCTTGTTCGTCTACTCCTTCTCCTTTCCATTCCAGATGGATGCCCACCGCCTCGAAGGCCAGCGTGGCAAATTCCCTGACGGTGTGATACTCGCCGGTGGCAATGACAAAGTCGTCAGGCTCAGGCTGTTGGAGAATCAGCCACATGCACTCTATATAGTCTTTGGCATAACCCCAGTCGCGAAGTGAGTTGAGATTGCCAAGATAGAGTTTGTCTTGGAAACCCTGAGCGATGCGGGCGGCAGCCAATGTGATCTTGCGGGTGACAAAATTCTCACCACGACGCTCACTTTCATGGTTGAAGAGGATACCGTTGCAGCAATACATCCCATAACTCTCGCGGTAGTTCTTCATGATCCAGAAACCATAGAGTTTGGCCACAGCGTAGGGAGAGCGGGGGTAGAATGGGGTGGTCTCTTTCTGAGGCACTTCCTGCACTTTTCCGTATAACTCGGACGTGGAGGCCTGATAGATGCGGCATTGTTTCTCCAAGCCGCAGATGCGCACCGCCTCAAGCAGGCGCAAGACACCCACGGCATCTGTGTCGGCTGTGTATTCCGGGACATCAAAAGACACCTTGACATGGCTTTGAGCAGCGAGATTGTAGATCTCCGTCGGTCTCACTTCACCGATGATACGGATGAGGGATGAGGAGTCGGTCATGTCAGCCCAATGAAGGTTGACCAGACGTTTTTTCTTCATGTCGCGGACCCACTCGTCAAGATAGAGATGCTCTATGCGCCCTGTGTTGAAGGATGATGACCGCCTGAGAAGGCCATGTACCTCATAGCCTTTGTCTATGAGGAATTCTGCCAGATAAGAGCCGTCTTGCCCGGTGATGCCTGTGATGAGTGCTATTTTGTCTTTCATTTGATGTGTAAATGGGTGATGAAGAACTGGATGCGTCAAGGAAATCAACCTTCTCCGGAGAATTGTTTGATCTTCTGTTCCTCACTGAGACGGCAGATAAGCAAAGTGTTGTCTTTCTCAGCGATGATGTATCCGTCAAGTCCCTGAATGACCACTTTGCGCTCCTCTGTGGTGTGGATGATACAGTTGTGTGTGTCAAACAGGGAGATGTTGCTGCCTATTTTGCTGTTGCCATAAAGGTCTTTGGGAGTCTGCGCCATGAGGGAGCCCCATGTGCCCAAGTCGCTCCACCCGAAATCTGCCGGACAGACGAAGATCTCGGAGGCTTTCTCCATGATGGCATAGTCTACGGAGATGCTTTCGCATTCCGGGTAGCGAAGATCAATGGCAGTTTGTTCCTCAGGGGTGCCAAGAATCGGGAACATGTTCTCGAAAATCTTTGACATGGCAGGCTTGTAAACCCTGAAAGCATTGACTATCGTGCTTACGCTCCAGATAAAAATGCCGGCATTCCAGAAATAACTCTTGTTTTTGATGTATTTCTCTGCGGTGGCGGCATCAGGCTTCTCACGGAAAGAGTCAACTCGGAAAATCTCCTTGTTGCGGAGTGAACTGGCAGTCAGGTCGGCCTGTATGTATCCGTAGCCAGTTTCCGGACGGGTTGGTTTCATGCCAAGAGTAACAATGGCATCAGTCTCACCAGTAAATTGAAGGCATGAGGATATCACGCGCCTGAACTCGCTGCTGTTGGTCACAATATGGTCGCTCGGTGTCACCACAACATTGGCTTTGGGGTTCTCTTTCTTGATTCGCCAACTCACGTATGCTATGCATGGAGCGGTGTTGCGGCGGCATGGTTCGCAAAGGATATGTTCTGTCGGGATCTGAGGCAACTGCTCGTGAACGATGTCCGCATATTTTGCATTGGTTACCACCCAGATGTTGTTGGGGTCGCAGATGCCTTCAAAACGGTCAATGGTGAGTTGCAGCAAAGAGCGGCCCACACCCAGCACGTCAATGAACTGTTTGGGTCTTTCAGCAGTGCTCATCGGCCAGAAGCGACTGCCGATGCCGCCTGCCATGATGACAAGGTGATTTCTGTTGTTTGCCATTTCTTTTATGGATTGGTTGGGGTATTTTCAGTGGTTTGACCTTCGTTTTCTTCCAGATTCTTATGGCTGAAATGATAGCGAAGGTCTCGTAAGGGCATCCAGATGGCTTCTGTAGGATAGTGGCGGAGCAGGCGGTATTTGAAAGCGGTCAGCACGAGAAAACGGTTGACATGTCCTTTGACACCCTCAAGTGAATCGGTCAGCCGCTTTTCATATTTGCCGAAGTTGCCTGCTTCCAATATCTCGTTGAGCAGGAACTCTCCCTCTTCTTTATGGGGTTTGATGTAGAGGTATTTTTCTTCCAAACCCAAAAACTCATGGAGGACAAACATCATCGCTCTCGAGAATTTTTTGAGATTGAACCGGTTGAGAACCGATATCAGTTTCTCGTTGGCTCCCGCTGGGATACCGTCATTGTAACGCTTGCGCAACAAGTAGAAATAGTCGATGACCTGACGAAGTCCTATACCCTCGTTGATGAGATGCTTGAAAATATGGTCGAGTTGATAGAAAGCATTGAACTCATTGGTGGGAGCCGTAAACTTGTATTTGCCGTCAGCGGAGGACACCCAATGCTCGAACTGTTCATCTGCCTGGGTGTCGCAATAAGCCCACAATTTCTTGTTCATGTAAGGATTGTACATGCGGGAGGGATGAAAGTGCACCTCTACCTGTGTTTCCTTGAACATGGGGAAGTCCACATGCAGAGGACTTGCGTGCATGTTGTAGTATTGTGTGGTGAATGCCAGGATCTCATCGCGGGTGCCTTCCAGCCAGATATCGATATCGCCACTGGTGCGGAGCAAGGGGTCGGGATACATGAGCGCGTTGCCTTGGCCTTTGAGGATACAGTTGCGGAATCCTTGCTCACGGAACCATTCGGATGCTTTCTGAGCCCGCTCGAAGACTCCGGTGTTGTTTCTTCGCAGCAGATAGTCCTCGAATACCCACTCCATGACGTCGTCATCAGTAGGTTTGTTTCCCATAAAGTCTTCTTTCTTCAGTTTGCCGTCCTTCATCAGTACTGTGGGGATATACATTCCCACTATCGTATGCTTCTTGCCGAATTCCAACAGTTCATGCCAGTTGATGTCCTTGATGCTTTCAGGAACGGGCAGGTGGTCATTGAGGCAGAACTTCAGAAAGTCTAAATATACCTTGTCTTTTTCCATGTAGGTGACTTTAATGTTTGGATATCTTTGCGAACGTGAGGAATATGATCTTGAAATATTCCTTCAGTGTACGGTTGTTGATATATCTCAGATTATATTGTATCTTCTTTGGCAAGATTTCCTCAACGTACATCCGCTCTGGGTTGTCGCTTTTTCCCAACAGTTCGTTCTCATTGGAAAACTCTATCGACGCATAGTCGGTGATGCCAGGACTGACACTCAGCACCACTCGCTGGGAAGGTGTGTACAGCCTGACATATTTCTCCACTTCGGGACGGGGACCCACCAGGCTCATCTCACCGATGAAAACATTCCATAATTGCGGCAACTCATCCAACTTGTATTTGCGGATATAGTATCCGGCTTTTGTGATACGGGTGTCTTTCCCTCCGACTGTGATGAGGTGCCCGCGGTCGGAGCCTCGGCGCATGGTGCGGAACTTATACAGTCTGAAAGGCATGCCGTTTTTCCCTACGCGTTTCTGTGAGTAGAACCCTGGTCCGCGGCTGCTGCTGCGGATGATGACATAGATGACCAGAAATACAGGTGATAACAAGATCAGCCCTAATCCTGAGAGAAGAATGTCGAAAAATCTGATCATTGTTGCTGGCAGCCCGCGATGGTGTCGTGGGCTTTGACGACAGTATTGATCACGATCTGTACCTGTTCGTCAGTGAGTTGTGGGTAGACAGGCAGTGAGACCTCATGCTCATAGTGCCTGCGGGCATTGGGATAATCGGCGATGTCGTAACCCAGCGAGCGGTAATAACTGAGCATGGGAAGCGGGACGAAATGCACGTTGACTGCCACTTCACTTTTCGCAATTTCGTTGATGAGTGCATCGCGCTGCTGTTCGGTGAAACCCTTGATGCGGAGGGGGTAGACATGGTATGAGGTCTCACCTCCGTTTTTGACAGAAGGTGGCAGGATGGCCCACTCATATTGGCCCAGTGCCTTGTCATAGGCATTGTAGATGCGTTTGCGCTCGGCCAGCAAATGCTCATACTGCCGTATCTGGGCAAGGCCGATGGCGGCGTTGACATCTGCCATGTTGATTTTCATTCCCTTGCCCACAATGTCATAGCGCCATCCGCCAGCCTGACTCTTTGTGAAGGCATCCTTGGTCTGGCAGTTGAGGGTCATCAGCCGCATGTCCTTGTAGAGTTGGTCGTTGTCGAAGGGTGCGGGCAGGTTGAAGCAGATGACACCACCCTCGGCTGTCGTGATGTTTTTCACGGCATGCAATGAGAAAATGGTGATATCTGTCTGGGGACCAGCGGGCTGTCCATGGATATGAGCCCCCAACGAGTGCGCTGAGTCGTTGAGCACAAGTATACGCCCTAATTTTTCCTGAACAGGTGAGGAGGGGTGAAACATGGCGCGTATCTCGGGTTCGTTGACAAGTGCCATGATGGCATCGTAGTCGCAGGGGAATCCCGCGATGTCAACAGGGATGATGGCTTTTGTCCGTGGGGTGATGGCCTGGCGGATTTTTTCTGCTGATGTGTTGAAGTCCTCAGCAGAGTCAACCATGACGACTTTGGCTCCAGCCCACATCACGGCCATGGCAGTAGCGCAATAGGTGTAAGCGGGTATGATGACCTCATCGTCGCTTTTCAGCCCCAACCACCTAAGCATAAGGATCGTCCCGGATGTCCATGAGTTGACAGCCAATGCAGCCTGACAACCGGTCAATTTCATCACTTCTGCTTCTAAGGCCTTGACTTTAGGACCGGTGGTGATCCATCCTGAGCGCAGGGAGTCGACGACCTCGTTGATGATGCTTTCGTCAATGTAGGGTGGTGAAAAGGGTATCTTCATGTTGATATGGTGTTGTAACGTCGTTTTTATTGTGGTTCAGGTGATAGTTCGCGTTTTTTTCTAAATAGCGAATTGGGAATCACATTCCATGACCTTGCAGAAACGCTGCTCGTCGAAGAGATTGTATGTGTTGTGGATGTTCTTTAGACGGGCGGCCTTTGTCATGCAGGAGGCCAGTTCAGATGCGTCCTCGGGTTGGCATGTATAGCCGTTGACATTATTTTTTATGACCTGGCTGATGATAGGGACACAAGTGGTGGCTGCGATGGGCTTGTTGAAGCACATGGCTTCAAGCACCACGTTGGGGAATCCCTCCATCCGTGATGAAAGCACAAACACGTCGCAGTGGCACATGTAGGGGTAGGGATTGGCCTTGAATCCCAAGAAACTGATGCCGTCGGTGGATGACACACGGCTGATGATATCCTTGGCATAGTCGCTACTGGTGCGGCCGAGGATGGTGAGATGGGCATCAGACCATTGTCTCCTTACCTGGGCAAAGGCTTCTATAAGTACGTCGATGCCTTTTGAGTAGGTGATGTTGCTCACCGCAAGGAACTGAATCTGTCCCTTTGTGAAAGGATTGTCATGATGCTCTGCTGAGGCCAGTACCATTTCCTTGTCAACGGGATTGTTGATGGTCACCACCTTGTTCTCGGCGAGATGGTATCTTTGAATGGCTTCCTGGCGCATGGCTTCTGTCTGTGCAATGATGGTCTTGGCTTTGGGAAGCAGATGCTTGTTGAGCCAGCGGATGACATTCCATTTGAATTCGGTAAAACCATGGTAAAGATGGTTGCTGGGCATATTGGGCAACCGCACGATAACAGGTATGTCAAGGCGCCGGCAGGCAAAGAGCGTCAGCAGAGAGACGTATTCGCAACTGGAAAATAGGATGGTATCACGATGTGAGCGCAAATAGTTCTTCAAGGACGGTAAGGCTGTGAGGGTGCGTCTTGCTCCAAGTATCTCAAGTTCAAACTCCGGTCTGATCCATTGGCTGATCTCATCCTCACCTCCACACAGACAGACAAACTTCACGGTGTGCCCATGGTGTTTCAGCACGCGGGCCATGAGAATGCTCACCCGTTCGGCGCCACCAGTGCCAAGGTCTGCAAGGAGAAAAGTATAAATCATTTTATATGTGGGTATTTTTTCTTCAGATGGTCCAGGTGAATGAAGAACATCATCAGATAAAAATAATTCATACGGTTGATATAGGAAACGACGCCCCAGTCAATTACAAAGATGATCAGCAGCCATGTGACAATAAGAAAGGCACTGCTTTCCAACTTGATGTATTTTTGCTCTTGATAAAGCAGGTAGACAAAAATACTGTAGTAGGAAATCAGTCCAATGACTCCACCGCAAGTCAGAAGTTCTATATAATTGTTATGCAAGTAGGTCGCATGGTTCACTTGCTGTGCGAGAAGAATCATGGAATTGTTGATGCCTATTCCAACAATGGGAGTCTTGAGAAACTGTTTCCATCCGATCTCATTGTAGATGTTGCGGACCATGGACGAGGCATCCACATCTTCTCCGCCAGTGAGGGCTGAAATCATGCCGCCCATGCGAGTGTACAAGCCGGAGAATATGCCATTATGCCCCAAAATGAAGAGGATGAGGAATCCTATCAAGACAAAAACAAATACCTTTGTAAGAGGAAGCAGCATGTCGCCGTTTTTTTTCATCCTCTGCTTATAGTAATACATGAGGAACATGCCCATGACAAGCATCACAAATGCCTTGCGGCATTGTGTGGCACCGATAATAAAGAGGCAGGGGAGCCAAATGAGAATTGACCAATCCTTTTTCACAAACAGCATGAAATAGAAATTGATTATCAGGGTGGTTGCCGTCATCATGGCTATGACGTTGACATTGTTGAACTCGTTTCCCAGACGAGTTCCTCCATCAGCGGTGACAATATCTTCGACGCCATAGAAGTAATACGTATACACAACGACAAAGAGGCCTGCCCACATGATGATTTTCAGCAAGATGTGAATGTCTTTGATGTCTTTCCAATATTCATAGAATATAAAGAGACACATCAGTGTCAGGAACATGGAATTGCAGATGGGGATGGTATAACGGCCGTTAAGCGCCCAAAAAGTGGTGGCATAGCAATAGATGATGAACTGCAGTGTGAAAAGGTGGTATTTGTATATTCTTAACTTGAAATTGGTGAATAAGAGTACCGTTCCGGCAAAGGCAAACAAGACCCTGCCTCCTCCTATGAGCGTGTTGGAAACAACCAGGTAGAGTAGGGTAACCAGCCAGATGAATTTGTCAGTCCGAGTATATCGCTGTATGGTTCTGGACCGCATAATGATATGATATGTTGTGGATTTTGGAATGCAGGTCGACTGCAAGATGCTTGGTGAAATGGTAAGCAACAAAGTTTAGGTTGGCTTCTGGGCACATCTTCTCCGCATCGCTGATTCAGTGAAAAAACGACGTAATGGGGCATAGAAAACAAGCCAGAATGCCAAAACCGCCTTAAAGATCAGCACATGTCAAATCCGTCGCAATCATCAAATGCGAAAATCGCGAATTACCATTCAGGAAGACAGAAAAACACATATATTTCCAATCTTGCAGTATCTGCAATCAACAGCTAATTTTATTTCAATGTACAAAGGTAATCATTTTTTTTACATTCACTAAGAGAAAAACTTTTTTTTTTGAATCTTGTGCTTTTTTTTCTTGTTTTGGGACACTCTGCGTTCATTGTGGACTGACAAACAGCGACTTTTTGGAATAATCGACACTGTCTTTTGCTATTTTCCATCCTGTGATCTGCATAAGTGTGTAAATCAGGTCCTTGGTGTTGAAAGGGTTGTTGATGGAGTGTTCCATCTGTGCCACTTGATCAGGATAGGCTTGGCGGTAACTGTCTGTAGCATAGATGAAAAATGGGATATGTAAACTGAGGTCCCATGATTTCTGCTCTCTTGCAGATGCATGCCCGCAATGGTTGGGGTCGGTCTCATAGATGTCCATGCCATGATCGGGAAAATAGAAAACCAGTGCACACTCGTCTTTGTATAAATCAAAAATGGATGCCACCACATGGTCGTTGTATCGGGTGGCATTGTCATATTGCGCGAGGATCTCCCTCTGGTGCTCTGGGCGGTCTTTGTAGTCTTCGGGCTTGAAGTATTTCCATGAGTTTGGATAACGCTGATAGAAATTCTCGTGTTGTCCCATCAGGTTGACGATGGTGATGGATGGCAAACTGTCAGTCTTGAGATATGATTTGAGCACAGGCACGACCACTTCATCATAACGGCTGCCAGCCTCTGGGTGCTGCCCCGCATACCAAACAGTGTCTGAGAGTTTGGCAAAAGCAGCCTGCACATTGTCATACATGCCATGGGACTCTTGATTGGAAACCCATCTGATGGTGTAGTGTTGGCTGAAAATATCAAAAAAAGTGGGATAATTATACCAGGCGTTAGGATCCTCTATCCAAGGCATGAAGATTTTTCTCAGTCCCTTCTTTATACCCTCCGCCTTATCAAAGGCTTTTGACTCATAAGTATCCCACAGGGTGAAGATGTTTTTGAATGCCAGGTGTGTGAACGCGGCTGGAGCAGTACATTGAGTGAAGGCATAGAGACGCCCTTCATCGGTGAGACGCGACAACTCAGGGTTGGTGTCGAGTTTGTATCCATATACAGAAGAGTGAGACTTTGAAAAAGACTCTCCGATAATGAGGACAATGTGCTGGGGGTGTTGGTCTGACACCTCTTCGAGAGGGGTGTCGTGGCGTAGTTCGGCCAACTTGCCAAGTGGTTCATAGTCCTTCATTATGAACAAATATTTGATAGGGGGTATCTTGTCGCACCAATTGTAAATGCCTCGGCTTGGCGGCGGAAAGCATAGAATGATAGTCATCAGAAGTAAAGTCGCACCAACTTGTGAAATCCTTAGGTTGGGGCGCAACCGTGGAATTTTGAAACAATACAACAAGACAAGCAACAATATGGCTGCCAGCCAAATGATTATTTTGACGGGGGGAAAATAGAAACTGAAAAATTCGGATACCTCGTTGGAGTTGGTTCCCAAAATCAGGTATGCCATGTCAAGCGTGACGGGCTGGCCACAGGCCAAATAGCATCCGAAACTTAGTCCGAAGTCAAACAAGGATAGGATGAAAGTCAGATGAAGAAGCCATTTCCCCCATTTCCCCATCATTGCGGTGATGAGGAAAAGAATTCCCGTCTCAAAAATAGTGTCGTTGACAATTCTCCAGAATGATGTTCTTCCGACATATACCAAGCAGGGAGGTAGTCCTATGGCAATGGCAATGACGAGCAGTTGTATCCATCTCTCGCTGAAAAACGTGGTCAGACGGCCTGAAAATTTTTTGAAGTTCATATCTGTTAGTATTGTGTTTCAACATAAGAAACCATGGTCTGCATATTCAAGCAATTCTTTGTCACCCCTGCTGTCTCCGTATGCATACAGGCAGTAACTCTCTCTGTCGGGCTCCTTCTCTGCCAGTCTGTTGACCTTCTCCTGCCCGTAGCAGTTGTCCGTCAGAAAACGTCCTGTGATCAGTCCTTTTTGATCTACCTCTATCTCCGTGGCCATCACACCACTGACATTCATTTGCTCACACCAGGGCCTTACCCATTCAGAGATGCTTGCCGATACCACATAAACGGTGTCGGAGCAGTGAATGTGATTTTCCATTTTCTTGATGACAGACTCATTTCTTATTTTTTCTATCTCCGAGGAGAATGATTGTCCAAGTGACTTGAAACGACGGTATCCCCATCCCTTGAAGAAATAGGCGAAGACCTTCTGCTTGGCTTTCCAGTTGGGGTATAGGTGCAGTTTCATCAAGACAAGAATAGGCGAATAGAGCAGGAAACCAAGAATGAAGCGACGTCTGCCGCAGGCAAACTTGATGAATTCGAGCAGTGTGTCTTTTGTTGTCAGTGTACCGTCAAAATCAAAAACGGCTATCGTCCTTTTCTTCATGTCTTAATAGTTGTCAAAAACGAATCTTCCGCATGACATATTGTTCCAGGGGGAAAGTGAGGTAACTGAGCCATGTCGAAAAAAAGAAAAGCAATATCGAGAAGACGACAAACTGTCCTGGTGCAAATGGTATCTTGGATATCAGCACCATGTGAACGGGATATATCATAAGGAACACCATGTTCTGGTAGATATACATGGTGTAGCCACGGGTATTCCAAATTTGGAAAATCTTCCAGTTGGGCAGCGTGATGTGCTGTGACAGAGCATAAAGAAAGCATATCGCCACCACGTTGAATACAAGGAATACATAGTCGGGCGGAAACTTGTGCTGCTGCATGGGGACGAATCGGCCTTTGAGCAATATCAGGATCACCAAGGCAATGGCACCAATTATCAACACAGTCTTTGTGCGGATTTTTTTATAAAACAGGTAGCCAGCCACCATGAATATATTGTAGAACAACACTTCTCTGAGCAACATGTGCCGTGTGAGGCTTTGGGTCAGAAGGAATATGGCGATGCAAAGGACAACATACAGCCATCTGTTTGTTTTCCTCATCAGTTGTACCTGAAAGCCAAAGGTGCACGACAGGATGAGATAGGGCCAGATAAACCAAAGATGATAGCAAAAGGGTGCCTTGGGAATATTTTTGCACGTCAATATTTTCAGTACGTCATTCCAAGAATATCCTGTCAGAGTGCTTTCTTTGAGTGTGGCTGCTTTCTCTCCAAGCAAACTGTCAATGCTTGAGCCGAAAAAGCGCCAAGCCAAGGTCAGCAACCCCATAAAGCACACCACTACCGCGGCATAGATGTAAAAGGGTAGTACAACTCTCTTCAACCGGTTGAGGAATGTAGCCCACATTCCCCTTTCTGTTGTCCTCAGAGACAACGCTGCTCCTGAAATGAAAAAAATCAGCGACATCTCAAACAGGATAATGGAGGCAAACGGCTCATACGTGAACCCAATCCAATAGGTCACGTGAATGACACAGATGATATACATCATCGTCAGAGCCCTGTAAATGTCCAACTGTATGTCTCTGTCCATCATGTGCGAAAGAGATTAGAAATAGAGGACGAAGAAAAAAGTCATAACCCACCCAATGATGCAGGCCTGGATAAAACGGTCCTTGAGCAATATTTTCGTGGGACTTCCGCTGCGTACGTCCACCAAGGTCACCTGAAGATATCTGATGATTCCGGCAAGGACATAAACAGAGGTGATATAGACATAATGACTGTGAAAACGTTCTGTGACCTCAGGAGAAACGGTGTACATGATATAGCACACCATGGTGATACTGGCCACAATGCCGATAGCCTGATTCATGAAAGCCAAATTGTAGCGGCTGACATTTTTCCGTGTCAGTATACCTGTGTCTTCATAAATCACCACATCGTCTCTGCGTTTGGCAAAAGCCAGAAACAGTGCCAGCAGGAACGTCATCAGTACAATCCACTGTGACAAATGAATGCCTGTGGCAAAGCCACCCGCCACTATTCTGAGGACAAATCCGGTGGCAATGATGAACACATCGACAATCGCCTTCTGTTTCAGTTTGACGCAATAGGCAATATTCATGAGGATGTAGAATGTGATGACCCCAATGAGCCGCAACATTTTCGGATACTCATCATGGAAGGATATCGTGACAAGCAGAATGGATAACAGAAAGCACACGCCCATGATAGCGTAGGCAGCCGTCTTGCTGACTGTCCCGGAGGCAATGGGCCTTAAACATTTTTTTGGGTGGAGTCTGTCTGCTTCAGCATCGAAGATGTCGTTGAAACAATATACTCCGCTGGCAGCCAGGCAATAAGTTGCGAATACTATGGCTGTAGCCAATAGTAAATCTATATGAAGCAACTTCCCGTCAAAGAAAATAGGCAGGAAGATAAACGTGTTCTTGATCCATTGCTGGGGACGGAGCAACTGTACAACAGACTTGATCATATAGATGGTTTGATTTTGAATAAATATAGCCCTTCCTCTATTTTCTTCACCAGACCATGACGGGCCAATCCTTCGAAACTCGTTCTGATGTGTTCGGTATCCACGACAATATATAGTTCATCCTTGGGCTCGGGAAAAGTGAATGTACGGTATCTTTCCAACAATTCTCGTGCACCATTTTCACCGTCATCATAATCAAACCATTTAAGATTGTGTACGTTGAAAGTCTTTCCTTTTCCTGTAAATGTGCAGTAACCATCGTGAACGGAAACTCTGTATTGGTCTTTCAAGAATAAAGAACTTATATAACTACTTATGCCCCATTCCACTGTCTGGATATTGCAGGTGGTTTGTTTTTCCAACGTGGTTTTCAACTTGGCATAGGTGGTTTCCATTTCTTTCTTGATATCATGGATATACATAGAATAGAACAAATGGCCCGACCCAATCATTTTTTCATCCAATGTCGGCACAAATTGCCCGGCCCCTACTCCTAAGGAAACTTTGGTCGAGGAAATTTGTGTTGAACCGAAGGGGACAATCGTTGCCGCATTATAAATAAATCCATCCTCAAACCATGGTCTGCTAGGGGGGACAACTCTTAAAGAGACGGTGTTGAATAAAATCACCAATACGATGCTCACCCATTTGAGCAAAGGCCTATTCCGTACTACTGAAATGATCCAGGAAAGTGCTCTGACACCGGCTATAATGACAAAGGGTGAGATGTACAGGTAATGCTTTGCTGCACAGCCCATTTGCCGATATACATAATGCAAGATGACGATGGGCAGGAGTACAAGCAACAGTTCTTTCCAGAACTTGTTCTTGATGAGCAGGCAAAGGCCTAAAGGCAGCAATATGATATAGGCTAAGGAATAATAGGCAAAAATCGTTATCAATACCTGTGATGTGGGTATCGTCCTGTTCCAATGGTCATAAGAATTGAGAGATGTCAGGACTCTGGCATTGAACAACCAGAAGAAGAACAAACACACCACTACCACGGTTAAGGCATATATTGCAGAATAAATAATGCTTTTGCCTAATGTCTTGCCCTCATGCATGAATAATGGGAATATGGCAGGATAAACAGCGACCACATCCACGCGGAACAGGGGAGCGATGCACATGAGAATGGTGGCAACCAAGTATCTGCGGTGGCAAATGCAGATAAGGGCCCAAACGAATAGTGCCGCAGCAGGTATGGCAGAATTAGGATACATCGCAATGGCATATATTTCGGGAAGCATCATGGCTGCCAGCAATATCCTGATTCGCTTTTCATGGGTGATGTGGCGAGCAAATTCTATGCAGCCGATTAAAAAGGCAAAACTCGATAAAGCAGTGATCAGACAATATATTTGCTGACAAGTAAAAATAGGCAGGATGTTTCTGATTGCCACAACTGTAATGTATGTCAGGGGTTGCATGCGATATTCATATCCTTTGATAGGTGGAAAAGACCAACCGTCCTGATGCATGATTTCACATCCAAGAATCACCTCCAAACTATCTCCTTCATAGCAGACTAAAGGAAATATGCCGACCAGCATCCATAGAGCAAACAATGCGAATAGAATAAAATATGAATGTTGGTTGATGAATTTCCATATCAATGATAATGGGCTGTTCATTTCGTTCTTGGTCGAATAATTGTGAGATTGGGATACCGTCATTATGCCAATAAATAAATATAATGTGTATTATGCACACAATTCAGTTAACCGCTTCCTTATGAAAGGACGGTTTGAGTTTCAAAGTGCAAAGGTAAGTATTTTTTTAGTAATAAAGTAATTGATGGGAAAATTGTTTGAAAGTTATTAATTAAGTAAGGGCAGGCAGAATGAGCCAAGATCCCATTTGCTTGTCAAAATCTAATGGAGTGATATGTTCCAAGCCACTCCCGTGAAAAAAGGTCATTTCGCCAAAATAAATGCGGTCTCTTACGATATAAAAGTCTGTTCTCACATGTGGGATGCCTTCCGACAATGTCCTTGCCAAGGACAGCAACTGGTCAAGCACTTTGGGCTTCTCAAAACTTCTGTCAGGGTCTGAGGGGAACTCTATGGTCGCATCTATCTTGTTCCAGTCCACATCATACAAATGCCGTTTGTGGCCTTTAAACCTGTCATAATCGATTTCTATGATTTTGGGCTCTCCATTGAAATTGAACACCTTGTAATCTTTCAACTCAAACCCGCTCTCGTCCTCCATATATTTTTCTGCAAGAACCATGGGTTTTACATTTTTATATGGCCACTCTCGCCCTTCTTTATAATAATTTTGTTGTAAGCCCTTTTTCAAATCTTTGATGACCTTTTTCTTGTTCATCAATCGCTTGTCTTTACATACATATACTCCAATTCCGCTGTTGTGGTTGCATTTTAGGACAAACTGATTTGGAAGGCTGTCAAAATCTATATCTTCAGGGGATTCCCATACACCCAAAGTAGGAATGATATGTTGCTCGCCAATTTTGCTGGCCACCCATTCCTTTACCCTGATTTTATCCACCATAATGGTATACTTTGGATTCCGGTCATGCAACTTTAACCATTGAAGTTTTTCATTGAAAGTCTGAGGATTGCTTAGGTTAAGAGGATAATTCAGCCTGCTAAGTTTCCACATCAACTTAATGTAAAGTTCGTCATCAGGAATCATCGTGACAATACGGTTCAGCGTATGTGTCACCAATAATGATGGATTCATAATCACTCTCTTTGCTCGTCTCAGCATCGCACCTTCAGTATTGAAATTGATGGCAAAGGTAATGAATTATTGGCAGATACAGGAATCTTGCACCATTTCTTTGTAAACTCAAGATGTTAATTCGTATTAAATCTGACATAGGCATAAAATTATTATTTACCTTTGTCGTCAGTAAAATGGTTTGAAGATTCACCAAATATATAATTTGACATGGACATAGATAAGTTTATCGAAAAATTGGCTGACCAGTTTGATGACACAGAACCGGAGTTGTTTACTCCCGACTTGCTGTTCCACGACTTGGAGGAGTGGAGTTCTCTGTCGGCTTTGAGCATCATCGCTTTTGTCCGTACGGAATATGGAAAGAAAATCACCGCGTTGGACATCCGCGCTTGCCAGACCGTCAGGGATTTGTTCGAAATGGTTGAGAGCAAATGAAAAGCCCTTTTGACTTGTCAGGACGCCATATCCTGATTACCGGCGGCTCTTCTGGAATAGGACGTGCTGCCGCAGTTCTTTGTGCTCAGCAGGGAGCAACGGTGACCCTTGGCGGAAGGGATGAGGAGAGACTGCAGCAGAGTCTGTCTCTGCTTGACGGCGAGGGGCACGACTTGATGTGCTGTGACCTTACCCATCCAGATAAAGTGAAGGATTGTGTGGCACAGTTGACACCGCTTGATGGAGTGGTGCACGCCGCCGGTGTTCAACTCATCTGCCCCACGAGAAACATCACCGATGAGGCAGCACAAATGGTTTTTGATACCAATTATCATGCAGCCGTCCGACTGACCACCGATTTGCTTGCCCAGAAAAAGATCCGGCGTGGAGCATCTCTGGTGTTCATTTCCTCTGTGGCAGCAGGACGATACGCAGAGATGGGCAATGCCATTTACAGTTCTTCCAAAGCCGCTCTTGCTTCTTATGCGAGGGTCCTGGCTCTCGAACTGTCCCATCGGAGCATCAGGGTCAACACGGTGTCGCCAGCCATGGTCCGCACACCGATGGTGGGACAGTTTGAACTGACACCAGAGCAACTTGCCTCCGATGAGCAGAAATATCCGCTTGGCTATGGCAGGCCGGAGGATGTGGCTGCTACAGTGGCCTTCTTGCTGTCCGATGGCGCACGATGGATGACAGGATCTGATTTGTTGATTGACGGAGGATTGACACTTAGATAAGCAATGGAAGCATATATACAAGCCATCAGTTATTATCTCCCGGAAAGAGTGGTGACCAATGAAGAGTTGGTAGCCGCCTTTCCTGAATGGAATACGGAGAAAGTGTCCAAGAAGACCGGTATAGAGGAACGACATCGGGCTGGTGATGGAGAGACCGCTGTTGATATGGCATACATGGCTGCAAGCCGTCTTTTCAAGCAGCATCCGGAGATAAGGGAAAACGTGGATTTCATCCTTCTCTGCACACAAAGTCCCGATTTCAAACTGCCCACCTCTGCTTGCATACTGCAGCAACGCTTGGAATTGCCTACCACCATAGGAGCACTTGATTTCAACCTGGGCTGCTCGGGCTATGTTTATGGGCTGGCTTTGGCCAAAGGACTTCTGTTGTCAGGCATTGCTCATGGTGTTCTCCTGTTGACAGCGGAGACTTACTCGAAATATTTCCATGTTCGAGATAAGGGCAATCAATCGATTTTCGGTGATGGAGCCGCTGCCACATTCATTTCAGACACAGGTGTGGCCCGTATTGGTGAGATGGTGCTGGGCACTGACGGCAGCGGTGCAGGAAACTTGCAAGTGATGACAGGGGGCGCCCGCTATCCTCAGCCACTTCATGAACAGCATGTTGACGAAAACGGATACCTGCATTCTTCCGACCATCTCTACATGAACGGACCAGAGATATTCAACTTCACTCTTGATGCAGTGCCGCCCATGCTTGATGAGTGTGCCGCCAAAAACGGACTTGACAAGGATCGTATCGACCTGTTTGTGCTTCATCAAGCCAACAAGCACATCCTCGACACGATCAGAAAAATCTATGGGATACCCAAAGAGAAATCCTATGTCTCTTTGGCCCATGTCGGAAATACCGTTTCATCAACCCTTCCCATAGCACTGAGTGATGCCATCGCTGACGGGACTCTAAGAGAGGGTATGAAGGTGATGACGGCGGGGTTCGGTGTCGGCTATTCTTATGGTGCCTGTCTGCTGGAATTCTGATATAAGTGCATCAAATGATGAATCAGACAATAAGGATATTGGTATTCGCTTTCACTATGATGGCTTCCTCTTGTCCCATTTCTTCTTGGGCACAGGATGACATCATGAGACAGTCCGATGGGTATGTCTGGCCCAAGGAAAAGGATGTGCAGAACAAACTTTCTCAGTGGCAGGACTTGAAGTTCGGTGTTATTCTCCACTGGGGCATCTACTCTGTGCCAGGCATCGTGGAGTCGTGGAGTATCTGTGACGAAAACTGGATCACGCGTGACACGACAATGACCTATCAGCAATATACCGATTGGTACAATTCATTGGCCGATCAATTTTGCCCCACTCAGTTTGATGCAGGGCAGTGGGCCCGCGTCTGCAGGGATGCCGGCATGCGCTATATGGTGTTCACCACCAAACACCATGACGGTTTTTGTCTATGGGACAGCAGAGAGACTGATTTTTCCATTGCGAAGCATGCTTTCCGCAATGACAGCCGCCGAGATGCCTTGCGTTTCGTGTTCGACGCATTCCGTAAGGAGCAGTTCATGATAGGAGCATACTTCTCCAAGCCAGATTGGCATTCACAGTACTATTGGTGGGATGTTTATGCCAAGAAAGGGCGCAATGTCAATTATCCGGTGGACAAGTTCCCCTGGAGATGGAGTCAGTTCAGACAGTTTACACATCGACAGTTGCAAGAGATTCTCTCTGGATATGGTCCCATTGACATACTTTGGCTTGACGGTGGCTGGGTATATCCGGAAAACAAAGGTCAGGATATTGACATGCCTGCTGTCGCTGCCATGGGGCGCAGATATCAACCAGGGTTGCTGATAGTGGACCGCACCATACAGGGGCCATACGAGAATTACCAGACACCGGAACAGGCCATCCCCGACCATCAGATCCTGCATCCGTGGGAGAGTTGCATCACGTTGAGCAACGACTGGGGATATGTGCGGAATCCGAGGTGGAAATCTTCACAGCAGGTCATTGCCAAACTGGTGGAAATTGTGGCCAAAGGCGGCAATCTTCTGCTGGGGGTTGGTCCCACTCCTGAGGGGGTTATCCAGCAGGAGGCGGTGGAACGGTTGCAGGAGATTGGCCAATGGATGAGGGAAAACGGAAAGGCAATCTATGAAACAGTTACGACACCTGATTATCATGATGGTGATGTGTGGTTCACGAAATCTAAGGATGGCCGGTCGCTTTTCGCTATCTATGTTCCGGCAGATGGTGCCAGTCCTGTCACCACTATTACATGGAAGGGAAATATTCCTGCCAAAGGTCAGAAAATCCGTTTGGTCGCCACAGGCAAGACTCTTCGCCATACTCTTGTAGACGGACATGTGGAGGTGAGGTTGCCGTCTGAAGTTGTCGGGGCTGTGGCATTGGAAATCCGATAGCCAATTCTGAGGAAGACATGGTGCTCTGTTAGAATGGCAATGTTTAATTTCATACCTGCAAATAATGAACAATCTGACGCGTGAAAGGTCTCTTCGAATGCGTGGAGCCGCCATATTCATGATTTATATTCACAACCTTCTCCATATGGTTGTAAGTGTGAGAGAGAACGAGTTTTTCTTCTTACCTATGAGAGCCGAGAGAATGTTGGACTCATTTTTATCTTTTTCGTCTTCCTTCATAGCAGATTTCTTTTCTTATTTCGGATGGTATGGGGTACCTGTCTTCATGTTTCTCAGCGGTTATGGACTTGTCATGAAGTATGAGCGTGAATTCACTGATGGAAACACGGGCAGACAAGTGCACTTGTTGCAGACGTTTCCCTATTTGTGGAGAAACTTTCTGAAACTATTTATTCTCATGGCTCCCTGTTATCTCATATATCTCTTGGGCACAAGTTTACCTGTTTTCAGCAAAATGTCATTGGCACAGTTCACGATGACCTCCAATTTATACAAACCAAGTTTGATTTCTCCTGGAGTATATTGGTATTTCGGACTGACACTTCAGTTCTATATCATTTATTTGCTGTACCATCGTTTCCGAGGTGAGGTTTTCCTTTGGGTAACGGTATTTCTTATGCTGGCAGTCAGTTTGGCGGTAGCATTATTCTCAGATGTCAGGACCAATGAGTATTTACGTCATAATTCTCCTGTATGGCTGCCTGTCTTTCTTGTTGGCATGTGGTATGCCAGGAGAAAAACAGTTCCTGGGCTTGGCTTTATAAGCAAGCATAGATTGGCCACCTTTTTATTATTGTCTATCTTATGGTTATGGAGCACGGTCAATGTTTGGCTATGGGTGCTCAGTCCTTTGCTTGTACTGCCTCTCTTTGGCCTTATTTGTATTCCTTTGTGTGAAAGATTTGGAAAATCAGGAAGTTTGACATCCCGCTTGTCGGCGTCGTTCTCGCGGTGCCTCACTTATCTGGGCGGTATTTCTGCAGGCTTATTTGTGTGTCATCCTGTGATAAGGGTATTGGCACTGAAAGCATACGATTTAGGTTGTAACCTTTTGATTGTTACTTTGGTGTATGCCGTCCTAAGTGTCCTTGTGGCAGCGGTTTACAATCTATGCTACAAGAGGGTGATGAAAAAGTTGCTTCCGAAACAATGAGCCCGTTGTTCATGGTTAAAAAGAAAAAAGGGACATCAAAAGAAATCCCTTTTTCTGGTGATCCGTTTGGGGCTCGAACCCAAGACCCCAACATTAAAAGTGTTGTGCTCTACCAACTGAGCTAACGGATCTCCGATATTGCTTTTTTTAAAAGCGAGTGCAAAGGTAAGGCTTTTTATGAAATCTGCCAAATAATTTATGATTTTTTTGCACTTTCTGAACTCTGATCTTGTCGTATGTCAGGTGGTCCCTCATCTTTGGTGACATATCGCTGATAATAGGCGATGATAATGGTGGTGAGAGGAAGGGCAATAATGAGGCCGATGAAGCCCAACAGCGCACCCCAGACAGAGAGCGAGAGCAGCAGCACTGCGGGGTTGAGGCCCATGGCTGACCCCATGATTCTGGGAGTGGTGAACATATCTGTAATCACCTGTACGATGATAAAACCCAATAAGGCAAGGCCAAAAAGCACCCAGAAGTTCTGCCCTGTATCGGCTGCCTTGAGCATAGCGAGAAAAGCGGTGGGGATGATGGCAAAGGTGTGGAGATAGGGCACCATGTCCATGATGCCGATCAAAATACCCATGCCAATGGGCATTGGAAGACCAATAATCCAGAACCAGATGCTGAACATCACTCCCATCCAGAAAGCCACCTGGCCTTGGCCTCTGATATAGTTGTTCAAGGCACGTTCCACATCCAGCATCAGATCTGTCCAGAATGGTCGGCTTGACTTGGGGAAAATTCTGATCCAGTTGTCTGTCAGGTACTCATAGTCGAGCAGGATGAAGAACGTATATAATAAGGTAATAAAAGAGGCGAAGATGCTGATGGCCAAATTGGCGGTCTCGCCCACAAAGGTGAACAACTTGGGCAAGGCGGTCTTCACGGCATCGATAAAATCTCGGCTGCTCAGAAACTCTGTCACGCTCTCACGGTGTTCGTTGAGCCAGTCGCGAACCATCTCAGAAAAGTCGCCCGAGGCGGACTGCTGGTTGAGATATTTGATGACCAATGGTCCGAGGCGCTGAAACTGCCCAATCATCGGTGGAATGATGAAATAGAAAACAGCAGCGGCGACCAATCCCACAAGGATAAAAGTGATGATGATGGACACGACCCGCGAAGCCACATGAAGTTTGAATTGCACGAACTTCACCACCGGATAGAGCAGATAGGCAATTAGCCAACCGATGAAGAACGGGAGCAACACACTGCTGAGTTTGCTGACAAGCAAGTAAAGGCTTATCACAGCAATGGCCATCAAGGCCCATCGGGCGGCACGGTCGAATGTGATTTTTCCTTCAATCATGGAGTGGGCTTTTCTTGTGATGGAGAAGTGGCAGATGCCTGCAACTCCTGCTCGGTGGACTTGCGGTAGCACTCACGGCACAAAGGCTCATATTGGGCTTTCTCTCCCAGCAACACGCGCTTGTCATCATGCACCAAGCGGTGGCTCACATAGGCAAGTGCCCCGCACCTCACGCAGATGGCATGTACTTTCGTCACATCATCGGCTATCGCACACAGGGCAGGCATCGGACCAAATGGCACTCCTTTGAAGTCCATGTCGAGGCCGGCAATGATCACGCGCACACCACGGTTGGCCAGTTCGTTGCACACATCCACCAGGCCCTCATCCAAAAACTGAGCCTCATCAATGCCTACTACATCAACGTCAGAGGCCAAAAGGAGTATCGATGCAGATGTGTCAACAATGGTGCTGCGGATGGCGTTGCGGTCATGACTCACCACTTCCTCTTCAGAGTACCTGGTGTCTATCGACGGCTTGAAAATCTCCACACGCTGGCGCGCGAAGACTGCTCGCTTGATTCGGCGGATGAGTTCCTCGGTCTTGCCGGAGAACATCGAGCCACACACCACTTCTATTCTTCCGGGGCGGTGCAATTCCCCTGATAGGATGTCGGTCATGATGAGTGCAAATTTACGAAGATTATATGATTTGCCCAACATTCCACGCGTTTTTTCTTGTTAAAAGCAGGACTACACCTAAGTTATTGGCAAATTATTTGTAATTTTGCAAACCGAAAGTATTGCTTCTGCTGTGGTTTAATTCAAGTCTTCCCGCTAATAATGGTCACTCTATGATATTCAATTCCATACAGTTCATAGTGCTTTATCCTCTGCTCTTCCTGCTGTACTATGTTATACCGGCAAGGTGGCTGAAGGCTCGCAACATATATCTCCTCTTACAGAGTTATATACTCTATATGCAGTGGAAACCAGTTTATGCACTGGTGTTGATGGCTGTTACGGCAGTCACTTTCTATTCTGCAATTTGGGTGGGCAGGTCCAGACATCCGAAGAAGATGCTGACAGTAGGAGTGTTGCTGGCGTTGATACCTCTGCTGTTCTTCAAATACTTCAACTTTATCAACGAAAGCATAGGGAGCGCTATGTCGATGGCCGGACTCAGTTTCCATCTTACTGGCCTCAACTGGGCCATCCCTATCGGTATATCCTTTTATACCTTTCAGGCACTGGGTTATCTCTGGGATGTCTATTACAAAAGAATAGAGCCTGAGCACGACTTCCTCACCTACGCCCTCTTTGTGTCATTTTTCCCCTCCATTTTGTCGGGTCCGATTAATAAGGCTTCCTTGCTGATTCCCCAACTGAAGCGTATAAGGCCCTATTTTGACTATACAAAGGCTGTCATGGGAATGAGAATGCTGCTGTGGGGCATGTTTGCCAAGGTGGTGGTGGCCGACAGACTGGGACTGTATGTGAATGTCATCTTCGAAAATTACACCAGTTACAATGGCATGACTTGTTTCGTGGCAAGTCTGTTCTACACCATTCAGATTTATGCCGATTTTGCTGGATACTCCCTGATGGCTATTGGGGTGGGGAAAACTCTGGGCTTTGAACTAACAGAAAACTTCCGTCGGCCCTATTTCGCGGTGAGCGTCACAGATTTTTGGCGTCGGTGGCACATTTCGCTGTCCACTTGGCTCAAAGATTATGTATATATCCCACTTGGTGGAAGCCGATGCAGCAAGGCACGCAACTATTGGAATATCTTTGTCACCTTCCTGATAAGCGGAATCTGGCATGGTGCTAATTGGACTTTCATCATCTGGGGTATCTGGCACGGACTGGCACAGATCGTGGAGAAGATGCTGGGACAGCAGAAATGCAAGTATGGCCTTTTTGGAAGGACTGTCAAGATTTCCATTACCTTCATCCTTGTCAATTTCGCCTGGATTTTTTTCCGTATGCCCTCTATTGGGGATGCTTGTGCTGTGTTGGGGCGTATCTTCGATTTTAGTCAGCCGATGAATGTGGAGTTCAACCTTACCAACATGACGTTTTCGATATTTGGCATGGCGGTGCTGTTTACAAAAGATTTTACTGACGAGTATACGGATATTCGGTTTTTCAACAGCCGCCACATTGTCGTCAGATGGGTTGCCTATGCCTTTGTGCTGTCGAGCATCCTTTTGGCCGGGGTGTTCGGTGCCGATCAGTTCATTTATTCCAATTTCTAAAATGTATGCGGAAATTCATTGTCAGAATATTGCTCTTTTTAGCCATCATGTTCGTCATTGACCGGCTGGTAGGCTCGGTGTTGAATTATGCCTCATCGCATCCTAAGGGAGGCATGACATATCGGCGTAACTATATTTCTGACTATTGCAAAGAAGATGTGCTGGTATTTGGGTCATCAAGGGCACACTATCATTACAATCCTCAGATTATTGCAGATTCTCTTGGTCTCTCTTGCTTCAATTGCGGAGAGGACGCCATGGGCATCGTGCTTTATTATGCCTGGTGGAAACTCATCAGTCACCGCTATCATCCCAAAATGGTCATTTATGAAGTAACACCTCAATATGATATCAGGAAAAGCGAGAATAATCTTTTTCTGTGGAGATTGCGAAGGTATTACAATAGGGAAGGAATTGAAGAAATTTTTGACAAAGTGGATTCCTCGGAGCAATGGAAAATGCTCAGTTGGATGTATCGTTATAACTCCTGTTTTGCGGAATTGGCAGCCGATGTCATCAATCCATTGAAGTTGGGAGGAGATGAAGGATTCGTGGGTGTCAACAGAATAATGAAAAGTGTGCCAGCCAAAGGCAAGCCGTGGTACAAGGGTAAAAAGGTCACCCGTGACTCCTTGAAAATGGAATACTTTGAGAAAATGATCAACGAGATGGGACCGACCCAACTGGTGTTTGTGGTGTCACCTTATTTCTTCGGAGCCAACGATTCTGTCTTTGAACCAATCAGGGAGATCAGCCGCAAATACGACATTCCTTTCCTCGACTATTCAAATGATCCCACATTTCTTAGGAAAAAAGAGTGTTTTTTTGACAAAAGTCACCTCAATGCCCATGGGGCAGATCTGTTCACGCGGGAGTTGGTCTGTGACATCAAGGCAAGGAAAAAGCAAAAGGACGATGTCAGTACAAGGTAAATGACAATTCTTGTGTGGTCCCTGCAATGGCTGATGAATTCCGATAAAAACCAAAAAAAACGTAAATTGTTTTGCTGTTTCTTTGATTTGCAGTAAATTTGTACCGATTATGGGCATTTTGTATATTGTTCCTACACCTGTGGGCAATCTGGAAGACATCACACTCAGAGCGCTCAGGGTACTCAAGGAGGCCGATGTTATCTTGGCAGAGGATACTCGCACTACTGGGGTGCTGTTGAAGCACTACGACATCCACAACCATCTTATGTCCCATCATAAGTTCAATGAACATGGCACCTCTGCACAGGTGGTTGAAAGACTGAAGGCAGGACAGACGGTGGCATTGGTAAGCGATGCCGGCACTCCTGGTATCAGTGACCCAGGATTCTTTCTCGTGCGCGAAACTGTCGCAGCAGGGATAGAAGTGCAGTGCCTGCCAGGAGCAACAGCATTTGTGCCGGCTCTTGTTGATTCCGCACTTCCAGACGACCGTTTCTGCTTTGAGGGCTTTCTTCCTCAGAAAAAAGGTAGGCAGACTCGGTTGATGGCGCTCGCCGATGAGACTCGTACCATGGTTTTCTATGAGTCACCTCACCGCTTGGTGAAGACACTGCAGCAACTGGCAGAAGTGCTGGGAGAAGACCGCAGAGCCTGTGTGGTGCGTGAAATCTCCAAAGTGCATGAGGAGAGTGTCCGTGGAACATTGAATGCCCTCACCGACCACTTCACTGAGCAACCCCCACGAGGTGAGATTGTCATTGTTGTTTCTGGATGTGATGAGAAAACAAAAGAAAAGGTTTAGGGAAATACAACTCAAAAGAAAAAAATAACATGAGAAAAGTTTTGTTTTTTGCCGTTTGTCTGCTGGCTCTCGTCAGCTGCAAGGAGGAGCCCAAGGCTCCAATGGTGGATGTTGTCGACACCTCTGCCAGCGATTCGTTGCAGAAAATCATCGACCAACGTGACAATGAGATCTCAGAGTTAATGACGACGCTTAACGAGATTCAAGAGGGATTTAGGGAGATCAACGCAGCGGAGAACCGGGCAACCCTTTCCAAAGGTGGAGAAGGCGCCGACAAGGCTTCACAGATCAAGTCTGACATCCGTTACATCCAAGAGCGTATGGAAAACAACAGGAAACTGATTGACAAGTTACGCCAGCAACTCAATGAGAGTAGCATCAAGGGGGATGAATTCAAGAAAACAATCGACATGATGGTCAGTCAACTGGAGGATAAGGATAAAAAACTTGCAGAACTGCGTAAGATGCTTGATGACAAGGATGTACGTATCAGTGAGATGGACGAAGCCATCAACGTGCTCAACAATGACGTAGCCTATCTCAAGGATGAGAGTTCCCAGAAGTCACAGACCATCAGCGAGCAGGACAAGCAACTCCACGTGGCATACTATGTCTTTGGTACGAAGAGTGAACTTAAGGAACAGAACATCCTTGACAAGGACGGTAAGGTGATGCGTGGAGCCTACAACAAAAATTACTTCACGAAGATTGACACCCGGAATCAGAAGGAGATCAAACTGTATTCCAAATATGCCAAAATCCTCACCAACCATCCTGCATCATCTTACAAATTGGAGATGGATGCCTCCAAGCAGTATACCTTGCGCATCACCGATGAGGTGCAGTTCTGGCATACTTCCAAGGTGCTTGTCGTCATGGTGAAATAAAACTAACTAACTCATATTATTCAATCCTAATTGTTATGAATACCCAAAATCAAGGTAGCAAAAGTTATTTGTTCTCCATTGTACTCGTGGCCGTACTCGGTGGTCTGCTTTTCGGCTATGACACGGCGGTCATCTCTGGCGCAGAAAAAGGACTTCAGGCATTCTTCAAGGATGCACAGGATTTCCAATACACTGACGGATGGCATGGATTCACATCGGCTTCCGCATTGATCGGATGCATCATCGGTTCGGCTTTGTCAGGACTGTTGGCCACCAATCTCGGACGAAAGAAGTCACTTATTGTCGCGGGCTTGCTGTTCTTCATCTCTGCACTTGGATCCATGAATCCCGAATTCTTGTTCTTTGAGCACGGAAAGGCTACATACTCGCTGCTGTTGATGTTCAACTTCTATCGTGTCATTGGCGGTATAGGTGTCGGCCTGGCTTCGGCTATCTGCCCGATGTATATCGGTGAGGTGGCACCGTCCAACATCCGAGGCATGCTTGTCAGTTGGAACCAATTTGCCATCATTTTCGGTCAGTTGGTGGTCTATTTCGTCAATTTCTTCATCCTGGGCGACCATATCCAGCCGCTTGTGGAGGAGATGGGCAAGGGACTGGCTGCCATTAATCCTGCAGCACAGTGGACTGTCACTACGGGATGGCGCTATATGTTCGGTTCCGAGGCTATACCTGCTGGTCTCTTTGCATTGCTTATCTGTTTCGTGCCCGAGACACCGCGCTATTTGGTGTCAATAGGACAGGACGAGAAGGCGCTCAATGTTCTCTCGAAAATCAATGGCTCCTCGAAAGCAGCACATATCTTGCAGGATATCAAGGATACCCTCACAGTGAAGACAGAGAAACTCATGACCTATGGCGCACTTTGCATCTTCGTGGGCATCATGCTCAGCGTGTTCCAGCAGGCAGTGGGTATCAATGCCGTACTCTACTATGCTCCGCGCATCTTCGGTGACATGGGTATGGAGAACCCGATGGTGGTTACTGTGTTCATGGGTGTGATCAATATTCTCTTCACGCTGGTTGCCATCTTCACAGTGGAGAAATGGGGTCGCAAGCCACTTCTCATCTATGGTTCTCTTGGCATGGCCATTGGCGCTTTCGGTGTCGCCTTGACATTTGGCCACGCTGGTATGGAGATGGTCACCGCAATCTCCATCATGGTTTACTCCGCCTCGTTCATGTTCTCATGGGGACCCATCTGCTGGGTGCTTATTGCCGAGATATTCCCCAATACAATCCGTGGTGCTGCAGTGGCCATCGCCGTGGCTTTCCAGTGGATTTTCAACTTCATTGTCAGTTCGACCTTCGTGCCCATGTTCAATATGCATCTCACTGAAGGTGACGACTTCGGACATTGGTTTACTTATGGACTCTATGGTATTATCTGCGTGATCGCTGCCATCTTCGTATGGAGGTTGGTGCCCGAGACCAAAGGTAAGACCCTCGAGGACATGAGCCGTCTTTGGAAGAAAAACTAATCGCAGGGTAATCGCATTTACCCGGTGAATATTGGCCTGCCTCATCCCAAGTGCCATCAACATTCAATGGATGAGGCAGGCATAATTTAGACATATCGTATCATCAAAAAGTATTGTAACGTCGTAAACAGATGTTGTTCAATTCCATAGCATTCCTGCTGTTTTTTCCAATAGTGTGTATGTGTTACTTTCTTATCCCAGCCTCTCGGGTGAGGATGAGAAACTTGTTCCTGCTTTTGGCCAGTTACTACTTTTACATGAATTGGAAACCAGTCTATGCGCTTTTATTGCTGACCAGCACCGTCATCACCTATTTTGCGGCTATAGGAATTGGCAGTTTTAAGGAGAATTGGAAAAAGAAAACCTGTCTGGTGACAAGCCTTGTGCTGAATCTCGCCATTTTGTTCCTGTTTAAGTATTACAATTTCTTTGCGGAGAACATAGAGATGGCTTTGCATGCTTGTGGACTGGGAATAGACTTGCCGGAGTTAAGATTGCTGCTCCCTGTCGGTATCTCTTTCTATACATTTCAGGCACTTGGCTATTCGATTGATGTGTACCGAGGAACGACCAAAGTGGAACGCGATTTCCCCACCTATGCCTTGTTTGTCTCTTTTTTCCCTCAGTTGGTTGCAGGTCCTATTGAGCGTTCCAATAATCTGTTGCCACAGTTCAAGGAAGAGCATCGGTTGGATTACGAATCGGTGATGATGGGAGTTAGGATTATGGTATGGGGCTATTTTATGAAACTTGTGTTGGCCGACCGCTGCGCCCTTTATGTCGATACCATATATAACCATGTCAGTGCACATAACGGCGGTTCGTATCTGGTGGCCTCTCTGTTGTTCCCCTTCCAACTTTACGGCGACTTCGCAGGTTATAGTTTCATCGCTATCGGGGCAGCACGTGTGATGGGTTTCCGACTCATGGACAACTTTCGGCGGCCCTATTTCTTTTCGGTATCTGTACAGGATTATTGGAAACGCAATCACATTTCCCTTACTTCATGGTTTATGGACTATATCTATTATCCCATGGTGGGGAGCAGCACGCACTTGTGGAAGTGGTGCTTGGCCATCTTCATCACCTTCGTTATTTCCGGCTTTTGGCATGGGGCAGCCTGGACCTATGTGGTGAGTTTTGCCATTTTTGGCTTTTATCTGGTCGTTTGCATCCTGAAGGAGAAGCGTCAGCGAAAATTTGAGAAGAAGCATGGCCTGAGAAAAAAGGAATGGTGGCTTTGGCTAAATCGTTTTCTTACATTTCTATTGGTGATGTTTGCCTTGATTTTTTTCCGCGCCAACAGTTTGCAAGATGCGGTGACCGTCATCGTGGGAATCTTCACCAATCCTGGTGAGCCGATGCCTGAATATGCAAATTTCATAGCCATTTTTATGGCATTAACTATATTGATGATCAAGGAGTTGGCGGAAGAATATCAATGGAAAGTCCGTGTGGCGGAGTCTCCTTCTTGGTTGGTGCGCCATGTCTATCTCATCATGATGATTTGTTATATCATCCTGTTTGGTGTGTTGGATGGCGGCCAATTTATCTATTTCCAGTTCTAAAATCAGGAAGATGAAAAAGTTGGTAATAAGCATTTTGTTTATACTTGTCGGGGTCTTCGTTGTAGACCGTCTTGGTGGCATGTTGATGTGGTGGATCAATCAGAACACACATGATACGACTGGGCCGAAGATGAAATATATGGTCAATGATTTGAATGAGGATGTCTTGCTATTGGGTGCCTCAAAATGCCAACGGCACTATGTGTCATCCATCATCAGCGACACACTGGGAATGAGTGTTTACAATGGGGGTATTGATGCCACCAACAACATCTATGCCCACTATATTAACCTCAACTATGTATTGACACATCATACTCCCAAAATTGTATGCCTGGAGGTCTTGTCAAGTGATTATGCACTGACATCCCATAACTTTGATGCCGTGTCATTCTTTTCTCCATATTTTGGCTTGAGCGAGAGGGCTGACTCTGTCTTCCGGCTGGCAGGCAATTATCAGAAATATCGTGTCTCACATCTCTACCGCTATAATGCCAGAGCCGTGTCCAATATTTTCGGCTTGGTTGTCAATCGGCAGGAAGGTGCAGACCATGGATACCTTCCCAATCCCAAACCCACTCATCCTGTAAGTGCATTGCGGCATAGTGATACACCGCAGTTCATTGACAGCCTGAAGTTGAGTTATGTGCAGAAATTTGTAAATCTTTGCAAGCAGAAAGACATCAAACTGATATTCATGCTGTCACCGATGTACATGAAAGTCGATGCCGACCATTACGGTCCCTTGAAAGCATTGGCAAAACAAAATGACATTCCTTTCTTGGATTATCACACACCTGGACTGTATCTCGATCACCCTGAGTATTTCTTGGACAGATATCATCTGTGGGATCAGCCTGCCAGGGCCTTCTCTTCCCTCTTTGCCAGTGATTTGAAGAGAACGTTGGAATCCATGTAGCCAGCAGCATGCCTAAATTGATAAAATGATGGAATTCGTCACACAGTCATCAAAAGAATGTTGAAGTAGAGATGTTGTTTAATTCTATTTCATTCCTGTTGTTTTTCCCAATTGTGTGTGTGCTGTATTTTTGCATCCCCTCCACGCAGTTAAGGGCGAGAAACTTGTTGCTCCTCGCAGCAAGTTATTACTTCTACATGAACTGGGTACCTGCATATGCGCTGTTGCTGCTTACCAGTACTGTGGTCACATATATCGCCTCATTGGGCATAGCCAGTTTTAAGGGAAAAGGAGCAAAGAAGTGGTGTCTGGTGGGTAGTTTGATACTCAATCTTGGAATTTTGTTCTTATTTAAGTATTACAATTTCCTCGCTTCAAACATTGTGGCGTTCATGAAGGACTACGGCTTCGCCATCAGCCTGCCAAAGTTCGGATTGTTGTTGCCTGTCGGCATCTCTTTCTATACGTTTCAGGCACTCGGCTATTCGATTGATGTGTACCGTGGAACGACCAAAGTGGAACGCGATTTCCCCACCTATGCCTTGTTTGTCTCATTTTTCCCACAGTTGGTTGCAGGACCTATTGAGCGTTCCAACAACTTGTTGCCTCAGTTCAAAAAAAGAAATTGTTTCGATTATGAGGCAGTGATGGCTGGAGTAAGGCTCATGGTTTGGGGCTATTTCCTGAAATTGGTGTTGGCAGACCGCTGTGGACTCTATGTTGACCCCGTCTTCAACAATGTGGACAAACATAATGGGGGATCTTATTTGGTTGCCTCATTACTCTTTCCCTTCCAGATTTATGGCGATTTCGCTGGCTATTCGCTGATCGCCATCGGTGCGGCACGTGTGATGGGATTCCGACTGATGGAGAACTTCCGCCGTCCTTATCTCTCATGCTCTGTAGGTGAGTTCTGGCATCGGTGGCACATATCGCTTTCCACATGGTTTAAGGATTATGTTTATATTCCATTGGGGGGTAACCGCGTCAGCCGGATGCGCAATTATTTTAATCTCTTTGTGACATTTCTGGTCAGCGGCATTTGGCATGGAGCCAATTGGACTTTCTTTTGCTGGGGAATGCTCCACGGCATCTTGCTTTGTTTGGAGAAGGCTTTCGGCATAGGCAGACAGAAGTATACGGGAGTGAGGAAACTCTGTCACTGGGCAGTGACGTTCATACTTGTTTGTCTGGCATGGGTCTTGTTCCGTGCCAAAAATTTGAAAGATGCTGTGATGGTAATCACGGGCATCTTCACACATTTTGGTATTCCCATGTTGGAATATGCCAATTTCATTGCGATAGGTGTGGCAATGGTTATCTTGTTGTCAAAAGGATTGGCAGATGAGTTCCAATGGAAAATGCGTATTGCCACGTCTCCTTCATGGCTTGTACGGCATGTTTATCTTGCAGTGATGATAGCATATATCATTTTGTTCGGAGTGTTGGGCGGTGACCAGTTTATTTATTTCCAGTTCTAATACGAAGATGTGATGAAGAAGTTTGTGGTGAGTCTTTTGTTTGTTGTTGGAGTCTTGTTTGTTATTGACCGTATAGGTGGCATGGCGATGTGGTGGGTCAATCAGCACACACATGATGTGTCGGGACCGAAAATCAAGTATTTGGTTAATGACGTAAGCGAAGATGTTGTTCTGATGGGAACTTCGCGCTGTCATTTGCAGTATGTGCCTTCCATTATCAGCGATTCTTTGGGAATGAGTGTTTACAATGGTGGAATAGACGCGTCCAACAACATCTATGCACATTACATCATGCTCAACTTGATGTTGGAAAGACATACCCCAAAGGTCATCTGTCTTGATGTGATGACCAATGATTTTGACAAGTTGAAGAATCCCTTTTTGACAGTGTCGTTCTTTTCTCCATATTTTGGTAAAAACGAGCATGTTGATTCCATCTTCCGTTTGGCAGGTACTTATTGGAAATACCAGATATCGCATTTGTATCGATATAATGCAAAATCTGTTTCCAATATTGTTGGATTGGCAGTGAGTCGCCAGACTGGTGAGGATCATGGTTATATACCCAATCCCAAGCCTATATATACTTTGGACTCCCTAAGGTATCGCAAAATCAAGTTGAAGAAGGACAGTTTGAAAATAGAATACGTACAACGGTTTGTCAGTTTGTGCAAAAAAAGAGGAGTCAAACTGATCTTCGTAGTTTCACCCATGTACTCGAGAGTCGATGCCGACCGTTATGATGTACTGAAATCTTTAGCCAAACAAAACGGTGTTCCATTCTTGAATTATCATACCGCAGGACTCTTTTGGGATCATCCAGAGTATTTCAGAGACTATAAGCATCTATGGGATGAGGGAGCAAGAGCCTTTTCGTCTATCTTCTCCAGTGACTTGAAGAAAATCTTGGATTCATTGTCTGTCAACAACACAGACACTGTCCAAATGGTGAGGGCGTCAACGCCATCTCATTGATGATTCTGTTTTTCATGATTTTGTAGATAAACCAACTATAATTGTTCTATTTCGACATAAGAAACTAAAAAATCTTCTTGGGAAACCTCGGTTTTTCTTAATTTTGCATTCTAAAACCAATTATTAATATGACAGAGAACGGAATTCTGAAGTTGAACGATGGGGAGAAACATTTCTCTTTTGAGGTGCTGCCCCCTTTGAAGGGAACAGGCACCGACGCCTTGTTCCGCACCATAGAGAAACTCAGTGAGTTCGGACCCTCCTACATCAACATTACTACCCACCACAGTGAGTATGTATACACCGAGTTGCCCAACGGACTGCTGGAGCGCCACCGCGTCCGCCGCCGCCCTGGCACCATCGCCATAGCCGCCGCCATCAAACAACGGTTTGGCATCCCTGTTATCCCGCATGTTATCTGCAGCGGCACCACCGTCGAGAACATAGAATACGAACTGCTCGACCTACAGTTTCTGGGCATCTCCAACCTTCTCCTGCTTCGTGGCGACAAGGCTGCGGACGACAAGATTTTCACTCCCACACCAGGAGGACATGCCCATACCACCAACCTCATCGTACAGGTCAACCGGTTCAATGAGGGCTTCTTTTCAGACGGCACCCCCATCAAGCATCCGGGGCACCCATTCTCCTTCGGTGTGGCATGCTATCCAGAGAAACATGAGGAAGCACCCAATTTGGAGCAGGACATGGCGCATCTGAAGACCAAACAAGACATGGGAGCACAATATGCGGTCACCCAGATGTTCTTCGACAACCAGAAATACTACGAATTTGTAGACCGTGCCCAGCAGATGGGTATCACCATCCCCATCATCCCCGGCATTAAACCGCTCGCAAAGAAGTCGCAGTTGACCATGGTGCCCAAGACCTTCCACTGCGACCTGCCCGATGCGCTGGCTTCCGAGATGATCAAATGCAAGGATGATGAGCAGGTGCGGCAATTGGGTATCGAATGGACTACAGAGCAGTGCCGCGACCTCTACGCCCACGGGGTGAGGACCATCCATTTCTATACAGTCTCGGCTGTGGACTCTGTGCGTGAGGTGGCTGCCCGGCTGATGTAGTTTCTTGTGAAATTGCTTGGATATTTAGATACTGCCTGCCGTATCTGTGCTCGACATGGATTGAAAATCAAAAAGTCGATTCCAAAACGAAAAATTGCCGTGACGGTCTGAGATATTCAAACTTTTTTCGTACTTTTGCGTTTCAATCATGACTTTCGCCAAAAAATGACATTTGAGGAGGTAATCGGACAGGAAGAGGCCAAACAAAGGCTCATCACGCTGGTGGAAGAACAGCGTGTGCCACATGCCATGCTTTTCACCGGTCCCATGGGATGCGGCAAGATGGCGATGGCGATGGCTTTCGCCTCCTATCTGTTGTGTGCCAACAAGCACGATGGCGACAGTTGCGGTGCATGTCCCCAGTGTGCCATGCTGCGCAAATGGGCGCATCCCGATCTGCATTTCACCTTTCCGGTGATCAAGCCCAAGAACTCCACCTCCGACTACAAGCCCATCAGCGATGATTACATCAGAGAATGGCGTGAATTGCTAGCCGATGGACCTTATTTCACCATAGAGCAGTGGTTGGAAGCCATGCGGACAGAGTCGCAGCAGGCCATCATGACGGTGAGGGAGGCGGATGAACTGACACACCAACTTTCGCTCAGGTCGAGTCAGGGAGGATACAAGGTGGCCATCATCTGGATGGCGGAGAGAATGAATGAAGCCACGGCCAACAAATTGCTCAAACTCATTGAGGAGCCACCCTCACAGACTGTCTTCCTGCTGGTGAGTGAGAATCCCGCCGCATTGCTTGAGACCATCAGAAGCCGCACCCAACTGTTTGTCATGCCACGCATAGAAACAAAGAAAATCGAGGAGGCGCTGATACAAAAAAGAGGCATAGACGCTGACGCGGCACACCGCATCGCAAGAATTGCGGAGGGTAACTGGCTAAAGGCCCTAGACGCTCTCGATGCCGGGAGTGAGAGCAAGGAATTTCTGGAGGATTTCAAGATGATGACGCGGATGTCGTTCACCAGGAAAGTTGACGGGATGGCTCAGTGGACAGCCAATGTGACGAAATACGGGCGTGAGAAGCAACGGCGTATGCTCACCTACTTCCTTAGAATGGTCAGGGAGAGTTTCATGTACAACTTCCACATTGCTGAACTCTCCTATATGACTTCAGAAGAGGAGAATTTTGTCAAACGGTTCGCACCATACGTCAACGAAGCCAATGTCATCCTGCTTTCAGACCTCTTTTCCAAGGCCATCACAGATATCGGAAGAAATGCCAATGCCAGGATGGTGTTCTTTGATATCGCTCTGCAGGCCACCGTATTGCTTAGAAAACAACCCCAATAATCCGTGATCGACACGGGACTATTTATACATATCATACAATGGACTATAAGAATCTATCCTACAGAATAAACTCTGGTTGCGGCCGCGGACTCTGCCGACGTGGTGTGGGCAGGCAGGACAAGCAACTCAACACCTATGATTGGCTTGCCGACGTGCCGGGCAATGCCGAGAGTACCGACCTCGTGGAGGTGCAGTTCAAAAACACCCGCAAAGGCTACTACCACAATGTGAACAATCTGGACCTGCGCAAGGGGGATATCGTGGCAGTGGAGGCCAATCCCGGACATGACATCGGGGTGGTCACCCTCACCGGACAGTTGGTGAAACTCCAGGTCAAGAAGGCCAACCTGAAATCGGCTGACGACATCAGGCGCATTTACAGACTCGCCAAACCTGTTGACATGGAGAAATACGAGGAGGCCAAGAGCAGGGAGCACGGCACCATGATACAGAGCCGTCAGATTGCCAAAGACCTCGGACTCGACATGAAAATCGGCGACGTGGAATACCAAGGTGACGGCAACAAGGCCATCTTCTATTACATCGCCGACGAGCGGGTGGACTTCCGTCAACTCATCAAGGTGCTGGCAGAGACATTCCACGTGCGCATCGAGATGAAACAGATCGGTGCACGTCAGGAGGCAGGGCGCATCGGTGGAACAGGTCCTTGCGGACGAGAACTCTGCTGCGCTACGTGGATGAAAAATTTCATCAGCGTCAGTACCAACGCAGCCCGATTCCAGGACATCTCGCTCAATCCTCAGAAACTGGCCGGCATGTGCGCGAAACTCAAATGCTGTCTCAATTATGAGGTGGACGACTACATGGAGGCCTCGCGGAAACTGCCGCCCAGGGATGCCATCCTACAGACGCAGGATGCAGATTACTATTATTTCAAGGCGGACATCCTTGCCGGACTCGTCTCTTATTCCACCGACAAGAAGGTACCTGCCAACGTTGAGACCATTTCCGCCGAGCGGGCAAGGGAGATCATCGAACTCAACAAGGCCGGGGAGAAACCGCTGTCGCTCCAGGAGGAGGGGTATGTGAAGGATGATGGTAAACCCAAGGATCTCTTGGATGATGACATCTCACGCTTCGACAAGAGCAAGAAGAAAAAGAAAAAGAAGAAGGCAAAACCGGAGCAGGATAAGAAGGCTCAGGACAGGAATCCTGAAGAACGTCAAGTGGAAGCCATCCCGGCCAACCGTCGCAACAATCAAAAAAAGCGTCCTCCAAAAGGAGGTGAGGGCCAGCAGCCCCAAAAGGCTAAGCCAGACAATCAACAGAATGGATAGGCTGACTCGTTACCAAATGATACACATGGCCGTTGCTGTTCTGGCGACGGCCATGCTCTTGGCTTGCTATTCCGATACCGTATACCACCATTACTATCCCACAGACCTTGGAGGGTGGGATCGTGCAGAGGTGTTTGAGCACAATGTGTCGCCGGTGGCAAATGGAGGATATTATGTGGAGGAGGTAGGCATAAGGGCAGACGCGTCATTCCCTTACCGGTCAGTCAGTTTGGTCATCGACCAGTGGATTATTCATACCCAGAATAAGGTTCCCAGTGATTTCAAAAGCGATACCGTCAGCATCGATATTTATGATCAGCAAGGACAGGCTTTGGGGCGTGGGGTCAATCTTCGTCAATACACCTATCCTTTCAGAAGTGTCAAACTACAGCAGGGTGACTCCATCTCCCTTCAGATACATCATAACATGAAAAACAAAAGTGTCAGTGGCATTGCCAATGTAGGACTGAGGGTCTCATTCCAATACGCGGAATAGGAAAGGTCTATTTTCTGTAGAAACGCCATTGGTGGTATGGGATACGTTCCTCTTCCGGAGGAAGTTGCATGTAGTCACCATAGCATTGTGTGAGATATTCGTGGTGGCGCCCCAAAGCCATGAGACGATGACCTTCAAATTCGATGTCAACCAATGTCTCAAACACATCAAAATTGAAGATGTTCACGCGTCTGACAGATCCTGCGTGCAGGTAATTCTTTGCCGTCTTGTATGGATAACTGTAGAGCACCTCGTCATGAAACCGGCGCATGGTTTGTGTGAATTGTGGGATGTAGACCCATGGCAACAATCTGACAAGCCTGTTCCTCCACTTGATCAGTTGTATCCGTTTCTTATTCAGTGGGGCTATGCGCGTGAGAAATGCCTGGATATCTTCTTCTGTGTCTGCCATTCCTACAACAGGATACAAATCTATGTTGACCCCGTAGGATTTGCTTAGAAAACCAGGTTTGCTGTATGTGGGCAGATAACTGATACGGGAGAACTGGAACTCATAATAGGGCTTTGTGTCTATATCGATATAGGCCAACTTTTCTGATTTGAATTCCTTTTTGAACCTGATCATATCCGGGTATGGCATGATGATGTCAACATCATCGTCCCAAGGGATGTAGCCTTTGTGACGGACTGCTCCAAGCAGGGTGCCGAAGGCGAGAGAATACCTGATATGATGATTGCGGCAGAATGCGTCTATCTCATCAAGCATCTCAAGTTGTATTTCCTTGATTTCTTTTGCCGTAAGTTGCTTCTCTCTCATCTCAGCACATTTTTAATTCTTTGTTTGACATATTGGAGCATGGCTATTCTCATGAAAGCCTTGTAGGGCTTGTTGTCATCTGGCGATTCCATGAGGCAGATGTCTGCATTGGCCTTGAGCCGTTTGAATTCCTTTATGCTCCGGAAACCATCCACAACATCGTCAAGGACGACTTTCTCGTTGACATAGGTGCGCTCGGAATTGAGGCTGTGGTTTTGTCCGTGGAACACGTCTTCCTCGATGCTTCTGATCATCATGGCTGGCAAGTTGATGCCTGACTTGGTGAAGGCATAGCCATAGGCGGCGAAACGGAGATTCAGTTCTATGAAATACATTTCTCCGTTGATCTCTGCCAGATCCATGTTGAACAGACCAAACAAACCGATGGAACGTACCAGTTCCATGGCTTTCGAGGTGATTTCACCATCTGCCCTTTCTTTTCTTATCCTCCCAAACGCCGAGACTCCTTTATGGTAGCCGTGTCCGCTGTCAAGCAACTCTGTCACACCTGGTATCACACATTCCCTCCCATCGCAAAAGCCTATGATGCCATACTCTTTCTCTACTTCAAGATACTCTTCCGCCATCATGGGATAGGAACAATGCTCAGAAAGGCGAGACAGAGATTCTTCCAGTTGCTCTCTTGAGTCAAGGCGCCTCTGGTAATCCTTCTTGGTCTGATGACTCATAAGACCTTTCAGATAGCAAGGATAAGTAATCCCATCGGGTATTGTATAGTGGCCGTCTTTGTTTTCCAAAATCCAACTGCTCGTCACCCGAAATCCATGCTCACAGGCTTTTTGCTTCTGCAATTGCTTGTTCATCAGTTGTGATAACAGACCTTGCTTGTTCCTGATGTGCGCACAATGAAAATGAGGTCGGAGCCTATCCAGATTGGTGTCGATCTGGTAGGCAGAGTCGTCATCGGTGGACAGCAGAAACGGCTTTTCATCCTTGTCCGCACATTCTCTCAGCAAGAGATCGCATAATGCGTCGGCCTTGAATTTCTGTGCATAAAGAAGGCGCCCGACATATTTCGACAGGATGTCCACAGGCTTTCTTTCCCAACTTTTGGGAAGGCTGAACACCATTGCTACAACAGTGATTTCACAGTCCATAGCCTCACCTACAGAGCGGATGAGACTTAACCGTGTCATCGGGTTGCTGCCTAAGATGATAACTTTACGCATAAAACATTGCTCTGGGCAAAGAGCAAATCCATAAGCATTTAAATCACATTTCCATTCATTTGCAAAATTACGTTTTTTTCTTTTTGCGACCAAAAGAAAACCCAAGAAATATTCCTTGGGTGTTTGGAAATGCTGTTTTTGCAAAAACTGACGTATAATGGCTTCTGCTGGTCATTTCCTGATCAGGTTGCGACTGGCATCGATGCGCAGGAAAATGAAGAGCAGCAGGGTAAAGCCCCAAAGCGAACTGCCTCCGTAACTGAAGAAGGGCAGGGGGATGCCGATGACAGGTGTAAGACCCAATACCATGCCCACATTGATGAAGATGTGGAAGAGGAAAATGCTCAGCACACAATAGCCATAGACTCTGCCGAACTTGAATGGTTGTCGCTCCGCCAGAACGATGAGCCGGAGGATAAGGGCTAAAAACAGCAGCAGTACGCCTGCCGAACCAAGAAATCCTTCTTCCTCTCCTACGGTGCAGAAGATGAAGTCGGTGTCTTGTTCGGGAACAAACTTAAGTTTGGTCTGTGTGCCGTTGAGAAATCCTTTTCCGCGCAGACCGCCTGAGCCGATGGCTATCTCACTCTGGTGAACGTTGTATCCGGCTCCAGAGTTGTCATCCTCAAGTCCGAGGAGCACATTGATGCGTTCCCGCTGATAGGGCTTCGCCACATTGTTGAGCATGAAACTGGCTGAGTAGAAGAAGATGATGGAGCCCAGGGAGAACAAGGCGATATACAGATAGTTGCCCACACGGCTGCTCAGCCCCTGATACATGAGATATCCGATAAGGAGAGCGCAGACAAACAATTGAACCCATACTATGTCAAAGGGTATAACATATTCAGAGAACAAAAGGAAAATGAGGGTTACGCAGATAGTAAAGCCTGCCAGTTGCATGGCTTTCCGCTTGTCGTTGCAGTAGATGTAAACCATACCGGCGGAAAACAGTTGGATAAGGAGCAGCACTACAAACTTCCCCATTGAGGTGGGTGTATCCCATAGTGCGGTCTGCTCATAGCGGATGCCCACTACAAAATAGAGCACCAACGCTACTCCGGTAAATAGGATGCTGCCTGGCATGCCCTCACGGTAGAACATGAGGAAGAAGGCAAGGTATACGAGGGCGGATCCGGTCTCGTTCTGCAGGACGATGCATCCCATTGGAAGCATCACAATGGCACATGATAGGAAGAAGTCGCGCAACCGATGTATGTTGTAGCCATAGGTACTCATGAACTTGCTGATGGCGAGAGCGGTGGCAAACTTGGCAAATTCGGCGGGCTGCACGCGAAGTGGTCCCAATACTAGCCAGGAGCGGGAACCCTTGATGCTCACCGGATTGAAGATGGTGGCAAAGAGCAGCAGCACCATCAGTCCGTAAAGGGCATAAGCAAATGTGTCATAATAGCGGTCGTCGAGCATCAGCACAACAAATGCCAGGCAGATGGAAGTGCCTATCCAGACAATTTGCATTCCTGAGCGGGTAGACAGGCTGAAAACGTCGGGCTCACTGAAGGAATAACTCGCTCCACACACACTCATCCAGCCAAAGATGAGCAGTGCCACATAAATGCCCATCGTCCACCAATCAAGTGAACGCAGGATGCTGGGTTGGTTATCTGTCTTTTGTGCCATACTTCAGATGCTGACTTTGTATCCTTGCTGCCTGGCGCTTTGAACCTTCAGACAGTTCGCCTTTAATGTACTGCTCCATCATCAGAGAACCGATGGGCACACCGAAGGTGGCACCAAAACCACCGTTCTCCACATAGACGCTGATGGCTATCTTGGGTTCGTTCATCGGGGCAAAACCCATGAACACAGAGTGGTCACGGCCACGGTTCTGTGCCGTTCCGGTCTTGCCGCATACCTCATAGTCTCGGCGATTGGCACTGCGGCATGTTCCACCAGTTACAGCACGGCGCATGCCTCTCACAACCAAATTGTAGGCCTGGGCATTGGCTTTGGTATATCTTTTATTTGTGTATAAGGTGTCAATGGGTTGCCCCTCAATCTCTTTCACAACATGTGGAGTGATGAACCATCCCCGATTGGCAATGGTGGCGCCGAGATTGGCTATCTGAAGTGGTGTGAGCGTCACCTCTCCTTGTCCGATGGCGATACTGATGACACCCAGTGCGTTCCAGTTGCGTTTGAATGCCTTGTCGTAATAAGTGGCATTGGGAATCATGCCGCGTTTCTCATTGGGAAGGTCCACGCCAAGTTTGTAACCGAACCCCATACTCTTCATATAGTCTCGCCAGGTATCCATGGAAACCTGCAGTGTGGGATATTTGTCACGGTTGTTGAGCATGTAGTAGAGTCCCCAGCAAAAGAAACCATTGCAGGAGGTTCCTATAGCAGGAATCAGGTTGAGTGGGGATGGATGCCCGTGGCATCCCACTTTCATGCCTCGTGTTACAAATCCACGGTGGCAGGGGTATTTTGTGGTGGAGTCAATCACTCCCTCAGAGAGAAAGGTGAGGGCTTGGCTGGTCTTAAACGTAGATCCCGGAGGATATTGTCCCATGATGGCGCGGTTGAGCAATGGTTTTGAGGGGTCTTTCTGCAGGGCAAGATGGTTCTTCCCACGTTGGCGGCCAACCATGATGCGGGGGTCGTAACTTGGCGATGACACCATGCAGAGGATTTCTCCGGTAGAGGGCTCTATGGCTACGATGCTGCCCAACTTCCCCTCCAGCAGACGCTCTCCCAACCGCTGAAGTTCGATGTCGATGCCGAGAGTGAGTTTCTTCCCGGGAATCGGTTTGGTGTCGAATTTCCCGTTTTGAAAATTGCCCTGTATACGTCCGTAGTTGTCACGGAGAAGGATTTTTACACCTTTGGTGCCTCTGAGTTCCTTCTCATATGAGCGTTCCACACCCACCTTGCCGATATAATCTCCCGGCTGGTAATACTCGTCTTCCTTGATATCATCGGGCGACACTTCTGCTACGTCACCCAGCAGCAGGGCTGCGTTGGGATACTCGTATTGCCGTATACTGCGCCGCTGGATATAAAAACCAGGAAATTTGTATGCTTTCTCCTGAAAAACGCTGAACTCCTGGTCTGAGAGTTGCGACATGAATAGTTGCTGGGTGTAACTGGAGTAGCCGGGGTTTTTGCTTCGGTCCTGAATGTCGCTCATGCGTTTGATAAAATACTCGCGGGTGATGTTGAGGGCCTTGCATAGTTCTGTGGTGTCAAGGCGCGAGCGCTGCTCGTTGACTATCACCATGATGTCGTAGGAGGGTTGGTTGAAGACGAGCGTCTTTCCATTGCGGTCGTAGATGATGCCACGGGATGGGAACTCCACTTTTTTGAGAAAAGCGTTGCTGTCGGCGTTCTTCTTATAGTCATCGCTCATGATCTGAAGCGTAAACAGACGAACGATGTAGATGGCCACTATGGCAATGGCCACCCCAGCAATTACATACTGTCGCTTGTCAAGTTCGTAATCTTTCATGATGCAGTTCCAATCAATGATAATCCTGCAACTGGTTTATTTCCTGTGTGTCAGACGGTCGATGGCGAGGAGAAGCACTACGGTGAAAACGGTGCTCCCTGCGACGCAGGAGAGCCACTTCCATCCGTTGGCGAGGGTAAGCATCTCAAGTGTATAGAAAACTAAGCAATATGCGGTTACCAGCACGATGGTATAGTTGACGAAAGACCTGGTGCCCAGGGTTTCCGAAGATGGAATAAACGCCTCATCACTTTCGCGTGAAATGAACAGTTCGAGCAGATAGGGCTGCGCCATGGCTGCTGCGGTCATGGCTGCCGCTGTCACTCCCGGTGTGTTGGAGAACATGTCGAGGGTCAGTCCCATGGCAAACGACAGCATCAGTATCAGCCATCTCGGCATCCCCTTGCGCATGGTCAGCACAAACCAGAGATAGAACATGGGCAGTGCGCAGCCAAACAGCAGGCAGTGGTTGAGCACAAACACCTGTATGGCACAGATTGCTATGAAAAGCAGCGGAATCCTGATGACATCATTGTTCATAGGCCTACTTTTTCTGAGGATTCAGAGAGTCGGTGCTCTCGCGGAGCAGTTCAAGGCGTTCCCTGACGGCTGCATCATCGATGACACACACATCGCGCAGGTTGCCGAAGTCGGTGGACAGCGAGATTTGTAGTTTGTAGGAGAGTCCGTCATCAGAATCTCCTTTTTTCAGAATCTTGCCCACAAGTATCCCCTCGGGAAACATCGAAGAGTAACCACTGGTCACGATAGTGTCGCCAATCTCAAATTCAGCATGGCGGGGGATGTCATCGACATAGGCAATGTTGGAAGCCCCGCCATTCCAATGCAGGTAACCGAAATAGCCTCTGTCCTTGATGGCGCAACTGATATTGGAATGGGTGCTCAGCACGGGAATGACCACTGCGTAGTGACCAGATGCCATATAGACTACGCCCACTACTCCGTTGCCACAAGCCACTCCCATGTCCTCATGCACGCCGTCGTAGCGGCCTTTGTCGATGGTGATGAAATTGTCTGCTTTGTTGATGGAGTTGCTGATGACACGTGCCTGAATCAGTTTGTACTGGCGCAGCAGAGGCATCTGCCCGTCATACACATAGTTGGAGTCACGTTTCATGCGCTCGTCAATGAGTTGTGAGCGGAGTATCGCCACCTCACGCTCCAGCATCAGGTTGCGCTTGGTGAGTTGCTGGTTGACAGTTCCCTGTCCGAAAAAGGAACTTAATTTGGAGTCGGCCTCATAGGACAGACCTGTCACATAGTTGGCTGAGGAAAACCATACGCTGCCATGGTAGCTGTTGTACTGAAACATCAGCAGCATGCTCACCACCTCGAGTATCACGAAGACAAACCAGTAGTTGTATTTCTTGAGAAACGCTACAAGATCGCGCATGGTGAATTCCTTATCTCATCAGGAACGAATATCTCTCAACGTTCTTGAGGGCCACACCGGCACCCTTGGCCACACTGTGGAGAGGGTCTTCGGCGATGTGGAATGGAATCTGGATTTTGTCGTGGAGTCGCTTGTCAAGGCCCCGGAGCAAAGCACCGCCGCCAGTGAGGTAAATGCCGTTGTGCACGATGTCGGCATACAGTTCTGGTGGGGTCTTCTCCAGTGCTGAGAGTACGGCATTTTCTATCTTTGCAACGGTCTTGTCGAGACAGTGGGCGATTTCCTGATAGCACACCGGCACTTCCATCGGGAGGGCGGTGATGCGGTTGGGACCATGTACAATATAGTCTTCAGGAGCCTCATCCCCCAAGTCTGTGAGGGCAGAGCCGACGTGAATCTTGATTCGCTCTGCCATACGCTCTCCCACTTTCAGGTTGTGCTGGCGGCTCATGTAGTCCTGGATGTCTGCGGTGAGGTCGTCGCCGGCAATGCGGATGGAGTTGTTCGAAACGATGCCTCCGAGTGAGATGACTGCGATCTCAGTGCTGCCACCGCCAATATCTACAATCATATTGCCTTCGGGAGCCTCTACGTCAATACCGATACCGATGGCGGCTGCCATCGGCTCAAATATCAGGTAGACATCACGGCCGTCGGCATGCTCGGCAGAGTCGCGTACGGCACGGAGTTCCACCTCTGTAGAACCTGATGGAACACCGATGACCATGCGCAGGGACGGAGAGAAAAAGCGGTTGCCCGTATGCACCATTTTGATCAGGCCGCGCATCATCTGCTCGCAGGCGGAGAAATCGGCTATCACACCATCGCGCAGGGGGCGGACGGTGCGTATGTTGTCATGTGTCTTCTCATACATCAGTTTGGCTTTCTCGCCCACAGCCAGCATCTTGTCGGTGCGGCGGTCGAGAGCCACAACAGAGGGCTCGTCCACCACAATCTTGTCATCACTGATGATGATTGTGTTGGCGGTGCCCAAATCCATTGCTATCTCACGGATAAATGAAAAAAATCCCATTTCTTTACTTAAGTGCTAAAGTTTCTTTTCTTAGTTTTGAATGTTGTCTTGTGGATGCAATACTGATCCTCTTCCTTTATTTCCGGGAACTTGATTTCTCTGCGAACCATGCATGGATAGCAGTGTCGTAATGGCTGCTGACACCGAAGGCGCGCTCAGCCAACATGAAACGCTCAGCCAGATTGGTCTGGGCTCCCTTCTTGCGGAGAATGTCAGTGAGCAATCCATATTCAGCCTTGCTTGGCACAATCACCACGTCAGCGAAATTTTTAGCGGCAGCACGGATAAGGGAGATGCCGCCAATGTCGATCTTCTCGATGATGTCCTGTTCTGAGGCTCCGCTGGCCACTGTGTCTTCAAAAGGATACAGGTCGACTATCACCAGATCAATCTCCGGAATCTCATATTGCTGCATCTGCTCACGGTCGCCCTCGTTGTCGCGGCGGCCGAGAATACCGCCAAACACCTTGGGGTGAAGGGTTTTCACGCGCCCCCCGAGGATGGAGGGATAGGTGGTCAGGCTTTCCACAGTCTGACAGTCATAACCGAGAGATTCGATGAAATGTTGTGTGCCGCCAGTAGAGAGAAATTTCACACCGCCGGCATGAAGTTCGGCGAGCAAATCCTCCAGTCCGTCTTTGTGAAACACGGAGATAAGGGCGGTCTTTATGGTCTTGTCTGCTGTTGTCATGTTGATGGATTTGATTTTTAAGGATGCAAAGTTACGAAAAAAAGATATGAAGCCATACATGTTGCTTCTACTTTTTTATTTTTTTGCGATATTATTTGATTTATGTTATTTTTGTACTAATTTTGCAGCCCGTGAGTGATGGTAACTTGATTGAAGGCCAAACCCCACTCAATCCATAGAACGGAAAAATAGTTTCTTTCTATCATTTATGCAGAAGACAAACATCGCGATTTTTGTATCGGGCAGCGGAAGCAACTGCGAGAACCTGATACGTTATTTTGAGAATTCGGAATACGTGTGCACCTCACTTGTAGTAAGCAACCGGGCAGATGCCTATGCATTGGTCAGGGCAGAACGTCTGGGTGTTCCCTCCGTGGTGGTCAACAAAGCCGGTCTCAACAATCCTGAGGTGATGAAGCCTATCCTCGAGAAGTATGCCATCGACATGATCGTGCTTGCTGGTTTTCTGCCCATGGTGCCCGACTACCTCATTGAACTTTTCCCCAAGCGCATCATCAACATCCATCCTGCCCTGCTGCCCAAACATGGCGGGAAGGGGATGTGGGGACATCATGTCCACGAGGCAGTCAAGGCAGCCGGGGATGTGGAGACGGGCATCACCGTCCATTATGTGACCCCTGTCTGCGATGGAGGGGAGATCATCGAGCAGTATTCCGTGGCCCTGTCTCCTGATGATACGGTTGAGGAAATCGCTGCCAAGGAGCATGAACTGGAGATGAGATATTTCCCGGGGATTGTCGAGAGAGTGATCAAGAGATTACACAACATAGATTGATTATGAGCAAGCAGATTCTTCTTATCAATGACATGGCGGGATATGGAAAGGTGGCGACTGCAGCGATGCTGCCCATCCTGTCGTATATGGGCCTTCCGGTATATAACCTTCCCACCGCTTTGGTGTCCAATACACTCGACTATGGCAAGTTCAATATTCTCGACACCACAGACTACATCACAGGGGTCTTCCCCGTTTGGAAGGAACTGGGTTTTCATTTTGATGCCATAGCCACGGGATTCATCGCTTCGGAGCGGCAGGCACGCATTGTGGCAGATTATTGTCTCGAACAGGCTCGGACGGGTACGATCATCTTTGTCGACCCCATCATGGGCGATGAGGGAAAACTTTATAACGGTGTCACTCCTTCCACGATTCTAAGCATGCGTGAGATGCTCTCGGTGGCACATCTCACCTATCCCAATTACACGGAGGCATGCTATCTCACCGACAGTCAGTATCAGCCAGAGGGGGTAAGTGCCGAGGAAGCCCGTCATCTGGTTGATGAACTCCGGCGTATCGGTCCGAAGTCGGTCATCATCACCAGTATGATGGTTGACGGACAGCATTGCGTGGTGGGATACAACCATTTCACAGATAAGTATTTTACTTTGGAATACACGGAGATCCCTGTTCATTTCCCTGGTACAGGTGATATCTTCTCCGCTGTGCTCATAGGACACTTGCTCAAGGATGAACTCTTGGTGGGGAGTACCAGAAAGGCTATGGATGCCGTTGCCCGACTGATAGAACTCAACAAAGACAATGTCGACAAAAACCGGGGTATTCCTCTTGAGAATTATCTTGGAGAAATCTGATTCCGACCGGTTTCAGATCCTTATCTATCCTATCTTTTGATTCCTGTTATCGCAGAACGGGTATCAGGTAATGCTGGCGATCGGTTTGATGATCCACCATCCATTGGTCGACCACAATATGATCATCCAAGGCTTGGATGGTCAGTGTGTGCTGTCCGCTGGTGAGACGAATTGTCTGACGGCGGAGGGCTTGACCGCGGAGTACATTTTGTTTCCATTGTTCAGAGCGGAAAGGTTCTTTGAGTGAATACACCATGGGTGAACCGTCATCAACGGAAACACTGTATCGGATGTCGCCTTTGTCATTGGGTTGGGTGGGTATCAGAGCGGTGGTCAGTACATAGTCTCCTTCTTTTTTTATGGTAAAGTGGTATTGAAGTCCTTCGCCTTTGGACAAGGCGACAGCATTCATGCTGTGTCCCAGCATCTCTGTCTTGTGTGGATGTCCTATGGCCGCGTCATAATCGCATGCATCGCGGGCAACCACTCCCTCATCCACAACAAGGGGATGGGAAATGCCGTCGGACAGGCTGATGAGGCTCAAATCTTCATCCGTCAGTTGAATGGGGGTGAGTGGAGCCCAGAACACTGGCAGGTCACGGGGATGGTCGGTCATGGAATTCTTCCATTTGCCTCCGGCCATCTCCGAGTTGTAGTGGGTGGTCAGTTGCCTGAGGTGCTGGAATGCTGCCTGACTTTTTGCCACGGCTTGTCGGATGGCTTCTTCGTGCTCGATGCCTCTTGGGGTGCTGCCGTTGGCCAACTGTCGGGCGCGCTGTGCCTCCAGCATCTTCACTGCATGGGCTGTGGCAGCCTGTATGGGGTATTTGACAGCAGCGAAATAGGCATCTCTCAGTTCGGGGCGTACATCATTTTCTATGAGTTCCACTTGATGAGCCAGTGCCTTGAAACGCTCAGTCTGTCGGTCGAGTTCTCCACCGAAGGCCGTGAGGCTGAACGCCGTGTTGCGCACGTGACCAAGTCCTCTGTCATAAAGTCGCTTGTCAAGTTCCACTTGGTTCCATCCCATGAATTCCGGGCGCCGCTCACCACAGAGACGGTAGAACTCATGCATCACGGGAAAGAGCGCTTCCCCCGCCTGTGTGCCAAACTCACGGCAGAGCCATGCCTTATAGTGTTTCCCGATGGTCGCACCACTGATGGCATCTATGTTCCAAGCCAAGTCGAGAAAAAGTTCCAGGTCATATCCTGCGACTTTGGGGTCGTGGACATTGGCTATCCACAATTTCCGCACCTGGTGGTCGTAGGCTTGGCGCATTTCATTGTAGATGAGTCCGGGTTGGGTGGTGGTTAACCATAGGTAGTCATGCGGACGTCCCCAGTAACTGAGATGGTAATAGACTCCTGCTCCTCCAGCCCGCTGTTGCTCATTGGCATCCGACAGACGGGTCATATAGCCATAATTGTCGTCACACCACATCAGGGTCACGTAGTCGGGCACCTGGAGTCCTTTCTCATAAAGTTGAAGCACTTCTTTGTAGGGCACGAAGACCTGCATCAACTTGTTGGGCTGACCGATATGGCGGCGCAACAGTTCTTGCTGGTCGTTGATGACCTGTTGCAGACCTTCCAGTTTCTCTTCTTCGGTGTGGTATCCCTCCATCGAACTGTCATGGATGCCCCTCATGCCGATGGTGAACATGTTGTTGGAAGACCCCTTCACCTCTTTCAGCCGCTCCGCCCAATAGTCCAGGACAGATTGGCGGTTGGTCTTGTAGTTGAAAGGACCTCGTGCCTTCGTGTCCCATTCATCAACATTGTTTCGCAGCAGAGGCTCGCAGTGGGAGGTGCCGATGACGATGCCGCAGGAGTCTGCCATCGCCTTTGCCCCGGGTAGTTTGAAAAAGGCTGTCGTGCCGGGGTGCATGCCGGGCCAGATGGCATTGGCTCGCAACCTCAGAAGGAGTTGGAAAATCTTCTTGTAGGTTTGCGGACCTATTTGACCGGAGGGGGATGGTTCGAAAGTGGTGTGGCTCCAGGGACGCAAACTCCAGTCCTCATCATTGAGAAAGATGCCTCGGTATTCGATGCTGGGGTGCTGTTCGGTGGAGAAATCTTTGGAAATGGCGAGTCTGTCTCTTTTCTCGGGCACCACATCGCCCCACCACACCCATGGGGATACACCAGCCATCCGCGATAGTTCCAACAGGCCGTAAGCAGTGCCTCGTCCGTTGCTTCCCTCGACGATAATCTGGTTCTTTTCCACATGGATGCGGAAACCGTCTGAGTTTCCGTTTCCTTGCACAATCTTGATGGTGCCTCGGCGTGAGGCTACAGGTGTCATGCCAGTGACCATGCGCATGTCTTCCCTGAACATCTCAAGTGCGGTCATGACGACAGGGTCTGTGTGTCTGCCTACAGTGTAGGTCACAGGATGTTTGCCATCAAACCAGATGAGGTTTTCGCTGTGAATAGGGGAGACTGTCAGCATAAGAGGGATGGCGGTCAACAGCAGTAGCGTCTTTGTTCTCATATCAGGGTGTTGGGGTTGAAGGTGAGAAAGGGATGGGAGAGGTGAAGGTCATTCGCTCGCCTGTAACGGGATGATCAAAACAGAGGCGCCAGGCATGCAGGTATAGACGTTTGTCTGCCTTCCCATAGAGGGTGTCACCTTTGATGGGCACTCCGAGACCATCAGGGTGTGCGCAGTGAACGCGTAATTGGTGGGTGCGGCCGGTGAGTGGGGTGAGGGAGACGAGGTCGTCTGTCAGCATCTCATACTGGGTGATGGCAGTCTTGCCGTGAGCAGTGTCTGCCATTTGCCGGGGGTGGTCAAATGGGGAGGGACTCAGAGGCAGGTTGATGGTTCCGCTCCGAGGTGTTGCTGATGGCAAGGGATGCTCCAGGATGGCAGTGTATTTTTTTTCCACAGTATGGTGCAGAAACTGTTTTTGCAGTTCCAGATGTGCCGCCTTGGTCTTTGCGACTACGAGCAGGCCTGAGGTGGCGGTGTCGAGTCGATGGACAATCATCGGACCATCGGCGTCGGGACAATGGTTCTTGCAGAAACTGTAGACCGAACCAGCATTACTCTTTCCTGGAACAGTCAGCATACCTGCGGGTTTGTTAACTACCAGAAGGGTGTCATCTTCATAGAGGACGTCGGGTATGGCTTCAATGGTTCGCTCAAAGGGGTTGCCCTCCACATTCAGACCTTGCAGCATGTGCCTGAGAATGGGTAGGCATTTGCCTCGGCATGCAGGATAGTACTGCAGGTGATGACGTATCTCGCCTGCAGGTGATTGGCCCCACCAAAACTCGGCGATGCAGACGGGGCGCAGATGGTGGGCAAAGGCATATTGCAGCAGTTTGGGGGCGCAGCACTCGCCTGCCCCGGATGGTGGGAAACGCAGTGATGTGTCGGCAAAAATGGACAGTAGGTCACGTGCCTCTCCCTTGACATTCAGCATTTTGAAATTCCTGAACAACCAATGCTGCAATGCCTCAGACTTTTTCTTCCGCAGGATACGTAGTTTTCGTATCTCTTCTTCTTGGGCGGCTTTCTCTGCTTGTATGGCTGTCTGTATGGCAGCGTGGTGCTGCCGTTTCCTTCTCAGTTCGGCTTTCATCCATTGGCTCTCTCGGGTCAGTTCCTCCTCTGTGGGGAGAGTGTCGTCCGTGGGTTGCGTGGGATGTTTTCTCAATTGTTGTCGGATCAGATCACGCCGCTGCTTGGCTGCATCCATCGTTGCCTTCCATTTTTCGATGTCTTGGTCTCTTTCCTTCTCACATTGTTGCAGGCTGTCGCGGATGGTCTTCAGCCGGGGCGATTCCTCCATTTGCCTCACTTGTTCGTTGATGGCACTGATGGAGGCTTCCTCCCTCTTGAAATAACCCTCAGGCTGCTGGAAATCAAAGACAGCGGGTACGAAATACGGCCAGTCGTTGCGGTCGGCGAGCAATCCGGAATAGGCTGCGAGGAATCCCATTTGTCCTTTATCGTCTTCCACCACGAGCACGCCGAACATCTTGCCTTGTGAGATTTCCTCCTGCCAGGTATCAACAGAGGTGATATACCGCTGCACCTCCTCAGCGGCTTGCTGACAGGGGGGATGCACCACATATCCCATAGGGTTGTTCAGCGTTGGGGGTGGTGTGAGATGGGTGTCAAGGGTATGTAACCTCAATGTTGGCTATTTTGTCAGTGTGATGGCCATCAGACCGATGACCACGTCATTGGAGAGGGTGCGCAGGGTGAGACGCCGCAGTCGCTTGCCTGGGTTGAGAGGCATTTTGAGCAACTGTGCCGCCCCGCAGTCAATCAGGTGTGGTTCTGCACTGTCTGGATTGCCGGGAACAGAGTTGGCGAAAGCCTCCGTTCGCACATGCCTTGCGATGTCGCGTGTCACCAAGCCGCTGCCCAGATGCACACGGTAGGGCCGCAGCGATGTGGTGCTAAATGCCAGTCCGTCAGTATAATAGTCCTGTTCGATGGGGCACCAGTTGATGGGGTTGACCAGATGCAAAGTGTCGGCTGTGCCATCCTTATACTCCACGGTGACGATGCCGTTGTCGATGCGGCTCTGCATGTTGTTGGTGCTGCCGGCGAGCATCAGGCAGGCATACGAGGCTTTCCCCTTGAGGGGAATGGAGACGCTTGCTGGGTAATTGTCCCACAGTGAGGTGTAGATGATGTTGTGTCCTTCGGCTGGGGTGAGGAAAGAGACGCCGACACCTGTGTCGAACATTCCTTTCACGCTTTTGGCACGCAGGCCATCATCTTCGATGTGGGCGGTGCGGTCGGGGATGCACCATTGGCCGATGCCTTGTTTGGGCAATGAGAGTGTGGTGTATGGCGGACGGGGAGATAAGTATTCGTTGCGGAAGATATCGTCAACATTGGCATTGAACAGTTTGCTTAGGTCCACGGGCATTTGCTTGGTTCCCTCAATGAAATCGGCAAGTCCTGCCATGTCAATGTCGGTGTCGTCATGGTTCTCGCCGATGAATTCTTCTGCCGTGGGCTCTTTGTGAAGGGTGTATCTCGAGAGGTCGACGGTGATATGCTGCTGTTCCGCGTTAGACCCTCTGTAGTCTACAAAAGTGCCGTCGCCCTGACCCACGCGGATGACTATTTCCAACTGCTGCTTGAAATGCTGTGTCACATCGTAGGTGAGGCGGTTGCCCTCGCGGTGGAATGTATACGACAGGTAGGGCGTGGAGATACTGGCATCATTCCATTCGGTGGGCAGGGAGTATTGGATGAGGCAGCGTCGATTGAGTGCGTCGGGACGGATGCCGAAGAGTCCATTGACGATGGCTCGGGAGGAGATGCCGATGCAGTCGCCGAAGTCGCGGTAGGCCTCGCTGCGTGCCTTGTCAAAATAACTGATTTGTCCGAAGTTGCCGGGACAGGCGCCAAGGAACATGCCGTCGAGCACATCGCTCTTCAGCAGCCGGAATCCCTCGTTGTTTCTTCCGGCGATGAAGTAAGCAAGTGCCATGTTCATCACTTCCTCGTGGGCGACGTTGTTGGTGCTCCAGTCATAAGGTAGCCAGTCGGTGGTGCTCAGGGTATAGTAGCGCTGTCCGTCGTCGGCCACGGGTTGGTCTCCGCTTTGGATATCAATGGGGATATGGGGGAAGTGGCGGTCGGCATAGAGTGTGGCACGCCATGCCTGGTCGGGGGTGCAGGCTCCGCAGTCGATGGGTGTGTAGATGGTCCAGAGCGCGGCGCTCTCATGCAGGCGCTTCTCTCCCATAAGATCTTGATATTCTGCCCAGTGGCCTTTCTTGTTCATCCACAGCCTGCGGTTCATTGCTTTGAGAATGGCATCTGCCTCCGTACTGTATGGGGTTGGGTCCTCGCCGATCAGTGTGGCGATGCGTGCGGCGAGCAGGTTGCCGCGGTAGTTGTAGGCAGAGGAGTGGGTGACGGCACCTCCGTTGTACCAAAGGGCATCACTCGCCCAAATGCAGCAATAGGCATCGTAAAGATGGTCGCCGTCAGGGTCGAAATTGCGTTTCTCCCATTCAAGATGGAGTTTGATGTATGGCCACATTTTGCGCATGTACTCCGTATCGGCGTCATAGCAGAAATGCCAGAGCAGTTCGTCGATATAGTTGAGGTTCATGTCATAGTGGCTCATCTTCTCTGTATTGTCGGGCAACTTGCAGATATAGCCGTTGCTGTACATCTGCGTGCCCCATTTCTCTTCCGCTCGGGCGAGGTTGCGCAGACTGTCCTGGGTGGGGTGAGGGTAGATGGGCGGCACTTGGGTCACCATGCTGCGTGCATAGGCATCAAAGTGTGACTGGGCGCGGTCTGCCCATCCCAATACGTCACCTACGTATCCGCCACGCCAGCCTGCGAGGGGTGTGCGCCATCCGACACAGCCATGAAGCCATGTCTGACCGTCCCAGAGACCGTCAGCGGCAGCAGCCAGGTTGGCACCCAGAGTGTTGATAAAGGGGTCGGGGGTATTAATTCTCAGCCGTGAGATGATGTCCTCGCGGATGGCCTGCTCTTGGACAAATCGTTCAGCCCCCAAGGTGTCGACCATTAATTGGCGGTCTGGGGTGAGCAGGACATAGGTGTCGCTGTCGTTGGTCCATGTGAGGGTCTGAAGGGGCAGTCCGGCGGCCTCAAAACTGCTGCGGGGTTCCAGACCGTAGTCACCCTCACGGGTCATTTTCTTTTTGGTGACGGAGCGCATCACGGAATGGAACACGGGGCGGAAAGCAAATCCTTCAGTGTGGAATCGCCAGAGTGCACCTTCCTCCGTGTAGGTGGCTAAGGCTGTGATTTGGACAATACCGTCACCCCAAGAAGTGTTGCCCACCGTATAGGTGCGTTGTCCTCCTTGATATCTTGCCTCACAGAAGGAGGTGGAGTCGAGGGGGAGCAATGTATGTCCGTCATCGAATATGAAACTGATGTTGACGCTGTTGTCGCGGTCGTAGGTGGCGAAGACCGGACGGTCGCTGGTTTCCAGGCGCATGCGGGTGTGGGAGCCATAGAGGGCGCGTGTATATCGGTTGTTGCCGTTCACGCATACGATGTCGCCTCCGTCAGGGTAATAGTTCATGGTACGCGGTGGCTTACCGGAATGGTCGGATGCCCAGGAAACCATGGCGGTCAGCAGATAGGCTGTCAGTGTGAGGAGGGTGATACGCATGCTATTCTATTTTCCTGTCATTGAGTTCCCATCCCATAATGGCTGAGATCTGGGGGATGAGACTCATGGCTATCTTCTTCTGTCCCTGATAGTTGGGATGCCAGTCATTGCCCATGTCGCGGGCCTCCGTTACCATGTTGTCGAGAGAGTTGGCCATATAGACATTTTCCATGCCGAGGGTGCGTTCCCTGAGCAGACCGAGGGCGGCTTTCAGATAGCGGCTGGCGGAATGGGGCGTGATGCAGAGGATTTTTACTCCTTCATAGTGGCTGCGGATGGTGGCGATCATTTTGAGATAAGCATTGACATATTGCTCGTCGGTGGGGATGGCGGTGGGGGAGAAGTCGTTGGTGCCGAGGTTGATCATCACCAGTTGGGGACGGTAACTGTCAAAGCCGTAGTCGATGTCGCCGTGGTCGTCATAGATGTGGGTGTAGCGGGTCGACATGTTTTTGTCGGAAATCTGCTTCGCATCGCCCCAGTCGCGCACCATGCCTTGGCCGGAGTGGGCGGTGAGGGCATAGTCGGCATCGAAGTAGCGGGCGATGATACAACCATAGGCTTGGTCGCAGTTCTCGGTGTCGAGCCGGAATCGCTCGTTGGCGATGTGGCCCTCAGTGCCATAGCCGCAGGTGTAGGAGTCGCCGTATATCTCAATCATCCGCTCCTTGCGGGCTACAGGATTCATGGTGCCGTTCTTGGCGAGGATGAAGCGGTGGATGGTGGTGCATCCATACTGACCCTCCGTGCATTTCTGCAGACGCAGCCGGTGGATGCCTTTGCTGAGACGCTCAGCGAGGACGATGCGCTGAGGTGTGCTGCCGGTGATGTGAAGTTTGCGCACCCATTGCCCGTCGATGAACAGGTTGTGCCATGACTCGCCGGCTTCTGACACTTCAATGGCCAGGTATCCTCCGGTGAAATCGGTCTGCACATAGACTCCCGTCCAGTCATAACTCACAGATCCGTCGGCTTTCACTTCTGTACGTCCGGTGTAGGTGGCGCCGGCATCGTTGCCCGACAAAGTCTTCTCGCTGGCAGCGCTGGCGGTCAGTGTGATGATGGCCAGCAGACTGATGATGATGGTTTTTCTCATGATGGCTGAATTTTCATGCAAAAATAGCGATATTCTTCTAAAAAACGTTAGACTTCTTGGTTTTTTATTTACTTTTGCAATATCATGAACATCGCGATTATCTTGGCGGGCGGCAGTGGCTCGCGTCTGGGCGGAGGTGTGCCCAAACAACTGATAGAGGTGGCGGGTGAGACCATTCTTGCCCATACCATCCGTGTATTCGACAGTCATCCTCTGATTGATGAGGTAGCAGTGGTGAGCCGTGCAGACTGCATCCCCGAGGTAGAGCAGATTGTGAAAGGCGGCAACTTCTTAAAAGTGAGGAAGATACTCCCTGGAGGCAAGGAACGTTATGACTCCAGTTTGGCTGCACTCAATGCCTATTCTTCTGATGATGACTGCCTGCTCTTCCACGACGCCGTGAGGCCGATGGTCAGCCACCGCATCATCACCGACTGCATCCATGCTTTGAAACACCATGATGCGGTGGGGGTGGCGACAAAGACCACAGACACCATCTGGCGAGTTGACGGCGACGGCTGCATCGCCGACATCCCTCCGCGTGACTTGTTGCGTAACGCACAGACACCGCAGTGTTTCCGACGCCGTGTTATCCGCAAAGCATACGACCTGGCACTTGCCGACCCGGCCTTCACCGTCACCGACGATTGTGGTGTGGTGCGCCGCTATCTGCCTGATGTTCCTATCTTTGTGGTGGAGGGTGAGCCGACAAACATCAAGGTGACCTATCGTCACGACCTCTTGTTGTTGGAGTCGCTGTTAAAATAATCTATCTTGGCATCTGTTCCTTACGTGCTGCTATTCCTCTTTTTCATTCCATGACCTCACCAGGCGTGCCAACAGGGCGCCTGCGATGTTGTGCCATACACTGAAGATGGCACCGGGCACCGTAGCGAGTGCCATGGATTGAAAATGTTGCTGGGCGAGTGAGCAGGCCAACCCGGAGTTCTGCATACCTACCTCGACGCTGATGGCTGTGCATTTCTTTCTTGACAGGTGGAGTGCCTTGCCAAGGAAGAATCCCAGCAAAAATCCCAGCATATTGTGCAGGATGACAACAGCGATGACTAACAGTCCACAGGTATGCAATTTCTCGGCATTTGCCGATACGACAGCACCGACAATGAGGGTGATGGCGATGGTGGAGAAAGCGGGCAGCCCTTTTTTCAACATATTGTCGGACAGTTTGATAAATTTTTTGACAATCAGTCCCAGACCGATGGGCAGAATGATGACTTGGATGATGCTCATGAACATCTGCCAGATATCTACATCAACATAAGTGCCGGCCAACAGCCACGTAAGCAGTGGGGTTACCAATGGGGCGAGGAGGGTGGAGACGCTGGTCATGCCGACAGACAATGCCAGGTCGCCACCGGCGAGATAGGTGATGACATTGGAGGCGGTGCCACCGGGACAGCAGCCGACAAGGATGACACCCACGGCTAGTTCGGCGGGCATGGAAAACACTTTTGTAAGCAGCCAGGCCAGCAAGGGCATGATGATGAACTGAGCCAGGCATCCGACAATGACATCCTTGGGTCTGGAGAAGACGACGCGGAAATCCTCCAGTTTTAAGGTAAGACCCATGCCAAACATGATCAGTCCCAACAGCCAACTAATCCATGATGTCTTGATGGCTCCGATGACTCCGGGCCACAACAACGCTGCTGCTGCCATCAGCAGCACAATGACAGCCATCCAACGGCTGATCCAACTGCAAAACTTATACATGATTCTTAGCAGAAAATTTTCAATTTTCAATTTTCAATCTTCAATATTTCACACGTATGTGTCTTCGTCTTTTTGTCGTAGTTGATAGCGACGAGCAGGAGATGGTTGGCATATTCTGCCACTTTGGCGGGGTAATTACGACGTAAGATTTGGTCGATGCCACTGTCGGCGTCCTGATTGTATTTCAATTCAATGACCATGGCCGGGGTGTTCACGTTCTTGCGCGGGATGAGCACGATGTCGGCAAAGCCCTTACCCGTGGGAAATTCCCGATGCATAATGTAATCATTTTTGGCATAATAATAGGCGAGGGAAAGCACGCACGCCAGTGAGTTCTCGTTGTTGTACGACAGGATGCTCGTGTGCTCATCATGTGCCGCCTCGATGCCTTTTGCTACAGCCTCACAGTCACCGTCGAGGGTGGCCTGGAGGAGTTGTTCCGACCGCTCCAAGGCATCGACAACGATTTCCCACCGGTTTTCCTTGATGGCGTTAATCATCTCGCCGGCCACCTCACGGTTGGGGATGTAGCACTCATCGCGCCGCCAGTTATACGAAAGATAACCCAAGTGGATGAGCACGGTGAGCACGTCATCACGGGTGCGCACGATGGACATGTCGTTCTGGAATCCCGTGGGATCTACCTTGCATCGGCCTCCTGCCACCATTTGGATGATGTCATCTCTGAGCCCCTCGAAGTTCATCTGGATGTAATCCCTCACAGCGTCAAATGCTCCGGTGGTTGCCCAAAAACTGCGGCAACGTCCCGTATCCACTG
>JAEEJK010000082.1 GCA_016281815.1 Prevotella sp. | reverse complement strand
TCAGCGGAGTCGTTCAACGCGAAAATCAAAGCTTTCAGAACACAGTTCAGAGGAGTCACGGACATCAAATTCTTCATGTACAGACTCACAAAGCTATACTCTTGACTGGGCAGCCCGCCAACCAGGTTTATCCGCTGACCCATGAAAGGGGAAATCAACTCCATTCCCCTGATTTTGTTCTCCTGATATATGCCGAGGAGTCGTCTATTCAAAGACGACTCCTCAGCATTTAAGTGTATTGGCTCTGTTATGGAAATTTACCTCTAACAGAAATTAGGCAGTGTTGTGAAATGTGCCAAATCCGCAAGATTATCTAGCAAGAATAAATGGAAGAACACGACTTTTTACATTTCGTTTTCTTATGCCATACGTATTACCATAAGGCCAGGAGACCGCTTCACTCATTCCATCCTGGTCTTTGAAGAAACGGAATGTCCCAACAGGAACGAGTTTATTCTGTGGATCATACTTTTCTTTCATGATGAAACCACAGGTCAAATTCCGAATGCCTGTACTGGTCTTTGTTCCAGAAACAATGTATACCAATTTAGAAGTTGAATAACTATTTTCAGACTCCATATCAAAATAGATGGTAAAGTTATTGTTAGAACCACTGATATAGGCTCCCGTACCTTTAGACACAGATAATCCATCTTTAGACTCTTCTACTCCTACCAAGTCTATTGTGTTCTTATTCATATCTTGGCTACTGTATTTCTGATATTCTGATGCGTATACTTTACCTATTTCATCATTACTCAAAGAAGAACCTATCAGGACTTGTGGACTCAAGAAATAAGATCCCTCGATGTTTGGAGGATTCTTTCCATCATAAATAGGAATATACTCTTCTATTATAGGACGTATACTATCAGGAATAACTGAAGACATACGCGTGTCTACATCACCTTGCACAGGGCGGATTGCAAAGCCACTAATACGAATCAAGTGACCGTCATTATAACTTGCGTGACCACTGCCGAAACCGAGACCATAAGCAAATCTGTCAGCGTAAGGATCTTGCGTACCCGACCAATAGTAACCATTAGAGCCACGGCCACTCAGTCCGGAAGAACGGTTCCAACTCCCAACTGCGGGAAGGATGATACTTCCGCTATTTTTTCTACTTGTGAATTTACCGACGTTTATTCCGTTAACAGAAGACCAAGTATAGGAACAATATTCCATCAATTCCTGAATTTGTTCCAACGAAGGCATTCGCCATGCCCCACCCCATTTCATGTGAGCCACGTCATAATTTGTTCCGCAGATAGAAGATCCGATGTTTTGGTAATTACCATTATTATAATATTGATAAGATGCCTCATTATACACATCCTTCGTATACGTCTCTCCCCACGCATAGTATCCGCCGTAGTCCTCTGGTTTGGAGGCATCGACGTTGCAGCAGGCCCACTTGGTGCCAGAAGGCAGACCGAGGTCGATTTTATGTGGGTGGTTGCTGTCAGGACAGGTGGTATTGGTGGGCTGTTGTCCCTCGGAATCCACGGGTGTGAACTCGGTCATAATGTCCGTGCCTCCCGTCTTTGTCTCCATGACATGTAGGGCCACGGTCTTGGCATACCCCAGCGAATGATCCATTCCATATAAAGTGAGTACGCCATCGTGACCCTCTATCCCATCACAGGAAATCGTGGTGACATTGCTGTTTGCATCGGTCACTTTCAGTTCCAATGCTATTTCACCATTATAGTACTTACTGGCAATGACACTGGCCATGGCAGCCGGAGAGACAAGGTATCTCAGGGAGATGAAACCATTGGGGTTTTCCTTGACATGTCCGTTGGCTTCGGGCATCACCACGATGCTCTGCACGCGGTCGCGCAGCCGGGCATAAGCATCGTAGACCACCAACTGGAGCGTGTTGCCGTTGTTCAATGTGACATAGCACACATCATCATTGACTGTGACACCAGAAATGAGACCAGAGACATATTGACTGATGACCTGCGTATTGTGCTCGAAGTAATCGTGGATGACAGTCGTGATCATATCGTAACTGAACACCTCGTAGCAGTACTGCTCCAAATAAGTGTAAATGACCTGCTCGATGATCTCCACACTGATGATAGTCGTGCTGTGCCTGTCGATGTAGTTGTTCACGGCCTGTCTGACCACTGTCTCGTCGATGAAGAGGTAGTAGTTCTTCTCGAAATAGTTGACGATCACCTCCACCAGCACATCGCGGTCGATCACCGTGGTACCATTCACGTTAAGATAGTTGGAGATAATGTCATACATCACCTCTTTTGTGAAGATAGTTGTGTAGTTGTTCTCCACGTAACCGTTGATCACCTCCTTGATGAGCGTCTCGTTGAAGATCGTGGTCTTGTTGTGCGTCACATAGTTGTTGATCACCTGTGTGAGGATGTGCTGGCTGAATATCTGAACATAATTACGCTGCACGTACTCGATGAGCAAGTTGCGCACCGACTCGATGTTGAACACCTCCTCTTTGTGTTGCTCGATGTAGTTGTGCACCACCTGGGTAAGGAGTTCCACGTTGAGGTAACTCGAATTGTTCTGGAAGAAGTTGTTGATCACCTCCAAGAGCAGTTCGTTGGTGAAAATGGTGGTCTTATTCACCTGAAAATAGGAGGAGATGATTTCGTAGAGCACCTCGTTGTCCATGAACACCTCCTGATGCTCACGAATGAAGGTGAGCATGACGTTCACCAACTTGTCGACGTCAATTTGGTCTGTGATGTATGAGAAGTTGTACTGTGTGAAAATCTTCTCGAGCAGTTCATAACTGAAAATCCTCGTGTAGTGCTCGCTGATGTAGGTGGCGACCACCTCGTTGAGGATCCGGATGTCGAATAGGCTGGCGTAGTTCTGCTGGATGTAGGTCGATATCACCTGGAAAAGTATGTCCTGGCTGATAAATGTGGTGCTGTGCTCGCGGATGTAGTTATTGATGACCTGAAGAAGCACCTTGTCGTTGATGACGACAGAGACGTAGGCACTGACCTCCTTGAACGTGGTGCCGCCATCGATGGAGATGACCCACTGCTGTGTGGTGTAATCGTACCTCAAGATGGGTGTCACACCATCGGAGCGGACGGGCTTGCCGTCATCGCCCATGAGAAGCACCCCGTTGAGAGTCCAGTAGTAGAAGCCGCTGATCTGTGTCATGCTCACGGCAGGCATGGGGATAAGCGTGTTGTCCGTCCCTTTTTGAAGGATAATCACGCGCCCGTTGCTCAGGGTGAGTTCATAAGTTTCACCGGTGGTCTTCACGGATGTGATGTAGAAGTTCTGCTCCGCTGCTTGGGCAAGCACCGAGAGTTGACCAAGTTGGGAGTTCAGTGTCCTCACCTGGCTCTCAAGGGTGGTGACGCGCCGGTCTATGTCACTGTATTGGCTGTTGAGTTTGTCGATATCGCTCGAGTAGTCCTCGCCACACGCGGTGATGAGGAAAGAGGCAACCAAAGCGACAAACAAATAAGCAATATGATGCATGTGTCTCATAGGTGTCTGCTGGTTTAGTAAGAAGATGTCCAATCTATCGGAGTGAAACTGGTGATGTAGTCAGTTCCACCAGGAGTACTGTCATAGACATGGAGCGCTATCGCCTTTGACTTCTCCATATCGTTTTTAAGCCACGTGATGTTGGCGGTGAGTTTACCCGTGTAGTCGGCAGTTACTCTCTCGGCATGATAGGTCCTTCGGTTTCCATCCCCATCAAGCACCAGAAAGTCAACTCCTATCCTGTAGTTGGCGTTGTCGGCGATGACCCTTGCCATCGAGGCAGGCGTCACCAGGTAGGTCAGGGGCAGATAATCGTAATTGGTATAATGGGTGATGTGTCCGTTTGGGTTGGGCACCACGACGATACTCTGCACTCGGTCGCGAATCTTCGCATAGGCATCGTAGACGGTGAGTTGGTAGGTGCGCCCGTCGTTCAAGTAGACGACACACATCTCCCCGTCAACCTTGACATCCCTAATGATGCCGGCATACTGGTTGATAATAGTCGTGTTTTGCTCAAAGTAGTTGGTGATGATCTTGTTGAGAATGTTGATGTCGAAGATGGTGTAGAAGTTCTTCTGCACGTAGGAGTTCACCACCTGGCGCACGATATCTATGTCGATGATGGTGGTCTGGTGCTGCAGGATGTAGTTGTTGATTACCTGCTGGATGTAGGTCTCGTCTATGTAGATGTTGTAGTTGGTCTTGAAGAAGTTGTTGATCACTTGGTAGAGGACATCCTCGTTGATGATGGTCGTCTTGTTCACCGTGATATAATTGTTGATGATGCGGTAGAGTACTTCCTCGTTGACCAGCGTGAAGTAGTTGTTGCGGACAAAAATGTTGATGACCTCCTTGATGACTGTCTCGTCGAAGATCGTGTACTTGTTCTCCGTGATGTATTTATTCAACACCTGTTTGAGGATTTCCTGGTTGAAGATCTGCAGGTAGTTCTGTTGCACGTACTCCACGAGGATGTTCTTCACCACCGTCTCATTGAAGACCGTCTCCTGGTGCAAGGTGATGTAGTTGTTAACAATCTGCGTCAGCAACTCCACGTTGATGAAGTCCGTGTTGTTGATGATGTAGTTGTTGATCACTTCTAATATCAACTCGTTGTTGAAAATCTCGATTTTGTTGACCTCGATGTAGTTGCTGATAATCTCGTAGAGCACCGTGTTGTTATAGAAAATGTAACGGTTCTCACTGATGAAGTTGATGAGGATGTTGGTGATGATGTCCACGTCGAGATGCTGGGCGGCATACTCGAAGTTGAACTGATAGAACAACTGCTCCAGCATCCGGTAATCGAAGATGGTGGTGTAGTGGAGGTCAAGGTAGTCGACGATGACCTTGTTGAGAATCTCGATGTTGAACAGTTTGGAGTAGTTCTGCTGGATATATGTGGTGATGATCTGGTAGAGGATCTCCTGGCTGATGATGGTCGTGGAGTTTTGGCTGATGTAGTTGTTGATGACCTGCATGAGCACCGTGTCGTTGATGGTGATGGATGCATAGACATTAACCCTCTGGAAAGTTGCACCACCATTGACGGAGATAGTCCAATACTGGTTGACGGTATCGTAGCGCACGATGGGGGTCTGGCCGGAAGCCGGGATGGGCTTTCCATTTTCATCGGTAAGAAGCATACCGTTCAGTGTCCAGTAATGGATGCCTCCGATGACCGTCATACTGATGGAAGGCGCAGGGGTAAGCGTGTTGTTGGGACCGTTCTGGAGAACGATGACGTGTCCGTCGCTTAATGTCAGTTCATAGGTGTCGCCGACTGTCTTCACCTGCGTCACATACAGACCTTTCTCAATGGCGTTGGCAATCGTGGTAAGTTGGCCCATCTGCGTGTTCATCTTCGACACATCGCTCTCGAGGGTCTGCACGCGGCTGTCAAGGTTGGTGTACTTCTTGTTCAGGTCGTCGATGTCGTCTGAAAAGTCCTTTGCACAGGAGGAAAAGCACAAAATGGCTGTCATGGTTACGGTCAGCAGACCGAGTAAGTTGAACTTTTTCATTGTTTTGTGTTTTTGTTGTATTTGATGATGTTTTTCTCGTACGAGGTCATGCCCTGGCTCTGAGGCATTAGAAAAAGAGTGTTTGCAAATGTAATCAAAAATCTCCTTTCAACCAAATGATTACATAAAAAAGTATCGAGTTTTTTTCAACGCCACATGGCACTCCACCCCAGGATGGGCGGAGTGCCATGTGGCTCATAACAATTTATTTTGAATTTTTCAAAAAGACTCAGTTCTCTATCATCCTGAGGAACTCCTCCTCACTGACAATGGGAATACCGAGTTTTTCTGCCTTTTGCAGTTTGGAGGGGCCCATATTGTCACCGGCAAGGATAAATGAGGTCTTGCCGCTGATGGAGCCCACATTCTTGCCGCCATGCTGTTCGATGAGAGCCTTGTACTCATCACGGCTATGATGGACGAACACCCCGCTGATGACGATGCTCTTGCCCGATAGCGCATCACTGGCGGTCTGCATCTGTTCCTCGGACAGGCTCATCTGGAGTCCATACTCCCTCAGCCGTGCGATGATCTCCTGATTGACCGGGTTTTGGAAATATCCCACCACACTGGCGGCTATGACCTCCCCCACCCCTTCGACCTGCATCAGGTCATCGGCAGTGGCAGCAGCCAGCGCATCGATGTTCTTAAAATGGCGGGCGAGCAGTTTGGCTGATGTCTCACCCACGAACCTGATGCCAAGGGCGAAGACCACACGCTCAAACGGCACCTGGCAGGAGGCAGCAATGCCACTGACAATTTTCTCTGCCGAGCGTTGGCGCGACCCATCGGCATTAATGTCCTCCACCCGGATCAGGTAGAGGTCAGCGATGTTGTGAATCAGTCCCCGCTGATAGTAGTCATCCACCGTTTCCGGACCCAGTGAGTCGATGTTCATCGCCTTGCGAGCGATGAAATGCTCGATGCGCCCCTTGATCTGCGGCGGACAACCTGCGTCGTTGGGACAGTAATGAGCCGCCTCTCCCTCGTATCTCACCAAGGGAGTGCCACATTCAGGACACGTCTGGGCAAACCTCACGGGCTGTGCATCTGGCTGGCGCCTGCTGACATCCACCCCCACAATTTTGGGGATGATCTCGCCCCCCTTTTCCACATACACATAGTCGCCCAGATGGAGATCGAACGAGCGGATGAAGTCTTCATTGTTGAGTGTGGCACGCCGCACCGTCGTTCCCGCCAGACGGACAGGTTCCATGTTGGCAACAGGGGTGACTGCGCCGGTGCGCCCCACCTGATAGGTGACATCGAGAAGACGGGTGGTCACCCGTTCAGCCTTATATTTGTAGGCGATGGCCCAGCGCGGACTCTTTGCCGTGAAGCCCAATGCCCGCTGCTGCCGGAGAGAGTTCACCTTGAGCACGATGCCGTCGGTAGCCACAGGCAGATTGCGCCGTTCCGAGTCCCAGTAGTTGATGAATGCCAGTACCTCGTCGATCGTGCGCACCTTGCGCATGCCCTCGCTTACCTTGAATCCCCAACTGCGGGCGGCATCCAGGTTCTCGTAATGTCCGTCAGCCGGCAACGACTCGCCCAACAGATAATAAAGGTAGGCATCGAGTTGACGACTTGCCACGAGTTCCGACTTCTGACTCTTGAGTGTTCCGCTTGCCGCATTGCGCGGATTGGCGAACAATGGTTCGCCCGCTGCCTCACGCTCTGCGTTGAGTCGCTCAAACACCTTCCAGGGCATCAGCACCTCACCACGGATCTCAAAGGTTCGCGGAATGGGCGGTGTCTCTGCAAACAAATCGAGTCCACGATGCTGTTGCTCTTCCCAGGCTGGCAGCACGAGCGGCACGGAGCGGATGGTCTTCACATTGGCGGTGACATCATCGCCCCGCACCCCATCGCCCCGGGTGACGGCCCTGACAAGCCGACCCTCCTCATAGGTCAGCGAGATGGACAGTCCGTCGTATTTCAGTTCGCAGCACACCTCAAAGGGTTCACCACCCAGACCGCGGCTGACACTGGCAAACCACTCCGTCACATCGCTTTCACTATAGGTGTTGGCGAGGGAGAGCATGGGATAACGGTGTTCCACCTGTTGGAACTCCTGATTGAGGTCGCTTCCTACCCGTTGTGTGGGCGAGTTGGGATCTTCCATCTCAGGATGACGGGCCTCCAGATCCTGCAACTCATGCATCAGGAAATCAAAATCCTGGTCACTGATGGTGGGTTGGTTGAGCACATAGTAGCGGTGGTTGTGCTCATGAAGTTCACGACGGAGTTGTATAATGCGTTGTTGCTCAGTCATATTCATTAGATATCGTTTCCGGTATAGAGTTGATAGTATTTGCCTTGCAGGGCAATGAGTTCATCGTGTGTGCCCCGCTCGATGATGCGACCACGCTCCAGCACGATGATGCAGTCGGAATTGCGTACGGTGGACAGCCGGTGAGCGATGACGAAGGTAGTGCGGCCGCGCATGAGCGAGTCCATACCACGCTGCACCATTCTCTCCGTCCTGGTATCGATCGAAGAAGTGGCCTCATCGAGAATGAGCACGGGAGGATCGGCTATGGCTGTACGCGCAATCGACAGCAACTGCCTCTCACCCTGACTGAGGTTGGAGGCTTGTCCGTTGATGATGGTGAGATAGCCATTGCTCAGGCGTCGGATGAAATCATCAGCCCCCACCAGTTTGGCGGCCTCGATACACTCCTGGTCGGAAGCATCGAGCCGACCATAGCGAATATTGTCCATCACCGTGCCAGTGAAGAGTTGGATATCCTGCAGCACCATACCCAAACTGCGCCGCAGATGCGGTTTGGAGATATCGTTGATGTCGATGCCGTCGTACTGTATCTTGCCGTCCTGAATATCGTAGAAGCGGTTGATGAGGTTGGTGATGGTGGTCTTGCCAGCCCCTGTCCCACCGACGAAGGCGATTTTCTGGTCGGGCATGGCGTGGAGCACGATGTCGTAGAGCACCTGCTTGTCGGGCACATAACTGAAATCGACCATGTCGAAACTGACACCTCCCTCTACCTTGGTATATTGACCATCGGGAGACACCCAAGCCCACGTGCCAGTACGGCTGTCTGCCTTTGAGATTTTCCCGTCCTCATCCACCACGGCCTCTACCAGTTCCACCTTTCCCTCGTCGGTCTCAGGCCGTTCGTCCATGAGAGCGAACACCCTCTCGGCACCAGCCGAGGCATTGAGCACACTGTTGATCTGCTGACTGATCTGTGCGATGGGCTGTGTGAAATTCTTGTTGAGCGTGAGGAATGCCACTAAAGTGCCGATGGAGAGTGCCGATGGCGCATGCAATGCAATAGTGGCACCGACCACAGCAATGAGCACATAACCGAGGTTGCTGAGGTTGCCGTTGACCGGCATGACGATATTGGCTATCTTGTTGGCATTGTAGGCACTCGAACGCAGGTCCTCATTGATTTTGGCAAACTTGTCGATGGCCTTGTCCTCGTAGCAGAACACCTTGACCACCTTCTGTCCCGTCATCATCTCCTCTATAAAACCGTTGACAGCCGCCAAGTTCTGCTGCTGTGCCACGAAATGCTTGCGAGACATCTTTCCCAGACGGGTGGTGGCAAATGCCATGACCACCGCCATGAGGATGGAGACGCAGGTAAGCGGCAGACTGAGCACTACCATGCTGGTGAAAGTGATGGCCAGTGTGATGAGCGAACTGAAAGCCGAGGGAAGACTGGAACTGATGACCTGGCGCAGACTGTCGATGTCGTTGGTATAGGTCGACATGATGTCGCCATGCGAATGAGTGTCGAAATAACTGATCGGCAACTGCTGCATGTGACCGAACATGCTCTTTCGCAGCCGCAGCATGGTGCCCTGGCTGACATAGATCATGATGCGGTTGTAGGCGTAGGAGCATACCACACCCACCACCAGCACGGCTCCCAGTTTGAGCAATGCCATGGCAAGGGGTGAGAAATCGGGATTGTCCACCCCTTTCAGGGGCTGGATGTAGTCATCGATAAGCGTCCGGGTGAAGAGGGTGGACATCAGTGTAGCCACCGATGACACGATGATACAGGCAAACACCACGAGGAAAGAGAACCTGTAATGCTGCATGACGAAGTGCAGCAGGCGGAGGAGCGTGCCCTTCCTGTCCTTGGCCTTTTCATTGTTGGCGAACACCACGCCGGGCCTTGTGCGCATTCCCATTCTCATGACTTCTTTCCTTTAAGTTTCTTACTGTTTCTGGCACGGCCATGACTTTTCTGTGGCTCGTCGAAGTCGCCGACATCCTCATTCTGCAACGTATAGATCTCTCGATAGATAGCATTCTGACGCAACAGGTTGTCGTGGGTGTCGAAACCGGTCACACGTCCCTTGTCGAGCACCAGGATGCGGTCGCACTCACGCACACTGGAAATGCGCTGCGCGATGATAATTTTGGTCAGGTCGGGCAACTGTTCCCTGAAAGCGCGCTGGATGGCGGCATCGGTGGCAGTGTCGCAAGCCGAAGTGCTGTCATCAAGCACCAGCACCTTCGGATGCTTGAGCAAAGCACGGGCGATGCACAGACGCTGCCGCTGTCCTCCCGACACATTGGTGCCTCCTTGTTCTATACGGGTATCATAACCATCGGGCATCTGCTCGATGAACTCATCGGCGCACGCCATGCGGCATGCCTCCTGGCACTCCTCAAGCGTGGCTTCACTGTTGCCCCAGCGCAGGTTGTCGAGCACTGTGCCCGAGAAGAGTACATTCTTCTGCAGCACCACCGACACCGCATTGCGCAGCGTCTCAAGATCATACCGGCGCACATCTTTTCCACCCACCATGACACTGCCTTTCGCCACGTCGTAGAGGCGGCTGACAAGGTTGACCAACGAAGACTTGCCACTACCCGTACCACCTATGACCCCGATGGTCTCTCCACTGCGCACGCTGAAGTTGATATCCTGGATGGCATACTCACCACTGCCCGACTGATAAGCGAAATAGACATGGCGGAATGCCACGTCGCCGTTGGGCACCTCGGTAAGCGGTTTATTGGGATTGATGATGTCTGCCTGCTCATCGATGACCTCCGCCACGCGCTGACCGCTGGCGGCACTCTGGGTAAGCATGACAAATATCATGCTGAGCATCATGAGCGACATGAGGATGCTCATCACATAGGTGAATAGCGAGGTGATCTCGCCGGTGGTGAGTGTGTCGCTGACCACGAACTGCGCGCCAAACCACGAAATGGCGATGATACAGCCATAAACCACGAGGTTCATCACAGGATGGTTGAGCGCCATCAGTCCCTCTGTGCGCACATATAGTTTGTACAGGGCCTCAGCCGCCCAGCCAAACTTGGTGTTCTCATAATCCTCACGCACAAACGATTTCACTACGCGGATGCCAGCGATGTTCTCCTGCACACTCCCATTGAGTTGGTCATAGCGCTCGAACACCTGTTTGAAGAGTCCTGCCACCCTACTGATGAGGAAATAGAGGAACACCGAGAGCACCACCATCGCAATAACGAAGATGATGCTCATGCGCACGTCGATGACGAAGCACATGAAGATGCTGAAGAGCATTCGGAAAGGTGCCCTCACCGACACGCGCAACAACTGCTGGAAGGCATTCTGCAGGTTGGACACATCGGTCGTCATGCGGGTGACAAGTCCTGAGGTGCTGTACTTGTCGATGTCGGAGAAAGAGAAGGTCTGGATGTTGCGATACATGGCATCGCGGAGGTTGCAGGCAAACCCCGAGGAGGCATAGGCGGAATACTGTCCTGCCCTGATGCCGAAATAAAGGCTGAGAAACGCCATCGCCAACATGATGCCGCCATAAAGGTAGACATTCCTCAGATCGCCCGCATTGATGCCCAAGTCGATGAGTTTGGCTGTGACATATGGGATGAGCACGTCCATCACCACCTCAAGCGAGGTGAAGATGGGCGTGAGTGCCGCTGCCCGCCGATATTGCTTGATTTGGGAATAGAGGGTTTTTAGCATTAAGAGTGAAGAGTGAAGAGTGAAGAGTGAAGAATGAAGAGTGAAGAATACCTTTGCTCCTACCGGGTTTTGGCATCAGAATGAGCCATCAACTATGAATTATGAACTATGAATTATGAACTATGAATTATGAACTATGAATTATGAACTATGAACTATCTAAAACGACCATTTGGCGGCGATGGTGGGGATAACGTAGAATTTGTCGTTACGTCCCAGGTCATCAAAGACGAAATTGTTGCTTATTTCCACCTCAGTACCTATACTGAGATTGAAGCCCTCGCGGCCGAGCAGAGCCCAGAGGTTGACCCAGAACTGCGGTTCGGCGATGGTGATCCAGTTGCCGCGCACACTGCTGTCATACCAGCAGTCGATGAAGCCAGTAAACGAGAAACGTCTGTCTGCGAAATGGAGTCCCCACACCGCCGTCGCTTGGAAACTATTGAAAGGACGGTTCCATGGGTTCTGCCCCTTGAAATAATACTTGTACATTGCCTGCAGCGACAAGGTCTTGCTGAAGTCGCTGCTTGCCCAGTTCCAAGCGGGTCCGGCAAGGAAGGCATGTTGGAAACGGGTGGAATATTGCGAAACCTGACTGGAAGTCATACCGCCATTATACTCCACATGAGCCGCCCACTGCTTGTTGGGCGTGACATTGAACTCCCTGGCAAACTCCCAATATGTCCCGGCCACACCGTCATGATAATAGTCAATGTCGGTAAAGAGGAAGGTGCTGCCCCACTTGTCGGGCTTGAACAATTCCACGGTAGTGGTAACACTGGGTCTTCCCGTGAGTTGATCAGAAAGTGAATGCCCCAGGTCATAATGCAACTGTACGTTAACGTTCTGTGCCCCTGCCAACATGGTTGCAAGGGAAAAGGCACATATCATCAAAATCTTTTTCATCACATCAGAATTTTTCATGCAAAAATAAGAAAAAAAACAGAGAAGAAAAGGATATTGGTCTTTTTTTCCGATATTTGCATCATCAATAGATGATTGTCAACCGATACCCTACAATGAAAACAGCCATCATCGGCGGCGGAGCCGCTGGATTTTTTCTTGCCATCAACCTGAAAGAAATGATGCCCACGATGCAGGTGGACATCTTTGAGCGCAGCCATCGTGTACTGGCGAAAGTAGAGGTTTCGGGCGGTGGACGCTGCAACTGCACCAACACTTTTGAGGGTATACGTGACCTTTCTGCCGTCTACCCCCGAGGCCACCGGCTGATGAAGCGCCTCTTCAATGTCTTCAACCATCAGGATGCCTATCGATGGTTTGAAAACCACGGCGTGCCGCTCACCATTCAGGACGACCACTGTGTATTTCCCGCCGCCCAGGACTCCCATGCCATCATCGATTGTTTTCTCCGCGAAGCACGCCGCCATAGTATCAACATCCACACACGGCAGCCTATCCGGCAGATGGAGGAACTCCAGGATTATGATTTCGTGGCTGTCACCACGGGCGGTTCACCCCAATCAAAGGGCTTTGACTGGCTGCGCGCCATCGGGCACAACATCATCGAACCCGTCCCCTCGCTATTCTCCCTGAGCACAAGCGATCCGCAGTTGAAAGCCTTAATGGGTACTGTGACGGAGCAAGCCTCTGTGGCATTGACCGGCACCAAGATCAGGACCGGCGGTCCATTGCTCATCACCCACTGGGGACTGAGCGGTCCGGCCATCCTCCGGCTGTCGAGCCATGCCGCCAGGATTCTGCACGAGCGCAACTATCATACCGCCATCAGTGTCAACTGGACAGGGATGAAGGAGGCAGAAGTGCGCGAAATGCTGACTGACATGACCCTTACCCATGCGAAACAGCAACTCACCACCCATGCCTTGCCTGGACTGACTCAGCGGCTTTGGAACTATCTCGCAGAAAAGAGTCTCGGCAGCAAGGCCGGCGGACGATGGGGAGACCTGGGCAAAAAGGATCTCAACAGACTGACAAACAGTCTCACGGCCGATGACATCACTATCACCGGCCGTGCGCCCTTCCGCGATGAGTTTGTCACCTGCGGCGGAGTATCATTGTCGGGCATCCATCCCACCACCATGGAGAGCCGTCACCGCCAAGGCCTTTTCTTCGCGGGTGAAGTGCTCGACATCGATGGCGTGACAGGAGGTTTCAACTTCCAGGCTGCATGGACAACAGCCTTTGTCGCTGCCCAAGCGATATCTACTGCTTCAGCACCCCCAGTTCCTTGCCAATCTTGATAAAGGCGGCTATACAGCGGTCAAGTTGCTCACGGTTGTGACCGGCAGAGATCTGCACACGGATGCGGGCCTGTCCCTTCGGCACCACCGGGTAATAGAAGCCCGTGACATAGATGCCTTCCTCCAGCATGCGGTTGGCATAGACCTGCGACAGTTTGGCATCATAGAGCATGACGGCACAGATGGCACTCTGCGTGGGTTTGATGTCGAAGCCTGCTTCCATCATCCTGCTGCGGAAATAATCCACATTCGCCACCAGTCGGTCATGTATCTCATTGCTCTCCCTAAGCATGGCAAACACCTCCAGACTGGCACCGATGATGCAGGGTGCGAGGGAGTTGGAGAACAGATACGGACGGCTTCGTTGCCTGAGCATCTCGATAATCTCCTTCCGACCCGTGGTGAATCCGCCAAGGGCACCGCCAAACGACTTGCCCAGCGTGCCAGTATAGATGTCCACCCGACCGTAGGTGCCGTAAAGTTCGCTCACGCCATGGCCGGTGGCACCCACCACACCTGCCGAGTGCGACTCGTCGACCATCACCAGCGCATCATATTTCTCTGCCAAGTCGCAGATGCGGTCCATCGGTGCCACATTGCCGTCCATGGAGAAGACACCATCGGTGACGATGATGCGGAAACGCTGTGCCTGTGCTTCCTTGAGACAACGCTCCAGGTCGTCCATGTCGGCATTGGCATAGCGATATCGCTTGGCCTTGCACAGACGCACACCATCGATGATGGAGGCATGGTTGAGCGCATCGGAGATGATGGCATCCTCCTCGGTAAAGAGCGGCTCGAACACACCGCCGTTGGCATCAAAGCAGGCGGCATATAAAATGGTATCATCGGTCTTGAAATAGTCGGAGATGGCTGCCTCCAACTGCTTGTGGATATCCTGAGTGCCACAGATGAAGCGCACCGAAGACATGCCGAATCCGCGCTGGTCCATCATCCGCTTGGCACCCTCGATGAGCCTCGGGTGGTCGGAGAGACCGAGATAATTGTTGGCACAGAAGTTGAGCACTTCCTTTCCTCTCACGCTGATGGCAGCGCGCTGCGGACTCTCGATGATGCGCTCCTCCTTGTAGAGACCGGCCTCACGTATTTCTGAAATCTGCTGACTAAGATGTTGCTGAATTTTTGTGTACATATCAATAAGGTTTTAAGGTTTGAGGTTTTAAGGTTTGCGATTTGAGACTTGAAGTTTGAACTCACCCACAAAGTAAGCAATTATTTTTGATACATCAGCCTATTTGGAAGAGAAAAAAGAGGAAAACGAGAAAAATATTCATTTTTTATCCAAAACATCATGGTGGTTTGAGAAATTTTTCCTTATTTTGTCATCGCAAAAGCAACAAAAAAGGACTTACTCTATGAAGAACATATTGATTATCGGTTCATCGGGCCAGATTGGCTCGGAACTCACCATGGCGCTTCGCCAGCGTTATGGCTACAATCATGTGGTGGCAGGATACATCAAGGGAGCAGAGCCTCAAGGCGAGTTGCGGGAGTCAGGACCGATGGCCATGGCCGACGTGACCGATGGGGAGATGCTTTCCGAGGTTGTGAGGCAATATGACATCGACACCATCTACAATCTTGCAGCCCTGTTGTCTGTGGTGGCCGAGCACAAGCCCCGCATGGCTTGGGCCATCGGCATCGACGGTCTGTGGAACGTACTCGAAGTGGCCCGTGAGCGCCGCTGTGCCGTATTCACTCCCAGCAGCATCGGTTCGTTTGGTCTCAGCACACCCCACGTGCGCACACCTCAGGACACCATCCAGCGCCCTCGCACCATTTATGGCGTATCGAAGGTGACCACCGAATTACTGAGTGATTATTTCTTCCACAAATACGGGGTGGACACCCGTTCAGTGCGCTTTCCCGGCATCATCTCCTATATGACACCTCCTGGAGGTGGCACCACCGATTATGCTGTCGACATTTTCTATGCTGCTGTTCGCGGAGAACGCTTCACCTGTCCTATCCGCAAAGGCACGCTGATGGACATGATGTATATGCCCGACGCACTGAAGGCAGCCATCACCCTGATGGAAGCCAATCCCGACCGGCTTATCCATCACAATGGCTTCAATGTGGCGGCGATGAGTTTTGCTCCTGAAACCATCTATGCTGAAATCCGCAAGCACAAGCCCGACTTTGAGATGGTGTATGATGTCGACCCACTCAAGCAAAGCATTGCAGAGAGTTGGCCCGACAAGATGGACGACACCTGCGCCCGCCGCGAATGGGGATGGGCCCCTCTCTACGACATCCGGTCGATGACATCCGACATGCTCGACAAATTAGGGAAAAAACTGAAAACGAAAGATAAATAAAGAGATAGATGCTATAGATACTATAGAGGCTATAGATACTATAGAGGCTATAGATACTATAGACACTATAGTTACTATAAAAACTATAGCATCTATCTTTCAGGTACTTCAAAAAACCTCACGACAGGTCCGTCATAGGTATTGATCTCTATGCGGAGTAGGTCTCCCTTGTCAAAAGGCGCAAGGGGAGTGCTGGTATAGATGCGGCTGGAATAATATTCCGGCACGCCGTTTTGGTTGTGGAAGAGCCTGAGGTGGTGCACCCGGACACCTTCTGACGTGATGGTGGTGTCGCGCATCATAGCCAGTGTCTGGTAAGCATCTTTGGCATCGCTCACTCCGGTCTTGACGAACATGCCCAGATTGAGATACTTGCCGTTGGGAGAAATCCAGGCGCTCTCCAGCGTCAGAGGATCCGTTCGCACCTTGGTCTCATCTTTGACCTCCTTGGCCTGCAGCACAAGCACCTGTGCTGCCGAGAATCCCTTCACCTCCAACTTGTTTCCTGGTTCGCGGCTGTAATAAAGCAATGCTCTGTAGGTGGAGTCGGGCACTGTAGCCCATGAGCAATCCAAGGGTGGCTGCAGGACGAGCGTATCGCCTTCGTCAGTCCTCGCATTCACCACCTTCTTCTCATCGGCGGTATGCACCTCAGCGAAGTCTGCCCTCAGGAAAGAATACTCACCATTGCCCGTCTCATAGTCCTCCGAGGTGCACGCCGCCATCCACAGCATGAACGACAGCGCTACACAGCCAAAAATAATCGGGCGACAACGTCTCAGCATACGGCGAAATGGTTGCGTGCGGGGTTAGCATACATCGTAAGCAGTTGCTTACGGAGGAAATCAACATCAGGATGATCCAGAGAGATTTTGGCCATCTGTCCCTCAATATACTTCAGGAAGAACGCCTTGTCGGCGTCAGTATAGCCATCGGAGTGAGCATTTGTCCCGTCGAGCAGGTCGAGCGCAATGAGATTGGAAGGATACAGGCGGTAATTGCGATGTATCTCTCGGTCGATATGTGCTGCCACACAGTCGAACAATTCGGCTTTGGGCATATCTGCCACGGATGCAAGGAAACTGTCGATGCAAGGTGCGCAGTGATAGTGGATACGGCCCTTGTAGCCTATGATGCCTGTACGCATGCTGTTGACGTCCTCGCCAGGTGCTTTCTGGAAATGGTCGGTGTCGCGCCGCTGCTGCAGTTCACGGGCCTTGAGATAGTCGCATGGGTCGAACTCATAAGAGATGCTCAGCGGTACGATGTGCAACTGCATGAGGCGCTCGGCGGCAGTCCCCTCTCCTCCCATGGCCATCATCTTGAGGATGGCAGGCGTGGTGCGGTCGTCGGAGTCCTTCGCCCTGCCTTCCCGCTGTGCTATCCAAATATTCTCATTTTTCTCAGCCACGGCGAAATGCATGTAGTCGGAGAGACGCTTGCTGGCCATCAGCATCTGCCTCGGGGGCAGTCCGCGCTCCACGATAAAAGACTTGTTGACTCTCACCAGGTCGCGCACCCATGGCAGGGAGAGAAGGTTGTCACCAATGGCTATTTCACAGGTGGTAGAGAATCCTGCATCGATAAGCAGTTTGTCGAGCAATGCCGAATCGAGCACGATGTCTCGGTGATTGCTTACGAAAGTATAGCGTCCAGAGGTATCGACAGCATCCACATCCATATCGCACCCCTTGCTCACCTTGCTGAGCAACTGTTCGAGGAAGGTGTAGCAAAATGTTTTTTGGAAGTCAAGGCTGGTGCGGCATTGTCTCATCTGCGCGCCGATGGCCTCCACCGGCACATTGGGATAGAGATAAGCCAAGACGGACCGGAATCCGGGGTCGGCCAGCAACCTATCGTAGACGGCCGGCAGTTCCTCTGGTTCAAAAGGACGGATAGCGTCGTATATCTCTGGGATTTTCATAGGCGGAAAGGATTGTCAGAACTGGTTCTCCACGATATCGGTGAGCACATCGGTTATGTTGAGTCCGGCGGCTTTCACCTGCTGGGGAATGAAACTGGTGGGAGTCATACCCGGAGTGGTGTTCACCTCGAGCATGTTGATTTTCAGGCCACCCTCACCATTGTCGGTAAGGATATAGTCGATACGTATGATGCCGTTGCAATGGAGGATGTCATAGATGGCGCTGGTGAGGTCGGCAGCCCTGCGGGCCACATCCTCCGGTATGCGTGCCGGGGTGATTTCCTCCACCTGCCCGTTGTACTTGGCGTCATAGTCGAAGAACTCATTGTTGGTCACAACTTCCGTAGCAGGGAACACCACCGATTTATCCTTGGTCTTGTAGCATCCGACGGTGATCTCGATGCCGTCAAGGAATTGCTCCACCATCACCTCATCGCTCTCCATCATGGCCTTGCGCAAAGCGGGAGCCAACTGGTCGATGTTCTTTACCTTCGATACGCCGAAACTGCTGCCGTCGTTGGCTGGTTTGACGAAGCACGGCATACCCACACGCGACATGATGTCGTCATCGCTGACAAGATGCTCACAGCCCCTGCGGATGAGAATGCTCTCAGCCACACTCACCCCATAGGAGCGCAGGTACTGGTTGATGACAAACTTGTCGAAGGTCATGGCCTCAACAAGAACACCACTGGTGCTGTAGGGTATATCGACGAGGTCGAAATATCCTTGCAGGATACCGTTCTCACCCGGTGTGCCGTGGATGGTGATATAGGCATAGTCGAAGATTCTCACCTCGCCATTCTCCCTGAAGGAGAAATCATTGCGGTCGATGCGGGCCGTTGTGCCGTCGGGCAGGTTGACATGCCAGTCAGTGCCCTTGATGTCCACCACATAAACATTATATTTCTCTTTGTCGAAAAAGGAGTAGAGTCCCTGTGCCGAACGCAGTGACACATCATGCTCCGATGAGTCACCTCCACAAACGATGGCGATGGTTCTCTTGGAATTATTCATAACAATACTTATATAATAAAATTATTCTAAATCATTCAGTTGTTTATACTCATTTCCTTTCATATAGATGTGCCACTTGTCAATGAGCGCTGAAAGGTCATCAGGCAACGACGAAGTGAAGTCCATCTGCTTGCCGGTTTTGGGGTGTACGAAGCCCAACGTCTGCGCGTGGAGCGCCTGCCTCGGACAAATTTTGAAGCAGTTGTGTATGAAAGCCTTGTAGGTGGAACTTCGCTCTCCTCTGAGGATTTCCGTTCCCCCATAGCGCTCATCGGCGAACAGCGGGTGACCGATATGCCTCATATGTGCCCTTATCTGGTGTGTGCGCCCTGTCTCAAGCACACATTCCACCAAGGTGACATACCCCAGCCGTTCCACCACGCGGTAATGAGTCACCGCCGGCTTGCCGATGCCAGAGTCGGGAGCAGTGACGGTCATGCGTAGTCTGTCCTTAGGGTCGCGGGTGATATTGCCCTCAATGCGCCCCCCATCCTCGGTGAGATTTCCCCATACGATGGCGAGATAACTGCGGTGGGTGGTCTTGTTGAAGAACTGCAGTCCGAGGTTGCTTTTGGCCTCAGGAGTCTTGGCGATGACAAGCAGTCCGGTGGTGTCCTTGTCAATGCGGTGGACAAGTCCCACCTCCGGGTCATTGGGGTCATAGCCTTTGTCATCCTTCAGATGCCAGGCGATGGCATTGACGAGTGTACCGCTGAAATTGCCACATCCCGGATGCACCACCATGCCCGCCGGTTTGTTGATGACCATCACCTCTTTGTCCTCATAGACCACGTCAAGAGGAATATCCTCTGGCTCTATGGTGGTATCAAACTGCGGTCGGTCGAGCATCAGTGTCACCACATCGCCGGGGCGCACCTTATAGTTGCTTTTCACCGGACGGTCGTTGACATGCACAAACCCTGCGTCGGCGGCTTTCTGGATGCGGTTGCGGCTCGAGTGGGTCAGTTTCTCGCACATGTACTTGTCGACACGCACAGGCACCTGCCCCTTGTCCACCACAAACCGATGATGCTCATACAGTTGCGGTCCTTCGTCGTCGAGTTCTTCGTTGTCGATGATGATTTCTTCCATGATAAGAAGGGGCAGACAATCTATTCGGTAACTACGGGTTTCGGAGCCTTAGGCACTGGCGGAGCCGACGGGACAGCAGGAGAGGTCGTGGAGACCGTGGGGATGTCAAGCGGCTTGGCAGATGCTGCCGACACGCTCGAAGGCTCGCTGTTGCCACCGGTATTGTCGCTCACAGTCTCGGTCTGCCTCTTGTAATGCGGTCTGCTCTTGGGTTTTTCCTCTTCTTCCTCCTCTTCCTCACCGAAGTCGTAGGTGCGGCTGTCAATATAGGTGACCACCTGGTTCATGTCGCGGCGGCCGTCACCGACCTGCATCACCAGTTGGTCTTCTATCGACACGCGGTCGCCGGAAGCCAGTTGTCTGCCCTGGCACTTGATACCGTAAACCCATTCGCGCTCCCCGGGGATATACTCAGGATCAGCCAATTGGAAACCCAATGCAAGGAGTTTCGACTGCGCGTCGCGCATCGAGCAGTTGTCGATGACATCAGGCAGAGGTCGCCTTGGAGTGTGGGGAGCATTGATTTTCACATATACGATGCGCCCGGGCTTCACGATTTCACCTTCCAGCGGCGACTGCTCCAGAATGCAGTCTGGCGGCAATGTCTTCACATAATCAGTATCGCTCACCACAATGTTGAGATGCACTTTGTCGAGCATATCCTCGGCATCGTTGTAACTCTTATGGATGATGGTGGGCACCTCTACGGTCTGTCCGTGGTGTGTATACAAGTCAAGACCATATTTGAGCCCAAGGCACAAGAGCACCACGATGATGCCCATGGCCAACAGGTTGAGCCACAGATAAGGACTGAGAAGTTTGCCGAAAAATTTCTTTGCTGTCATATTTGTTGTCTGATGTGTGAAGGGCACCTTGCCTCTTGAAAAGGCAAAGTTAATACAAAAGGGGCGAACAGCAAAAAAAAACGCCGACTTTTTGTTTCCGAGCCCTTTTCTTCCAGTTTTCCGGAAGAAGAAACGTAAACATGAAATCGGCAATTATTTGTTGACCGTCACCCAAAAGTTCAGGTGTGCAAAATCAGGCAGCAGGAGCCTGGGGCTCCTGCTTGCTGGTCGAGAGTTTCATTTGTTTGATCATCTTTTTCATCAATCTGTTCGTTTCAGTACTGGTAAGACCCATGATTTGGATGATGAAGTTGCCTTTTGAGAAATCAACAGTGTGGAAAATTCTTTTTTGGCAGAGATACTCAACAAATTTTTGAGACATTCTTTCAGATTTCGTTGAGATTTTAGTCACCAGTTTGGCTTCCTTTTTCCTTTTTTCCAGTTCTTTGACCTCTCTTTTCTCTTGTTCTTCTTTTCTCAGATTCTCTCTTTCTTTATAATTCATAAACAATTAAGGTTGATAACGTCTATATAGAATTAGGTATGGGGAAAATCTATCACCTAACTCATTTTTCTGCGAATCGGGAATAAAAAAATCAAAATACAATGCTTTTGCGACAGATTCAGCAACGTTTTTATTTGTTTGCCGCTTTTCTCGGCTTCTGTCGCTTCTATTGCCACATGATTTCGCGAAAATATTTTCTGGGCGATGAAAACCGCCTTACATTTGCATCGTCAACAACAAAGACAGCCCGCCTGTCGGAGAGAAGACAACACAAATAAGAAATAACAAAAAAATAATAACAATAAAAAAAGTACGATTATGAAGACAATGAATGTAACCCCAATGACAGTTGCTCCGTTTGAGAGTACAACCATGACAGAGAAGATGATGCAGCACAAGGCATTCCTCACCAAGTGCAAGAAAGCCATCTCCAAGTTTATCAACCACAACCTGGTATTCTTCCAGTACCCAACAGGAATGTGTGTTGACCCAACACAGCAGCAAATCTGGCGCGCAAACTAAGTATAAGATACCCACAATGAATAGCGGAGATTCCGATGATTTCGGTCTCTCCGCTATTTTTGTTTTATTCAACTTCCACAAGATGAAAGTATTTAAAGAAGTTGATCACCTATTTATCAGCCGTAGGGCTTCATCTGTGAGGAATGGTTTCGCCTCGTCAAAAGGAATGACAACCTCAGGTTCGTCAGGCCAGAAGCAGATTTCAAAAAAAAAACAGGAAAAAGCGTAGCCCCTTCCTGCTCTTCTCTTCTTAGGATCAGCGATTACTTTCCGTGATGCTCATCCGACACTGTCAACTTCTTGCGGCCTTTGGCGCGACGTGAAGCCAGCACACGGCGGCCATTCTTGCTGGCCATTCTCTCACGGAATCCGTGCTTGTTCACTCTCCTACGGTTGTGGGGCTGGAATGTACGTTTCATATTCTTAATTTATTGCTATTTTGATGTTATTTTCTTACTATTGGCATCACCGAAGTAACTTTGGGGTGCAAAGGTACTCATTTCTTTTTAATCCACCAAGAAATTGCGAGTTTTTTAGTCCACAACCCCTGTTTTTTCATTATTTTTGTCGGATAACCCGTTTCATTTCAGCATAATGATGGCGACAATGGACATCACATCTGTCACGGTGATCCTGCCGTCGCCATTGACATCAGCCAGGCATGGCATCGGTAATTCCGTCTTGCCTGTCACATGACCTACGGTCCCCATCACATCAGTGACTGTCACCCTCCCATCTTCATTCACATCGCCCAAAATGGCTTTGTTGGCGCCATGATACCTCAACACGAAATTGTCGGCAGCCACCCAGTTGGCATTCGCCCCCTCAAGATAAAGTCCGATGGTGTGGTCACCTGCCGACAGCAATCCTTCCACATTGAAAATCTGAGGTTGTCCATCCTTTGTGCTGCATGCCACCTCTTGGTTATCCAACCGCAATGTCACCCCGCTGACGGCCAGGTCGGGCTGGTCTTGCCTGACCGCCTCGACCGCAGCCTGCAGGGAGTAGTAACCTTCCCTGAGCGTCACCGTCTGTGTGAGTGACCTGTCGGAAAGTGCTGCAGCATTCACCCATTTCTCCACAAAAGGAGGGTTGAAATGATCGTATGTCGTGTTCATGGTTGCCCAATCGCCACTGAGAGTCCATCCGTCAGTGTTCCATTTGTCAAAAGTAGGATTGGTAATGGGCACCCTCACCGCGCGGCATGGAGTGGCATTGCTGAGGTACTCCTCCTCCGTTCCACAGTAGATCAGCGAGATGTTGTCAATAGCCAACCAGTTGGCCGTGGTGCTGACAGCCTTCAGGCCATACGTCAGTGTGCCGTCGGTCACATCCACCTCCAAGGCATACCTCTCCGGCATCCCGTCGCCGGTGGCCACGCTCACCTTGCTGTCCGCCGCCCAGAATGTGACACCCGTTACGCTCGCCGATGGTGCCGACTGGTTGACCGCAATGACGGATGCCCTGATCTGGTATTTGCCATTGGGCAGTTCGGTGATTGTCTGAGAAATATCCGTGTCATCGAGCGAACCGCCGTTGGCACTGCTTGTCCACCTCTCGATGAATGGGAAATCGACACGCGCCCCGCTGCCCGTGTTGACATACGGAGCCGCCCCGTTGTTGTAATTGACCACCATGCCGTTGTTCTCCCAGTCACTCAAACTGCCGGTACACATATAGGGAGCCATGGCCGTGGTGATGTTATATCCGACAATATCATCGCTGAGGACAGCGTCCATCTTGTCGAGCCCTTCCTCTGTCAGGATGACCCATCGCTGTGCGGTGGCGGCCCGTGTGTTGCTGAAGGGTGCCGACCCTGTGACAGTGGCCGACTGCGCACACAGTGCCTGCGGAGAGGGAGCGGCATTTTTGCGCATGATGTGGTATGTGTCCAAAGTCACATTGTCTTCTCCGGAGCCGACTTCCGCATCCACGAACGAGAGTTGCAGGCGGAGGTCCACCTCACTGGATGTGTTTGTCGTTGTACGGAACCCGTTGGATGCATTTTCTGAGAAATAATAGATATACCGTCCGGTCTTTTTGTTTCTGATCCTGTAAAGTTGTTTTGCCGGGTCGAACGAAAACAGCCACTGAGCACCATTGTCGGCAACCTTCGCTTCTGAGACAGACAAGGTCCTCATCTGGAGTGTCCCTCCATTGTCTATGAGATAGGAAGACTTGAGCCCAAAATCCTCGTCAGAATTACGAATATACATGACTGCATCATCCTTGGTCTCCAGTGTGTAGGCGAGTCCCTGCAACTGGTTGCTCACTGGGAAAAGCCCATCCTCCACCACAGCCTGCATGAGCAGGGAGTTGGCATAATACTGCACATCGGAGTGGTCATCCTCGTGGGCGCCGTTGATGGTATAGGAAAGGCCCTGAGCCGCATTTGTGGCCCAAAGATGTGTTCCATCACCCGTGAGCCTCACGCCAACGCTGTTGTCCCAAAACTGCAGGAACCGTGTCGCCCTCTTGCCATACCAGATACCCGTGTTCGACGAAGCCCTGATGTCACCGTAGTAAGTGCCAGTCGTGCCCACACCTATTCCGTGACCCGCCTCATGGAGGATGGTGCCCACGGATTGATAAGCCTCACTTTGGCTGACACTCATCCATCCTCCGTAAGAACATTCTGCCGTACCGCTGCCAGCACCAGCGCCCTCCTTGTAATGAGCGGAAAGATGAAAACCGCTGATGCTTGTCAGGTTGTTCCAGTAGTTCATGCCATCAGCCACAGCCTGTCCTATCCTGATATTAACATCGTTGCTGCCCTCGTTGCCATAACCATACGTAATGCTGCCTTTCGGCAGGGTGTACGCCTTGATGACATCTCCATATCCAACCCGATAGTCGGTGGTCACGGCATAAGCCCTGATATAATAAAGAGTAGCCGGTTTGACATTGTCGATGCAATAGATGTTCCCGCCGTTGGAGACAAACCTGGTTGTGCGCTCGTCGGCTATCGTCGGCGATTCATTGGTGTCGCTGTAGCAGAAACCCTGTTCGAGAATGGCTGATGACGATGTCACTGCCGATCGGCCGAAAATCATCGTAGCACCCCTTGCATACCTGGTGTCTGTCACCACCTTGGGCACATTGCCTGCCGTCGATGTCTTGGAAGCGAAGATACTTCTCTCTGCGGCCCGCATGGCGGCTTTGAGTGTGGTGGCCGCCGATGTGATGGCTGTTGCCGACCCATTGGCTGTGAGCGCATCGGCTGCGGAGATGGCACCGCCCAAGGTGCTCTTCACGCCCGCGTCCATCTGTTGTGCTGACAAAGTCCTGGCAATAGTTACGAGATTGGCCAGACCTGTGCGCATGTAAGACACATCGCTGCTCAGGAGCGTGAGACTGAAATTGTCGCATGCCATCCAATTGGCCGTGGAGTTCTCACATCTGAACCCAATGGTGACCTCTCCTGTCAGAACATCGAAGGTGAGAGTATAGTCGGCAGCCTCTGTCACCACAGTTTCCTGCCAGTCGGCAAAGATACAAGCCCCCGTCGCAGAAGTGCTGCCGCCCTGTTTCACATGTTGCGCTCCGACCGTGAGCCGATAATGCCCGTTTGGCAATGACGACAAGGTCTGCCGGATATAAGTATCAGCCAAGTTGGACGTATTGCTCACCCATCGTTCTGCATAAGCGAAATTGCTTTTCGCAGAGAACTCCGAGTTGGTCTGCACCCACATCCCCATCTGTTGCCACCCAGAGAAACTGCGACCGTCGAAATTGGGATTGACGATATATGATGTCATATCGGTCTGTGCTATGGCTTTCACAACACCCATGGGCGAAGCAAGCAAAAGCATCAGGGAGAATGCGAATTTCAGATAATGCATGGTTTTATTTATGTTGGCTTGACACTTCATTTTAGGATAAGATTTGTGTAACAGATGGTTTTTGAGCCGCTAAGATAAGAAATAATTGGGAATAATCAAAATAAAAGGTAACATTCGTTTTTTTTCGTCTTTTGCTTGGCATTCGTTTTTTTTCACTATCTTTGCCAAGCGAAAATAGGCTGCACTTCGGGAAAGAAAGCAAAAAACTTCGTCTTTTGCTTTGCTTTCCACTCAGTTTGCACTATCTTTGCACCACAATAGCGACAGCCTATCACATTTTTATTATTTATAAGCAATGATCAAATCACAAGACATCAAGAAAGGCACTTGCATCCGCATGGATGGCAAGCTTTATTTCTGCATCGACTTCCTGCACGTCAAGCCCGGCAAAGGCAACACCATCATGCGCACCACGCTGAAAGATGTGGTGAGCGGACGTGTGCTGGAGAAACGCTTCAACATCGGTGAGGCCCTCGAGGACGTGCGCGTGGAGCGCCGCCCCTACCAGTATCTGTACTTGGAGGGAGAGGACTATATCTTCATGAACCAGGAGACCTACGACCAGATTCCCATCGCCCGTGACCTCATCACTGGTGTGGATTTCATGAAAGAGAGCGACATCGTAGACGTGGTGAGCGACGCTGACACCAACACCATTCTCTACGCAGAAATGCCAGTGAAGACCGTGTTGCGCATCACCCACTCTGAGCCAGGCATCAAAGGTGACACCGCCACCAACGCCACCAAGCCCGCTACCCTCGAGACTGGTGTCGAGGTGCGCGTGCCCCTCTTCGTCAACGAAGGTGACCTCATCCAGGTGGACACCCGCGACGGCAGTTACCTGCAGCGCATGAAAGAATAGCAACCTATCAACACCAAAGAAGCCACGCCTGCCATGACCTCACATAAGGGGCAAGGCTGGCGTGGCTTTTCTTTTCCAACCTTTAGAAAACACTATGAAATACTCCGTCATCATTCCCGTTTTCAACCGACCCGATGAGGTAGATGAATTGCTCCAAAGCCTCACGCTGCAGACAGAGCGCGATTTTGAGGTGGTGGTAGTGGAGGATGGTTCCACCATTCCCTGCAAGAAGGTGTGCGACGGATATGCAGGAGCGCTCAACATCCGCTATTTCAACAAGCCCAACTCTGGCCCTGGCCCGAGCCGTAACTATGGTGCCGAATGTGCCCAAGGCGAGTATCTTCTCATCCTTGACTCCGATGTCGTGCTGCCCGAGGGCTATATGGCGGCTGTGAGCAAGGCTCTGGCGGAGACAAGTGCAGATGCTTTCGGAGGGCCCGACAGCGCCCATGACTCCTTCACCAATGTGCAGAAAGCCATCAGTTACTCGATGACGTCCTTCTTTACCACCGGAGGCATCCGAGGCGGCAAGAAAAAACTCGACAAGTTTTATCCCCGCTCCTTCAACATGGGCATCCGCCGCAATGTCTATCTGAAACTCGGCGGGTTCTCCAAGATGCGCTTCGGCGAGGACATCGACTTCTCCTACCGCATCGTGGAGGCAGGATACAAGACATGTCTTTTCGGCGATGCCTGGGTGTGGCACAAGCGCCGCACCGACTTCCGGAAGTTCTTCCGTCAGGTGTACAACAGCGGCATTGCTCGCATCAATCTGGAGAAGCGCCATCCCGGCACCCTGAAGTTGGTGCACCTGCTGCCCACCGTATTCACCATAGGGGTCATCGCCCTTGTGCTGGTCTCCGCCGTTGGGCGAGCCATGATGCATTACGATGCCGCCAACTGGCGCTCTTGGTACTGGGTATGCGCCATCCCGTGGCTGCCCATCCTGCTCTACAGTCTGGTTATTCTCATTGACTCCACCATCAAAAACAAGAGTCTGAAAGTGGGACTGCTCTCCGTGCCCGCTGCCTTCGTGCAACTGATGGGCTATGGATTCGGCTTCATCGAATCGTGGTGGAAACGATGCGTGAGAAAGCAAGATGAGTTCACTGCATTCGAAAAAAACTTTTATAATTAAGAATTAAGGATCTTAATTCTTAATCCATAATCCTTAATCCCAAAAGATGGAAAAACTCAACATCAACCAATGGGCAGAGGAGGACCGCCCCCGCGAACGATTCATGGCCAAAGGCGCACAGGCTCTGAGGACAGCCGAACTGTTGGCCATCCTCATTGGCTCGGGCACAACAAAGGAAACCGCCGTGGAACTGATGCAACGCATCCTCAATGACAACGGCAACAGCCTGAAAACACTTGGTCAGAGGAGTCTGCAGGAACTGATGAACTACAACGGCATCGGAGAGGCGAAAGCCGTCACCATCCTCGCTGCCTGCGAACTGGGCAAGCGACGCCAGGAAGAGGAGGTGAAACGCGAGAACATCAGTTGTGCCAGCGATGTCTATGCGCTCTTGCACACAAAGATGCAGGACCTCAGCATCGAACAGGCATGGATCCTGCTGCTCAATCAAAACTACAAACTTATCAACTCCGTATGCATCTCAAGCGGTGGCATCAGCGAGACTGCCGTTGACGTCAGGCAAATCATCCGCCACGCCGTGCTCAACAACGCCACCGTGCTCGCTCTCGCGCACAACCATCCGAGCAACAACGCCAAGCCAAGCGCCGATGACGACCGCATCACCCAACGAGTGAAAAAAGCCTGTGAAATCATGCGCATCCACTTCCTCGACCACGTCATCGTCACTGACGGGAAATACTACTCCTATCAGGAAAATGGAAGACTTTAAGAGTGAAGAGTGAAGAGTGAAGAATGAAGAGTGAAGAGTGAAGAATGAAGAATGAAGGGAATCAGATACTAATATAAAAAATAAGATGGAAGAATATATTGTCATCAGCCGGAGCAACGGTACGACACGCAGGGGTGACCCCTATTGCTCATTGAAAGTGAAAAATCAGAAGGAGGAAGCAACCATCGCTGTGTGGGACGTCAGACCAGAAGATGAACCCAAGGTGGGACAAATCGTATCCTTCACCAACATCCAAGACAACGACGGCAAGAAGTCGGCCAAAAAGAATGAGATAATACCAGGTGTCATGCCCGACGAACAGCATCCGCTATACCAACTGATGCCACATCCCATCAAAAGGGAAGAATGGGACAACTGCATCAGACACCTACTTGAATTCTGCAAAGATGAGCAACTGAAGGCCTTTATTGAGAAAAACGCGGGGATACTTTTCAAGCCATACTCACAGTATCCTGCCGCCACCAACATCCACCATGCCTTCCCCGGCGGACTGCTCAACCACACCTACCAGATGCTGCACATGCTTGAGGGACTCTACCCCTGCATGCCCTACCCCATCAAAATTGAGCATTGCATCATCGCCATCCTGTTTCACGACTATGGCAAGGTGTATGAATACAGGACTGACGGTGAGACCCTTCCCGACAAATACTTGCTCGGGCATATCTTCATCTCAGCCAACCGACTTTATATCCAACTCAAAGAGCATGGAATAGAAGAAAATACCATCAAGGCCATCGTCCATATCGTACTTGCTCACCACGGAGAACTGGAATATGGCTCACCCGTGAAGCCCTGCTCGCAGGAAGCCGTCATCGTGAACATGCTCGACAACCTGTCGGCCAAGACCGATGTCATCGAATTCACCGGCAACATGGAGAGCAGTTTCGCCCTAGGCACCCATGTGGTGAAATAAGCGGAAGGGGCTTCTTACCGACTCTCAAAAACAAGAAAAGTTGAAAAATGACCTAAAAAATGAACAAAAGGCAGACGGCATGCATGAAATTCAACTTTTTTTGCTACATTTGTCGGGAATCCTTGCCGCAGGCATGTGATACAGTCTCAGATTCAACCACCAAACGTCAAACAGATAAACAATAAGCCGATGAACGACGAATCCCATTCCCAGAAGACACAGGGGTGCACACTGGCCTCATGCACCGACTCCTGGCCCCAACTCAGCAGCGGCATCCGCTACAAGCATTTGGTAGACTATTACTCCTACAATGCCTTTGGCGCCTACAGCCTTTCCAATGAGGAGTGGGACAACCGCGACATGATCCATAATTTCAAGAACAACTCTGAACTCACGGATCCCATCTCGCACCTCAACGCCATGAACAAGGCCATCGAACTACTTCTGGTTCTACTGAACGAAAGTTTCGGCGAACTGCTGCCCCAACTCACGTTGGTCTGCATCCCCGCTTCGACAGCAGAGAAGACAGCCGCCCGCTTTGAGGAGTTCGCCAAGTTGGTGTGTGAAAAGACTGGAATGACCAACGGCTATGAGCACATCACTGTGGTGGCCGACCAGGAGTACCTGAGCGGTTCACATCTGCCCCAATATGACATCGACAACACATTCTTCGCAGGCCGTCCCGTACTGCTGTTCGATGACATCATGGCCACCGGCGGCAGTGTGACAAAGTTTGCCGCCCACATGGCAGAGACTGGCGCCCAAGTCATCGGTGCCGTGGTGCTGGGCAAGGCAGTTCCCCGCAAGCAAGAACAAGAATAATCACATATCCCTAAAACTATCCATGACCCAAGAAGAGAAATTCGCCCTGGAAGGTAAGGTCGTCGACGTGCTACGCACGGTCTTCGACCCGGAGATACCCGTCAACATCTATGACCTGGGCCTCATCTATCGTGTGGAGGTGAGTGATGAGGGAGCCCTCGACATCGACATGACCCTCACCGCCCCCACCTGTCCTGCTGCCGACTTCATTCTGGAGGATGTCCGGCAAAAAGTGGAGACTTTGGAAGGAGTGACCTCAGCCAACGTGCAACTGGTGTTTGAGCCCATCTGGGACCAGAGTATGATGAGCGAGGAGGCCCGTCTGGAATTAGGCTTAGACTGAGATACGCCATGGCAAAAAATGTGTATTTTCTCTCCGATGCACACCTGGGTTCGCTTGCCATCCCCCACAAGCGCACCCAGGAGCGGCGTCTTGTGCGCTTTCTCGACAGCATCAAGAACAAGGCGGCCGCCATCTACCTGCTGGGAGATATGTTTGATTTCTGGAACGAATACCGCTATGTGGTGCCCAAAGGCTACACGCGTTTCCTAGGAAAGATCTCTGAACTTACAGACATGGGTGTGGAAGTGCATTTCTTCACCGGCAACCATGACTTGTGGACATACGGTTATCTGGAAGAGGAATGTGGCATGATCGTCCACCGCAAGCCCATCACCACCGAGATATATGGCAAATTGTTTTTCATTGCCCACGGTGACGGCCTTGGCGATCCCGACAAGAAATTCAAGTTCCTCAAGTGGATGTTCCATAACCGCACTTGTCAGCGGCTGCTCAACGCCATACATCCCCGGTGGGGCATGTGGCTGGGTCTCAATTGGGCCAAGCACAGCCGTCTGAAACACGCCGACGGCAAGGAGCCTCCCTATATGGGAGAAAACCGCGAGCATCTGGTGCTCTTCACCAAGGAATACATCAAGAACCATCCCAACATCGATTATTTCATCTACGGTCACCGCCACATCGAACTCGACTTGATGCTGTCGCGCAAGTCGCGCATGATGATCATCGGCGACTGGATATGGCAGTTCACCTATGTTGTCTACGACGGTGAGCACATCTTCCTGGAGGAGTATGTGGAGGGAGAGAGCAGACCGTGATAAGTAAGACTGAAGAAAATTGAAAATTGAAAATTGAAAATTGAAAATTCTTGCTTTGGCAAGCGTCCCTATGGGCCGAGCGGAAGATTGAAGATGAGTTTCTCCGTATGTTGCGTTTCCGACGCAACCCCTACAAAAGGACTATCCTCTAAACTCCCAATAAGTAAAAGCCGGATTCGCAACGAATCCGGCTTTCTCTTTTCTCATTCTGAATTGTATTAGAGCAAATCCATGGTGTCGGTGGCAATCATCAGTTCCTCATCGGTGGGGATGACACACACGGTCACCTTGGAATCATCGGCCGAGATGATGGCTTCCTCGCCACGGGTCTTGTTCTTCTCTGCATCGAACTTCACGCCGAGGAACTCCATGTCGCGGCACACCTGCTCGCGCATGTCCATCTGATTCTCGCCCACACCAGCAGTGAATACAATGATGTCGACGCCACCCATAGCGGCTGCATAGGCACCGATATACTTCTTGATGCGGTAGAAATACATGTCGAGAGCCAGTTGGGCACGTTCGTTGCCCTCCTTGGCGGCACTCTCCACGTCACGCATGTCGCTGCTACCCTCAGTAATTCCGAACACACCGCTCTGCTTATTGAGCAGGTTGGACATGCCATCAGGGTCAAGTTCAAGTTTTTTCTCAAGGAATGTGATGGCACCTCCGTCGATGTCGCCACTGCGAGTACCCATCATCAGACCCTCCAACGGTGTGAGACCCATTGTGGTGTCGATGCATTGTCCGTCCTTCACTGCAGCGATGGAACCGCCGTTTCCGATGTGGCAGGTGATAATGCGCTTGCCCTTCGGGTTGACATCCAGGAACTCACAGACACGCTGCGACACATAACGGTGGCTAGTGCCGTGGAAGCCATACCTGCGCACACCAAACTGCTTGTAGAGACGATAGGGAATGGCATACATGAATGCTTTCTTCGGCATGGTCTGGTGGAAGGCGGTATCAAACACACCCACCTGAGGCAGTTTGGGCATCAACTCACTAACCGCGCGCACACCCTTCAGGTTGGCGGGATTGTGCAGCGGAGCCAGGTCGATGCATGCCTCAAAAGCCTCGAGCACCTCGTCGGTGAGCAGCACGCTCTTGTTGAACTTCTCTCCGCCGTGCACCATGCGATGACCCACAGCATCAATCTCATCGAGACTCTTGATGGCCCCGATCTCCGGGTCTGTCAGCAGCGAGAAAATGAATTTCACGCCCTCTGTATGCTCAGGGATGTCGTGCATCACAGTGCGCTTCTCTCCATCAGGCAATTTTACTTTCACGAAAGAGCCTTCTTGACCCACACGCTCAGCACCGCCCGAGGCCATCACCTCTTTGGTGTCCATGTCATAGAGAGCATACTTGATTGACGACGATCCGCAATTCAAAACCAAAATTTTCATAACTTTTAAACGGGGAGTGGAAAGTGAAGAGTTAAGAATAAAAAGTGAAGAATGAAGAGTGAAGAGTGAAGAATTAACTTCCTCTGTTCATTCTCTTATCTTACTCTTACCTTGCTCTTATCTTTCACTCAATTTTTTTAGGGTTTATATTCTTTTTAACTGTTTTTATCGATGCGACCAACAAGGCAATCAATTCATTGCAATCACTTGCCATGCTATCGAACTCCTTATCTAATAAGAATCCTGTGTCATGAAGCAAGTTGAGCCAGTTCATCGTCTCATTGGCTTCTTTAAGAGCAATGTGAAGTTTATAAGCGAAATCTGAAGCACTTTGTGCAAATTCAGATTCATGAACATTGGCCGAGATAGAAGTTCCAGATCGCAAAACCTGCTTATAGATAGCCTGCAGTTTCCAGTCATTCTCGGTGAAATGCAGGAACATTTTGACTATCCTTATGGCAAAGGCATAGCTTTTGGTGTGCAATGGCCCTCCTTCTCTGCTATAATGTTCCATCGCGCTTAATTTCTGATTGAAGAGTCATCATCATGAGCGTAAGTAAAATCGGCCATCCTTTTCTGCTGTCCATCTCACACTCTTCATTCTTCACTCTTCATTCTTCACTCTTCACTCTTCACTTACTTGGCATCCATAGCCTGGCATGCAGTGATGGCAACCATCTTGTAGATGTCGTCGACGGAGCAACCACGGCTCAAGTCATTCACAGGACGTGCGATACCCTGGAGAATCGGGCCGAGCGCCTCAGCATCGCCCAGTCGCTGCACAAGTTTATAACCGATGTTGCCCACCTCAAGGTTGGGGAATACAAGTACGTTGGCCTTTCCTGCGATTTCGCTTCCCGGCGCCTTCTTTGCACCCACCGACGGAACGAGAGCGGCATCAGCCTGCAGTTCACCGTCAACTTTCAGTGTGGGATCCAGTTCCTTGGCCAGGCGGGTGGCCTCGATCACCTTGTCCACCACCTCATGAGTGGCACTTCCCTTGGTAGAGAAACTCAGCATGGCCACACGTGGGTCTTCGAATCCGGCCACGCTGCGGGCAGTCTGTGCCGTACAGACGGCGATCTGCGAAAGTTGTGCTGCATCGGGCATGGGAGTGACGGCGACATCACCCACCACGAGGATTCCATTCTCGCCAAACTGCGGCTGCTTGGTGATGAGCAACATGGCTCCGCTCACACAGGTGATGCCCGGTGAGCATTTGATAATCTGCAGAGCAGGGCGCAAGGTGTCGCCCGTGGTACTCAGGGCACCAGAAATCTGGCCGTCGGCACCATTGGTCTTGATGATCATACAGCCCAGGTAAAGCGGATTCTTCACCAGTTCGCGGGCTTTCTCTATGGTCATTCCCTTTTTCTTGCGCAGTTCGGTGAGCAGTTCTGCATACTCCTCGCTTTTGGGATTGTTCTCAGGGTCAATGAGCGTGGCCTTGTCAATATGCTCCAGTCCCCACTCCTTGGCCAGGGCATGGATCTCGTCAGGATTGCCGATAAGGATCAGGTCGGCGATATCTTCGGCAAGCACTCTGTCTGCTGCCCTTAACGTGCGCTCCTCAGTTGCCTCGGGGAGCACGATGCGCTGCTTGTTGCTTTTAGCGCGGTCGATGATTTGTTGTACTAAACTCATAGTTGTTTTTGTAAGATTGTGCTTTCAATAGATTGCTTTTGCAAAATTAGAAAAAAAATTCGATAATCGGTCTATTTTTCCGAGAAAAACGATTGTCATCCTCCCATCTCATTGGTGAGGATGCTGTCGAGGTCCTCAAACGACAGGCGCCTCTTGAACTCACCATTGATGGCCACGCTGACATGCCCTGTTTCCTCAGAGACGATGATGGAAAGGGCATCGCTCTCCTCCGTGATGCCCATGCCTGCACGGTGACGCAAACCCAATTCGCGTGGGATGTCCAAACTGTGTGAGACAGGCAGGACACATCCTGCGGCGCGTATTCTCTTCTTGGAGATGATCATCGCTCCGTCGTGCAGCGGTGCGCCCTTGTAAAAGATATTCTCAATGAGGCGCTGGCTGATCTGTGCGTCCAGTACCTCACCAGCCCCCTGCATCAAGTCCTCCAAAGGAATGGTTCGCTCAATGATGATGAGGGCTCCCACCTTGTCGCGGGCCATGCTCATGCATGCAGACACGATGGGCATAATCACTCCACGGTCGACAGCATCTTTCTTGCGTCCGAACAATTTCATGAGCGGTTCCATACGCCGATGGGCACCCAGATTGTAGAGGAACTTACGTATCTCACTTTGGAACAGGATGATCAGTCCTATCACACCTACGCTGACGAGTTTGTCGAGAATGCTGCCAAGCAGCCGCATCTCAAGTATCTGAGTCACCACCAGCCAGATGATGACGAACAACAGCACACCCACAAACACATTGATGGTGCGCGACTCCTTCATCAGCCTGTAACTATAATATATCATCACCGCCACCAGGACGATGTCAAGTATGTCTTTTATTCCAAAATCAATAACCATTCTTCAGTCTTCAATAATTTTCAATCTTCAATTTTCAATCTTCAATCTTCAATTTTCAATCTTCAATAATATTCTCACCGCCTCAACAGCCTCCGCCACATCATGCACACGGAGGATCTTCACACCTTTCATCAGTGCCACGGCATGCAGTGCTGTGGTGGCGTTGAGCGTATCGCCGGCATCACAGCCAAGCAGTTTGGATATCATCGATTTGCGCGACACTCCTGCCAAAACGGGCAGCCCGAACACCTGCAGACGGTCGAGCAGCGCCATCACCTGGTAGTTTTCCTCCAGCGTCTTGCCAAAACCAAAGCCCGGGTCAAGAATGATGTCGGGCACACCAAGCGCATGGAGCATATTCACCTCTGCGGCAAACGCCTTCAACATCAAGTCGATGCTGGGCTTGACCGACATGAGCACATAAGGCACGCGAAGCCGGGCTATCATGCGGAACATCGCAGGCACTCCGTCCTCATCCGGCGGGATGCTTACCCCTCCGAAAGCGGCCATGCCACCCTCAGAGACATCATTGATGATAAGGGCGCCAAACTCCTCCACGGCCATGCGTGCCACATCCGGACGGAACGTGTCCACACTCACCACTGCATCGGGTTGGCATCGCCTCACCACACTGAGGGCCAACCGCAGACGCGACATCTCCTCCTGCTCACTCACAGCCTGGCCACCAGGACGGGTAGAGAAAGCCCCGACATCAATTACCTGGCCACCTTCAGCCACGATCTCATCTGCACGCCTTGCGATGGCCTCCTCGGTCTGCACCCTGCTGGGGGCAAAAAAAGAGTCTGGCGTAGCGTTGAGGATACCCATCACGATAGGCGAAGAGAGTTCCATCAACCGCCCGCCCACACAAATGGTATGTGGTTTCTGTGGCTGCATGACTGATGCTGAGTTGCGGCTTACATCTGTTCAATCAACAAAGGTAATGCAAATCGGGGGAAAAGCAAAACAAATCTCTTTCTTTTTTGTTTTCTCAGAAAGAGTTCCTTGCATACTGCTTTTTTTTCCTCTTCAAGGACGATAATCCGAAAAATGTTCGTAAGTTTGCAAGTCAATAACTCAACCATCTATGCAAATCGAAGAACTATACCACGTTTTTGAGCAGCACCCTGTCATCACCACCGACAGCCGTGACTGTCCCGAGGGCTCCATCTTCTTTGCCCTCAAAGGCGAGAAATTCAACGGCAACCTATTTGCCTCCGCTGCCTTGGAGAAAGGCTGCGCCTACGCCGTTGTCGATGAGCCGGAGCATGCAGATACCACCGACTCCCGCTACATCGTGACGGATGATGTGCTCACCACCCTGCAGCAACTGGCTCGCCTCCACCGCCGCACCTTAGGCACCCGCATCATCGGAGTGACCGGCACCAACGGCAAGACCACCACGAAGGAACTCATCGCTGCCGTGCTCAGCGAGAAATACAACGTGCTCTATACACGAGGAAACTTCAACAACCATATCGGCGTGCCCAAAACTCTCCTCCAACTCACCCGCGACCATGATATTGCCGTGGTGGAGATGGGGGCCAACCACCCTGGGGAGATACACACACTGGTCAACATCGTGGAGCCCAACTGCGGCATCATCACCAATGTCGGCAAGGCTCACCTGGAGGGTTTCGGCTCTTTTGAGGGGGTATTGCACACCAAAGGCGAACTCTACGATTTCCTTCGCACACGCGAGGACAGCGTCATCTTCATCGATGCCGACAACGAGCACCTGCAGAGCATCGCCGGAGAACTGAAACAGGTGCGCTATGGCGTGGGCAACCACGACGACCTGTGCGCCAGCGGCGAGATCGTCTCATGCACCCCTATGGTGCACATGCGCTGGCATCATGGCAGCGGGGAATGGCATGAGGTGCAAACACAACTCATCGGCACCTACAACCTCTTCAACATGATGGCGGCAGCAGCCATCGGACTCTATTTCGGTGTAAGCCAAGAACAGGTCGACCACGCCATCGCCAACTACGTGCCGAGCAACAACCGCTCGCAACTCACCATCACGGCACACAACAAGCTCATCGTCGACACCTACAATGCCAACCCCACCAGCATGAACGCCGCCTTGGTCAACTTCTGCGCCATAGAGGGGCATCCCAAGATGGCCATCGTGGGCGACATGGGCGAACTGGGCGAATGCAGCAGCGAAGAACATCATAAGGTTATCGACCTTCTTATGGCCTCCAACATCGACCAGGTGTGGCTGGTAGGCAAGGAGTTTGGCGCCATCAAGAGTCCTTTCAGAAAATTCGCCAATGTATCGGAAGTGAAGGATGCCATCGCCAAGGAGCATCCTGAGGGCTACTATATCTTCATCAAGGGCAGCAACTACATGCGCCTGTTTGAGTTGCCCGAACTGCTGTGAACAGTCAGTTTTATCCCGATTTATCTGACATCAAAAAGAAAATAGGCGAAAAATTTGCCTGTATTATAAAAAAAGCCTACCTTTGCACCGCAAAATCGGGATGTAGCGCAGTTGGTAGCGCACTACGTTCGGGACGTAGGGGTCGGGCGTTCGAGTCGCCTCATCCCGACTTTTAATAAAAAGCAGGGCAAAAGTCCTGCTTTTTTGATGGTACGTAGGGTTCTGAGCCAAAGGTCGCCTCATCCCGACTTTTAATAAGAAGCAGGGCAAAAGTCCTGCTTTTTGATGGCACGTACGAATCAAAATCTCCGACCCCTTCTATGATTCACTACCTCATCCAACCATCCTTCACATAGATGGTATCGCCTTTGAAGGGAACGAAGACCTCTATGAAATCTCCTTGCCAATCATACTCCATTTCGCCATTCACCTCTACTTTGCGGATATGGGTGCCATTGGGCCTGTCTATAGGCAGTTCAGGAAGAATATAATAGCGATAACCATTCTCTTCTTTTTTCCAGCAACACGGGTCGGCAACACAAGCATGACGCAGTTTGTTGTAGAATGCTTTTGACAAAGGCCGGCGTGGAATGAACTTGATTGAGATTTCATTATGGGTGAAGTCATCATAATAGGCGGAGTCGACCGGAGTCACATCTGGGAATCCAACACCTGTGATTCTTCTCAAATCTGCCGCCGTGTGGTAAGGAATAAAAGCCGGGACACCCTCTGAATGACCATCAATGACACTGATCAGCCCCCAAATAAGAACAACGAACATGGCAGGAGGAGAGAAGATTGAGAGAATCGAAGCCTTGATGTATCCCATTCTGCGGGCAACAAACAACAATCCAAATGGAATAAAAAACCACAAGAGGTAACTATTGGCTCGTGAACGCCACTTCTCGTTGAAGAGAGCACAATAGACAGCGACAAGTATACTGATATAAAACAGAATCATAATGTTTTTGAATCATTTAAATGGTTGAACTATGCTTTCTAATACATAGTACCACTTTCCGCTCTAAGGTAACAAGCAGAACTTGTTCGTTGTACGAAATACGACCTTTTCCGTATGAATTGGTTCGTTTTCAGATTAACAACCTATCAGATTTTTATCTTATCGAATCCTAATACCAGCGATTCCATCCACCCAAACCAGTCTATCGGGGATGTCCATACATGTTTCCAATGCCAACCGTCGCTGGCACGGAATATCTTTTCGTGTCCATTTTCCTTATAGGTGGAATTGGGATACAGGCTTTTCTGTTTGAAGTCCGACACCCATTGCTTTCCATCATAAATGGCGATATGGCCGAAACTGCTTTTCTTGTTCTGAGGCAGAACGGAGATGTCGCCTTTCATAGGGATGTACCCTTCTGATGATATTTCCTTGAATCCCATCTGTGGCAAGGTCTTTTCGTAGGCATAAGCGGGAATGAGTCCAATGGGACAACCTCCGTGCCACATTGATTTTATCACATACCAAGCACACATGGAACGCGATTTGGGAGCCGAATGGCTTGTCACGTAGGCAGCAGCCTTCTCATTGCAGTAGTGGTAAGGCAGATGGTTCCAGATAAGTATGACGGAGATGGCGATGATGATGCCTTTTGTCTTCTTTTTCATTTTACGATTTCCTTTCTTGTCGTTGAAGATGGTGTTTTGCATATCGGTATAGCAGCCAACTGATGATGGCGTCAATCAAGAAGGCAATGAAGAATATCAAGATGTTGACGGTGACGTAGCCTGACCAGGTATGACCCGACAAGTCTTTTAGTTCCCCGACACATAGACGGCCCGCCTCTTCCAAAGAGAGATGGATGTAATGCGACCAAACGGCAATGGTCATGGACAGATTCAACACAAACCATATTCCGGAGAGAAGGAGAGGCAGATATTTGTGTTGATACTCTCTACCCAACGAACGGACACTGACCCAAAGTGCCGGCAAGGCAAAAAGAGTAGGAAGAAGAGACTGAAGATATATGTTTCCTAAAACAGTGAATTCCAGATATGAAAGACCTGACATGATTGTCATTTCGCACATGATAGCACAGCATACGGCATACAGCCCTTCTATGGCATTCAGGGGTGAAAACATGCTGACAGCAAGTCCACTGACTATTACCAAAAGCATCCATAATACTACTGCCCATCGCTTCAGCCAAGGATAGAGAGCCAGACAGACGTTTGACAGCATCAATGCCGACCATCCACCCATCAAAGCAGGATACGCTACTTCCTTTCCATAGCATTCCTCTGCATGAAGCATTTGACAAAGCCGACCGTCGATATTCAGTCCCACATTCCATAATCCATAACCATACAAGAGGATACAACACATAGCCACAAGTGCCATCAGTGGATGGCGCTTCCAGGTAAGTGTGAGAAAAGCGATGATTGCTGTAATGAAATTAACGACGATAAGTACATTCATATGTTGATGGTTTTTACTTTGAAGTTGACATCTTGTGATTTGGTTTCTTGTTTATTTGCGACAGCAAAGATATCTCAAAGATATCCTTCTTCCAAGAAAAAAGAAGGTTGTTGTATGAACCCTGAACCTTTATGTACGAAAACCCATGACCGTAACTTGCTTCGAGAGATTGTTCGCAGGTTTTGATGGGTTTGCGTTTTCTGATATTTTTTTAGTTCTATTTCAAAACAAATTCTCCACACCCCCGATGAAAGAGGTGTGGAGATCATCAGTGCATCATGGTTGCCCATGCTGTATATAGAGAAGATATGGCATCACTTGCGGGCACCACCTCCGAAGACTCTCCTGGGAGCAGTGTTGCCATTGCTGGCCACGCTGCCGGAAGAATGGCTGCCGAAGGTGCGGCTGGGAGTAGTGGCCGACCCGCTGCGGTGGTTGTTGCCAAAAGCGCCACCCATCGAGGGGTTGTGGTTGCCATTACCCGTCATGTGACGGTTGCCGTTGTTCACCGAAGGATTGTGATTGTTGTTGTGGTTGCCGTTGCCATTGTGGTTCCAGTTGCTGTTGCCGTTGTGGTTCCAGTTTCCGTTGTTATGGTTATTGTTGTTGTGGTTGTTGTGGATATTATTATTGTTGTGGTTGCCATGTCCCATCGGAGGATTGTGTCCATGTCCTTTGGGAGGATTGGGTCTGTCGAAGTGGTGTCCGGCATAGTGGCTTGTGCCCCTGCTGCTATGGCCACCCTTGAAGGTCACGAACACTGCGGGACGG
>JAEEJK010000081.1 GCA_016281815.1 Prevotella sp. | reverse complement strand
GGACAAAAAAATCGCATCCATACAGGCAAAAATAAACAAAAGGCCAAGGAAAAAACTCAATTATAGCAATCCTAAGGAAGAGTTTTACAAACATTATTTATAAATTTGCACACAACTTGCACTTGCTGGTTGACTCTGCATGAACTAAGATTCTGCCATCCTTTGAAAAATAATTCTCAAATAATTTGGCTGCCCACAAAAAAAACACTAATTTTGCACCCAATTTGGATGGTTCCGTAGCTCAGCTGGATAGAGCAACTGCCTTCTAAGCAGTAGGTCTTGGGTTCGAGCCCCAACGGAATCACATTGGCGGGATGTAAGTCTCGCCTTTTTTTATCCCCCACCAAAGCGCAGTAGGTCTTGGGTTCGAGCCCCAACGGAATCACATTGGCGGGATGTAAGTCTCGCCTTTTTTATCCCCCACCAAAGCGCAGTAGGTCTTGGGTTCGAGCCCCAACGGAATCACGTTTAAAACTCCTTGCATTTTTGCAGGGAGTTTTGCTTTATCCCCCTACCAAAGCGCAGTAGGTCTTGGGTTCGAGCGCACTTTATAAAAAGTTACATTTTATAATGTGTTATGTAAATTGGGACAAATAAATCGAAGATTTATTTTTGTAAAGCATCGGCATTCGCTATTTTTGCAATAAATTCCGGCAGTGCGTGTCGGTTTGCTGTACATGAATAATCATTTTTCAAATAACTAACTTTCATATGAAACAATTCTACGCAATGAGAATCAAAAACCATTTCCAGAGATGGATGTCTGTGGGAATGTTGGGACTCGCTGCTCTCCTTTTTCCGGTGAAGAGCCAGGCGCAGTTGTCCACCAACCCCGACAAGTTCTTGGGTAACATCACCACCAGGTACAATGTGGATGCCGGAGGCGGAGTGGAGCCTTTCTACAAACTTTGGAACCAAATTACACCTGAGAATGAAACCAAATGGGATGCCATTGAGGGTTCCCGCCGTGGTTCTTTCAATTTTGGCAATGCAGACAGGTCTGCCAATTATGCCAAGCAGCACGGCTTCCCATTCAAGTACCACACCCTCATCTGGGGAGCCCAGTATCCTTCATGGGTCAACAGCTTGTCGACTTCAGAGCAGACAAAGGCCATTGAGGAGTATTTTGATGCCGTGGCAAAACATTATCCCAATCTTGAGATTATCGATGTGGTCAACGAGGCGGTAGCCGGCCACCAGCCCGCTCCCTACAAGGCCGCTTTGGGCGGAGACGGAGCAACAGGTTTCGACTGGATCATCAAGGCTTTTGAGATGGCCCATGAGCGCTGGCCGAATGCCATCCTCATTTACAACGACTACAACACCTTCCAGTGGCAGATCGACCAGTACATCGACCTCGTAAGAACCCTTCGTGACGCCGGTGCGCCCATCGATGCTTACGGATGCCAGAGCCATGACCTCACCGACATGAGCCTGAGCAACTTCAAGTCGGCCATGACAAAGATACAGAATGCCCTCAAGATGCCAATGTACAGCACGGAATATGATATCGGCACCTCTGACGATGCACTGCAGAAGCAGCGCTACTCGGAGCAGATTCCCTATATGTGGGAGTCTGACTACTGCGCTGGCATTACCCTTTGGGGATACATCTATGGTGCCACCTGGACCACTGATGGCAACTCTGGCCTCATCCGCGATGGTAAGGACCGTCCTGCCATGACTTGGCTGCGTGAGTATATGAAGAGCGATGCCGCCAAGAACGCCAAGAGTCCCTTCCCCGGTATGAAGAAAGAGGCTTCAGTCTATGTGAAGTGCAATCCGTTGGCCGTCTCCAAGGGCGACGTGGTGCCCATCACCATCAGGGCTTCACTGAGAACCAAGACAATCGACCATATCGATGTCTATGTGAAAGACCAACTTATCACTACCCTGAAAGAGGCTCCCTATGCCACGGAATTCACGCCCACCGACGGTGGCAGACATGACGTGAAGGCGGTGGTGGTGGCCACCGATGGCTCCGAGTATGTGCGCTACTCTGGTTTCAAGGTCTACAACCCCCGCGAGACCTTCAAGGGTGTCATCGAGATCCCAGGCACGCTGCAGGCAGAGAACTTCGACAAGGGTGCTGAGGGTATGACCTATCACGACTCCGACAACACCAACGAGGGCACCAGCGTATACCGTTCCGACAGCGAGGGTGTCGATATCGTCAATGGCAATAACAACTATGCCATCGGCTACACTTCTCAGGGTGAATGGCTGGAGTACACTGTCAACGTGAAGGAGGCTGGCCTGTATTCCTATGACGCCACCGTCTCATCGGGTGCTAATAACTCCTCTATCAGTTTGGCACTCAGCACCAAGGAGGGACTGACCACTCTTACAGATGTCATTCCCGTGCCCTGCGTGCAATCCAACAACTGGGACAACTACCGCACTGTGCATGGCCGTCTCCTCATCCCGCTGGAGGAGGGACAGCAAGTTATCCGCCTTAATATCAAGGGCAGCAGCTGCAATATCGACAAGATTGAATTCAAGCGCATCGATGTGGATGAGGATATCAAGATTGCCATTTCTTCTGACCCGTCGCCTGCGGTCATCAATACCAATACCGCCATCAAGGTGGAGGCTTCCTCGCCCAACAGCACTATTGCCAATGTGAAGCTGTATCTCAACCAAGTGCTGGTGAAGACACTTACCCAAGAACCGTTTGTGTATGAGTACAAGCCGACGTCCAAGGGTACCTTTGCCTATATGGCTATCGCCACCGATGCAGAGGGCAGGGAGTCGAAGATTGCAAAACTGGAACTGTTGGTCAACAACAAGCGTACTCCGCACAAGGGCATCATCCAGATACCGGGTGTCATCGAGGCAGAGAACTTCGACAGGGGAGGCGAGGGCTTCACCTATCATGATTCTGATTCCCAGAACGAGGGTACCACGGCCTATCGTTCCGACAGCGAGGGTGTAGACATCGTCTCCGGAAACGGTGGCTATGTTATCGGCTACACCGCTACTGACGAATGGCTGGAGTACACCGTCAACGTGAAGGAGGGTGGCAAGTATTCCTATAAGGCAACCGCCTCTTCTGGCTCCACTGGTTCTGGTTTCACCTTGGGTCTCGTCAAGGATGGCAAGGTTACCAACCTCTGCAAGGTGAATGTGTCACAAACAGGCAACAACAGTTGGGACACTTACAAGGCGTTTGAGGGCAAAATCAACACCCGCCTGGAGGCTGGCGAGCAGATCATGCGCATCACCATCAACAGTCCTTACTGCAACATCGACAAGATAGAACTCATCCTCATCGAGGGAGACGGCATCGAGTTGGTGAACGCCGAAGAACAAGCTGCCGATGGCGCCATCTACAATGTGGTGGGCATGAAGGTAGGTGCCGATTACAAGGGCATCGTCATCCGTAACGGCAAGAAGATGCTCAAGAGATAGTCACGAGGTAGTGGGTATATATTGCTGAAAATCAGCCATTTTCGAGAAACCAATCGAAAATGGCTGATTTTTTGGTGGGAGATTATTCCCAATGTCTTCTTGTCCACTCAATGGAATCGTATTCGATGCGTCTGACGAGACCTGCTACGTTGATTTCCACGATCTTCTGCATGAGTTTGGGCCATCCGTTGAAAAAATAGCAATACTGCTCGTAGTTGGTGGTCGTCATTCCTTCTTTTGTGTTGGTGAGCGCCTCATTCGTATATTTGCTCACGCTGTCGGAAACTTCTCCGGTAAGAAGCACGCCCAGGGTGGTGCTGAGCAGGTCTTTCACGTCATCGCCGGATAACTTGGTATCGGTGCGCGCATTTACGACATAGTCGCCTTCAATGTCATATTCGTCCTTGGGTGCAGGGTAGAAAGACTCAATGCGCGAATGAGTGGGGTATCCTGCCTCGGATATGTCATCGGTCTCGACCGGCTCCATGGTCACTTCGTTGCCATGCAGTCCGAAGAGCATGTCGAGTTCGTCATATTGTTCCTTGATGCCGTCTTCGGTCGAGCATCCTAAGAGCGTCAGACTCTCCAGTTGCTTCCGTGGCATCACACTGTCCAGGGCCGGCAAAGAGGCGTAGAGACTGTCGAAGACCGTTACATAACTCTTTTTGAGCACATCACGAATCTCGCGCCAGTTCTCAATATGCTGCACGCTTCCGAGTTCGTCGGTGGTGAAACGGCAGCGGAGGCCTTTTATGTTATTCCACAGCAAGGAGGCCATCCGCATCTGGTAATCGTTGTCGATGTCCTTTATCTCGCACGACAAGGGGATGATTTCCATTTTATAGCCGTTTGCGGTGGAGTCCGTGACGACTACCATGAATTTCTCTGTGATTTCACCGCGTTGAGTCGTGTCATTGTCCACGATTTTCATCTTTCCCTGAACACGTTGATACTCCATGGTGTCATTTTTGCTGAAATAGCCGATGACGGCGATGGTGGAGTCTTCATTCTCGTTATTTTGCAGTGTCTTCATCTGGGCATGAGCCGTCATTGACAGGATGGCCAGAAGGACAAATGTAAAAATCTTTCTCATTTTTTGTAATCGTTGGTTGGTTAAAAGCATGCAAAGGTATATCTTTTTCCCGGTTTTTCGTAAAAACGGAAAAAAAAAAATCCAGCGGAATAAAAAAACTCCCCCTCCGAGACCTTGGTCTCAAAAGGGGGAGAACTGATGATTTTCTTTTATTATTATGCCTTTCTTTGCATGCATCAACCAACTCAAGGTGACGGGCAGCATCGACGGACCTGTTAACGAGACGACACATCAAAGCGACATTCCTGTCACCGAGGAGTATACCACTGTCTGCGTCCCCTTGACATCGCTGAAGAGCGGCCGTTATGCACATGTGGGCTTCACAGCCGAATTTGTCAATCCCACAGAGTTTGACTGGTTTGGTGAGGTGCAGAACTTGGGCGATGTGTTGCTGGCGGACAACATCCGTATCGTCGACGACCAGGAATTGGCCATCGGCGGTGTGAGGGCTAACGCACAGTCACTGCTCGACGTCTACACGACCGACGGCAAGATCGTGCGCCGACAGGCCAAGAGCCTTGCTGGCTTAAGGGGCACCTTCGTCGTGCGTCAGGAAGGCAAGGGCAAGACCATTGTGGTGAGATAATCCTTTTGGCTTTTGGCTTTTGGCCTTTGGCTATTCGCTTTTGGCCTTTGGCTTTTTGCCAACGGCTACGGCCAACGGCTAATGGCTAATTGCCAACGGCCAACAGCCAACGGCCAACAGCGACAGATTTCACAGGGTGTTTCCGCCTTTGTCGCAAATGAGGGCGTGTGTCGCAATGACATGAGACGAAAGAGTGATGATTGTTTGGAGTGAGGGGGAAAAGCGGCTTATCTTTGCAATGTCAAAAGGAACAAACAAGGTTTCCGGATGACAAAAAGAGAAATAAGAAAACAAAAATAATCACCCTAAAAAACAATAATTATGAAAACTTCAAAACTCCTCCTCCTGACATTCATCGGACTGATATTATCCATCATGACCGTCACCATTGATTTGCTCGACAGAGACCGTTTCATCTCAGCAGATATGTTGCCCACTGCAGCAAAGACCTATCTGCAAAAATATTTCCCCGACGGCAACGTGGCTTATGCCAAGATCAAAAACGATATCGTCAAGACCACCTATGAGGTTGGCGTCAACAACGGTTACGAACTGGAGTTCACCAACGATGGTATGCTGCTTGATGTAGATTATTGAGAATCACAAAAAAACAGATTTTGATGACAAATAAAAACAGGAGCGACGATGAGTCGCTCCTATTTTGTTGCTGACAGGTTGGGAAGGGAATCACCCTTCTGACTTAGTTCTCCAAGTCTCTCAGCCAAATCTCGTTATTCAGTTCGATGAACTGAACCCTGAGGTTGTTCTCTTTCGTGTATTTGATGCTGTTAAGAATGTTGGCTCCGTTTTCCCTGACAACTCTTAGCAGTTCTTTGGTATCAATGACCTCTTTTTGATTGGTGGTATCAGCGGTCTCCTTATATGTGTAAAACATCAGGCACCTGTGCTCAATCAGTTTTTTCCCATATTCAGAGCGGAGAGAGTCCCTTTCTGACATGTTATACTTGCTGAGCGACTGATGAAACTCGTTGCATTCCTTCACCAAGGCCCTTGTGTCTTCTTCATACCTCTTGTATTCTTGGGCAATGGCTGTTGTGTCGTTTTCATAATAAAGTGTTTCAATGTCAGTGACAGGCCCATTTTCTATCGTGTCGTTGATAGAGGGCATGTACTTGATGAGGAATCGTTCGGTGACGATTTTGGGGCCTTTGTTGCATGACGTAAATGAAACAGCAATCAATGCCACAAGAGCGGTGAAAAAGTATTTTCTCATAATGTATGGATTTTGTTTTGTTATGAATGTTCAGTTGAATGATGGAGTTTCTCTCCTGTATGAAATATGCTATTTGTATTTTTCCAACAGCGCGGGAGCCTGCTCGTTGCCCAAGTCGCGGGCTTTGGCCAGTGTCTCAAGGCCTGCTTTCTTGTCGCCGAGTTGTATCTGAGCGAGACCTTTGACGAGGAAGGCGTCGCTGTATTCAGGTTCGAGGGCGATGCTCTTTTCTGCTGAGTCGAGAGCCAGTTTCGGTTCTTTCAGCCTGAGCAGCAACGAACCCTTCTCAGCCCAGTAGAGAGAGACGGCAGGAGCCAGGCGGGTGGCAATCTCGATGTCGATGAGCGCCTGCTGGAAGAGCCTGCCTTTGATCTCGCATTGCTCACGCACATAGTAGAAGTCGGCGGGGTGGCGACCCAGCATGAGCGTGTCATACTGGTTGTAGTCGGCCACGGCCTTGCGGTATTCGCCCTTCTCGGCCAGTTCGCCGGCACGGGCATAGAAATAGGGCGCGGCCTCAGAGGTATAAGGCTTTTTGAAATAACTGATGGCGCTGTCGAGCAGTTCGATAATCTCCTCATGCGAGCCATCCAGTTTTTTCTTGCACTGTGCAGCCTCATAGAAGAGTTCTGGATTGAGGATGTCGGAGTGGGTGAGCGCCATGAACTGGTCGTATGCCTCCTGATATTGCTCTTTGGTATAGGTGATCTGTGCCTGCAGGTGCTTGTAGATGGCCTGTGGACTGGCGTCGTATGCTTTCTGAGCCATCTCGTAGGCCTTGTCGAGGCTCCAGTCAGGGTAGGGGAGGCCCGACTTGTAAACCTCCTTCTGATAGATGAGGCGGGCGTAACTGTAGTAGGCCTCGTCCTTGTTGGGCACATTCTTGATAGCCGTCTCCATGGTGCGGGCAGCCGCTGCGAAGTCATTGGCATTGACCTGGCGCTGTGCAAGGGCGGCATAACCGTCGTTCATGTCGGGAAATTTCTCAATGAACATGTCCACGGTCTTGGCATACTTGGCAGAGTCGGTCGACTGCCCCGAGAGGATGAGCGCCAGGCGGGCCTGTTCCTTGTCATCGGGCACTTGCGTGGGGATGTCGGTGCGGCGGAGCACTGGGTCGTTGACGGAGAGTCCCGTCACCTGCATGTCGTTGATGTAGTTGGCATCGGTGGCGTGGTTGTCGGTGGTGTATTTCGAGTGCTGCACAAAGCCGATCACCTGGCCTGCATCATTGACGAGCGGACAACTCTGGGTGTTGTCGGGCAGCACCGACTTGATGATGTAATAGGAATATTTGTCCATGAAAGTCTCCACCTTGTCGATTTGTGTGGTGGAAATTTCGGGCTTCTTCACCGAGTAACCCACAAGATACACGTTGGAACCCGCCGGAGAACCTGTGGCGGCGATGGGGGCACCGTTGGTCTTGCCCTTGACATGGAATTTCGCCACATCGTAGATCTCATTGGCACCTATCATGTATTCCACCTCAAAGCGTTTTCCGGAAGCATCTATGACGACGGCATTCGAAGCCCCCTCGAAAGAGGACCAGTCGCTGAGTGCCGTTCCGTTGGCATCGACAAACACGCCGTGGCTGGAGGCCAGCAGTTGTCCGTCGGCCTTGAAGGTGGTGAGTGTGAAGACCGCTTTGGCGGCATTCTTCACAGGGCCAGGCTGCGCCATGGTTGCGGCGGCGGTGAAAAGAAGTCCTGCCGCCATGATTGTCCGTATGTTGAAGGTCATTTTTTGAATTATGAATTAAGAATTAAGAATTAAGAATTTAGAATGATGATTACCTCTGCTTTGGAATAGGCGGACGCGATACATCGCGTCCCTACCCTTATGCCACAAAAATCTTCAATTTTCAATCTTCAATTTTCAATCTTCAAAAGTTCTTCCGCGTTTCTGATGGCCGCCTCAGAGATGTTGCTTCCGCTGAGCATTTGGGCGATTTCGCTCACTCGCTCTTGATGGGAGAGCCGGCACATGTGGCTGACGGTGCCCTCTTCGGTCTCTTCCTTGTAAACCTTGTAGTGTGCGCTTCCGCAGGCTGCGATCTGTGGCAGGTGGGTGATGCTGATCACCTGTCTGTCGTTGTCGCCCATCTCCTGCATGATATGCGCCATCATCTCTGCCACTTTGCCGCTGACTCCCGTGTCGATCTCGTCAAAGATGATGGTGGGCAGTTTCACCGCTCCGCTGATCATCGCCTTGAGCGACAGCATCACACGGGCAATCTCACCGCCCGACGCCACTTGTGCCACTGGTTGCAGCGGCATGTTGCTGTTGGCAGTGAAGAGAAACGCCACCTTGTCCTGTCCGTCAGCGGACAGCGGTTTTTCGCTGATGGCCACCTCAAACCTCACTTTGGGGATGCCTAATGGGACGAGTCGGCTGCGCATCTCCTCCTCCACTTGGCGGGCTGCCTTCGCGCGGATGGCCGAGAGTCGCTTGGCTTTCTCCTTGCATACCTTTAAGAGGGCTGCTTCCTGTGCCTCCAGTTCCTGCAGTGCCTCGTCGCCGCCATCGATCTGACTGAGTTGGCGCTCAAGATCGTCGCGGATGCCAATCAGTTCTTCCACGGTCTGCACATGGAATTTCTGCTGCAGGTGGTAAATGGTGTCGAGGCGGCTGTTCACCTCCTCCATGCGGGCGGGGTCGAAGTCGATGTGCTCAGCATGGCGGGCCACCTCATCGGCAATGTCTTTCAGTTCGATAAAACTGCTCTCGATACGCTCTGCCGCCTCCGTGATGTCGGGGAAGACGTTTCTCACCGAGTCGATGCTGTGGCTCGCACTCTTGAGTTTTTCCACGATGCCGCCATCGCCCGAGAAGAGTTCATCGGCCTCGAAGAGGGCACTCTTGATTTCCTCGGCATGCGACAGGATGCCATATTCCTGTTCCAGTTGTTCCTGTTCGCCCTCAGCGAGTTTCGCCCCACTCAGTTCTTGGTGCTGGAAACGCAGGAATTCCTCGTTGTCGCGGTTGCGGCGGATATCCTCGCGCAGTTGCTCCAGTTGGCGTTCCACGGCCTTGAGTTGGTGGTATGAGGTGCGGTAGTCGTCAAGGACCTGACTGTCGTCGGCGATAATGTCGACCACGCTGAGTTGGAAGTCCTCCTTGTTGATCAGCAGGTTCTGGTGTTGGCTGTGGATGTCCACCAGTTGGTCTCCGAGTTCGCGCAGGGTGGTCAGTGCCACGGGAGTGTCGTTGACAAACGCCCTGCTCTTGCCGGCAGCGGTCACCTCACGCCGGAGGATGCAGTCGCCGTCGTCGTAGTCGAGGTCCTTGTCATCGAAGAAGTCCTGCATGTCATATTTCCGTAGGTCGAAGTGCGCTTCCACTGTGCAGCGGTCGCGCCCCGCCTTGATGGTCTTGGTGTCGGCACGCTGTCCGAGCAGCAGTCCCAGTGCGCCGAGGATGATGCTCTTGCCGGCACCCGTCTCACCGGTGATGACAGAGAATCCCCCCTCGAAACTGATGTCCAGTTCGTCGATCAGCGTGAAATTCTTGATATATAGTTTTTTCAGCATATTTCAGTTGCTCTGCCCCAGTGGTGTCACTGTTTGATTTTCTCCCACGCGTTGTTCTGCGAGGCATTGATGCCAAAAAGGATGTCATATACTTTCTCCTTCTCGTTGGGCGTGCCCTTTCCTTTGTAGATATTGGCCAGTTCGTCTTTCTTGTAGTCGGTCCAGATCTGCGGGAGCATGCTTAGCGGTTTGTTCTCGTGGCATTTTTTCAGACATTCCTCCAGAGCGGTGGTGATGTTGGTACGTCCGCGCTCCACGTTGGTTGCCATCTCGTCGAGTCCCTTGCGGTAGTAGTCGTATTGCAGTTGCCGGAAAGGTTCCATGCCGCCGTCGAGATAGTCATTGATGATGGCGAAGCGGTTGCGGTCGTTGTCAAATGCTTTCCATCCAGGAAAACCGAGGTTCTGCGCGTTGTTCACCAGGTTCATGCACCGCTGCAGGACATCCTCGCCGCCCTTGGGAGAGAAACTGTCGAGGTCGAGACCGATGATGAGGTAGGCATAGTAGGCAATGAGGGCGACGAGTTGGTTGTCGATCACCTCCTCGTTGAACTCCAGTTGGTCGAATTGTGCGAACTCAAAACTGAAGTCGTTGTCCTTGTTGTTGTAGAGTGTGGTGGTGTAGGAGGAGTTCCACACAGGGCGGTTGGCCTGGATGAGTGCGTTGCAGGTGAAGGTATTCGACGCATTGTCATATTTTGTCACTGTGATGTTGAAGTTGCAGTTGATGCGCTCATTTTTCTGAAACTGGAGGCTGGTCCATTGCTTGTCGTTGATGAACTGCTCGAGTGTTTCCTTCAGGTTCTCGAAGACGCTCTTGTCGGTGCCCTGTATCTGGTTGCTGTTGATGGTGACTTTCGCCATCAGTTCCTGTGCCTGTACGTGGCAGCATAGGATGGCGGCGAAAATCAATATAATGGCTTTTCTCATTGCTTTTCCTAATTTTTCCGCAAAAGTACGAATAAGCGAGTGGAAAGCAAAATAAAAAAACATTTTTTAATTTTCTTTCCCGAGCGAATATGGGGTAATGTTCATCGGGATTTGCAATCCCGATGTCTTAAATATCAGGATTTTTAATCCGCAAAGCGCATGACAAATACTTATAATCTATGCTGTTAGATTCTTTTTTTTGTGCAGCATCTGCAGTGCTATCACGCCAGCCAAGATGTTGGCCACGAAGGAGGCTGCTATCAGCAGAAAGACGACAAGCAGGCCTTCAAGAGCCGGAACGCCCCCCAGCAGCATACCGGCATAGAGCATTGGTATGACCATCACCAAGGGCTGCGCCAGTGTTCTCACCTGAGGTAATAGGCTCTCACGCAGAACCTCTGGATGTTGCATTCTGCGCTGGTAGCCCATCATGGTCTGCATGAGCGAAGCCGTCATACAGGCCATCAGCACCGAATACACAGACAGATAGACATTGAGAGGCAGACACAGCATCGCACTGCCTCCCAACACGATACTTCCCACCAATGTCCCGACACTTACCGGCCATAGCATCTTTTTACGCATGGTCTGTAAAGGATACAGGCACCAGCAGATGGACAAAAACAATACCAGCAGGAACCAGAGGAGATAGGCCCACCAGGCATTCGTCTGATAGACCACCCATACGACGGCTACCACGACGGCCATCTGCGCCACCGTCGCTCCGAATATGACCAACATCCGACGCAGCATCTTGCTGTCGAAGAAGGCGAGTGCTATCATCGCTGCAAATACCACACACGCTACCAGCGCTGCGCCCCATAAAGAAATCTCAGATACAAACATATTTTTTAGTTTTATTGACTTTCGCAGTTTCCATACGTCATGCTTGAAGGTTGGCAAAACTACAAAAAAATGTACATTCCGACAATATTTCAGACAAAAATGTATGTCTTTTAGACAAATTACGGAAATGAAACGATAGTTCCAATCGAGATGCAGAATTAATGGAGAATTAAACAAAAAATATATTTTTCTTTCTTTGTTTAAGAAATATGTCTACATTTGTAGATTGTTTAGTAGAGACGCGTCCACCAACTATGCACTATGAACTATGCACTATGAACTATGAACTGCAATAAGGGTCGTTTCGCTCCATCCCCCACGGGGCGCATGCATTTGGGCAATCTATTCTGTGCGCTGCTCTCCTGGCTCTCCGTGAAGAGCAAGGGCGGCGAGTGGCTGCTGCGCATTGAGGACCTTGACCCAGGGCGCTCCCGGCCAGAGTATGCCCGGTGGGTGATGGACGACCTCAACTGGTTGGGACTGACTTGGGATGGGGAACCCGTATATCAAAGTCATCGCTCTGATATCTATGAGCATTACTTCCGTCAGTTGCAACAGCACGGGATGACCTATCCCTGCTATTGCACGCGAGCCGACCTTCTGGCCACACAGGCTCCGCATGAGAGCGACGGGCGAGTGGTGTATAAGGGAACATGTAGGGGACTTCCTCCGCAGCCTGGCCGCAGGGGGGCTACACGACTCATTGTGCCCGACCGTGACCTGCTGTGCACTGACGGGCATTATGGTGATTTGATGGTGAATCTTTCCCGCCAGGTGGGTGACTTCATCATCCGTCGCAAGGATGGCGCATGGGCCTATCAACTGGCGGTGGTCATCGATGATGCCTTGATGGGCATCACCGAGGTGGTGAGGGGGCGCGACCTGCTGCTCTCCACGCCACAGCAGATGTATGTGGCTGACTTGCTGGACTTTCCCATACCGCAGTTCATCCATTTTCCCCTGCTCTGCAACAGCGAGGGACAGCGGTTGTCAAAGCGTGACAAAAGTCTTGACATGGAATGTCTGCGGCAACATCAAACAGCCCGCCAATTGATTGGCAGGCTGGCTTTTCTGGCTGGCATCATCCCTTCACCCGATGCCATCAGCGCCCAGGAACTCCTCCCCTTGTTCTCCTGGGAGTGTGTTCCCAAAGAAGACATCATCGTCGTCTCCTCGGGCACAGACTGCAGAGATAAGTTATAGATCAATCCACGAACTCAGAACGTCGGCAAGGGACGATGCCGTGGCGCTGCTGATCTTGTTGATGAAGTCCTGCGCTTCCTTTTCATCGTAAGGTTCATCGACATCATCTGTGTAGGTTTTCTGACCGTCTTTCTCTGTCACGGTGAAAAGTTGGTTGAAACCCTCCTGTTCAGTTTTCTCGTAATAGGTGGTCTTGTCACCAGCGTCGGTTTTCTCCTTGATCACCAGTGCATCGCCTTGGAATGTGAGTTCCTGGCCTTCACCCACTGCGATGCCATCGAAATTGTCAATATCTTTCATGTCCTTGTAGAACGAGAGGAGCAGTCCGTCTTTGCCATCTTGGGTACTCAGGAAGACATAGTTCTTGGCAAGCGCGTATTTGGAGATTTCCTTTCCTTCGAAATATGAGTCCCACAGGGCATGGATGTCTTCCTGATGAGCCTTCAGGTGACTGTCTGCTGCCACCACGAGTGAGTCATCGGGTGCGATTGTGGCGGATTCCTCACTCTGCTGTTCTTTTACGGGGGCTTTGCTTGTGCAGGCTACCAATGCCAATCCCAATGCCATGATGGAAAACATGGCTGCTTTTGTGAATATTCTTTTCATATTTTTGGAGTTTAAATAGATGTTTGATTGTCTTTTGTGGATGACTTCATACAGGTTCATCAAAAACTTTATTGATAATAATGTATCTCCCGTTTTTCTATACTTTTGGAGTCAGTCGTGTCCTCAAGTTCGCCATCGATGGTGTGCTTGCAAACGGAGTGGATTTCTCGCTCTGTCCAGTTGCCAATATTGTCAAATTTCTTATAGTTATAGGTGATGACAGTGGAATAATGGTCACCCTCGTCTTCCGACTCCAGGTTGATGCGGTCAGGATAGATGTGGTTGTCGGCATAGGTGAAAGTCTGGTCAACGGTGGACTCCCATCCTGTCCGTTCGGTCTTGACCATCCGGCCGTTTTCGTCATATTCGAATTTGAGGGTAAAACCTTGGTCGTCCTCTTCGTCCATCCTGTTTTCATAGTAGACGATACGACCTTTCTCATCGCGACGCATCTTGCTCTTTTCCGACAAGCCATAGATGAAGTTGCCTTTGTCATCATATTTGTAAAGATTGTCGTAGCGGTCTTTCAACACCCTTCCGTTGTCATCGAATTTCATATATTGGGTGCTGTCTTGCCATGAGGTGGGTTCGGCATCAGAAAGGTCGGTGACAGTGACGGAGATATCCTTCACATTGCCTACCAGTCCGAAACTCCTCACGTCGGTAGGTGTGTTGGTATCCGTCTTTTTCGATGGGGTGTTGGCACAGCAGACCAAAAGGACTGATAGGGCCATGATGGGCATGATTATTGCATATCTCATAATGATATAGATTTTGATGATGTAGGCAAAATTATACAAAAAAAATCAGACTACGGCATTTTGGCAGAAAAAAGTGAGATCGATAAAGAGGTCATCTGCCTCTTCTGGTCGTCTCTTCATGTCAATTTGGTGTGTGTCATATAATTCCCCATTCATTTTTTTATTCTCTGTACCTCTGCTTCTCTGTGTTGAAAAGTCTGGACATGTAAAATTTGAATGAAATATTTTTTGCTTGTAATAGACGAATTTCAGAAAAAATCCATATATTTGCAAAGTCGGACAAAACCGATGCTCTTTTTTGCTTGATTTGTCAAAAAACTAAAACAAAGATGATATGAGAAATCTGATGACTTGCCTGCTGACCTTCCTTGGACTGACCTCCGCTTTCGGTCAGCAGCGTATCGAAAATGTTAACAAAAGTGGCTCAGCCAACACTTATGAGGTAGATGCCTTCCAGACGAAAAGCGGAAAAACAGTGCGGTTTCATGCGCTTGTGCATGCCTCCATCCGCATGGAGTACGACGGAAAGGAATTTGAGATCGACCCCGTGACGAAGTTGGGCAACAGGACAATAGACTATACCGCCATGCCGAAGGCCGACTACATCCTCGTGACGCATGAGCACGGCGACCACTTCGACAGGGCAGCCATCAAGACGCTGTCAGGAGAGGGCACGAAACTCATCACCAACAAGCGATGCGCAGAGATGATCGGCTATGGTCAGGCCATGGCCAACGGTGATGTGACAAAGATAGCCAAGGATATCACCATTGAGGCCGTTCCTGCCTATAACACCACGGAGGGCCGCCAGCAGTTCCACCCGAAGGGAAGGGACAACGGCTACATCATCACTGTTGATGGCCTGAGAATTTATGTCGCCGGTGACACGGAGGACATCCCTGAAATGAGTGCCATCAAAGACATCGATGTCGCTTTCATGCCCTGCAACCAGCCATATACGATGACCACGGAACAGTTGGTCAAGGCTGCAAGGATTGTGAAGCCCAAGGTGTTGTTCCCCTACCACTATGGTAAGACTGATGTGAGTGGCATTCCTGCCCAGTTGCAGAATGACGGCGTGGAGGTGAGAATCAGGCATTATGAATAAAAGGAAGGGAGACCATCTGCAGGATGGAATCCCTTCTTTCGCTACTTAAAAAAATCAAAAAAACAAATAATATCATATTTGGTCAAGATAGTATCATATTATTTCGATTTTTACTTGTATTTTTGTGCCCAAATTGCAGAATCTATTTTTTAATTTACATAACCAATAACTTAATTAAGCTTATGAAGAAATTTTTTACTTTGATTGCAGTGGTCATGATGGCCGTTTGTGCTCAGGCCCAGGAGAAGGTTCTCTTTGCTCCCGACGGAACCTATGGCAATGGCGCGACTCTGACAACCGAGAACACCAAACTGGTGCTCGGAAACGACCGTACCACGAAAAACTATGACCTGAAGTTAGCATCTGCCAAAGCCTATTGTGCAGGCATCTTCGGCCAGCAAGTGATGGTGGAGAACTCCGAGACTGGTGAGATGGAGGAGAAGACCCGCATCGTTTACGTGGTGGGCAACCAAAACCCGAAGGATGGAGAACTCGATGGTGACAAGAGTGCCGGCAGTGGCTACAAACCAGAGTCTGGCAACCTCCCACAGTCGGGTACCTATTACATGATTACTCCGTCAAAGGACGGACACATCACCGCTTACATCGTGCTCAATGCTGACAAGAACCTCTACGTGGCCAAGGCATCCGACGGCTCTTGCTTGTCAGTCAGCGAACTCACCGTCAAAAGGGATGCTGATGAGGCAGAGACAGTGCAACTGAGCGAGGATTTCAAAGTGGCTGAGAAAGTCAACGGAACACTCGAGTTCAACGTGGTGGCCAATGAGACTTACTATGTGTTCTGCACTGGTTCCAAACTGAGTTTTGGCGGTTATGTGTTTGAGGAGTTCGGTGAGGTAGAGCCTCTCCCCGAGGGTGAGAAAGTGCCTATCGACATCACCAGCGGATGGAGCACCTGGCAGGAAACAGAGAGCGTTGAATACAATGCCGACGGCACCATGACCTTCAACTCAGCAGAGTGGGGCGGTCTTGCAAAATGGTTGGGTGGAAGAGACCTCAGCGGTTATGACTACCTCGTGGTAGAGTATGCAGAGCCGACCACCGTTGTCACCCAACTCTTCGTGCAGTTTGCTGCCGAGGGAGACAACGCCATCACCAAGCAGGCCAATCCCGGTGCCACTTATGTTTTCATTAATTTGAACGACGAGCGTGCCACAGCAGTCAACCAGATTGCTCTCCAGGCCGCTGCTCCTTCCACCATCAAGATTTCCGCTATGTACTACATCAAGAAGCCGGGTGGCGAGGAGCCTCCTATCGAGGATGGTGATAAAGTCAACATGATCGACAACTTCAACTACACTTGGAACCAGGCTGAAACCATCGAGAGAACAGAGGATGGCAGCATCATCTTCACTACAGCAGAATGGGGTGGCCTGGCAGGATGGTTCGCTCCCGATGACCAACCCTCCGATTGGTCGGGATACTCCAAGATTGTGTTTGAGTTCGCTGAGCCTACCACTGTCAATACTCAGATCCTTGTGAGCGATGGCGCCAACAACGTGGCAACCGCATGGGGCGAGCCGGGTATCAACAAGTTGGAGTGCTCCTTCGCCGGAAAGGATCTCAGCAAGGTTGCGCAGTGTGCTCTTCAGACCTCAGCACCCACCGTATTGAAAGTGACCGCCATCTACCTGGTGAAGCAGGGTGGTGAGTCAGGCGTGGAGACCATCAAGGCTCAGGAGGCCCTGAACGGCATCCGCTACAACCTCTCTGGACAGCGCGTCAGCGACACATACAAGGGTGTCGTGATCCAGAACGGTCGCAAGTTCATCCAGAAATAATCGACCAACCATAACCTTAGGAGGGTGGCTCATCACCACCCTCTTTTATTGGCTAATACCGCTCCCAGTGGGAGAGCATCAGCATGAAACAACCTAAAAACCAATTGAATATGTATCAAAGCAAGTCTAATGGGAAGCATGGCCTTATTATATTATATAAGGTGATGCTGCTTATCCTCACCTTGCTCCCCTTGAACGCTTTCGCCCAGACGAAGGTCACCGGTACGGTGACCGACGAGGTGAATGAGCCCATCATCGGAGCAACGGTCAAAGTCAAGGGATCGAGCACCGGTGTGGTTACCGACATCGACGGCAACTTCAGCATCAATGCCTCTGTGGGGCAGACGCTGGAGGTCTCCTACATCGGTTACACCACCCACAGCGTGAAGGTCACCCGTGCCGGACATATCGATGTGCGCCTCTCCGAGGACACGCAGACGCTGGAGCAGGTCGTCGTCGTCGGCTACGGTACGATGAAGCGAAGCGACCTCACCGGATCGGTGGCCTCCATCAACGAGGAGCAGATCAAGCAAGGTGTCAACACCTCCGTCGAGCAGGCCATGCAGGGCCGCATCGCCGGTGTGATGGTGACACAGAACTCTGGTACTCCGGGTGGTGGCATCTCCGTGCAGATCCGTGGTATCAACTCCTTCAACGGCAATGAGCCGCTCTATGTGGTCGACGGCATCCAGATGTCGGGACAGACCTCAGACAACACCAGTGTGCTGGGCAGCATCAACCCCGCCGACATCACCTCGGTCGAGGTGCTCAAGGATGCCTCCGCCACCGCCATCTACGGTTCGCGTGCCTCCAATGGTGTGGTGCTCATCACCACCAAGCGCGGACAGGAAGGCAAGCCCAAACTCTCTTATGAGGGCTATGTGGGATGGCAGCAACTGCCCAAGATGCTCGACGTGATGAACCTCAAGGAGTTTGCTCAGTTCTACAACGTGCGTGCCGAGATCTACGGCTACGGCAAGCGTGAGGAACTGCTCGACCAGTCGCTGCTCACCAATGGCACCGACTGGCAGGACGAACTCTTCAGCACCGCCTTCATGCACAACCATCAGGTGAACGTGAGCGGAGGTACGAAGGACATGCACTACTCGCTCTCAGGCGGATACCTCGATCAGGACGGTATCGGTGTGGGCTCCAACTTCAAGCGCGTCTCCTTCCGTGCCAATTTCGATACCAACATCACCAAATGGCTGCAGGTGGGACTCAACGCCGCCTTTGCCAAGACCGAGCAGGTGATAACCTTCGATGAGAACAACGTCATCCAGACCGCTCTCGTGCAGTATCCCGATATGGCACCGCGCAACCCCGACGGTAGTTATGACTTCGGACTCAACCTGGAGCACAACTACAACTCCAACCCCCTCTTCGAGGCAGAGATGCGTGACAACAACCGCGGCAACAACCAGTTTGACTTCAACGCTTTCGCCAACATCACTCCCGTCAAGGGCCTCACCATCCGTGTGGAGTATGGCGGCAACCGCAGTTGGGGTGAGAGCACCTTCTTCCGCCCGAGTTACAAGACAGCGCAGCAGAGCATCGAGTCACTCCTCCAGCGCGGCAACTCACGTAACACCTACGAGTCGTTCAAGCAATACGCCACCTACGACTTCGAACCGTTCAAGGGTCACCACTTCCAGGTGATGGCAGGTCATGAGTCGCAGGAGGGTGAGTGGTACCAAGCCTCGATGAGTCGCCAGGGCTATCTCTTCGACACCGTGAAGAGCATCGCCGTGGGCGACGCCTCCACCGCCACCAACAGCGAGCAGGGCGGCGACTGGGCCATCGAGTCCTACTACGGCCGTTTCAACTACAACCTGCTCGACCGCTACCTGCTCACCGCCACCATCCGTGCCGACGGTTCGTCAAGTTTCGGCGAGAACAACCGCTGGGGCTACTTCCCCTCCGTGGCTCTCGCATGGCGCATCACACAGGAGAAATTCATGGAACCCGTCAAATGGCTGCGCAACGCCAAACTCCGTCTCGGATGGGGTCTCGTCGGCAACCAGCAGTCGGGAAGTTACGCATACGGCATTGCCATGAAGAGCGCCGCCACCGCATGGGGCACCGGCTTCTTCTCCGGCAACTTCGCCAACCCCAACCTGAAATGGGAGGAGACCAAGGCCTATAACGTGGGTCTCGACCTCTCCCTGTTCAACAACCGCATCGAGTTCATCGTCGACGCTTATATCAAGAAGACCGACAACCTGCTCATGCAGGCCACCCTCCCCACCTACGTCGTGAACAACACGGGCTGGAAGGGCATCTCCGCCCCCTACGTCAATACGGGCGCCATGCAGAACAAGGGTATTGAGTTCACACTCAACACGGTCAACATCTCCAGGAACGACATCGAGTGGCGCACAGGAGCCACCATCTCGTTCAACAAAAACAAACTCACTAAATTATATACAGACGATGCCTCCATCCCCGGCAGCATCGGAGGACAGGTCTACACCCTCTCTGAAATCGGAGGTCCAGTGGGACGCTTCTATGGTTACAACGTTATCGGCATGTTCACCAAGGAGGCAGACTTCTATCAGAAAAACCAACTCGGGGAGTATATGATCGACGCCAACGGCAACAAACTGCCCGTGGCACGTCCCGCCGACTCCAACGGCGACCTCTATCCCATCGCACAACGTGGCATTTGGGTAGGCGACTATATGTATGAGGATGTCAACGGCGACGGCAAGATCACCGAGGCCGACCGCAAGTACATCGGCGACCCCAATCCCGATTTCACCTTCGGTATCAACAATGTCATCCGCTGGAAGAATCTCGAACTCTCCTTCTTCTTCAACGGAAGCGTGGGCAACGATCTCTTCAACCTCGTCAAACTCAACCACTCCAACCCGACAGCATGGGGCAACAAACTCAAACTGGTCAATGACTATGCCAAGATCGGCATGATCGACCCGGAGGGATCGCTCAACGACATCTCCAATGTCTATGTGCTCAATCCCGAGGATGCCCAGACACAGCGTATCAGCGTCAGCGGTGAGAGTCAGAACGACAACAACCGCGTGAGTTCGCGCTTCATCGAGGATGGCACCTACATCCGTCTGAAGACCCTCTCACTGGCCTACAACCTCCCCAAGAAATGGCTGCGTCCGCTGCAACTCGACTGGGTGCAGGTCTATGCCAATGTGCAGAACCTCTTCACCATCTCCAACTATGATGGCTACGACCCGGAACTGGGTTCCATCGGCCAGAGTGTCATCCTGCAGGGCATCGACAACTATCGTTATCCCTCATCCCGGATCTACAATGTCGGACTCAAGGTCAATTTCTAAATCAAAATGTCAACATCAACAGTTATGAGAAAAGTCAATATCACAATAAGTGCCGTGCTGATGATGGTTGCCCTCATGGTGACCAGTTGCGGGGATGATTTCCTCGACCGCACACCCAAGCATGGCTATGTGGCAGGCAACTACTATTCGACGGATGATGCGGTCATCAAGGCGCTTGAGCCCCTCTACAACTACGCATGGAGCGGTTACAACGAGCGCGGCATCGTGGGCATGGGCTCTTTCCGTGCCAATGACGCCTGGAGTCCCTATCTGCAGGGTGAGTTTGCCCGTTTCACCATCACCGGTCTGACCACTGAGATTGTCAATGCCTGGTCATCCATCTACATGGTGGTGTCGATGGCCAATCAGGTGATCAACGACATGGACACCTATACAACCAGCGACGTGAGCGAGGCTGTGAAGAACCAAGCCCGCGGCGAGGCCATGCTCATGCGTGGCACCGCCTATTTCTACTTGCTGAGAGGCTGGGGCGAGGTGGTGCTCTATGAGGACAATGTCGACATCACGTCACGCCCGGTGCGCCCGCTCGCCACAGAGGAGAGCGTGCTGAAGTTCATTGTGCGCGATTTCGAGCGTGCCGCCGAACTGCTTCCCGAGCGCGGAGCCAACTTCCATCCCTCACGCTATGTGGCCAAGGCCCTGCTCGCCAAGGCCCTGCTCGCACAGAGCGGATGGAACAAGGGACAGCGCGACGAGGCCACCCTCAACCGTGTGGTGTCGCTGTGCGACGAGGTGATCAACTGCGGACAGTACAAACTGCTCGACAACTACGAGAACCTCTTCCGCCCGCAGTTCAACGACAACGAGGAGACCCTGCTCGCCATGCGCTGGGCCGACCCGCTCCTGGGTGAGTATGCCTCCAGCAACAACCTCATCTCCGACCTCGCCTGGTCGGATGTCACCGATGTCAACTGCTGGGGCGGCAGCCTCCATGCCTCGGTCGACATGATCAACTACTACAATGAGGAACCCGCCGACTCGTTCCGACTCCGCGGCACCTTCTTCACGCCGGGACGCTACTACAGTTACATCTGGAGCGAGAAGGGCGGTTACACATACAAGACCAACTGGATGCAGTGCAAGAAAGGCGTTGTGGGTACCAAGGCCGACTGTGACGGACACCTGGCACAGCAAGCCTCACCGCTCAACACCTACATCATGCGCCTGGCTGATGTCTACCTCATCAAGGCTGAGGCTCTCCTGGGCAACAGCAGTTCGACCACCGACGCACGCGCCCTGGCTGCTTTCAATGCCACCCGTCTCCGCGCCAAACTGCCTCCCAAGAGTTCGTTCACCTTTGAGGACCTCATCCGCGAGCGCCGCATTGAGTTCTGCATGGAGTACTGCAACTGGTATGACATGGTCACCTGGTATCGCTGGAAGCCCCAGTATATGCTCGACTTCTTCAACTACAAGCAGCACCGCGCTTTCATGCTCAACAGCGGCGATGTGCTGTTGAACGAAGACCACACGCTGAGTTACCGCTGCGTGTTCCCCGGCACCAACAACTGGTATTTCTTCGACAACGAGGGACATTGCTACTGGAGCGATTGCCTGCGTGCCAGCGAGAGCGACAACACCGTCGTGAAGACCGCCAAGCAAGGCTATACCTACAACCTCGACTCGCTGGCCAATGCACGCGGTGCCGACTATGCGCCCATCGTGCTGAGTGAGGCCAATATATTCATGCCCTATCCGGAGGCTGATGTGATTCAGAATCCCTATTTCAACCAGCCACCGCAGGAGTATGAATTCAGCAAAGAATAATTTAATCGGGAACAAGATGAAAAGAAATATGTTCAACAACAGATATGGTTGGCTGGTCATGGCACTGATGGCGCTGATGGTGCTCTCCGTATCCTCCTGCAAGGAGGACGAGGAGGGCATGGGCACCCCGGTCATCACCGCCGTGCGCGTGTGCGACCCAGCCAAGGCGGACAGCACTTTTACCAAGGCTGGAACGGGTCAGCAGATTGCCATCATCGGACAGAACCTCAGCAAGGTGCAGAAAGTGTTCATCAATGACCAGCAGGTGTATTTCAACCCCACGATGAACACCGACCACAGTGTCATCGTCAGTATTCCTACTGAGGACGACGGCTTCGTGCTCACCGCTTTCGACAGCAGCCTGAAAGATGAGATCAGGGTGGAGACCTCACATGGCACCGCCGTCTACTCCTTCAAGGTGACGGCTCCCTATCCCTCCATCACACGCATCCAGGCCATGTACCCCCGCAAGGCCGGCGACCTGCTGAATGTGTACGGTCTCAACCTCGTGGATATCGAAAAGGTGTATTTCACTGACATCACAGCCGCCCAACTCGACACCACTAAGTGGGAGACAGTCGGCGGCAACCATGTGGAAGCGACCAGCGTGAACACTGTGGTGAGCGACCATCACATCAACAGCCGCACCCAGGCCTATGAGACCACCTCGCAGTTGGGTGTCGTCATCCCCAGCCTTCCCTACGAGAAGGGCGCTCTGGTCATCGAATGTGCCGGTGGAACCACCTACATCGATTTCACCGTCGTACCGGGAATGCCTGTCCTTAACGATATCTCATCCGACATGCCGGTTCTCGGTGAGGAAGTGGTGCTCACAGGACGTGAGTTCGTGCAGGTGGAGTCCATCACCTATGGCGACGTCACACTGACACCCGATCAGTTTGTCGTGGCTGAGAGCGAGGACGCCATCCAGTTCAAGATGTCCCAACTTCCCTCACAGGGCGGCGACGGACTGCTCACCGTCACTACTCCGGGCGGCAAGGCCTCCATCCTCTTCTATAACTACAACTGTCTGCTGACCAGTTTTGACGGCGACGCCACCGACAACGGATGGGATCCCAACGCCTCGTATGAGACTGCCACGCCGGATGCAGCCCCCTTCACCAGTTCGGGCAACTATGCACGCATCACCGTGGAGAGCGAAGCGCAGCAGTGGTGGGGAAAGATGGTATATTTCCGCAAGGATTGGGACGGCAACTCTTTCGCACTGCCCTCGTTCGACATCATCCCCGCAACGGCCTCGGCCGATGAGGTGTATCTCGCCATGGAGGTGTACAACAACAACTCTGACTACAACAATGGTGTGTTCTCGGGCTACATCAGGTATATGATACAGCCGCTGGACAACAGTGAGAATCAGTTTGACAACTTCGAATGGACCGATTATGATGCCGGCGCGTTTGGAAACTTCAGCCCTGTCCTGGGCGATATCAATGGCGAGGCACCTGTGGGCAAGTGGTACCGTCACGTCCTGCCTCTGAGCAACATCCCGTGCTTTGCAGGTCACTCTTATGCCGATATCGTGACATTGGGAATCAATCAGTTCCGCCTCCAGTCCATCAACCAGGGCACCTCGCGCGGATTCATCGATGTGTGTCTCGACAATGTGCGTATCTTCTACAAGAAGAAATAACCCATCTAAAATTTACCGATTATGAGAATAAAGAATATTCTTGGCATGTTGCTGCTGGCCACGGCCGTTACCGGACTCTACAGTTGCAGCGATGAAGACGGAAAGGAAGTCGACAACGGCTTGCGGACCGGAAATGCCACCAAGTTGGAGATTTTGAGGGATTCCGTTCCCGTTAGCGACCTTTCCTTCTCGATAGGAAGAGGAGCGGCCATTCTGGGCATCAATGCTGACGGATCCTGGACTGCCGAACTCGACGACACCACCTGGTGCAAACTGGAGGTTCACGCAGGATATGGGTACACCAACAAGTTCTCCTATACCAAACTCAACGTGATGAAGAACGAGGGGGAGAAACGTTCTGCCACCCTCACAGTGAGGTCTGGTTCGTTGAGCAAGACCGTGGTTATCAACCAGAATGGTACGGGCACCGACCCCAACGACCCCTTCATGAGTGCATTCACCCTGGTCGAGAAACTGGGTATCGGCTACAATCTGGGCAACACCCTCGACTCCAATCCCATCGGCTCTTGGTGGGATCCGGAAGACAAGACGCCTTATGACTTCGAGACCCAGTGGGGCCAGCCAGAGACCACGCAGGAGATCATCGATTTTATTGCGGAGAAGGGCTTCAATGTCATCCGCGTGCCGGTGACATGGGGCATCCACTGCAATGCCAACGATGTCATCAGCAAGGCTTGGATGAACCGTGTCGAGGAGGTGGTGCAGATGGTGCTCAATGCCGGTTGCTACTGCATCCTCAATGTGCAGCACGACTCTGGCGATGCTTCCAACAGTTGGCTGAGGGCCGACATGAATAATTATGACGCTATCAGCGCTAAGTTCAAGAAGATATGGAACCAGATTGCCACCCGCTTCCGTGACTATGACGACAAGTTGATCTTTGAGGCATTCAATGAGATTCTGAGCGCACAGGGCGAATGGGGCGACCCGGCCGATCCCTCCTGTTACACGGCTGTCAACAAGTTGGAGCAGGACTTCGTGGACGAGGTGCGTGCTACAGGCGGCAACAACGAGTACCGCAACCTGATTGTCAATCCTTACGGTGCCGGAAGTTCTCCTGCCAAACTGGCCGGAATGCAGATTCCCAACGACAAGCATCCCAACCACATCCTGGCATCGATACACAGTTACGATCCCTATTGGTTCTGCAATGATACCAATGACAAGGATTCCCAGCAATGGTACATCTACATCTTTGACACCACTTGCCAGCAGGAGATTGACGACATCTTCACCCGCATAGAGCGGCGCTTCTCCAGCGAGTTGGGCGTGCCGTTCATCATCGGTGAGTTCGGCGCCATCGGCAAGCATGCCGCCATGTCGGAGCGTGTGAAATATGCCCAGTACATGCGGCAGAAATTCACCCAGTACAACACCGTCGGCCTCTGGTGGATGGGACTCTGCGACAGGGAAGAACTGGAGTGGACAGAATCTGACATCGTCAACGTGCTCTTCTAACCTATAGGTTTTACAAAATCTTATGGACATGGCCATGCAATCTCTGCGGGCCATGTCTTTTTTTGTCATATGTAACTACTTGATAAATGCCGACAAACCAATCATATGGCTTAACTGCTTTCACTACTTTACTACTTTCACTACTTACAAATGAGAAAGTCGAATAATTGTATCAAACAATGACATGAAAGTATCACGTTTTTTCATTTTTTTTTGTTTATTTTGCCACATCAAACGAACACCCAAACACATGAGAACACTATTGTCTATTTTGGCTATGGCTTTCACCTTGGTCGCCTGTCAGAATCAGGTGGCAGAACCCAGTTTTGTCAAGGTCAGCGACGGACATTTCGTGCGTGACGGCCATCCTTATTATTATGTAGGAACCAACTTCTGGTATGGTGCCATCCTTGGAAGCGAGGGACAGGGCGGCGACCGCGATAGACTGTGCCGTGAACTCGACTACATGAAGGAGATGGGCATCGACAACCTCCGCATCCTGGTGGGAAGCGACGGCGAGCGGGGCATCACCACCAAGGTGGAACCGACGCTTCAGGAAAAGCCTGGCGTATACAACGACTCCATCCTCGCCGGTCTCGATTTCCTGCTTCAGGAGATGGGCAAAAGGAAGATGGTGGCCGTGCTCTATCTCAACAACTCCTGGGAGTGGAGTGGGGGATATGGTTTCTATCTGGAGCATGCCGGACAGGGCAAGGCACCGCGTCCCAACGAGGATGGCTATGGCGCCTACATGAAGTTCGTGGAGCAATATGCCACCAATGAGACGGCGCACCAACTGTTCTACGACTACATCCGCTTCATCCTAGGCCGCACCAACCGCTACACTGGAGTGAAGTACATTGACGACCCGACCATCATGTCATGGCAGATAGGCAACGAGCCGCGCGCGTTCAGCCGTGAGGCTTTGCCTGCCTTTGAGAAATGGCTGTCTGAGGCATCGGCACTTATCCGCAGTCTCGACCCCAACCACCTCATCTCCATCGGCAGTGAGGGCGCGTGGGGCTGTGAGGGCGACTATGCCTGTTATGAGCGCATCTGCTCCGATAAGAATGTGGACTATTGCAACATCCACCTATGGCCTTACAATTGGTCGTGGGCACGTCCCGACCATTTGGTGGAAGACCTGAAAGCCAGTTGTGACAGTACGAAAAACTATATCGACCGCCACCTTGACATCTGTGCCCGTCTGAACAAACCCCTCGTCATGGAGGAGTTCGGCTATCCCCGCGATGGGTTCAAGTTCACCAAAGACATCACCACCGAGGGGCGCGACGGCTTCTACCGCTATGTCTTCTCCCTCGTGGGCGACAACGCACAGAATGGAGGCCATTTCGCAGGATGTAATTTCTGGGGATGGGGCGGTTTCGCTAATCCGCAGCATGAGCAGTGGATGGTAGGCGACGACTACACCGGCGACCCGGCGCAGGAGGCACAAGGCCTCAACTCAGTCTTCGCCACCGACACCTCCACCCTCAAGGTCATCCGCGCAGAAGTCGACCGCATGACAAAAATCGGAAATAAGTAGAAACACCTAGAATCTCTAGGACCTCCTAGAATCTCCTAGGATCTCCTAGGTTCTCCTAGAAACCCCTAGCCCTTTTAAAAAATAAACAAAAGTTATGATAAAAAGATTGATCTTTCTGTTCTGCCTGCTGTGTTCACTGCTCCCTGTTGTGGGCCAGATCAGAGGCAACAACATCACCGTCACCGTCACCCCCGACCACAAGGACTGGAATTACAAGGTGGGTGAGAAAGCCCAGTTTGTGGTCAATGTGCTCAGATCGGGTACCCTCATCGACAATGCAGTCGTCGACTATGAGGCGGGTCCTGAGATGTATCCCGACGTGACCAAAAAAGGAGTTACCCTCAAGGATGGCACGATGAAATGGACCGGTTCGATGAAGACCCCGGGATTCTACCGCCTCAAGGTGACCGCCCATGTTGGCGGCAAGGATTATGTGGGGCTTTGCACGGCAGGGTTCTCGCCCGAGCAGTTGCAGCCTGCCACGAAATGTCCGGCAGACTTCGATGCTTTTTGGGAAAAAGCACTCAACGATGCCCGCAGGAATGCCCTCGACCCGCACCTGACCCTGCTGCCCGACCGCTGCACCGAGACGGTGAATGTCTATGAGGTGAGTTTCGTCAACGACCGTCCGCAGGGACGTATCTACGGCATCCTCTGCCGTCCGGTGAAACCAGGCAAATATCCGGCGCTGCTCCGAGTGCCCGGAGCCGGTTCACGCCCCTATGGCGGTGATGTGTGGACGGCCTCGCAGGGCGCCATCGTGCTTGAGATCGGCATTCATGGCATTCCTGTTACCATGGAGCAGAAAATCTACGACGATCTCAACCATGGGGCTTTTGAGGGCTATTGGGAGACCAACCTCGACCAACCCGAGAAGAACTATTACAAACGGGTGGTGGTAGGTGCCGTGCGCTCTGTCGATTACATCGCCTCGCTGCCCGAATGGAACGGAAAGGATGTGGGTGTCACCGGGGCCTCGCAGGGCGGATTCCTCTCCCTCGCAGTGGCTGCGCTCGACAAGCGCATCACCTATATGGCAGCCGTTCACGATGCCATGTGCGATTATGAGATTGCCTTGCAGAAGCGTGCCTGCGGATGGCCTCACTATTTCTATCAGCAGAAAAATCCCGATATGAAGAAGGTGGAGGGAGCACGCTACTATGACGGAATCAACTTCGCTCGACGTGTCACATGCCCCTCGTTCTTCACCTTTGGCTACAACGATGAGGTGGTGCCTCCTTCCTCTTCCTGGTCGGTCTACAATGTCGTCTCTGCCCCCAAGAGCATGAGCATCTATCAGATGACAGGCCATTACTGGTATCAGGAGCAGTGGGACGAATGGGAAAACTGGCTCCTGCAGCAGATGGGAATTAAGAATTAAGGATTAAGAATTAAGAATTAAGGATTAAGAATTATGATTACCACTGTGAAAATGGTGGAGCAAGGGTAGGGACGCGATGTATCGCGTCCGTAAATAAATACAAGAAAAAATCATCAAAAACATAAACAATGAGAAATACTGCTCTTTTGGTTTTTGCCGCCATGTTGGCGATAGCCTGCACACAAGTGAAAGAGGCTCCCAAGACCGGAGCCGAACAGTTGCTCAGCCGTCTGCAAACCCTTCAGCAGAAAGGCTATATGTACGGTCATCAGGACGACCCGTTCTATGGCCTTCAGTGGGATGGCGACACCATGCCCGGTGTTGACCGCAGCGACATCCTCTCGATCGTGGGAGACTATCCTGCCGTGATGGGCTTCGACCTTGGCGGCATAGAGATGGGGGATGCGAAAAACCTCGACAGCGTGGCGTTTTCCCGCATCCGCACCGAGATCATCAAGCACCATGAGCGGGGCGGCATCATCACCATCAGTTGGCACCCGCGCAATCCCGTCACCGGTGGCACTGCCTGGGATGTGAGCGACAGCACCGTGGTGAGGCAGATTCTGCAGAACGACAGTGCCAAAGCATTGTTCGCTACCTGGATGGGACGTGTGGGTGACTTCCTCAAGACCCTCAAGACCGAGGATGGCGTGCCCGTGCCTGTCATTTTCCGTCCGTGGCATGAGAACAACGGCTCTTGGTTCTGGTGGGGACAGAAACTGTGCAGTGACGAGGAGTTCCACGGCCTGTGGAACACCCTGCAGGACTATCTCACCGGCGAAGGCCTTGACAACCTGCTGTGGAGTTATTCGCCCAATCTCGACGGCGGTTGGACGCAGGAGCGCTTCATCGCCCGTTATCCCGGCAACGACCGTGTGTCGCTCATCGGAGAGGATGCCTACCAGTGGGGTACGGAGGAGGAGTTCGTGACCGCCTTGGACAAAGACCTGACTTTCCTCAGCGGTTTTGCTAAGGAAAATGGCAAGTTGATGGCCATGACCGAGTGTGGCTACAAGAACATCCCCGATTCCACTTGGTGGACCCGCGTGCTCAAACCCGTCATGGACAAATACCCCATTTGCTATTTCCATACCTGGCGCAACTACAGCAAGGAGTATTTCGCCCCCGACCCCGACCAGGTGAGTGCTGCGGATTTCAAAAAACTCTATGAGGCAGAGAATACATTGTTCTTAAAAGACATACAATAATTGGCAATATGAGAGATTTCAAGGAAAGGGCAGAGGCCCTCAGAGATGTACATGAGGAACTGCTCAGCCGTCCCAACGAGCCCCTGGAGGGTGGTAACGGCATTTATACGAAGTATAGGTATCCCATCGTGACGGCGGAGCATACGCCGCTCACCTGGCGATATGATTTCTGCGAGAAGGACAACCCCTATCTGATGCAGCGCATCATGATGAATGCCACGCTCAACAGCGGTGCCATCAAGTGGAACGACAAGTATGTCATCATCGTGCGGGTGGAGGGAGCCGATAGGAAGTCGTTCTTCGCCGTGGCGGAGAGTCCCAACGGCATCGACAACTTCCGATTCTGGCCCGAACCCATCACCATGCCCGATGACGTGGTGCCTGCCACCAATATCTACGACATGCGCATCACCCGCCACGAGGATGGGTGGATCTATGGCGTGTTCTGTGCGGAGCGGCATGATGACAGCCAACCCGGCGACCTCTCTGCCGCCACCGCAACGGCTGCTATCGCCCGCACGAAGGATCTGGTGAACTGGGAGCGCCTGCCCGACCTGAAATCCCGCTGCCAGCAGCGCAACGTGGTGCTCCATCCGGAGTTTGTCGACGGCAAATACGCCTTCTACACCCGTCCGCAGGATGGGTTCATCGATACGGGTTCGGGTGGCGGCATCGGATGGGCACTGGTCGATGACATCACCCATGCCGAGGTGGGCGAGGAGAAGATCATCAATGCCCGGCACTACCACACCATCATGGAGGTGAAGAACGGCGAGGGCCCGCATCCCATCAAGACCGACCGAGGATGGCTGCATCTGGCCCACGGCGTGCGCGGATGTGCCAGCGGACTGCGCTATGTGCTCTATCTGTATATGACGGCGCTCGACGACCCCACCCGTGTCATTGCCCAGCCCGGAGGCTATTTCCTCGTGCCGGAGAGATGGGAGTATATCGGTGACGTGATGAATGTGGTGTTTGCCAACGGATGGATTGCCGACGACGACGGGAAGGTGTTCATCTACTATGCGTCGAGTGATACCCGCATGCATGTGGCCACCTCCACTATCGACCGCCTCGTGGACTACTGCCTCAACACGCCGGAGGATGGCTTCACCACATCCGCCTCAGTGGAGACCATCAAGCGTCTGATTGCCAAAAACAAGGCCAACGGCTTCAAATAAGAAGAAAAAAGGGAATTTAGGGTGAGGAATCAAATTTTTTGATTACTTTTGCTTCTGCATTTGTCTATACTCCTAAACTCCTAAACTCCTAAACTCCAAAAAAGTTAAAAAATGGCTTCATTAAAAGAAAAAATCGGTTATGCGCTCGGTGATGCGGCGGCTGGCGGCATCACATGGAAAATCATGTCCATCGCTTTCCCCTTGTTTTTCACCAATGTATTCGGACTCACCGTGGCCGATACTGCCACGCTGATGCTCATCGCCCGTATGTTTGACGTGGTGACCGACCCGCTGATGGGCAGTCTGGCCGACCGCACGCAGTCGCGCTGGGGCACTTACCGCCCATGGCTCATCATCGGCGCCATCCCCTTCGGACTGATTTTCGCGCTGCTGCTCTATACACCCGATTTCGGTCCTGTGGGCAAGCGCATCTATGCCTATACGCTCTACTTGCTGATGATGGCCGTATATACCGCCGTCAACGTGCCTTACGGTTCGCTCCTCGGCGTGATGACCGATGATGACAACGAGAAGAACCAGTTCTCCTCCTACCGCATGGTGGGTGCATACGCCATGGGCTTCGTCACCCTGTTCGCCTTCCCCTACCTGCAGAAAATAGTGGGCGGCACCGAGCAGCATCAGTATGCGGTGCTGGGCGCTTTCTTCGGATGCGTCGCTGCTTTGGGTACATTGGCCTGCGGCTTGCTCACCAAGGAAAGGCTCAAGCCCATCCGTGCGGAGAAATTCTCGTTCAAGCCATTTGCTGACCTTTTTAAGAACAAACCGTGGATCTACCTCACGCTCATCGGTATCTGCACCAACTTCTTCAACGGGTTCCGTTATGCAGTGGCAGGCTATATGTTCGACTATATTTTGGGCAAGGAGATCACCATCAGCGGTCTGATCATCAACTACACGGTCTTCATGACCTTCGGTGAGGTGACCTGCATGATCTTCGGCGGTCTGTCCCCGAAGTTCACCCAATGGATGGGGTCGAAACGTAAGGCGTTCACTGTGGCAGCCATCATCTGCGCCGTGTTCTCCACGCTGTTCTTCTTCATCCCGAAGGATCCTGCCTACATCTGGGTGCTGATCGGCATCGTTGTCCTCACCTCCGTGGGTATCGGTCTCTACTCACCCCTGTTGTGGTCGATGTATGCTGATGTGGCCGACTATGCCACAGAGAAAAACGGTACTTCCTCCACAGGTCTCATCTTCTCATCTGGCACCATGGCACAGAAGTTCGGCACCGCCATCTCGGGTTCGCTCGTCGCCCTGCTCCTGGGTATCTCCGGATTTATCTCAGGCACCAACGACGCGGGTGAAACCTTCATCCAAATCACCGACGAGGCATCGGTGAGAAGCATGATCTGGGCTTTGTTCTCCGTCATTCCTGCTGTCATCGCCTTGATCATGATCTTCCTCATCAAACTGTATCCCATCAAGAAGTAATGGATATCACTTCACTGAAAAAAGAAATGCAGGATGTTCTCGAGCGGAATATCCTGCAATTTTGGCTCGACAAGATGACTGACGAGGCCAATGACGGCTTCTTTGGCCGCATGGACGGACAGGGTGTGCTTCATCCCGACGCAGAGAAGGGTGCCATCCTCAATGCCCGCATCCTGTGGGCTTTCTCCGCTGCTTACCGGGTGCTGCAAAAACCGGAATACCTGGAGGCGGCCACTCGGGCGAAGCGTTATGTCATCGACCGTTTCTACGACCCGGAGTATGGCGGCGTGTATTGGAGCCTGGACAGCACAGGACAGCCCAAGGACACCAAGAAGCAGTTCTATGCCATTGGTTTTGCCATCTACGGACTCTCGGAGTATGCCCGTGCCACGAAAGACCCCGAGGCTCTCGACTATGCCCTGGAATTGTTTGACTGCATTGAGGAACATGCGCTCGACCATGAGCACAACGGATATATAGAGGCATGTACCCGTGAGTGGGGCGAGATAGCCGACATGCGGTTGTCTGACCTGGATGCCAACTACCCCAAGTCGCAGAACACGCACCTGCATATCATCGAACCCTATACCAACCTCTTCCGCTGCCTGAAGGAGATGCGCGAGAACAGCCTGTGCAACTATGTGCCCTCTATCGGAGCCGTGGTGCCCGTGGGCATCACCGTGCCGCATGAGACCTACGACCGTGTCGCGGCAGCGCTGCGCAACCTCATCGGCATCTTCACCGACCGCATCCTGAATCCCGAGACCCATCATCTTGACCTCTTTTTCGGCATGGACTGGACACGTGAGGCGGGACGACTGGAGAGTTACGGCCACGACATCGAGTGCTCATGGCTACTGCACGAGGCCGCATTGGTGCTGGGTGACGAAGTTTTGCTGGAGCAAGTGGAACAGGTGGTCAGAATGGTGGCCAAAGCCTCGGAGAAGGGTCTCAATACCGACGGATCGATGGTGCACGAGGCCAATCTCGACACGGGTTATGTCGATACCGACCGCCACTGGTGGGTGCAGGCAGAGACCGTGGTGGGCTTCTACAACCTTTATCAGTATTTCGGTGATGAGGATGCCTTGCAGAAAGCCCTGCGATGCTGGCAATACATCAAGGACCACCTCATCGACAGGGATGGTGGTGAGTGGTGGTGGAGTTGCGATCCGGATGGCAACATCAACCGGCGTGACGACAAGGCCGGTTTCTGGAAATGTCCCTATCACAACTCCCGCATGTGCTTGGAAATCATTGAGCGGAGATAACTCCCCTCTCCCTCGGAGAGGGGTAGGGGGAGAGGTATCTTAACTGCCAGAAGGCGACAGCCGCTGCAGCCGCAACATTCAGCGAGTCGACACCGTGGGCCATGGGTATGCGGGCCACATAGTCGGCGGATGAGATGGTGTTGTGGGGCAGGCCGTCGCCTTCTGTGCCCATGATGATGGCCAGACGTGGTTCGGCGGTCAGACAAGGATCATCGATACTGACGGAGTCGTCGGTCAAAGCCATGGCCACCGTGCGGAATCCGTATTCATGCAGACTTTGTGCACCCCCCTGCAGCCATGTCCAGGGAACGAGGAACACCGACCCCATTGAAACACGCACCGCGCGGCGGTTGAGAGGGTCGCAACTGTCGGGTGTGAGCAGCACACCGTCGATGCCTAAGGCTGCCGCTGAACGGAAGATGGCACCGATGTTGGTGGTATCTGTCACGCCTTCGATGATCACGAGGCGGTGGGCATCACGGCAGACTTGTTCCACAGGGGGCAACTGAGGTCGGCGCATGGCGCAGAGCACACCGCGCGTCAGTGTGTAGCCAGTGAGTTGGGCGAGCAACTCCCGTTCTCCCGTATAGACAGGTATGTCGCCGCAGCGGCGGATGATGTCGGCGGCGTCTCCCTCGATATGGCGCCGCTCACACAGCAGTGACAGAGGCTCGTATCCAGCCCGCAGCGCCACGTCGATCACCTTGGGACTCTCCGCGATAAAGATGCCTTTCTCGGGTTCGAGGCGTCTCCGCAACTGTGCCTCCGTCAGCGTGCTGTACACCTCCACCCTCGGATCATCAAGGCTTTTTATTTCATAAAACATATTTTTTTATTATTGAAGATTGAAGATTGAAAATTGAAAATTATTGAAGAATGAAAATTTTCTCCGTATGGACGCGATTTTCGCGTCCCCATGCAAAAGCCCATATCAAGCAGCAGACAAGCAAAAGTAATCATAATTCTTAATCCTTAATCCTTAATTCTTAATCCTTAGTCCCGAGGCTGCCTCACGTGCTGCCTCAGTCATGTATGGCCATGCGATGTCGTAGGGGATGGTCACCACCGGGTCGCCGTCATTGAAGGCGCAGATGTCGTAGATGGAGTAGTGCAGGCGCACCCCGTCCTTCATCAGATAAGGCGGGAAGGTAGGCATGGGCAGCAGTGAGAGGTCGGCGGTGCACAGGTCTTCGAGCGCCTTGTCGGTGGAAACCCCGAAGTATTCCCGCAGTCCCACCCTGATATGGGCATATAACGTCTCGTCCACATGGTCGAGGATATGGCTCAGACGCTGTCCGTCGGCCAGTCGGAAGGTGACACCATAGTCGGAGTACTCTCCATGCGCACCGTGGCTGATGTAGGAATAGCGGTAGACCTCATAGGTGACAAATCGGTCGGAGAGGCAGGTCAGGCGGATGTCGATGCCCTCTTCGGGGGCATACGCCTCGCTCACCTGTTGCAGACCCATCTCTGAGAGGGTCTTGCCGAGATGCCGCTGGCGGATGATGCAGTATTGGCGCACCCATTCCGACGGGTCGTCGGCGATGGTGTCGCAGCCGTTTTCGAAAAGGGTGGAGCGGATGAACGTCCGCAGCGATTCCACGGCAGCCTTCGGGCCGCTCTTGGGATAGTCGATATATACCTCACAACTGCCATTGGCTGTCTTGATGGCATATTTGAAGGAGTCTGTCTGCAGTACGGCCTCCTGATGTATCTCTTCTTTGGAGACAGGTGCCGGATTCCCGTTTGCCGGATGATGCCTCCCGCATCCTGCCATTGAAACCATCAGAACAATGATGCAGAGTACTTCCATATATAAATGCAACACAGAGTTACAGAGACCCAGAGGAAAAGAAAAATCTCTGTACCTCTGTGTCTTTGTGTTGATATTGATATTAAAGGCTGCATTTCGCATGATGTTCAATTTCTAACTCTTGATGACGGATTGTATCTTCTTTGATTCTAAGATGTTGCAAATGTAAGAGATTTTGTCGAAAAAATCTCCCTTTTCTTGCTTTTTTGTGGCTTTTTCATTATATTAGCACCCAAAATCAGGAGGTTGAGATGAAAACAAGAATAAGAAGCACTCTGCATATTTGGTTGGCACTTTTACTGACTGTGGTCGCCATGCCGTCGTGGGCACAGACCTTTGGCCATTCTGTCAGCGGAGAGGTGCGCGACGCGTCGACCGGCAAGCGCTTGCCGCAGGCCAGCGTCACGACACCCGATGGCCATGAGATGACCGTCACCAATGCCGACGGAGAGTTTACGCTCAAGACACTGCGCAAGCCATCGGCCATCTATGTCTCTTGTTTGGGCTATAACGCCACTAAAGTGTCACTTCAGGGAGATGAGTCAAAAATATTGAAAATCAAACTGAAACCAGGGACTATCACTCTCAGCGAGGTCATCGTCAATGCCATGGACCCTGTTGAGATTGTCAAGGAGGCGGTAAGGAAAATCCCCCACAACTTCAGCCATGACAATGAACTGCTCAGGTGCTTCTATAGGGAGACTACGCAGAAGGGAAGGCGTTATATCTATGTGGCGGAGGCTGTCACCGACCTTTACAAGGTGGGGTACAACCGGTTTGCTGGAGCCGACCGCGTAGCAATAGAGCGGGGAAGAAGGTTGGTTAGTGTGCGCAGGACCGACACCCTCGGTGCCAAGATACAGGGAGGACCGACGCTGCCTATTGGCCTTGATCTGATGAAGAAGCAAGATATGCTCCTTGATGAGAAGGAACTGGCACTCTATCACCTGCGCATGGAGGTGCCGGTGGTGGAGAACGATAGACCGCAAATAGTCATTTCTTTTGCTCCCCTCACCAGGGCCGACCATGTGCTCTACCACGGGAAGATGTACATCGACCGGCAGACGTTGGCATTCTCACGCATCGAGATGTCGCTCGACATGTCTGATGAGACAAGGGCTTCCGAGGTCATCCTGCTCCGCAAACCCGCTGGAGTGAGGTTCCGCCCCAGGGATTTCACCGTCACCGTCGCCTACCGTTACGATGGAACTACCAGCCGCATCCATTACATGCACACGGATGTCCGTTTCTATTGCGAGTGGCGAAGGAAACTCTTTGCCTCACCCTATCATGTGGAGGCAGAGATGGTGGTCACCGACCTGCTTTCCAGCGATGCCAAACCCATCAGCGGCAGAAGTTCTTTCAGTTCGCGTGACTCTTTCTATGACAAGGTGGCATTTTTCGATGACCCCGATTTTTGGGCAGACTACAACATCATCGAGCCTACCGAGTCACTCGAACACGCCATCAAGAAACTGAAGAAGTGATACCTCCCCCAGCCCCTCCGAAGGAGGGGAGCACTAGGTGATCCTAGGTAGTCCTAGGTAGTCCTAGGTAATCCTAGGATATCCTAGAAATCCTATGATGCCTGGTGCTCCTATTCATCCCAGCCGTAAACATTTATTATAATGTTATTTTTTTGGCGTTTTTTGTGGCATTTTGATGCAAAAAATATTCTGTCACGTTATTTTTTTTAATTAATTTTTTTGTTATTATGCAAAATATGTTTAATTTTGTGCCCTATATAGTATGCTTTCTCGCATCAGCGGGATGCGGCCATAACCCAAAAGCCGACTTTTAAAGTAAGTAGAAACTATCTATTGGATTGATTATACATTATTATATTAATTAATTAGTGAGAGAGTTTATGATTAAAAAGTTAACTATGTTTTTCGTATGCTTGATCCTCTCAGCAGGGCTCGCATACGCACAGACTAACGTCACAGGCTCCGTTGTCAGCTCAGAAGATGGCGAACCTGTGGTGGGAGCCACTGTGAAAGTCGTGGGCGCTACCAATATCGGTACTGTCTCCGACATCAACGGCGCATTCTCGCTGACAGTGCCTAAGGGCAAAACTGAACTTGAGATCTCATACGTAGGTATGAAGACGAGAGTGCTCAGAGTGTCAAGCAGGATGAACGTCACCCTCGAACCCGATGACAATGTCCTCGACGAGGTGATGGTCGTGGCTTACGGTACAACCAAGAAGTCATCCTTCACCGGTTCTGCCGCTGCCATTGACGGTGACAAACTCGTTTCCCGTCCTGTGACCAACGTCACCAAGGCCCTTGACGGTCAGGTGACTGGTGTGTTGACTACTTCTGGTAGCGGACAGCCGGGTTCGGGTTCTTCCATCGTGATCCGTGGCTTTGGCTCCATCAACGCATCCAACTCACCCCTCTACGTCGTTGACGGTGTGCCTTATGGCGGCTCCATCAGTGCCATCAACCCGCAGGATATCGAGCAGATGACCGTGCTGAAGGACGCTTCCGCATCCGCACTCTACGGTTCACGTGCTGCCAACGGTGTGGTGATCATCACCACCAAGAAGGGTAAGGAAGGCCGCCCGCAGGTCAACTTCCACAACACAGTGGGTTGGTCATATATCGGTCTTGGCAATTATGAGACTGTCGACCAGAAGGAGTTTGTGGAACTGACTTTCGAGTCGCTCCGCAACGACTACCAGTATGGCAACGGCCTGTCATTTGCCGACGCCACCAGAAATGCCATCGCCAACCTCGGTCCGACCCTCGGCGGTAACGGCAATCCTGAGCAGTGGAACCCGTTCAAGAACTACACCTGGGAAACCCTGATTGATCCTATCACAGGCAAGGTGAAGGGTGATGCTGTTTCTGCTTGGGATGACAAGTGGTATGATGAAATCTACAACAAGGGCGCTCTCCGTCATGAGCACACCCTGTCGGTCAACGGCGGTACCGACCGCACCAGTTATCTCCTCTCTCTGGGTTACCTCAGTGAGGAAGGTATCTTGAAGAACACCGACTTCCAGCGCTACAGCGCACGTACCAATGTTGAATCACAGGTTACAGACTGGTTCAAGGCCGGCCTCAACATGAACATGGCTTACAACAAGTCTACCTATAACCCATTCGACGGTTCTTCAACCTCCAACCCCTGGTACACCTCTCAGTTCATGGGTCCGATCTATCCCGTTTACTTGAAGGATGCCAACGGTAACAATGTATATGATGCCGACGGTAATATACAGTATGACTACGGTGAGGGCGGACGTCCTGTCGCCAACGACTTCAACGCACTCGGCGACCTCATGCTCGACCGCAACTTCTATGACACCGACAATGCCAGTGCCCGTACTTACATGACATTCGGTTCCGACAACGACAACGCCGGATGGGCAAAGGGTCTTAAACTCAACCTCGTCTTCGGTATGGACTACCAGTCACTCACCGAGACCAATATCTACAACAAGTACCACGGCAACGGAAAGAATGCCAACGGACGTGTCTACAAGACCGCTACCCGTTCCCAAACCTATACCTTCGGTCAGCAACTGATGTGGAACCGCAAGTTTGGTGACCACACCTTCGGTCTGCTCGCAGGTCATGAGTTCTACCAGTATATCTACAAATACCTCTATGCCGGCAAGTCAAATATCGTTGACGGTATCGACGAACTCCGTCCTGCCGCCACCATCACCGACGCCGACTCCTACTCACAGGAGCACGACATCGAGTCATGGCTCGGACGTATCAACTACAACTTCGCCGACAAGTACTATCTCGACGCTTCCGTACGTCGCGACGGTTCCTCACGTTTCTACAAGGACAACCGCTGGGGTACATTCTGGTCAGTGGGTGCCAACTGGCGTATCACTGCTGAGGAATTCATGAAGGACCTCACATGGCTCAACAATCTCTCCCTCAAGGTATCATACGGTGAGAGCGGTAACGAGAGCATCGGTTCCTACTATGTATGGCAGAACCTCTACGACCTTGAGTTTGCCAACGGCAGCCGTATCGGTGGCTTCGTGTCAACACTGGAGAACAAAGACCTCTCCTGGGAGAAGAATGGTATGCTCAACATCGGTCTTGAAGGCGCTATGTTCAAGAGCCGCCTCCGCTTCGGACTTGAGTTCTTCACTAAGAAGACCAAGGACATGCTCCTCAACTACCCGATGGCTCTTTCAACAGGTTTCACTGGATATGCTGCCAACGTGGGTAACATGAAGAATACAGGTATTGAGGCTATGATCTCCGCTTCATTGGTAAAGACCAAGGATGTCCTCTGGAACCTCACCTTGATGGGAACACACCAGAGCAACAAGGTGGAGAAACTCACCTCTGAGTCTCCCGAAATCAGAAACGGCTACCAGATCATCAAGGAAGGTTATGACCTCACCACCTTCTATCTGCCCAAGTCAGCAGGTGTAGATCCCGCAACCGGTAAGCAACTCTATTACGTTTATGAGTCAATGGACGATGATGGCAATGTGACCAATGAGAGCATTACCTCTGACTACTCAGCAGCCTCTGCTCACCGCTACTTCTGCGGCAAGCGTACGCCTGACATCTACGGTAGCATCTCCACCGACCTGCAACTCTTCAACTGCATCGACTTCAGTATGCTCACCACCTATTCACTTGGTGGAAAGATCTTCGACTCACGCTACTATTCTTCGATGCTCAACCTCTACTACGGCAACACTTGGAACAAGAATGCCCTTCGCCGTTGGCAGCATCCTGGTGATGTCACCGACATCCCACGTATCCAGGTGGGTGGCAGCGAGATTCAGACCAGCAGTTACCTGATCGATGCTTCCTACTTCGCTATCAAGAACATTACCCTGGGATACACCCTGCCTGCTAAGTGGACCAACAGGATTCAGGTCAGCAAGGTGCGTATCTATGGCTCTGTAGACAATCTGGTCACATTTACTCACCTGAAGGGTATGGACCCGCAGTACAACCTCTCAGGTAACGGTAATGACTATTCTTATGTTCCCAACAAGAACTTCACCATCGGTCTTGACATTAATTTCTAAACGAGCATGAAGATGAAAAAGATATTCAATTATTTGATCGCAGGCGCAGCCGTCCTCACGCTCGCTACCGCCTGCAGCGAGGATCAACTGGAAACTTCGCCTACCACTGCTGTGTCGGGTACCACTATGACACAGAGCAGTGACGCTGCCATGATCGCGCTCAACGGTATTTACCGCTCTATGTACACTTCCGGATGGTCTACCACAGGCAACACCCACCAGTGCTTCGGTATCTCGGCCTACAACCTCTGTGCCGATGTGATGGGCGATGACCATATCATGGCTGCCCAGGGCAATGGTTGGTTCTGGTTTGACGCCAGATACAATGTGAAGGCACGCTTCACCTCCGGCGCTTGGCGCTCCTACGACCTTTGGTTCGCCTTCTATCAGTGGATCTCCAATGCCAACTACCTTATCGCCATGGATGAGGAAGGCCTTACGGATATTGACAAGATGTACGTCCTCGGTCAGGCATACGCCGTCAGAGGCTATAGTTACTGGATGCTCTCACAGTACTTCGCACGTACTTACAAGGGACATGAGAGTGAGCCTTGCGTACCTATCTACACCGAGCCGTCTGTGGCCGGAACACAGGGTCATCCCCGTGCTTCTGTAGCAGAGGTTTACGAGCAGGCCAAGAACGACCTTGCCAAGTCTGTGGATTACCTGAGCAGAAGTTTGAAGACCTCTCTCGACGAGGATAAGAGTTACATCACCTATCCCGTGGCATTGGGTATTCAGGCACGTATCGCCCTCACCATGGAGGATTGGAACACAGCCAAGACCGCTGCTGAGACTGTTATCAGCCTTGGTCAGTATTCCATCCAGGCAGTATCGCCTGCTGCCTTCAAGAAGAACACCTCCAACTTTATCAACAATGCCGGTGCTGGCAACGTGATGTGGGGTGCCGGTATCATCGCCGACCAGTCGGGTATCTATGCGAGCCTCTACTCTCACATGGACCATTATGCCGAAATGTATGGTGGCTATGATGCTGCTCCTAAGTGCATGAACATCGATACCTACAACCTCATGGGGGCAGCGGATACACGTCGCTGCTGGTGGAATCCCAATGATGAGACTGTTCCTTACATTCAGGAGAAGATGGTCTTCAGCGACATCAATACCTATCTGGGCGACTATGTCTATATGCGTATCGAGGAAATGTACCTCACCGCTGCTGAGGCAGAGTGTATGTTGGGCAATGAGGATGCAGCACGCAACTATCTCAACACCCTCGTCAAGACCCGTGACGCCAACTACAACTGCACCGCCACAGGAACTGCTATGGGTAAGTTGACCTCCGACCGCACTGGCTCGCTCCGCGAGGCCATCATCGACCAGCGCCGTATCGAACTGTGGGGTGAGTTTGGTCGCCTCTATGACATCAAGCGCCTGAAGCAGGGCTTCATCCGCACCACCGCTCAGGGCTGGCCCAACGATCCCAACATCCTTCTTACGAACCGTCCATCCGACGATCCTGAGAACTATATGTGGGTGCTCACTATCCCGCAGGCTGAGTTCGACGGAAATTCCAGCCTGGATCCCGAAAAAGACCAGAACCCAACAGGTGATAAATAAGAAAAGGTCTCTTTAAATCAATCACGTAACACTAATAAGAATATGAAATTGAATAAATATTTATTGGGACTTGCCGTCGTTGCCATGGGTGGACTCACCGCCTGTAACACCGACGTGGAGGGAGAGTTCTATCCTTACTCTACCGACTATGCTCAGTTCGATGCAGCCAGTACGTCTGTGAAGGTGGATAAAGATACCGATCATGCAACTATCCCTGTATCTATGACACGAAGCAATACCAGTGAGGCACTTACAGTGAATTTCACCACTGCTGCTTCTCATGAGGGTATCTTCTCCAATACAGCCAATGGCACAGTGACTTTTGCCCCTGGACAGGGCACTGCAACATTTGAAGTCAATGCCAACAACCTTGTTAATGAAGTACCTTACAAATATGTGCTCACTCTTGCCGGTGACCCTGTAGGCGTACTCAGTCTGGTGCAGGGTGGCGATACGATAGACTATAAGCCAGGTCAATGTGTAAGCACCGTTGTAGAAGTTACGAGAGATGGTTACTGGACACCATGGGCTGCTTTCAACTCAGAAGGTACAGGTTCCTTCTTCTACACTTCAGGTATCTTTGATGATCTCTCAGGAGAGGATCCTGGTCTTCCCTTCACTGTTAGTCAAAGCCAGAACAACCCGGATTTGTATAAGTTGAGAATCGAGCACTGGGCCTTCAATCAGACAATGATTCTTGACTATGATAAGAAATCTGGTCATGTGACATGCCCGCAGACCTTTACTGGTGGAACACATCCTGAATATGGTAATATTTATGTTGCAGATGCTGCTACCTATTCGATTATGAATGACGTAGAGCCCAAAGAGGGTGACTATGGCACATTCGATGAAGAGACAGGTACCATCACCTTACCTTTGTACTATTTTGTAGATGCTGGATATTTCGGCGTTTATGAAGAGTACTTCCTTCTCGATGGCTTCGTGCGCACTGACTACAGCATGGAACTGACTTATGAGGGCTATCTCACAGATAAGGATGGCAATGTCTATGCACAGGGCAACCTTACTCTCAGCGATGACATTGAAAAAGCAATTGCTATCGTGGCTCCCAAGGATGCTGATCCCGAGGCTGTGGCCGATGGTATCGCTGCTGGCGACTATGAAGGTGTTGAAGTGGAGTCTGGCATGATCAGAGTGCCCATCGGTGAGGACCTCACTGGTGCACTCCAACTCATCGTCGCCATCATTGAGGACGGTGCAGTGAAGAATGTGAAGTCTGTCATCTTTGAGTATTTTGGTGGAGGAGCCAATCCTTGGAAGAAACTGGGTAAAGGCTATTATACTGATGACTTTGTGACGTCAATGTTCTTAGACCAGGAAGGAAATACTTATCCTCCAGAGACAGTGGAAGTGGAGATTGAGGAGAGCACTCAGACCCCTGGCTTGTATCGCGTCAAAAAAGCATATGCTGACATCGCTGCCTCTTTCGGTTCTGAAGGCGGAGAGGAAGACCTCATCATCCATGCAGAGAATCCCAATGGAGTCTATTTCCTCACTTCTCCTCTTGGATTCAGCATAGGTAAGTATGGCCCGTTCTCCATCATTAGTGTTGGAGGTGATTATGTGGAATATTATTCTTCAAAATACACGCCGGAGGAGGTCATCGCTGGTGTGGAAAATATCTGGGGAACATTAAAAGAGGGTGTCATCACTCTTCCCGCTTTCCAGGTTACGGATAAAGAAAACAATCCTCGTTATTATGAGGATGGCTCGCCAATGCTCTATCAGGGATACACTATGTATGGTAACAGCACAAGTTATGGTGGCATGAATACGGCTTTCAAGCTCGTGCTCCCCTCTGCTCCCGCTGCTGTGAAAGCCAAGGCTAAGGCTCAGGCTGTGAAGTGGGCCAAAAATCATTTCAAGGCATACAATTTCGTTGGAAAGAATATGTCGCGTAAGCAGATGAGGAAGGCAATGAACTACAAGGCTATGCCCAAAACTGTGAAGGTCTTCAAGAGATAATTGACATCTAATTAAATAAAAAGGCGTGGCTGCACACGATTGTGGACACGCCTTTTTTTGGCGTTAATAAAGATAACATAATGAGAAAGATTACTTTACTGTTTTTTGCCGCTTTATTGTGTGCTTCGGCTGCTATGGCTGTTCCTGCCAAGAAGGTGAAAAAACAACTGCTTCGGGCTGACGGAACCTCAGTCGAGGTGACGCTCTGTGGCGACGAGCATTTCTCCTTCTACAAGGATGATGCCGGCTTGCCCTATACGCTCAATGGCGTGGGGCGGTTGCAGCCCACCACCGACCAGTTGGTGGCTGAAACTTGGGAAAGCATGAGGGAGTCACGCCTCCGAAGAGCAGGTATCAACTATTCACCAGCCAAGACACCGCGAAAGGTGGGTGATGCTCACACTACCGTCGGTAAGGTGCGTGGACTGGTTCTCCTTGTGCAGTTCGCTGATGTACCTTTTGTCACTGAGAACCCCAAGGAGGTGTTCAATCGATTCTTCAATGAGAAGAATTACAGTGAGTATGGCATGTCGCATTCGGTGACCGACTACTTCAGTATGCAGAGTTATGGTAAGTTGGAGATTGACTTCGATGTCGTAGGTCCGTTCACCACCAAGCATGAGATGTCGTATTATGGTGCCAAGTCGGGAGATGCCAATGATGTCAACCCTGCCGGAATGGTATCTGAGGCGATTGATGCCGCAGCCGCTGAGGTAGACTTTACCCCCTACGACTGGGACAACGATGGCGAGGTGGATCAGGTTTTCGTCATCTATGCCGGTTACAATCAGGCGCAGGGTGCCGATGAGAACACCATCTGGCCGCATGAGTGGACGCTCGCTGGTGCAGGACTCACCAAGTACTACAACAACAAGACTATCCGCACTTATGGTTGCACATCGGAACTCAGAGGCGACGGTGTCCACAATAAAGGTCGACTCGACGGCATCGGCACTGCCTGTCATGAGTTCAGCCATTGCCTTGGATTGCCTGACTTCTATGATACCCAAGGTGGTAATTACGGTATGAACACATGGGACATCATGGACTATGGTAGTTACAACGGTGATGATTGTGTCCCGGCTGGATATACGGCTTACGAGCGTATGTTCTCAGGATGGCTCACCCCGACAGAGATCACTACGATGACTGCCATCAATGACATGAAACCCCTTGCCACCACACCAGAGGCATATATCCTCTACAATGAGGCCAACAAGAATGAGTATTACCTGCTCGAGAACCGCCAGCCGGTGGACTTTGACAAAGGTCTTTATGGGCATGGACTGCTCATTGTGCATGTGGACTATAATCAGGGTCCATGGAGGAACAATACTGTGAATGTCAGTGCAGAGCGCCAGCGCATGACCATCATCCCCGCTGACAACAAGAAGACGATGGATTTACGTGGCTTGGCAGGTGACCCATGGCCGGGAACTACAGGGAACACGGCACTCACCGACAACACCACGCCGGCAGCCGAACTCAATACACCGAACAGCGACGGCACCTATCTGATGGGCAAATCCATCGACAATATCAAAGAAAATGCCTCGGCCATGACGGTGTCGTTTGTGGCATGCCGTCCTCCATTGGATATGCCTACTCCCGATGATGGCAAGCAGGTGGGTGAGGACGCGGCATTCACCATTACCTGGCCGGCTGTCAAGGATGCCGTGAAATATGAGTTGGAACTGACGGAGATCGGAACGGCTTCTGATGACCCGAAGGAGTCGTTGGTAAGGGAATTCACGTTCGACTCGTTCTACAGCAAGTCGGTGGGAATGACGGATGTTTCCTCTAAACTCAGCAGTTACGGACTCAGTGGATGGACAGGCAGCAAACTGTTTACATCACCCAATAAAGTTCGCTTCGGCACGTCGTCAACCCCAGGTTCACTGCAGTCACCATTCTTTTATGTTCCACAGTCCACGGAGTTCACCATCGTTTTGGGAGTGGATATTGTCAAGGCCTCTCCTGTGAAGGGCTCGCTGATAATAGAATACGCAAACGAAGGCGACAGTTACAGTCAGATAGAAACGATCACTTCCGATTTCTCCATCGAGGGAAAGCAGATGCTGGTCTTCAACTATACTGTCAGGAAGGAAATCTTCCGACTCACCATCAAGCCGACGGCGCAGATGTCTCTTGACTACCTCGCCATCTATGACGGTACATGGACGGCTGAGCAACTGGAACTGGTGCCAACTGCCAACAATGGTAGCATGGCTCAGGTCGCTGCCATCAAGGGTGCTGGCGCTAAAAAATTCACCACGACGGAAACCAGTTACACCTTCACCGACCTCAACCTCAAGAGCCGTTATTTCTACCGTGTTCGCGCCATCGGTGATGCCGGCAACGTCTCTGGTTGGAGCGATGAGAAGATGTTCGCTTTCTCTGCGGATGGCATCGCCTCTGTCCCTGCCGCTTCCACGAAGGGCATGACCAAGGTTTACGATACTATGGGCCGCCTCATCTATTCGGCTCCGACAGCAACCTTCCGCGTCAGTGACATCCCATCCTCCGGCATGCTCATCCTCTGGGATGACAAGGGCACACGAAAGGTGGTGAGATAAAAGTCTGTATTATACTATCTATTCAACACAGAGATACAGAGGCACAGAGGAGAAATACTCTGTATCTCTGTATCTCTGTGTTGGTATAATTATCCCCTCTTCTCTGCGAAGAAGTCGAGCATCAGTTGGCGGCACTCCTCGCAGAGTACACCGGAGGCGACCTGCGCTTTGGGATGTAGGGCGGCAGGGGCATAGGCACGGTAGCCGCGCTTCTCATCCGGAGCCCCGTATACCACTCGCCGCACCTGTGCCCAACCTAAGGCACCGGCGCACATCACGCAAGGCTCCACCGTCACATACAGGGTGCAGTCGGTGAGGTATTTGCCGCCTAATTCATTGGCGGCAATGGTGATGGCCTGCATCTCGGCATGGGCCGTCACGTCGTGCAACGTCTCTGTCAGGTTATGGGCACGGGCAATGATGCGCCCACGGCATGTCACCACGGCACCGATGGGAATCTCGCCGTGCTCACGCGCCTTCTCTGCCTCAGCCAACGCTTTGCGCATCATCTGCTCATCTGTTTTTTGCTGCTCTTCTGTCATATTTGCATTTTATTGTTTCTGCCTGTCCGTTTCCTCCCTCATTCCAATAGGCGCAAAAATACAAAAAAATCCTATCGCAGAAAACAAAATCCCCTTTTCATTTTGTCCACCCCCCGATTTTCATTAATTTTGCATAACAAGTAAGTCCGGCCTGTCCAACCTGTTCGACTTGTCCGACCTCTATTCGCAACATCTAATCTCTCACCTCTCACCTCTCACCCCTTACCTCTCACCTCTCACCTCTCAAACACATGGCCTCTCACAATGACTACGGACGGTGGGGCGAGCAAAAAGCCGCCGAATACCTGGAGCAGAAAGGCTACAGCATCCTGCATCGCAACTGGCGCACCGGACGGCGTGACCTCGACATCACTGCTGTCACGGAGGACGGTCAGACCCTCGCCATCGTAGAGGTGAAGACCCGTCACAATACGGAGATGACAACGCCGGAAGAGGCTGTCGACTGGCGCAAGATGCGTAACCTGGTCTTTGCAGCCAACACCTACGTGCAGCGCATGGGCATTTTTCTTGGGGTGCGCTTCGACATCATCACCGTGGTGGGGGAGGGCGACAATGTGCAAATCGAGCATATCGAGAACGCTTTCGTGCCGCCGATGAATATGAGATAATACTTCTACCGTCATAATAAGTTTAAAATCCATGAACCGCCGCATCATCCATATCTCACAGACCGATTCCACCAACCGTTACCTCCACGACCTCAGGCCGGAAGGGGAGGAGATGACTGTTGTGGTGGCTGACTATCAGACGGCAGGGAGAGGGCAGGGGAGCAACTCATGGGAGAGCGAGCCTGGGAAGAATCTGCTGATGAGTATACGGGTGTATCCTACGATGGTGCCGCCCAACAGACAGTTTGTTCTCTCGGAGGCAGGTGCCCTGGCGGTGGGCGATGCGCTGGCGGCCTATACCGACGGCATCACGCTCAAATGGCCCAACGATATCTATTGGAAAGACCGGAAAATCAGTGGGACACTCATCGAGACATCGGTCAGCGGCATGGGAATGGCATCCTGCACCTTCGGCATCGGCATCAATGTCAACCAGCAGGTGTTCCGCAGCGATGCGCCCAATCCGGTTTCGCTGTGGCAGATTCTCGGCCATGAGGTGCCGGTGGAGGAGGTAATGAATAACCTGCTCGATGCTTTGGAGGAGCATCTCGCCCCTATCTGGGCGGGTGATTTCCATTCTGTCTGCGATTGCTATCACCAGCGGCTTTACCGCCGGCAGGGTTTCTATCCTTACAGTGATGACAATGGCCAGTTGATGGCAGAACTCCTCCATGTCGAGGATGACGGCCACCTTGTCCTCCGCGACACGACAGGCCGCATCCGCCAATATGCCTTCAAGGAAGTGACTTTCGTCATTTAATATACGTCAAATAGTAAGGTGGTAAGACACAAATTCTACATAGAGGTAATCAACTCCCCCTCATCCCGTGGTGCGGCAGGAGCAACTAACTCCCCCTCATCCCGTGATGCAGCAGAGGAAACCAACTCCCCCTCTAAGATTAGAGGGGGTAGGGGGGCGTTGATAACGGATAGAGATGAGGATTTGTTGAATGATTATGGCATACAAACACTTCGATTCGAGAATAAAATCGTCTTTGAGCAACCGCAAACGATTGTCAATAGTGTTTTGAGGATTTTGACGGAGAAAAGGGGAGAAGTGGGTCAACGCCCCCCAACCCCCTCTAATCTTAGAGGGGGAGCCTGATTACTCCTGCTTCAGACGATGATCAGTGAGACTGATATGTATAATAGTATTCTGAAATATATAATAGCATTCTGAAATTTTTTATCTTCATTAAATAACAACAATTATGGCAAGATTTAATCGTATTCTATTAAAACTCAGCGGCGAAAGCCTGATGGGAAAACAGGGCTATGGCATCGACCCCGAACGCTTGGGGGAATATGCACAGCAAGTGAAGGAAATCCATGACATGGGTGTGCAGATTGGCATTGTCATCGGTGGAGGAAACATCTTCCGTGGACTGAAGGGCACTGCTTCTGGCTTCGACCGCGTGAAGGGCGATCAGATGGGTATGCTGGCCACCGTCATCAACTCACTGGCTCTCAGCAGCGCGCTCACCTCTGTCGGCGTGCCCAACAAGGTGCTCACAGCCATCCGCATGGAACCCATTGGCGAGTTCTATTCCAAATGGCGTGCCATTGAGGAGATGGAGGCTGGCAAGGTGTGTATCTTCTCCGCAGGAACAGGCTCACCTTACTTCACCACCGACACAGGTTCGTCGCTCCGTGGCGTAGAAATCGAGGCCGACGTGATGCTGAAGGGTACTCGTGTCGACGGCATCTATACCGCCGACCCGGAGAAAGACCCCACAGCGGTGAAATTCGACGATATTTCCTACGACGAAATTCTGGCTCGCGGACTTAAGGTGATGGATCTCTCTGCTGTCGTCATGTGCCAGGACAACAACCTCCCGATCTATGTCTTCAACATGGATGTGGTGGGCAACCTCAAAAAGGTCATCCTCGGCGAGCCTATCGGCACCTTTGTCCATCCGTAACTCTGCACTTCATGACTCCACGAATAATTCTTTGATCCCGAATGATCGAATGATCGAATTGGTGAACTCAGAATAATTCTTGAATTCTCAAATTCGTGAGATAAAAAAAGAAATCATCAGGGAAAAGAGTTATTCTTCCACAAAATCCACGTACTCCCCTTCGCTGTCGTCGATAATCTTGCGACCAGAGCGTTGGGGATTTCGTGTGTCTGTGATGGTCTCGCCCGTTTCTGTGGTCGTCTGCATACCCTGAGGCATCTCATTCTGGGGATGCTGCCGCTTGAGTTGGTCCCTGAACTTCCGCATGGTCAGATAGACACGCAATGCGAAGAACAGGATGGCAAACAGGCCAATGATGAAGATGAAGAATATGAATTTCAGGATGAACATAAGTTATTGTGCGGAGGATTTGTCCGAATGTCTGTTGGCGAAGAGTGATAGGACCACATACCATGTGATGATCACAGCCAGTCCGGAAACCCTCAAGACAGCAAGGATGGGGATGCACGACAGGATGAAGATATACTTCACCTCGTTGCCCTTCCAGCCCCAGTGCTTGAACTTGAGGGCGAAGAGAGGAATCTCTGCCACCAGCATCCAACAACTCAGTGCGATGAGCAGCAAAACGATGTAGAGCCCAAATTTGTAGTGGGCCAGATGGTGACCTGCACCCACAACGAGCGAACCCCAGAACAAGGCATTGGCAGGAGTGGGAAGTCCGATGAATGAGGTGGTCTGTCGTTCGTCGAGATTGAATTTCGCCAGACGGAGGGCGGAGAAGGCTGCGATGAGAAAGGCCACATAGGGCATGTATTCGTAAACGGTACCCCATGCTTCCGGATACTGAAGTTGGAACAGCAGGGTGTACACCATCGTGGCGGGAGCCACACCGAAAGTCACTTCGTCGGCCAAGGAGTCCAGTTCCTTGCCAATAGGGGACGACACACCCAACAGTCGCGCGCTCATCCCGTCAAAGAAATCGAAGACGGCTCCGATGACAATCATCAGCAGCGCCAAGTGCTGGAGTCCGGAAAATGCGAAAGTGGTAGCGATGCAGCCTGATAAAAGGTTGCAGCAGGTGAGTGAGTTGGGAATATTCCTTGTCACGAAATTTGACATGACTATCTCAGTTTGGCGATGATGGTCTGGTCGCCTGTCGTCGACTGACCCATTTTCACACATACCTCTGAATCCAACGGGAGATAGACATCCACACGCGAACCGAATTTGATGAAGCCCAGATGGTCGTCAATATCACATTCCTCGCCTTCCTTGGCATAGGTGACGATGCGACGGGCCACAGCACCGGCAATCTGGCGGCACAGCACACGGATGCCCTCAGGGGTCTCTATCATCACGTCGGCATGCTCGTTCTCCTCACTGGCCTTGGGCAGCCAGGCTTTGTGGAAATTACCGTCCTGATGCTTCACCATCGTCACACGGCCGTCAACAGGGAACCAGTTGGCGTGCACGTTGAAAAGACTCATGAAAATGGATATCATCAGTCGGCGGTCATGGAAATACTCATCCTCGTCCACTTCTTCCACCACCACCACACGACCGTCAGCGGGGGCCACCACGATGCCTGTGGTGTCCTCAATGTCCAAAAAGCGGATGGGACAGCGGAAAAAGTTGAGCACGATGCCATAAATCACGGAAAAAACACCCACAAAGCACCAGAACGGCACCTTGGAGTCAAAGCAGCGCCATAGAATGACAGCAATGGCAATCAAAATGAAGAGACTGTAGATCAGAGTGTCGTTGCCTTCACTGTGTAGTCTTTGTTTTTTGAGTTTGCGTATTCTCTTTCCCATGTTCACAGTCAGATATGCTTTGCAAAGGTAATTGTTTTTCATCAACCTTGCAAATTTTTAAACTTCATTCTTTGGTAATGCCAACTTTTCCACGTAACTTTGAACCGCTGTTCGACTGAAAAAACATGAGAGATTTCGTTCACTTACACGTACATACTTATTATTCTGTGCTCGACGGACAGTCGAGCATCAGTAAACTGGTGGATAAGGCCATTGCTGACGGTATGCGGGGAATGGCCATCACCGATCATGGCAACATGATGGGTGTCAAGGAGTTGTTCAACTACTGCAATAAGAAGAACAAGAAGTTGAAGGAGGAGGGCAAGCCCGCGTTCAAACCCATTTTCGGTTGTGAGGTCTATGTAGCCCGCAGGGGAGAGAAGATGCTGAAGGACACCAAGGAGGACCTGGGCGGCTATCACCTCATCCTGCTCGCCAAAAACTATACAGGTTACAAAAATCTCATCAAACTGGTGTCCAGGGCATGGACAGACGGCTATTACATGCGTCCCCGCACCGACCATCATGACCTGGAGAAATTCCATGAGGGACTCATCGTCTGCTCGGCGTGTATCGCCGGCGAGGTGCCCGACAAGATATTGAAAGGCGACATCAAGGGAGCACGGGAGTCCATCGAGTGGCACCAGCGGATTTTTGGTGATGACTATTACCTTGAGTTGCAGCGGCACGAGGTGCGCGACCCCAACATACGCGCCAACCGCGAGACCTTCCCCTTGCAGCAACAAGCCAACAAGGTGCTCATCGAACTGGCACGGGAATATGGCATCAAACTGGTGTGCACCAATGATGCGCACTTTGTCGACCAGGACAACGCGGAGGCGCACGACCACCTGCTCTGCCTCTCCACGGGAAAGGACCTCGACGACCCCACCCGAATGCTCTACAGCAAGCAGGAGTGGTTCAAGACCCGCCAGGAGATGAACGATATCTTTTCGGATGTCCCCGAAGCGCTTGACAATACCTGTGAGATCCTTGACAAGGTGGAGAGTTACTCCATCGACCATGCCCCCATCATGCCGTTCTTCCCCATCCCCGAGAGTTTCGGCACGGAGGAGGATGTGAGGAAACGCATCACGCCGGAACAACTTTTTGAGGAGTTCACCCGCGATGAGAACGGCAATGAGATCATGTCGCGTGAGGAAGGCGAGAAAAAAATCAAGAAACTCGGTGGCATCGACAAACTCTACCGCATCAAGTTCGAGGCCGACTACCTGGCCAAACTGGCTTATGACGGAGCGAAAAAACTCTATGGCGACCCCTTGCCAGAGGAGGTGCGTGAAAGGGTCAACTTCGAACTTCACATCATGAAGACCATGGGATTCCCGGGCTACTTCCTCATCGTGCAGGACTTCATCAATGTGGCGCGCGACCAACTTGATGTGATGGTGGGACCGGGCCGTGGTTCGGCGGCTGGTTCGGTGGTGGCCTACTGCTTGGGCATCACACGCATCGACCCCATTAAATATGACTTGCTGTTCGAGCGATTCCTCAATCCCGACCGTATCTCACTGCCGGATATCGACACCGACTTCGATGACGACGGGCGCGGCAGGGTGCTCGAGTGGGTGGAGGACAAATACGGACACGAGAATGTGGCGCACATCATCACCTATGGCAGCATGGCGACCAAAAACTCCATTCGTGACGTGGCAAGGGTGGAGAAACTGCCGCTCGAGGAGAGCAACAGACTCTGCAAGGCCATTCCCGACCGACTGCCCGACGGTCTGAAGATGAACCTGGAGAATGCCATCCGGGTGGTGCCCGAACTGCGTGAGGCACAGTCGTCCACAGACATCCGCATGCGCAACACCATCATGTATGCGCGTATGCTCGAGGGTACTGTCCGCAACACGGGCATCCATGCCTGCGGCACCATCATCTGCCGCGACGCCATCAGCGACTGGGTGCCGGTTTCCACAGCGGAGGATAAGGCCGACCCTGGTCACAAGGTGCTCTGCACACAATACGACGGACATGTCATCGAGGAGACAGGACTGATCAAGATGGACTTCCTGGGTCTCAAGACCCTGTCCATCCTCAAGGAGGCGGTGGAGAATGTCAGACTCTCCACAGGTCATAAAATCGACATCGACAATATCCCCATCGACGACCCGCTCACCTACAAACTCTACTGCGACGGGCGCACCATCGGCACCTTCCAGTTTGAGTCGGCGGGCATGCAGAAATACCTCCGGGAACTGCAGCCGTCGGTCTTCGAGGACCTCATCGCTATGAACGCCCTCTACCGTCCGGGTCCTATGGACTACATCCCGGAGTTCATCGCCAGAAAGAAAGATCCTTCGCGCATCACCTACGACATCCCTTGCATGGAGAAATACCTCAAGGATACCTATGGCATCACGGTCTATCAGGAGCAGGTGATGCTCCTCTCCAGGCAGTTGGCCAACTTCACCCGAGGACAGTCCGACACCCTCCGCAAGGCCATGGGAAAGAAACTCATCGACAAGATGCAGGAACTCGAGGGATTGTTCTACGAAGGTGGCAAAAACAACGGCTATGACCAGGCGGTGCTGAAGAAAATCTGGGAGGACTGGAAGAAATTCGCCTCCTATGCCTTCAACAAGAGCCATGCCACCTGTTACTCGTGGGTGGCCTACCAGACGGCCTATCTCAAGGCACACTATCCGGCTGAATACATGGCGGCTGTCATGAGCCGCAACCTGGACAACATCACCGAAATCACCAAACTCATGGACGAGTGCAAGGCCATGGGCATCCAGACCCTCGGACCGGATGTGAACGAGAGCCGCCATAAGTTCAGCGTCAACAAGGAGGGAGCCATCCGTTTCGGACTGGCTGCCATCAAGGGCATGGGTGCCTCTGCCGCAGAGGCCATCATATCGGAGCGCGACGCCAACGGACCTTACAAGGATGTGTACGATGTGGTCAAGCGCGTCAATCTCTCGTCGGCCAACCGCAAATGCTTTGAGAGTCTGGTGCTCAGCGGGGGATTCGACAGTTTCGGCGTGGCGCGGGAGCGCTATCTCGCCCCGAATTCCAAGGGCGATGTCTTCCTCGACACGCTCGTTCGCTTCGGACAACTATATCAGGCGGAGCAGCAGCAGGCGCAGATGTCGCTCTTTGGTGCCGAGGAGGTGGAAATCGCCACTCCTCCCATCCCGGAGAGTGAACCGTGGAGCAACATCGAACGGCTCAACCGTGAGCGCGACTTGGTGGGCATCTATCTCTCCGCACACCCGCTGGATGAGTTCAGAATGATCCTCAACCATCTGTGCAACACTCATTGTCCAGAATTGGCAGAGAAGGAGGCACTGGTCAAGAAGGAGACCATCACCTTCGGAGGGGTGGTGACAGGCGTGAAGGCGAAATTCAGCCGAAATGGCACACCATGCGGTTTTGTCACCATCGAGGACTTTGTCGGTTCGGGCGAACTGGCACTTTTCGGCGAGGAATGGGCGAAATGGAGAGGGATGTTCAATGAGGCTTCCACCATCTATGTGACGGCCAAGGCGGTGCAGCGCTTCCGCGACTCCACCATCTATGATATCCGCATCAGTGACATACAGTTCCTGCAAACGGTGAAGGAGAAGGCCATCGACCGACTCACGGTGGTGATGAACGGCGACCTGATCGACGCAGCGTCGGTGAGTGATTTCGTGGCTGCCATCGACGAGAACCCCGGCAAAACCTCGCTTTACATCCAGATACAGGATGTCAATGGCAAACTGCAACTCCGCAGCCGTGCCAAGACGGTGGAGGTAAACTCAAAACTCATCCAGTTTATTGAGGAGACCGAGGGAATGAATTATTTTATTAATTGAAACCCCTCCCCGGCACCCTAACACCCCTCCCCGGCCCTCCCCAAAGGGGAGGGAGGGAAAGAATGGCGGAGCATGACATCAACTTGGAATCATCTCTGTAGATTGGCACGATGTTTGCTTATTATATAATAAAAAATTATTACCCCGTAAG
>JAEEJK010000080.1 GCA_016281815.1 Prevotella sp. | reverse complement strand
GCATCCAGCGTGAGGAGCTGAACGTGGAGAAGATAGGTTTCCTGAAGAATCTCATCATGCTCATCTGGAAAGGCAGTGGCGGTTCCGTCAGCAAGACCGAGGACCAGCTCATTGAGCAGGTCATCACGGAGTACTATGATGCCTATTTTCATGGCTTCAACGGTTACAATGCCTCGCAAAGGGATGCCTTGCACAAGAGGTTCCTCATCGATGCCATCACCCAGGGCAGTTTGACAGACACCAATGAGGATGTCGAGAGGGATATAGGCAACCGCATTAAGGTGATGGAAAGGCGCAGGAAAGCCCTCAAGGTCAAGGAGCTTTCGTTCAACTCTTTCTTTGAGTACAGTACCCAGCGCATTCCCTATATCTGTAGTGAGAACAGGATTGTGGGTGTGGACATATCCAACTATAACTATAGCCTGGGGAACTTCTACCGTGGTGGCAAGTATGAGCGCACCTTGAATGAGAACATCGACACGACGCTCTTTGAGGAGACCTTCATCATCTTCGAGATTGACAACATCAAGAACGACACGACCCTTTTCCCTTTAGTGACGCTCATCATCATGGATGTGTTCATCCAGAAAATGCGTATTAAAAAGAATCGAAAGGTGCTGGTCATCGAAGAGGCGTGGAAAGCCGTCGCTTCTCCCATGATGGCCGAGTACATCAAGTATCTTTACAAGACCGCCCGGAAGTTTTGGGCAATGGTCGGCGTGGTCACGCAGGAGTTGGAGGACATCATCGGCAGTCCCATTGTCAAGGAGGCCATCATCAACAATTCCGATATCATCATGCTACTCGACCAGGGCAAGTTCAAGGAACGCTTTGATGACATCAAGGCCGTCCTTGGACTGACTGATGTGGAGTGTCGGAAGATCTTTACCATCAACCGCCTGGAGAACAAGGAAGGACGTGCATTCTTCCGTGAGGTTTTCATCCGTCGCGGCCTTGTTAGTGATGTCTTCGGTGTCGAGGAACCGAGGGAATGCTATATGACCTACACGACAGAACGGGCCGAGAAGGAAGCCCTGAAGCTCTACAAGCAAGAGCTGCGGTGTGACCACCAGCACGCTATCGAGGCATACTGCCGTGACTGGGAACTCTCTGGTATCAGCAAGTCTTTGGCCTTTGCCCAAAAGGTGAACCAGTCAGGGCATGTGCTTAACTTCAAACCAAAAGGGAAAAAATGAAGAGTATGAAAGTCATCTTCGCATTGCTACTGACCTTGGCAGTTCTTCCTGCCAGGGCACAGTACTATAGTATCAATGTCGATTATGGTACGATGGCAGCGATGTCGGAGGCATTCACCACCGAGGCGGCCATGGAAGCCCTTCATAATGAGAACCTGCAGAAGATTCATGACAGCTACAAGGCTGCCGAATTGGCCAGTGCCGGAAGCTTCTCCTCCAAGTACCTTGACCGCAAGGCGCTCACCAGTCTCAACCTGTGGGATGACCGCAGGGAGAACTATTACTACAACCGCATCTGCAAGATTGTCTCGCGGCGCATCATTCCCAAGATGGTCATCTGTGCTCAGCTGATGGTGGAAGACCCTTCAACCGCCTTCTATTGGGGCAGCTATCTGCTGAAGACCACGGAGGATGTGAAGTCCCTGTGCCAGCAGTTCGAGAATATCGTGACCAACAGCACACTAAGTTTCAGCGACATCGCCTTTCTGGAGATTTCCGAGAACCTGAAGGCCATCTTCAACCTCGCCAACCTTGGGGGCATCGACTGGAAAGAACTGCTGGAACACCTTGGGGATGACATCGAGGGTGCCTTTACCGAGGACAATCTCAAAGATGACCTCGACAACCTCATTAACAAGGGTGTCGGTCTTGCCCAGGCTGGTTTCAGCAACGGTGTTGACCAACTCCTTCAAGGCACCAACTTCGGCGGTACGTTCATGGAGAAACTGGGCAGCGTCATCACCCTCGCCGACAATATAAAAAGCATGTACGACCAGTACAAGGACTTGTCGGCCACCCAGGTCATCACCGCCGTCATAGGACAGGACAACATCAACAGCCTGTTCAAGCTCAGCGATTACAACCTGACACGGTGGATTGATGACTATGCTTCAGCCGCCCAAGGCAGTTACTACACACAGCGGGTGTATATCTATCGCAGCGATGCCGGTTCGGAAATCCTCTGCAACTATTACCCACCCATGGATGAGAACAGCATCCTCTATGGTGCGGAGTGGTATCGCATCAACACCACCGACCCGTATTTCACCCCCAGTACTGCACAGTACGAAGCAGCCTTGCACAATTCTGAGGGTTATGCAGGATGGAGCCGTGACAGGGTGAGCCAGCTCAATGCGGGCAATGACGGCAACACCTACACCATGAACCAGTCCTGTCTCTCCTACACTTTGAGAAAGAGCAAGAGCGGACAGTACGGCAAGGCTTATGCCTACAGCATACAGGTCACGAAGTCATGGAATGTCAAGGAGGAAATCTATGAGGAGGTCTTTGACAGCTACAGCATGGACTGGAACACTTTCATGGCACAGATGAATGCCCGTCTTGCCCAGTACAATGCCAACGGCGACCATCAGGAAATTGGCAGTCCGGAAGACCTGGATGAGTATATCGCCACCCATCCTTCGGAGTCCAACTACACCTACTACATCGGTTACGATGAACGAAGCTACTACCAAGCAGCCAATGCCCAGAGAGTGGCCGATGCGTCATCCGCCACCTTCAGCATCACCTGCCATGAAGGCGGTTTGTTGGGCAAGGGAAGCACCACCTACAAATGTGGTGACTGTGGTGGCAGTCCCAGCAGCCACACCAAGCAATGCTCGATGTATACGACACTAAGCCAAAGCTCTTCTTTCGACACCAGCGACCTGCAGTCCCAGCTCATTCAGTTGCAGCAGGAAGCCGCCCGTCTTCAAGGACAAATCG
>JAEEJK010000079.1 GCA_016281815.1 Prevotella sp. | reverse complement strand
ATTGGACTAACCGCAGGTACTTCATCAGCGACGGGCGCAACCGATGGACGTTCGGCTTCAAGTACACGATGGACGGAGAGGAAAAGACCTACCGCCTCCTGCGACTTGCAGACGTTCCCATCGTGCGCCACGTCAAGGTGAGGGCAGATGCGAATCCATTCGACCCTGCATGGGTCGAATATTTCGCCAAGCGAGCCGACAAGGCAAACCGCCAGAGAAAGGCAAAAGGGGCACTCATTGCCCAAGCAGCCTAAGACCCTTTATCGGATTCAGTGCGGATACGAAGTCCGTACATGTACCGGTTAGAGTCCGTGAGACGATAACTTAGTAATAACTTGAGCCGTATGCGGTGAAAGTCGCACGTACGGTTCTTAATGGGGAAAGAGGGGGCAACCCCTCTGACCTACATAATCAGAATGCCAAGCAAATCGGCTAATCATGATTCAAAGAATGATTCAAATATGAAAACGAATATGAAAATAGATCAAACCTTTCCCAATGATTTTCCCACAAGAGAGATTGAATAATAATTTGGTAGTTTCATATTAATTCCATAATTTTTCAATAAGTAAATGGTACTTCCCGATAAAATTAAAATATGGACACACAATCAATGATAATTTTAGGCAATGGCTTCGATTTGGCACTTGGAATTGAGACAAGGTATTCTCAGTTTTATGCAAAAAGCCAAGAATTACGCGATTTAGCCAATAATGGCAATAGTTTGTGTCAGCATATCCTTGATGACATAAAGGGTGAATACTGGAGCGATTTAGAATGTGGACTTTACCAATACTCTTTGGCTATCACAAAAAAATATGGCATAGGTAATCAAGATCAGGCAGATAAGTTTGAGCATGAGTTTAATGAACTTAGGACAGCTCTTTTTATTTACCTTCAAGGCGCTGCAGGAACTATAGTAGAAGCTATAAATGAAGCTCCGGCATTGGGTTTGAACGTAGAATGGCACAATTTGGAGCCTCAATATCTAACTTTCAATTATTCTATCAATACAGCGAATACGTCAAGTATGAATGGACGATATATATTGAATGAAGACGATTCCATAAACGAAAACCATTTTATATATCAACATGGCTCTATATATGATTTTCAAGCCTGCCAGAACAGGCGGTCAGAGGATATCGTTGTAGGAATAGACCCCATTTCTCAGCAAGTAGAGGCTGCTCATTCATTCCTTTACAAGACAAAGCAACGGCTCCATGATTTGAATTCAACGATAGACTATATCAGCAAGAAAAACTTTTATGCAGTTTACGGTTGTTCAGTGGGCGATTCTGATGCGACCTATTTTCGGTTTTTATTTAATCGATATCAGCATGATAAAATATTTCTCATATATGGATTCGGACAAGAAGCTATAGATTCGATAAAAGCAAACATTGAGCGTATTTGCAGTATAGAGATTAATACTTTGGAGGCTAACAACCATGTGCTTTTCTTGGATGTTAAGAAGGTTGAAGAAACGAGGATAATTACACGAGAGGTTATTGAGAATTACCTAAAGTCGATAATAATATGATACGCAAATGAAAGATGAACAGATGCAGCGGTTCCTATAAAGAGTACAACTGAAATAAGAAGACTACAATCCTGTACATTAAGGAACGTTATTCGTTTTGAGGGAAAAGCTTCGTTTTCACTTTTTATTAAACTCCTGTATCTCCTTAATCATGTCTTTCACGTCTTGGTTGACTTGAAGAAAATTGGAATACAGGATTCGCTCTCGTACCTCTGGCGAATCGAAATGGTAGAACTGAGGGATGGGATAATTAGCATAGTCTGTTTCCTCCTTGGAGATTTCGGCCATATTGAAATCAGTCTTGCAGAAGAATTTGCTGGTCTGGAACTCCTCGGCTTCCTGAATGTCCATGCTCCCTCCCCTACCAGTCTTTGTCTTCACGAAGTCACGGGCAGTCTGACCACAAATCCAGCCGGTGGCCATGTCAGCAATCTTCGAACCAGGCACAAGGCTGTCCATGTTCTCATTGAGATTGACAGAGGTGCGGTCACGGTCAATCGTCACGCCCTTCTTCAACTGCACAACCTTGCCGAAGATGTCGTTGGAGAGCCATTCGAGGGTTTCTTTTGCTCGTGCAGAGCCACTGACCACATTACCAACGGTGGTGATAATCTTCTGCATACCCGTCTTGCCATAGTCGGCTTCCAACTGCGGCAACTCCTGAAAGCCCAAGGCCACACTGACCTTATTGCTTCGTGCCGTACCAATCAAGCGGTCAATCTTGTGGAAATACAACGTGGGCAACTCATCGACGATGATGCTGACAGGGATGTTCTTACCTTGACCTGTATTGACACGGGTCACCAGACGGTTCAATATCAAGGCATTCAAGGCACCGATGATGCTCTCCATCTCAGGGTCATTGGCTATAAGCAGATAACTCGGATGCTTGGGGTCGGACACCTTCAGGTCGAAGTCATCACCATCCTTGTGAAATATCCAATAGGATTCCTTGGTAGCAAGGCGCGAGGTGAAGACACGTAATGTGCCAATCATACCTTCCAACTGTTCCATGGCCTTATTCTCGAAAGCAGTCTTGAACGGGCCAAGCAAAGGTGCCACCTCGGTATCGGTCATCAGCACCTCAAAGATGGTCTCGTAACTCTCATTGAGGAACGAGAGGATGTGGGGCATGTCACTGTACTTGCCCAACCAATAGGCTGGCTGGGTGACATTCCCCATTGCGTCACGGACAATGCCGGTGGGCTTTATCATACCCGTCTCTGGGTCAATAGTCTTGTCATAGCTCAGCTCATGGCCATCCTCATCATACGGACGCTTCTCGTAGTTGCAGAAGAAGTAGATGCAAGCCGCCAGGAAGTTGACGGCAGAGGTCTGGAAGAACTGGTCACTGCCACCACCACCCTCTTTCTTGCCTTTCTGCAAGGATTCCAAAAGGGTCTCAGCGGTCTCACTGGCGGCAGCGAGGTTGCTGATGTACTTCAACTGGATGGGATTGACACGGCGGCTGTACTCGACATTCACGAAGTTGATGATATTGAACTGACAGTTCTTCGGGGTCTTCCCGGCTTTCTTGTTGATGCGGTAGTGATAGTAGAGTTTCTGGGCAAGGGTCGGAAACTTGTAGTCATAGACCACCATCGCAAAGCCCTTGGCACTGTGCTGGCGGATGAACGGCTCGATGATGGAGAAAGTCTTACCAGAGCCAGGAGTGCCGACAACCCACGTTCCACGGAAGGGGTTGATGACATTGACCCATCCCTTGCGGAACTTGCCCTTGTAGTAATAGCGCATGGGGATGTTGACGCTGTACTTGTTCTCCACCTTTTCCTCCATCTGCTCGAAACTCTCGTTCTCGAAGTTGAAGCGGTCTTTCATCAGCCCCTCCTTCATGTGCTTGGAGATATTGTCGAGGGCGATATGGCAGAGGATGGTGCCGACAACAGACATCAGGAAGTAAATCCATATACTACTGTGGAGGGTAAAGAACATGGGATGCCAGTGGCGGTTGAAGACCCAGACGGAGAAGAACATCAGGATGACACCAAAAGTAATGGGATAGATGACCATCCGCTTGGCATTGAACTCCAGGTTCTTCTTGTTGCGTGTGCCCATGCAGGTGACGCAAATCATCAGGAAGGTCATGATCTTGCTGCGGAGCATGTGGCCGTCCTGATACACGTCCAACTGTTTGAGTCGTTCATGGATGTTGGCGAGGACACCACCCCAGAAATTCAGCATTCCCGGGGTGATGGCATACTCAAAGAACTCCACAACCAATGCCACATAGATAATGGTGCGGAATACCTTGTACAACGTCTGCAGGTCTTTGCTCTCTTCCATGGCCGGTTATTGCTGCTCGCCTATGTTCAAACGAATCATCATGATGGGACGGACAGGCAACGGAGTGTGCTTGTCGGTGCTCTCGAAACGCCCGGAATAAAGACTGAAACGCCATGCCCTGTCGGTCTTGGCACCCTCACACTCGGTACTAGTCCAGTACCAGCAACCATCCGCGTCGACGGGAAGAATGTCGCCCCCACACTGCTGAAGGGTGAAGTTGACCAGATACCTGGCCATATAGAGTTTGAACATCTCTCCCACGGAAGGGATGAAGTACTTGTCGCTGACAGCGGTGGCTATCGGCGACTCAATCTTACCGTAGCGCAAGGCAGTGGTGTTCTCCTCGCCGTCGTATGCCGTGATGTCGGCAGACGTTCCCTGCGCCACATAGATGGTGTCGGGGTCGCTGAAGGCTTCCTGCCAGTTGTCGTGAAGACTGACAGCGTAAGCCTTGCCCGGAATCTCACCGGTGTCATCGATATAGAAGATGACGGCTTCAGGTGTGTTGCCATCGGCCATACACTTGTCGAAATCGGTCACTTCTCCATTGGCGCAATAGACCATGCCCGGCTGCCAGGAATGCCATGAGAGGTCTTCCAGCTCATGTTCGTCACAGGAGGTGATGAGCAACGAGGCTGCCAAGGCGCAGAAAAGGAAATGGAAAAATCTTGCTTTCATATTCATTGGTTTTTAACGTGCTCCTGTTGGAATCTTCACACCCAGCACCAGTCCGGTGCGGAACAAGTCCCGACCGTTGATGCAGACATCGGTCTTGACCTGCCAATACAGTTGATAGCCATGGCGCAGGATATAGTTGTGCTCATAGCCCACATTCGTCCAGCCTACAAACTCATGGGTGTCGCTGCCGCCACTGGCTCCGATGCGCAGACAGCCATACTGGTTTCTGGAGCGCACCACACAAGGCTTGTAGGCAATGCCCAATCCCCATGTGCGGTAGTTGTTCCAAAAAGAGTCCTTGGTGACATGTCCAGCAGTCTCATCCTCCGACCATTTGACATAGCCGTTGGCGAAATACTCCCAAGCGTTGTGGTTGTTGGTCTCATGCTCCACGGCAAGGGTGACATCGAAGCCTTTCTCATAGAGCGCACCCACGCCTAATGAGAGGCGGTTGCCGTGGCTCTGCGCGTTGCCCGTCACTGCCAGCATCAGCATGGCAGAGACAAGCAGCATCGTTGACATTCTTCTCTTCTTCATAGTCCTTCGGTTTTATTGCTCCATCAGTATGGCCTTGTTGAACGAGTCGGCACTCAGCACATCCTCGTACTCGACATTGAGGTAGATGGTGCGGCCACTGATTTGACGCTCACTCAGTTCGATGGTCAGCATCTTGTCATTGGGGAAGGTCATCTTCTTCAGGACGATGACATTACGATAGCCGTAGCGGAACGACTGCGTGGGGTCAAGGACAAGTTCCGGGGTCAACTCGATGGTCTGCGCCGTGGTCGCCTTGGAGGTCTTCTTGTCGCTGAGCTTGACACGCAGCTGGTCGATGTCGAAACGTATGTCCGTGCGGTTATCCACTGAGAAGTCGATGAAGAAATACTCACCAACACTGTATATGTTGTTCAGGCGCATCGTCATGCGGTGCATCTTGGTAGAGACATTGCGGAAGCGAGCCGGGGATGACCATATCTGCCGGGCATAACGTGTCATATCCTCAGTGGACATGCTGACGGCAGGGTTATGATAAGGAACCCGCTCGTCGGGGGCGATGGTCTTCTCTGTCACGGCCTCACTCATGCGGGAGGTATAGATGAGAGCGTACTGGGTGCGGTAACGCTCCGTGACAACGGTGACAACGGCCAACACGTCACCGTCATGGTTCACCTCCATGCCCTCCTTGGGCTTCAGCCGGATGGTGTTATTGATGGGCTGGTCGCCCACGACCTTGGCGGTGCTGATGTCAACGAAGCGGACAGGCTCACTGGCCGTGATGACAGTGGTGACATTCTCGTTGATGGTGAGATACTGCATATCATCCATCGTTTTCTGTGCCATGACAGGCACTGCGGACAACAGCGCGAAAGCTGCCATGCCGAAGATTCTGAATCGTTTCATATCATTGATTTTTTTTCTGTTTCTTTTCCTTGGAGTTGATCAAATAAACTTGTGTGCCATACTTGATTTTCACCTTATTCTTGCGGATGCTCTTGGAAATGGCATTGGCGGTCTTCTGGTAGGCGTTCTGGAGGGCTTGCATTCCCCAACGACCCATGGAGGAGTTGGTGGAGCCGTCATTGATGGTCATGCTCTGGCTCATGGCACCACTTGCCACGTCCTTCGATGTCTCACGGAAACTGCTTCGAGGCACGTACAGCCCCTCCAGACCATCAGTGTCGTAGATGCTCAGGTTGACCTTGACCAGTTCATCATCGACAAGGACGCTCTTCACCGTTCCCTTGATGCGTTGCTGACTGAAGCCGCTCAACGTGCAGTAGAGATAGCTGCCTTTGGCTATTGTCCTTTCACCAATGTCGATGTCATCGAGAAGCCGGAGTCGGACACGGCTACCGTCCACAGCCTTGATTTCCTCATCGACAATAGCCTTGATCAGCTTGTGCTCTGGCTCGTTGGTGGTGATGGTGTTGAAATAGTCGGAGGTCTCGACCTGTGTTTTGACCACCTGCTCGGGTTCGGCTTCCTCTGGAATCTCTGTGACTGCATTCTCGTTGACAGAGATTTCAGGGGTGCTATCCTCTGCCTTCTGACTGACAGCGGCTGATGCGTCAGCGGTTGTCTTCTCTGTGGCAGTCGATACGCCCGATGCCTGACGCTGCCCTTGCTGACGGACTTCGTCCAAAGCCTTGCGAAGATTCTCCAACGTTTCCTCTTCCTCGGAGGTGTTACCTCCCGTTCGGTCGTTGGAGATATTATCATCCTGGGCTTGCTGATGGCGTATCTGCTCCTGCAGCTGCCGCAACTTCTCCATTGATTCCTGAGCCTGTTTGCTGCCCGGCTCCATGGCGGCCACCTCGGCATCGCTGTACTGCGAGGTGTATTCCTCCTTGGTGTCCTCGCCGCCACGCTCGATGTTTTCCACTGCTGACTCATCCTTGATCTTGCCAAAGTCATTGAGCATGTTGGTGTACTTGTCTCCTATGCCGTCGCCCTTGATGTTGGCATCCGGCAACTTGTCGTTGAAGAACTCGGTGGTCTCCAACTTTGACTTGTCAACGTCTGCCTTTTCCGTTCCGAAAAGACGGATGACGAAGAAGCCCAGGAACAGGATGGGTACATACAGGATGGCGGGGAGCATGTACTTGGGCTGCCTGAAGTTAATCTGGTCTAAATGCTTCATATTCTTCTACTGAATGTGGTTGGTTACTTTCTTTGACAGTTGTCGGCTGTGCCTCGGACTCCGGCGCATGGTGGCGGTTGAAATGCAGTTCCTTCTCCTGTCGTTCCACGGCACTGGAAGGTCGCGGCCTATAGGTGACCGCCTGTTTCATGCGGTACAGGCTGAGACCGACGCTGAACAGCACGAAGGAGAAAACGAGGGCGAGGAAAAGCTTGGTGTGTCTTGACGCGAAACGCTGCACACAGGCCGCCGCACGGTCGAGGTGCAAGGCATGGGCGAAACTCTTCCCTGCCGCCACGTCCTTCTCATAACGCTCCTTGTACTTCGGGTCATCCCTGTCAGGAACTTTCTCCCCGAACAATATCTTCTTGAATCCCATAACTGATGTATTAGTAGTTTGACTTCGTATGCTGCTCCATATCCTTGTTGAGAACGGTGCGCCAGTTGACGATGAGCAAGCCGTGTGGGTTGTTCTCCGTCCTTGGCACCCGTTTGAGGAACCCTTCAGTCACCAGCTCACGCATCAGCACGGATGTCCTGCGCTCGATGCGCTGACGGCCATAGTAGGTGAACGACATGTCCTCCTTGCTGAAGCGGATGCTGTCGCAGAAAATGCTGAAGACGGCACTCGTTCCCATGATGTTTCCATAAAACCCCTTTTCCTTCAGGGCATTGTACTGGGCAAGGCCGGTCTCGTCGATGAGGTACATGGCCTTCTCCATCGTGTACTTGATGTACTTGTCATCAGGGGCAAGGGTGAAGAAATAGTGGTGGAACATCTCGACATGGCTCTTGGCTTCCACGTCAAGGGTCTCTTCCATCGTGCTGCGGTTGACGAGAATCGGCACGTTGCCGTCGAGGACGTACACCTTCTTCTGCGCGTCATTGACCATCCCCTTGGCCGCCCAGATGCTGCCGAGGGAGATGACCACACAGCCGACGAGAAAGAGGCTGCACAGTATCAGCACGAGCTTGATCTTGTTTTCTAAATTCTTGATTACCATTGGTTCTTATTGTTGATGTTAGATACCCACCAAACGGCCTGCGGACTGACGCATGGAGGTGGCGATGCCCTCGCCGAAGCTACGGGTGGAGAAGGCGGTGTCGCCCTCAGGAATCATCCATGCGGCAAGGTCGGGCACGAGGTTCAGGCACTTCAAGGCCACCACGCTGGCAGCCATCAGATAGCCCGCCGAGAAGAAAGCGTTCTGCAAGTAATTGACCACCGTCTCGTCGGTAGCCGTGACCGCTGCGAGGTCGTTGTACTGTATGTTGATGACTATATCAAAGAGAAGGAGGACGTAGAAGCCCACGAAGTAGAGCATGGCTCCGTAGAAATGGACGGTGAGGTAGCGGATAATCCATTTCGCCCAGGCTCCCTCCCATTTCGGCAACAGAGAGAAAGCCCACTGTATCGGCCCGAAGATGGTGAGCATACCCAAGAGTATCTGCTGACAGTATATCGTTCCCCACCATCCAATTCGGAAGGTAATCAACGCTATCAGCATGATGATCTTGTCAGCCAGCATCACCAGTCCGGCGGTCGTACTGGTCATCTCCGCCTTGACAATGTTCTTCTCATCCTCGGCGGCAGCGTCGGCATCGGTGACATCCTGCACGCTGCTCTGCGTGAGCAAGGCACTGACGGCGTTGCTCGCCGCCTTGATGGTGGACATGGGGTCAGCGGCTTCATCGCCCAACTGGTACATGAGCTGCTGCACGTCCTGCATTCTGTCCTCCACCTGCGCCGCCTCTGCCTCATAGAGGTCATGGGTGTAGCTGCCGATGGCGTTGGGGATGTAACTGAGGAAGTCGAGGGCGCACCAGGTGCTGCTGCCTCCGGCAATGCCCGTGTCTGAAGGTGGGTACCACCAACAGAGGACGATGCTCACCACCAAAGGCTTGAAGAGCTTCATCACATCCAACGGCTCGTGCCTGACCATCATCTTGTATGCCATGTGCGCACAGACGATGATGGCGAAGAGT
>JAEEJK010000078.1 GCA_016281815.1 Prevotella sp. | reverse complement strand
GAAGCCGAAATCGTTCATCGAGTTCCCCGCTGAGACTGACATCATTCTGAACGAGAACTACCGGTCGACTCCCGACATCCTCAATGTGGCGAACTCGGTCATCGCCCATAACCAAGACCGCATCCCCAAAGACCTGTTCACACAGAAGCCGAAAGACAGGATAGCGGTCCACCACCATGCCAAGTCCGAAAAGGACGAGAGCGACTGGATTGCCAAACAGATAGCGACCCTGACCAAGAAAGGATGCAAGAACAGCGATATCGCCATCCTCTTCCGCGCCGCCTTCCAGTCACGGGAAATCGAACAGGCCCTGCTGCGCAAGCACATCAAGTATGTGGTGTGGGGCGGCATCCGCTTCTTCGAACGGAAGGAAATCAAGGACGCGCTGGCATACCTGCGCCTGGTGGCTTACCAGGATGACCTGTCGTTCGTCAGGGTCATCAACACGCCGTCACGGAAATTCGGGAAGGCGAAGCTGGCCAGGCTGCAGACACTGGCGAAACAGGAGGGCACCTCCCTCTATGCCACGCTCAAAAAACACCTCCGAAACAAGGAATTCGACAAGGAGGCATTTGCCAAGTTCATCGAGCTGATAGAGGACTGCATCAAGGCCAAGGACAACACCAAGACCTCGGACATGCTCGAATACCTCCTGCAGGAGAGCGGCCTGAAAGACCTGCTCAGGGAGGACGAGGATGAGGACCGGCTCGAGAACATACAGGAGCTGGCAAGCTCCATCCTGCACTATGAGAAGGTCAACATCAATGAGGAAATCTCTCTTGACACCTACCTGCAGGACATCGCCCTCTATACCAATGCTGACTACAAGGATGACGGGGATACGGTCAAGCTGATGACCATCCACCAGTCCAAGGGACTGGAGTTCCCCATCGTCTTCATCTGCGGGGTGACAGAGGGCATCTTCCCCAACCACCGCTCCATCCGTGAGCGGAAGAAACCGGCGCTGGAGGAGGAGCGGCGGCTGATGTACGTGGCCATCACTCGTGCCGAGAAGGCGGTGTTCCTCACGGAGTCGGAAGGATTCGACTACACGCACAAGACTTCCCGGTGCCCTTCCCGCTTCCTCATGGAGATAGACCGCGACATCATCAAGGTGGATGGTGACATCCCGCCTGAGATCTGGCAGGGCACTTTCAACCTCGTCCGCAAACTCGATGCGGAAATCTACACGGACGGCTCCATGGAGGAAGAGGAGGAAGAGAATGTCCTCAAGCCGGGCGACAAGGTCACGCACAAGGTCCTCGGAGAGGGCATCATCCTCGACTATGACGAGGAACGCGACTCCTTCAAGATTGACTTCAACGGCTCCATCCGCTTCATCCGTGCCAGCTTCCTCACCAAATGAAAACATAAAGCAAATTAGATAATTCGATTGATTTGAAACTTTAAAGGAAATCATATAATGATCAAGATGTTTGTTATGCAGACCTGCCCTTACTGCGAATATGTGGAGAAGCAGGTCGAGGGTAATCCCGATTTTGAGGTGATCGACATCGGCAAGCATGTCCGTAACCTCAAACAGTTCCTCGATTTGAGGGAGAGCAATCCCGCTTTCAATGAAGCGAGAAAAACCGGTGACGTGGGCATCCCGTGCTATGTGCTGGAGGATGGCACCGTTACCCTTTCCTCAAAAGACGTAGGACTGGTGCCGATGCCTGATGAGCCCGAAGGTGCTTCGTGCCGTCTCGACGGCAGCGGGTGCTGATACTTCGGCTGCACTTCATACCTGCATGGATTTGGTATCGTTCAACCCCGGGCTCTGTCGATACCATGACCTTCCCGTGAAGGAATCATGAGAATCTTCAGAAATCCTATTATGAATAAGAATTGCCGAACAAAAGGAAATGGAAGAAGTTCTGAAAAAACAACGTGAATACTTCTTGTCTGGAGCGACACTGCCCTACTCTACACGGCGTGACGCGCTGAGGAAACTGTATGAGGCCATCAAGAGCCATGAGAAAGAACTGCAGGAAGCCTTGAAGGATGACCTGGGCAAGTCGCCGACGGAATCCTACATGTGTGAGATAGGACTGGCGCTGAGTGACATCACATATACACTGCGGCATCTGAAAAGATGGATGCGCCCAGAGCATCGGTGCACGCCGCTGCAGAACTTCCCTGCCCGCAGCAGGATTCTCAAGGAGCCCTATGGCGTGGCACTCATCATGTCACCCTGGAACTATCCTTTCCTGCTTCTGGTCTCGCCGCTGACAGGAGCCTTGGCCGCCGGCAACTGCTGTGTGCTGAAGCCGTCGGAGTTGGCACCTGCCATAGCGGGGGTCATCACCAAAATGATTGAGGAGACATTTCCCACAGAAATGGTAGCCGTGGTGAATGGCGGTATGGAAGAGAGTCAAGCGCTGCTCAACCTCGATTTCGACTATATCTTCTATACTGGTGGCGCCAGCGTGGGAAAGATTGTGATGGAGAAGGCGGCACAGCATCTGACTCCTGTCACACTGGAACTGGGTGGCAAGTCGCCCGTCATCATCACCCGCAGCGCTGACCTGCGGTTGTCGGCCAGACGCATCGTCTTTGGCAAGTTCCTGAACGCAGGACAGACCTGCATCGCGCCTGACTATGTGCTGTGCGAGCAGGCGGCACACGAGGAGTTTGTGTCGGTGCTGAAGGAGGAACTGGCAAAGATGTTCGGCGAAAGCCCGCTGGACAATCCAGACTACGGGAAAATCATCAACCGCCGCCACTTTGACAGGGTGGCAAGGCTGATAGACCCCCGGAAGGTCATCGTGGGAGGTGAGACCCAGAAAGACCGCCTTCGCATTGCGCCGACCATCATGGACCATGTCGATGCAACTGACGCCGTGATGCAGGAGGAGATTTTCGGGCCGGTACTGCCCATAGTCATCGTGAACGACACCGATGAAGCCTTCCGCTTCATTCAGTCACGTCCGCATCCGCTGGCACTGTATCTGTTCACCAAAGACAAGAAGATGGAGCAGAAATTCATGAACGGCTTGCAGTTCGGTGGCGGATGCGTCAACGACGTCATTTCCCACATTGCGGCCCACAACCTGCCATTCGGAGGCATAGGCGAGTCGGGCATGGGCAGCTACCACGGCAAGGAATCGTTCCTGACGTTCAGCCACCGGAAATCCTTCGTCAAACGCGGCACATGGATTGACTTCCCCCTGCGCTACCAGCCCTACAAGACTTGGAAGGAGAAATTCATCAAAAAGTATTTGCAGTAATCACCGCCTTGATATGAACAAAGCGACAAGCCTTCTTAAACCATTGATGCCGGTACTCTCGGCTGTTTACGGCGTGGCGATTATTTATGTAACCGCTCTGCCTATTGCTGGTGACAGTCATGGGTTCGCGGGCGAATCACTGACATGGCTGATTACGCTAACAGGTATCGCCTTGACTCTATACCTTGTACGTTATGTCGAGCCGAAAGTGTTTCCTGCCGCAAAACAATTTCCACTGAAGTGGCCTAAAATCTCAGTCGTCATCGGACTGTTGCTGATAGCACCTCTATGGCTCGTTGCCGAAGGCTATATTGTGTATGGCCTTACATCGCTGGCACACACTGTGCAGATGGAGCAGCTGACATACACGGCTGATGAATTGCGTGAAGACCTTCTGGCCAGCGTACATGCTGTGCTGCTTGCCCCCGTGCTCGAAGAACTGTGCTTCAGGCAAATGGCTATTTCTCCATTCCGACGAAGTGGCGCGCAGATGGTCGTTTGTGTGGTGATGGCCATTTTGTTCGGAATACTCCACGTGCGCAACTTCCCCGGTGCTTTCTTCAGTGCCATGGTCTACGGGGGATTGTTTATCTGGTCGCGAAACATCTGGTTTAGCGTGATACTACATGCAGGGAGAAACCTCGCGGCCACACTCCTTGCCGTCTACTGCTGGCTGCAACTTGGTGATATGCAGATGTCGAAAACGCCCGTTATCATCATGCCCGATGCAAAGGTGCTCATCGCATGTTTGCTTTTAGCCATTGTGGAAGGAGCATTATTACTAAAAAAGAAATGGTAAATTTAACAAAGAACATGAATATAGAATCCATCGATACGGCAAACATGTGCTCACACCTGCGGAAGAAGCTCTTCGAAGAGGATGGGGTCTATCATCATCTATGGATAGCCATGCGGGATGACCCGGAACTGACGGCAGTTGTCCGCTCACGCCAGCTTCACATCTACCGCAATGGGAAGAAGGTGCTGATACTGGCTGGGAAGGCTGCTCCGAAGGTCATCAGAGAAGACAGACTATGTGAGATTCT
>JAEEJK010000077.1 GCA_016281815.1 Prevotella sp. | reverse complement strand
ATAAAAACAAGACCATGAGTATACGTTCTGAATCTCTGCCTTATCGTGGACGCTTGTCCTTCTGGCTTGAAGACATCCTTCGCAGGAACGGCATGAGCGCACAGCTCGCCGTGGAGGATGGAAGGTACAAACTCCTCGTTCAGGGACATGACTCGCCGATGTTGAGCTATGACATCAATGAACAACAGTTCCGTGCCCTGGGGGACGGAGGCACCAACTTCGCCAACAAGAAGGCATACAACACGTTCAACAGCATTGTTGGCAGGGACTTTGAACTGCCATCCTCCTTTGTGGCGGCACGCAATGTCAATGGCCGTGTGGTCATGGGCTTGCATGGTTACCATGAAGGGCCGGGAATGTTAGGCAGACCGTTCCCGATGCGTCCCCATGCCTTTGGTCCTGGCTACCTCGGATGGTCGCCACGGAACCAGCCGGGCTTCCATCTCCGAAGCATGGGCGGTGTTCCCATGGTCATTGAGCATGCCGACGGACGGTTGCGACCAGGGGAACTGAGGAGTGGCAGCTATGGTTACTACTACAAGGGCAGTCAGGGTGGAAGTCAAGGAGGAAGTCAAGTGGCAGATCCCTTGAAGGACTTGCAGACTTACTTTCCTTCTGTTCAGACCCGTCCCCGTCCGACAGAGCCAGCCATCTCCTACAAGGAGCATATCACCTCCAATGTCTATTTCACCAATGAGAAATGGCAGGAAGTCCTTTCCTCCCACGGCATCATTGTGGATGCAGACAAGAAGACACTCACCATCCAGTCCTCTGCCACCCAGCAGGATTTTGTCTATGACCTGAAGGATGAGGAGGTCAAGAAACTCACAGACAATTCCTTGAAGAAGATGTCGCTGCAGGCACGTATCGACATTCTGAACAACGTCATAAAGGGTGATTTCAAGGATTCCATCACCAAGGCCATGCTCGACAGCAAGGAGCGTATCGGCATCGGGCTGAAGCCAGAGGTAGAACAGTCACTTAACGCACAGGCGCAACAAGTCCAACTCCAGGCGCAGCAGATGCAGCAAGTGCAGCAGGTAGATGTCATTGCAGACCCCTTGCAGGGTCGGTACCATTATGCGCCCACCATGAATCCCGACGAGGGTTATGTCAATGGCGCAGACCTTGGGGAGGAGAACGAGCGTAAGGGCTGGTATCGTGATGGCAAGCACGGCAGGGCTGTGGAAGTCGGTGACATCTGGGTGGAGAAAGTGGAACCTAAGAAAGCAGACGGTGACAACCCCGACCAGAAGGATGACAAGAAGAACTCCCAGGTGCTCTACAAGATGAGTGCTGTCATCAATGGTCAGGTCATCTCCCATGAGATAACCCAGAAGCAGTATGAGAAGTTCCTGGCTGTCGATGACTACCAGCGCATGCGCATGATGTCGAGGGTATTCAAGGAAGTTGATTTGAAGACCCGTCCCGACATGAAACAGGGCTTCAATCTCGGAGCTTTCCTCGCTGCCGGTGTCACTGCCGCCAGTGAGTTCGATTTTCCACGATACGGACACAGACCCCATTTCCATCCTGACGTGTACCATGAGGTGCATGGCAGGGGCATGATATTCGTAAAGCCCGGTGTGGACTCTCCGCAGGACATCGCTTCAAGAGCTTTCGAGGCAGGTCTCAACCAAGGACTCCATGGCCATGGCATGGGAAGGTAACTTTTATCATTAGAACACCATGGGTGCCAACGACCTCACATATCAGGACTACCTGGACAAGATAAACATTCAGGATGTCCTCCTTCATGCCGGTTACACATTGAACCGACGTGACGGGCTTCGCTATCCCTCGTATGTCCGTAAGGACAGTGATGGCCGCCGCATCCATGGTGACAAGTTCATCGTCACCAACCACGGCACCAGCTGCTTCCGACCACCTGAGCAGAAGACCTACAATCTCATCAGTCTCATCAAGACCTTTCCGAGCATGTTTCCGGAGCATACCCGTTCAAATAACCCCGACCGTCTTGTCAACGAGGTGTGCCGGGCATTGCTGAACATCTCCAAGGAACATAAGGCTGCAGTAAGGGTGTCGCAGCCAAGGGAAGAAAAGCCTTTTGACCTCAACGACTATGCCATCCATGCCTTTCGCAAGTATGACTTCGACAGCATCAAGAAGTTCTATCCCTTCTTTGTCACAAGGGGCATCAGCTTGGACACCCAGAAAGCCTTCAGCCAGCATTTCATCCTCACCACCAAGGAGTCGTCGCAGCAGGGCAAGGCGTACACCAACCTGTCCTTTCCTTTGTTTGTGCCGGGCAACTCCACCGTCGTGGGATTGGAGGAACGTGGCCGCCCCCGTTTGGACGGCAGCTCAGGCTATAAGGGCAAGGCACAGGGCAGCAACGGCTCCGAGGGAATATGGATTGCCAACCTGGGCAAGGGCGAGCTTTCCGATGCCAGGCATGTCTATTGGTTTGAGTCCGCCTACGATGCCATGGCCTACTATCAGCTTCATGAGAAGGACAACCCCGATTTGAGAAAAGCCGTATTCGTCTCAACGGGTGGAAACCCAACTGTCGGTCAGATGCGTGGGATGCTCAGGAAGACCCCGACAGCGTTGCACCATATCTGTTTTGACAATGACCTGGCAGGAAGGCAGTTTACGGAGAACTTCAAAGGTGTGCAACATCAACTGGTTCGCTCCAGAATCGAGGAGACACCCGAAAGAAAACCCTATCTCGATTCTCTTCCCTTGAATCAGGATTTCGCCAGAGGCGATATCGACCAACTTCCCAAGCCCCTTCGGGAGAAGTATGCCCGTTATGAGTCAGCTTGGGAGGAAGCAAGGTTCATGCGAGACAGCCGTATCTGTCATGAGGATGACATCAGGGAACAGGAAAATGAAGCAAGGAAACTATACGGGGATTTCCGCACTGCTATACGCTCTTTCTTGGGCATTGATGACAAGCAAGACACCGCTCTTGTGAGGGAGATACCAGAGAAAGGTAAGGACTGGAATGAGCAATTGCTGAAAGAGAGAGAAGAACAATTGTCTTCAATTGACGATACAGAGGAAAACCGCAATGTCGCCGCCGGTATCGACCTCGATGCCGACGGAGATGTGGAACTCAACGAGAGTGAGGAAAAGAAGCAGACGCATAAGACAAGGAGGTGACCATGAGTCAGACTTATCCAACCATCAGCATACATCCCCACGGATTGCAGTTCGTGGCAGGAAACATGGGAGGCATCACCCTGACGGTTGCCATCCTTGCCATTGCTGGTTGCGACAATCTGGTTCCCAAGTCCCTGTTTCCCTTCCTGATGATCCTGTTCCTCGTCATGCTCATCAACCTGTCGTGCAGGTATGTCTATCTGAGAAGGATGCTTTTTTGCATCAACGAGGAGCAGGTCAGGTATGAGTACGGCATCTTTTCCCTGCAAAGGGACTACATAGAGTTATACCGTGTAGTGGACTACAGTGAGCAGCGCAGTTTTGCCCAGATGCTCTTTGGCCTGAAGACCGTCAGCATCTACAGCGGTGACAAAACCTGTCCGCGACTTGACGTTGTAGGGGTTCGCAACCATATTGACCTCATCGCCATCATACGGGAGCGAGTTGAATACAACAAGAAAAAACGAAACATCCATGAGTTTACGAATATTCGATAACAGAAGGAAAGACAGGAAAAACAACAACATGCCGTCTCCTTTCAATTGCGGCCCGAACAAGCAATGGCTTGTCGTGTCGTTGATGGCACTCATCATCTGGGTGGTCAGTTGTCAGCACGGCTATTGCCAGATAGCAACAAGCAACCCTGGCGAGTACACCATTCTTGCTGCTGGCAATGAGTTGATCAACGGCACGGTGAAGTCCGAGACCAAGGCAGAGCGTGAGACTGCCGTCCTTCAGAATGCCATCGCCGGTGAGT
>JAEEJK010000076.1 GCA_016281815.1 Prevotella sp. | reverse complement strand
TGCCGCTTTCAGGGGCAGGTTCTTGTCCCGGGGTATGATTTTCACAGCGTAGATGCGGACTTTTTGGTAGTTGTTGACGATGGAGAGGGTGCCGTTTTCGAAAGGAGGGCAACCCCAGCGTCGGCCATAGTTGCCGCATTGTTGGCAGAGCTTGACGAAATCCCCCACCTTGCGGAAACCCTCTATATAGGCTTTCGCGTCGATCTCAGCGGAATATCTCTCTGTTGTGTAGTTGATATGGGCCGTTTCCTCCATTCTTGTCACAGACTTTTGTCTTTACTATGAATATGGGCTATGGGCATTCCTGCTGGTCGTCCTCATATTCCTTGAGGTTCTTGAAACCAAATATTCGATAAAGCACATACGTCAGGCATCCACTAATGGCAGAAGCCACGATGTCCACCCAGTCCATTCTCTTGGCGAGAAGTCCATCAACGAGTTCCCATGCTAATAAAAAGAGCACCGCATACAGGATGTTCTTGGGAATGCTCCATTTTTCACTTTCCTCTCGAAAGAAAGCCTGTGTCAGGCATACGATAATGGGAACGCCAAAGAGACTGGTATAACAGTCTGACAGATGGAAGTCATTCAGATGATGTGAATAGGCATACGGACGATACAAATAACTCAAAGCGAAACATAGGGCTGTGAGCGACAAGCCGACATACCTGTATATAGCCTTGGCCTTCTTCTTTGTCATGTCAGTTCATCTTTGTCATGCGGTAGCCCATCCTTTTCAGCTGCATGGCAACTCCCGCCAGGTAGAGCTGGTGCAGGCAGGCGACATAGGCATGGAAGGCCTCCTTGGTGCCGGGCTCGATGTGCTGGTGGCGCAGGGCGTTGTACACGCGGGAGGCGCATTCGCCCACCACTTTCTCCAGCACGGTATAGTCGACGCCGCTCAGCAGCAGCACGTTCTCGCGGATATACTCGTCCATGTTGTCGTATCCTCGCTTGTCACGCAGGTAGGCATAGAGGTCCTCTATTTTCGAGTAAATCTCCCATTCCGCATCCCAGAACTTGGCGACGGCCATGCCGATGTACATCATCCAGCCAAGGCTGGCGGAGGGGAAGTCGTTGAATTCCCTGATGCCGTCGGGGATGTAGGCTTGGGCAATCTCCTCCCATTTCTCCTCGACATCCGGACATTGCGGCAGCCGTTCATCAACCTCCTTCATGCTGAGCAGGAATTGGTGAAGGTCTTTTTGCAGTTGTATTTCAAATTGTTCCATATTCTTATGTCATATTTATGTTGATGATGGATCCTTCCCGTGGTTCTTCCGTTGAATCGAAGTCAGAGGCGTATTCCCTCGAGTTGCTGATTTCAATGAACTGGCACAGGGACTCGTCATAGGCCCAATGGTCTTTCTTGAACCATCGGTTCATGAGACGCGTGAATCTCCCCATCGTCTTTTCCCATTCCTCAGTAGGTATCATGGGTTTTAACAATTTCAGTTCCCTTTCAAATGAGCATTTGCGGGTGTCGTGTATGGCATTATAGAGATAGTCCTTGTGCTCGCGGTAATACCATTGTCCATTTTCGGCATGGTCGTACACGTAGCGCCATTTCTTCTCCTCTTCCTTGCGGTCTTCAAGTTCCCACATCATGGAAATGTTCCAGCAGATCTTCTCACACGCCCATGTCATCAGTTCCTCCTTGCTGTCGAACCGTTCAGACACATGGTCAGCCTCACGCTCGCCAACGCACCAGACTTCCAGAGGGTCGTCTTTCACATAGTAGTATCCCATGCTTTTGATGGCTCGTTCCACGATGTCTTGTGGAATTTCATCCGGCAGTCTGCTCAGGATCCATTTCTTGCCGTACCAGTCGCTCATATCAAAAGACATTTAGATTCCTTCCAGGAATTGATTGCGGGATTGTTTGCACAACAGGATTTTCCTGCCGTTTACGATGTATAGCCCGGGCTGGGTGGGGGTGATCCTCTGGTATTGCCCGGTCAGGTTGAACGTTGACTTGTGCGAGGGCGGCGTGGTGATGGGAGCCATGCCTGTCGGCCTTATGTCAGCGTCAAATTCAATGGACTGTTGTGGCAGGATGCAGTCGCTGGTGATTTGTATGTCGCTTCCGTCGCCTTTAGGTGCGGTAGGTATCTCAATCCAGTATTCATCACTGGGGAGAAGGCCTCGCAATGTGGAAGAGGAACGGATGTCGCCGATTGCGAACCAGGCATCCCTGTATAGTGGCGCAATGCCTTCGTTGGTGACCAACAGGCGAGTGGTGGTGCCATCTGTCTGACATTGCTTGACCACGAAGTGGTAGCCGGTGGCCATGGAACCCTCACGAAACCTCTCCGGTGTGGCAACGCCCCCACGAGGCGCGTCGTTGGCAATCATGAAGGTGATGTGATATTTGGCGGCTTGTTCTGCCCAGGTGTGGCCATAGAGACCATCGGGACTGAGGAAATTCTTCTGGTCGTTGGACGAATAGTAGCTGATCTCACCGCCGCAGACACCGGTCTGCCAGCGTGTGCCGCGGCCGATGGCATTCCAGCATTCCTCGTTGTATCCGTCACTTGTACCGATCTCGTGGTCTTTGTGCATGAACGAGTCATCGAACAGGCCGAAGTGCAATGCCATCAGCTCGTCATCATCGACCACGGGGGAGTACTCGACATCTGCGGCGTCTATGGAAACCGCCCATGGGATGTCGGTCATGACGGCACTCATGTGCTCGAAGAACTGTTTTTGAAAGTCTTTTGAGGGGAAGTTCTTGCCCAGTTCCAACTTCGTACCGTAGATGTGATACTCGGACCAGTGGCCGAAACCCACCTCAAGAAAGGCCAGGCGGGCATCGTGGCCGTAACGTAAGGCGAAATCGGTGTAGAACTGCAAGGTGAAACGCTGCAATTCCGCATTGCTCCAGTCGGCATAGTAGGTGGGGCCGTCGCCACCGGGGTTCTTGGAATAAGTCTCC
>JAEEJK010000007.1 GCA_016281815.1 Prevotella sp. | reverse complement strand
GGCGCGTGTGGGACGACCTGTTTCGTCGATTTCAAAGTGCAGTTCCTCGCGGTCGAACTTCATCGCCCCGTTCTTGAAGCGACGCTCACGCAGTTTCTGGGCCAGACGGTTGATGGTGAGGATAGCTTGCTCGATGCTGGCATCCTCAGCGTTCTGAGAGGTATGATTACTTTTCTCTCTCCTCGCTCCTCTCTCTTCACTCCTCGTAATTATATCCTGTACCTCCTCGTAGGCAAACCTTCTGTTGCTGCGGATGACGGTATGGACGAGTCGCCACGAGTGGATGTTGGCCTCATCGTCGAGCAGGAACACCACGCTGTAGCACAGTTTCTCCTCGTCGGGACGAAGGGAACAGATAAAATTGCAGAGCCGTTCGGGCAGCATCGGGATGGTGCGGTCCACGAGATAGACACTGGTGGCGCGCCGTTGTGCCTCCTTGTCGATGATGCTTCCTTCCTTGACATAGTGCGAAACGTCGGCAATGTGGACACCTACTTCATACATGCCATCGGTTTCGCGGAACGACAGCGCATCGTCGAAGTCTTTGGCATCGGCAGGGTCGATGGTGAAGGTAAGCACATCGCGGAAGTCCTCGCGGCGGGCTATCTCTTCGGGTGTGATGCCGGGATCGATGTGATCAGCAGCTTCTTCCACATTCTTTGGATATTTGTAGGGCAGACTGTACTGGGCCAAGATGGCATGCATCTCGGCATTGTTCTCGCCTGTCTTGCCCAGAATGTCGATAACCTCGCCCACAATGTTCTTGTTCTCCATAGAGGGCCACTCGGTGATACGCACCACGGCTTTATCGCCCGTCTTACCGCCCTTGAGCTTCCGCTTCGGTATGAACACGTCATGGACAAAGAAGTTGCCGTCGCTGATGAGGAAAGCGAAGTTACGCTCCACCTTCAGCTGTCCCACCACCTGGTCGTGAGCACGACGCAAAATCTCGGTCACCATAGCCTCTTTGATGTGGTTCTGGCGCCGCGCCATCATCGTCACACGCACACGGTCGCCGTTGAGAGCAAACATCGAGTTGCGCTCGGCCACAAAGATTGGCTTGTCGGTGCCATCGGCAAGGAACGAGTTCTTGCCATTGGCCTTACGGATGAAGGTACCTTCCATCACCTGGCCCTGCAGGTTCAGGCGGAAACGTCCGTCAGACTCTTTCTTCAGGTAGTCGTCCCACGTCATGTCCTCCATCGTGTCCACGGCCAGCATCTTCGCTGGATGGGTATCGAGGTGAAGCTGCTTGAAGATCTGCTTCAACGAGAAAGCCTCATTCTGATTGTGCTGGAAGAAAGCCTCCAACATCTCCACCAACTGCCGCTTGGTCAGTCGTTTGCCTTTGTTCTTGCCTTTTGCCATAACGTATAAATATTATAAGGTTGCTTTATATTCGACGGTGCAAAGATACAACTTTTTTCGCAATGAATATGAAAAGTTATTAGAAGAATCGTTAAAATGGGCTTATTCTTTTTTTCATGAGCATGAACCTTGTACGGCACGTGGGCAGCATCCGTTTTCTGCGGAAGGACATGTTAAATAACCTATATCCTTTGTCCGATTAGGCGAAAATTCGTAACTTTGCACCCAATGAGAAGGACTTTGCTTGCAGCCTGCATGCTGTCGACATTCTTGCTAAGTGGATGTCGTGGCGAAAAAGCCGACGACAACACGCCAGCGTCACCGCCACAGACGGAATGCATCGTGAAATACACCCCCGTGAAAGATCAGGGGGAGAGTTCACTGTGCTGGATGTATGCCATGCTGGCCACCATCGAGAGCGAACACCTGATGCGGGGCGACTCGGTGAACCTCTCTCCCCACTTCGTGGCACGCCACATGCTGGAGTTGCAGGCCGAGCAATACTATCTCTCCGACGGGCGTAAACCCATCGTCATGCGCGGAGTGTGCTCACAACTCATCGACCTGATCATGCGCAACGGCATCTGTCAGTTCGACTCCTACAAGTCGCAAGTGAACTACAATGTACTCTCGCGGAAAGTGGAAGAACTCTGCAAGACAGCCATCAGCCGCCGCATAGGGGTGAAACAACTGAAAAAACAGTTGGGCAATCTTCTTGACAAGGAGATACGGCCCGACCTGCGATACGTCTTCCTCTACGGAGCCGAATACACGCCTCAGGAATTTTCTCGCAGTGTATGCCGTGACGATGAATATGTGGCTCTGACCAGTTTCACTCACCATCCCTTCGGCGAGAAGTTTGTCCTGGAAGTGCCCGACAACCATGGGCACTATACTTTTCTCAACCTGCCATTGGACACTTTGACACACCATATTGAGCAAGCTCTGCGGCATGGACATCCTGTGTGCTGGGAAGGCGACACGAGCGAGGCTCTCTTCTCGTTTGCTAAAGGCAGGGCGCGGCTCGTCGACGACCGCTCCCCCGTCACGCAGGAAAAACGTCAGTATGAGTTTGAGCGGTTCAACACTACCGACGACCACTGCATGGAAATCATAGGTATCGCTCGCACCCCAAAGGGCAAGAAATACTTCATCTGCAAGAACTCGTGGGGCACAGAGAATCCCTTCAAGGGATTGATGTACATGAGTGAAAACTACCTACGGGCCAAGACCGTAGGTGTGTGGATGACACAAGAAGCCTTCAATCTTTCATCACCCACTTCTCACCCCGCACCACCCACCACTAAAAAATGATACAACAAGACTATATCCTGAGGATCATCCGTGAATTCATGGAAGCCTTACAATTGTTTGTCAGTAGGCAAAAAGACATCAAAAAGAAAGAGGAAAAGATCCTAGAACTCTACACTGCCTATGTGGGCGACCCAGTGTTCTACCATACGGCAGCTATGGACGACGTGATGGACTCGTTTACCCAATGGCCCGTCGAAGAGAGACTCTACCGTATGGAGATGCTGGCAGAACTTTACTATGCCGAAACAGAAATCAAGACAGGTCCCACCAGAGACTTGCTCTTGGAACGTGCCATGCAGATGTTCCTGTTCATCGACAGACACAGCCGCACCTTCTCCATCGAACGGCAGTCAAAAATCAGGCAAATCCAAGAAGCTATGGACAAAAATGTGTCTGAAAGCAAAACCACAAATTAGGCTTTTAATTGAAAAATAATCGTTTTCTGCTGAATTAATTTGCAGCCATACCTTATTACATAGTAACTTTGCAATGAAGATTTGTAATTCAGGTAAACAACTAAAAAAGGAGTCCGAGGAGGAAATCTTACACATTGTCTTCTCACTCATTATGTTTCATTATTAGAGATTGCCCCCTCGACTCCTATTTTTATCAACATCGACAATGAACATGCAACAGCTCATCACTACCTTCCAGCCCATCTCCCTTGACGAGATGAAGGGTATACGCCTGATGAATCGCATCGACACGAAATTCATCACCACCACTCCCATGCTGTTGCAACTCCTGAACATGGCCTCTCAAGAATACTTCGTTCAGGAAATCAACGGCAATCGCAACATGCTCTATCGCACGGTCTACTACGACACTGAGCGGATGGACATGTACAATGCCCACCAGCACGGGCACGCTAACCGCCAAAAGATGCGCTATCGCACCTATGTCGACTCCAACTTGCAGTTCCTGGAGGTGAAAACCAAAAACAACCACGGGCGCACAAAGAAAAAACGCATACAAGCCGTCGACCGGACACTCAACGACGAGAAGTTGGCCTTCCTACAAGAGACGCTGCATTATGATGCTTTCAGTCTGCGGCCTACCCTTGAGAATGAGTTTCACCGCATTACACTTGTCAACCACAACCGCACCGAACGGGTCACCCTCGACACCGACCTGCGGTATCACCATATCCTGAGCGGACAAGAGCGCGCCATGAATCCGCTCGTCATCATCGAACTGAAACGCGACGGACTCTGCACGTCGCCTATTCTCGGCATGCTCCGACAACTGCACATCCACCCTCATGGATTCAGCAAGTATTGTATGGGAGCCGTACTGACCGACCCCACCCTGCCGGTGAACCTCTTCAAACCAAAGCTTCGTGATGTGGAGCGACTGGTCAATTCTATTCTATAATTTTTTTATATTCTTTCATTTTCACAATATGTTTGAATTGTATTTTTCCGCAGATTACGCCCACATGTTGGTTCGCTTTCTGATATCTGTCGTAGTCAACTGGTTCATCATCGACCGCCTGTATTACGTGAGAAGCCGCAGGCGCGACTTCTATTTCACGTTCATGCTCATCTCCATCGCCATCTTCTTCCTCG
>JAEEJK010000075.1 GCA_016281815.1 Prevotella sp. | reverse complement strand
TTGCAAGCAACAACCGTGCTGCCCCTCGACTTGCATGTGTTAAGCCTGTAGCTAGCGTTCATCCTGAGCCAGGATCAAACTCTCCATTGTATAATAATGTATCGTCGACTCTGCTGACGGCGGAGCGGCCTTGCGGCCATCCATCACCGCAGAGAATCTTTCTCTGTTCTCAGAACGCCTCCGAAATACCCAAGTTCAAAGCACCTCAATCACCTAAAAATTGACGGCTCGTTTCTTATACCCCCGGCGTCCGCCAAAATGGCAGCGCCGGTGCTTCTTGTACTACTTCTCTGTCTTTATGAAATCCTTTCAAAGAACGCTTCTTTTGTCTTTTTTGCGCACCTCATTTCTGAAGCGCAGCGAATGCAAAGGTATACACATTCGTTGGATCCTCCAAATTTTTGGGGATATTTTTTCGATAAAAACCAAAAATTTTCTTCTTTCTCAACAAAACCACCCCAATAATGATGATTATGTCGCTTTTACCAACGATTATTCCTCATTTTTATCTGCGAGGATGACGCGGATGCCATCCATGAGATGGTTGTATCCCACCATGAGGCTGTCGATGGCCTCATCGACATCGAACGAACTGAGTTCGATCTTATCCCCCTCCACCTGTTTGTAGAAGATCACCATTCTCTCTTTTCCATCCACGGCGCATTTCGCCATATATGCAAGTCGGTTGTTTTTCCCATTGGGATAGGCAAGATTGGCAAAAGCCTTGTTGTCCCCCAGTTGAACCTTCAGCGCTTTGGCCAAAGCATATGCGGAATCAGGATTCTCGTCAAGCAATTTGAGCAGATTTCCCCTGTGGCCCATCAGTTGGATGGAATTTTGTTCGAGTTGAGACATGGGACAATATGCCGAGTCGATCGTCACATCTCCCGTGACAGTCACTTCTCGGTCGAAGAAATTGTTGTCTATAAATGCTTCTACTTTCTTTTTATCAGAGTTGCAGGCAGTCAGTGCGACCACAGCAAGCAACAAAAGTAATTTCCTCATCATTTTTATTATATAAATAGGTATGAGCCATCATCATGCCAAATAATCGGCTAAATTACGAAAAAAACTGGAAGTACCATCATTTCTCACTTGTTTTATTCAAAGAAAGTCTTACTCAACAAAACTTTCTGAGAAATAGAACTCCCTAAGAGGTTTGGTGACCTGTTCTCCTTTGAGGGAGACATTTTCCTTCAGTCTGATATCAGCCGATGACGCGCCGACTCCAATGCTGAAGGTTCCGGGGCATATATTCCACTGCCGCTGTCCCTGATGGCTGTAGAAACCAAACTGTTCGGTATAGAGTCTCACCTTCACCGTTTTGGTCTGTCCAGGCTGAAGCCTCACGCGGGCAAAACCTTGCAGTTGGATAGGTCGGATATTCTGTTTGCTGTCTGTAGGTGAGAGATAGACCTGTGCGATCTCATCAGCAGCCACTTCTCCTGTATTGCTCACTTCGAAGGAGAGGTTGACGCACATGTCAGCCGTTGAAGGTTCCTTATCGACTTTCAGGTTTTTATATTCAAACGAGGTGTAACTCAGTCCGTATCCAAAGGGCCACTGGATTCTCGGGTCCTTGTCGGCGGAATAGTTATAGCAAATGGGTTCATTGATTTCTGTGTTGGGGTAACTGACTGAGAGTTTGGCTGATGGCGAAACTTTTCCATACAGTATGTCCGCCACGGCATTGCCGCCCTCCTCACCCGGATACCATGCTTGGATGACCGCCGCGCACCGCTCTGCGAGACCAGAGATGACCTGAGCCCTCCCTCCGAAGACCACCAAGACGACTGGTTTTCCTGTTTTGAGCAGATCTTCCACAAACTGTTCCTGCTTTCCCGGCAAGCGCAGGCCCTGTCTGTCACGGTTCTCTCCACACAGCATCACGTTCTCTCCCACGGCAGCCACAATCACATCACATTGTTTCGCCATGTTCAGTGCCTCCTGTTTGTCGGCTTTTTCCCCTGAGTCCACCTTGCGGTGCAGGATTTCATACTCCCACGCACGCTCGTCGCCACTGACAGAGAATTTGGTCTCTATCTCCTCTGTCCAGTCGCATCCCCGAGAATACATGACATTCACCCCCTCTGGTTGACGCGATGTCATGCCCTCAAGCAGTTTGATGACATGAGGATGGTCGAGGTCTTCTGTCACCATTTTCCAGAAATAAGACATGGCCGGGAAAGAGTAGTCCCCGCACATCGCCCACATGGAATTGGCGTTGGGCCCTGTCACCAAGATATTGCTGACATTCCTGAGCGGCAGGATGCCGTTATTCTCCAGCAGCACGATTGACTGCGTGGCTATTTCGTAAGCCGTCTTTCTCTCCTCCGGAGTATCCAGGACGATTTTTTCCTTGCTGTAGAGATAAGGTTCCTTATCAAATAGGCCGGCGCGGAACTTATGTCGCAGCACGTTCTTGACAGCCCTTTCCAGCACCTCAGGCTTCACGAGTCCCTGGTCGATAGCCTCCTGCAAATGCTTGTAATTGGAACCTCTTGGGAAGTCCACATCGTTGCCTCCGTTGATGGCAGCCGCCGCCTTCTGCACCTCATTCTCCAATCCGGGAAGTTGGTCGATAGCGGTATAGTCGCTGACCACCATGCCGTCGAATCCCACATAATCTCTCAGGATATCCTGCAGTATCTCGCTGTTTGCCACGCAGTTGGTGCCATGCACGGCATGATATCCCGGCATGACCACCTTGCTGCCAGCCAACCGGATCATCGCCTCGTGTGGAAGGAGGATTTCCTCCATCAGTTCCTTTTCCTCCGCGTCACCTCCGCCGCCATAGCCGAGATAATGTTTGGAGCATGTCCCCACTCCCTTTCGCAAGTCGCCTTGCTGCAATCCTTTCGCGAAGGCTGTTCCCATCACCGCCGACAGATAGGCATCCTCGCCGTAAGACTCCTCCAGTCTGTTGAAACTCGGTGTGCGGCATACATCCACCATCGGTGAGAGGGAGAGCACCCCACCCATTTTGCGCATGGCAATGCCCGTCTGCTCGGTTTTCAGTTGAGCCAGTTGGGGATTGAAAGAGCATGCCTGTCCGATTTGCTGGGGATAGATGGTAGCGCCTCGGGTATTGACACCCGACAGCACCTCCTCATGGAAGAGGGCGGGTATGCAGTTGGGAGTATGGTGTATGAGCCAGTCCTGCACGGCAGCCACACGGTCTCTCAGCACCTCTGGGTCGGTAGGTTTCTGACTGGCGTACTGCGAGAAATGCCCGATGCCATAAGGGATCAGTTTTTGGCATTTCACGGTATCCAGTTTTCCCTGTTCATCGAAAAGTTCATCCATATATCCGCTCCTCAGTTGAGCGATTCGCTCCTCCTGCGACATCTTGCCGTAGAGTTCATCAATCTGCTGTTCCATGTCAGCGGTGTTGCATCCCACCAACAATGCAGTCAAACACATCATTGCCATTTTTTTCATATTCATTGTATTATGTATGGTGAGGTTTTCGGTTCCCCACTTGATTATTCGTCACATGATCGCTGCTATCTATCCGCATTGAGGATGTAATTCACCATCTGCATGACATCCGTTACGCTGATGGTCGCGTCGCCATTGAAATTGGCGGCATCATGGTCAAAGCGGTAGGGTTTCTCATTGTCCTTTTCCAGTAGGATTGTCACCAGGCCCATCACATCGGCGACATTGATTCTTCCGTCACGGTTGACATCCCCTATGAAGATGAGCGTGAGGTCGGAGAGGGAGTCCGCTCCCTCCACATACCATCTCAACGGTTGGCACGTCCCGCCGTCACGATAGGTTCCATGCTGCCGGGTTTCCTCATTGTCATACTCCACGGTGGGCAGTACGCTGACGCCCTCGAGCACGACCGCAGCATTGTCAAACTGCACGAGTGCAGGTCTGTTGGGCAGACTTTCTTTTGCCAGGAGGTACCGCAGTTGCTTGCCGTCCACGCTTTCTATCCCCGCCACTTTCACCTCTGAAGAAGAAGGCACAGCAAACGGCAGGAAGAGCGGATGCCACTCCCCTGCCCCATCGTGGCGCTCATACCTCACTTCCGACGCCTCAAAAGGTTCCAAGACCTCCAGCGGAGCCTCGTCGGTGATGACCAAGAGAGTGCATTTCCCATCCTGGATGATATTGTTCGGATGGTATGCGGCATCCACCGTAGCACCCGGAGCCATCTTGATCAGGGCATTGTCAGCGATCTGATCCACCTGCAGGTTACGGCAATCAGGGAATCCCGACAAGTCGAGCCAGGCATCTCCCATGCGCCAGCACTGGTGCTGCAGAGCCCTTCCGTTGTCGAGCCATCCAAGAATATCTTCCGTCGCTTCATTTTCAGCGCACACATATTCCAGGTGGAAGTCTGCCACCTTGAACCAGGTGCCGTCGCTCCTCGCCCCCACCGTCATGCGGTTGTCTTTCACAAGAACATAGCAAGTGTAGAGGTTGAAGTCATTATCTCCTGTTCCTGTAATGTTGTACGACCTGGATATATTCCCTTCTCCGGCATTGGCATAGAGGGCTGTTTTTGAGGTGGTGCGTGAATAGCCGTCAGTGGTGGCGAAATCTGCGGTCAGGCGATAGACACCGTTGGGCAAATGCCTCACCTCCTGCGACAGTTCGGCATAGTTGAGGGTTCCTGCCCAGGCATTGAAGAAGGTGCCCACGTGTCCGTCGCTCAGTGCCGCCGTTCCGGTGAACGCGTCGTTCCACCCTTCGAAACGATGTTGGAAATTCCATCGGACCGGATATTCCACCCTTCCGCCTCCCGAGGTGCCACCGACTGCCGTTCCCCACGACAGGTTGGGATTGGCGATGGTATATGACACATCAGCATGTTGGTTATCAACGATATACCATTGATTGAAATCTGATTTCCTGACAGCATAAATGGCGAGTTGGTCAGCATGGCCGACAGTCTTGCTTGCCGACACCTCATCACCAACGGCTGGGGTACCGTCTACACCACAATAGGTGTCATTCGCTGCATACTTGATTCTCCAGCAGTCATTGGACGAGTCATAAACAGGAAGGAAGCCATTTGTCGCCGTGGCCAGGTGCGTCTTGTTGTCGGTGTGCATCTGTGTGCCACACAGCACAAAGTCGTATTGGGCCGGACATCGGAGCACATACCCGCCAGCCACGTCGTTGGGTTCCATCTGCCACACCTGAGCCAGATGGGTGCCCGTTGGCGAGGGTTCGGCGTAATGCACCGCCTTGAATGCCGATGCCCCGGCCTGCACACCTTCTACATCTCCCGTTCTGGTGAGCGACTTGATCTGTATGCAGTGCCACCCTGTGATGTTCGCCTGATCCAGCCCCAGACCTAAAGTGAGCGAACTGTCTGTCACCCTGATGTTGCTAATGGTGCATTCAAGAGGCTCTCCTGTGAGGAAGCCCGGTGTCACGCCCGAAGCAGTGAAATAGGTTTTTTGGGTCGTTCCCGAAGAGGTGGCGAACACGTATGCCACATTGTCACGCGTACCGTTGAGAGTCGCGCCATTCTCGCCCCTGGCATTGTGTGAGGTGGCGTAAAGCACGGCTTTGTAGATACCGTTGGGCACCGTTACCGTCTGCTGCATCTTGATGCCAGCCGAGGCAGAGTTGTAGAGTTCCACCAGTTCTATACCGTTGCCTGTCACCGTACCGCTTGCCCCGTTCCATGCACTCTTGGAAGTGCCCACAATCGACGTATAGTCATCGGTAGGGTTGGCGTTGTCGAGTGTCCAGCAAAGACCGGAAGCCTTGTCTGCCACGACATAGTAGAAATCTTCACTGTTACTGGGCAGCGAGGTGATTTTCATATATCCGTTGGGAATGTCTGTCGCCGTCAGGTCAATGGTGTTGCTATAGTGGTATTTGCCATTGGCATCCACACAGGCGATTCTGAACACTTTTTTCCCAGAGCAGTCGTTCACGGCGAGTGTAACGTTTCTGGTTGCCTCATCGCTCACGCCGAGGGTGGCACGGGTCGACCATACCGAACCGCTTGCCTGCTGCTGCACATACACCGTCTTGGTCCAGTCGGTGTTGGGGTCAGTCCACTGCAGGTAGAGATGCTCGCCGTCGGCAGCATAACCACCGAAAAGGGAACGAGGATCGCCCTGGTCACGCCAGTTCATCCACACATCTGTCGTCTTTCTGTAGGCGAAGTCGCTGTTGTATGCCCCATAGATGTCACCTCCGGCAGTGGTCCATAAATCATCGGTGATCCAGTGGACATACCGTTTCTGTTCCACGTTATTGTAGACGGCCATGCGCTCGAGCCATTCGGTGTTCTCGCTGTAGTCGGCCCGGCGGAGCACGTCAGTGAGCCAGATGCCGTTCATCTCCTGGTCGTTGCCGCTGCCCCACCGATACCATGCCCCCTTCGTGTCGGTATAGAACTGGCTCTCCGATGTCCAGTTGGCGCCGTTGTTCCACTCTGTACACCAGACGGGGAGTCCGGTGGCGTCATACAATGACTTGAGCGAGGCGACACAGGCCGCAGGGGTCTGTCCTCCAATATAATAATGCGTGGCCACGAAGTCGACACGGTAGTTATGGGCCTCGCAGGAGTCGACATACGCCTTCACCCACGATGTGTTGGGGTTGCAGCAAGCGAAGGTGCCGATACGCATGCCGCTTCTGAGGTAATCGGCATGGAGTCGGATGAGGTTGTCGACGGTCATGTACATCTCGCTGCCGCTGGTGTTGTCGGGTTCATTGGTTCCGAGCACGTGCGCCGAAGTCTGGCTGTTGAGTGCATCCCACGAAGGCCATGCCCAGGTGGCATTCCCCGAGTAGGTGCTGCCCGTCTCATGATGGCGCTGAGGCACATAGTCGTAGTTGGACTCCACGTAGTTCTCCGCATTCCATTGATAGAACCACGTCACGCGCATCAGTCCCATGGGAGTCGGTGTGCGTCCTGCATATCCTTTTTTGCTGGGCCACCGCCACCTCAGGATGCGCAGGAAACTGACGCTGTTGCGCATATCTTTGGGCAGTGTGACGGTGATGTCGCCGTCGTTGGCGATGAAGCAATGGCTATAGCCCGTGCCGTCGGCATGGTTGGCCATGGTCACCATGTATCCCCGCTTGAGCGTGAAACTGTTGATGGCATTGTCGAAGTTGCCCAACCGGTCATAATAGGTGTTCACCTCATACTCACTGTTCGACTCTCCCTGCGAGGCAGTTCCTTTATACACCGTCAGGGGATGGCACATCAGACTGTATGGGAGCACGATGGTGCCGTGGCGGTAGGTCTCCACGCGGCAGTTGTTGCCGTCAGTGGCCTGAGTGCCATTGACGGTGATGTATTTCAGCCATGAGCCGATGACCTCCGATGGCCTGATATTCTCAAAAACGACCGCCGCCCTTTCGTGGGCGATATTGACGCGGGCCGTCATCGCCGTCTGTCCCTCGCTGGCTGTGATGACATAGTCGACGGGGGTGGAGAGCGTGATATCAGAGGTGTGCTGGGCCACTGTCTGCAGAGTGTTCACGGCAGTCGACAAAGCCGACCCGTTGTAGGTAAGCGAGCGGGTGATGGCCCATCCCCTACCAGAGATGGCAAAAAACAGGATGAGAAGAAAAAATATCGTCTTTTTCACCGATTTTTCCGATGTTTTTACTGATGTCATTGGCAATAGATTGTTCAGATGACAAAGATGCTTTCATTTCCGCAAATGGTGGGAATCATAGTTCTTCCATGTGTTTTTTGGAAGTCAACTACAAAAGTATATAAAAAAAATGATTTTCTGATTCAAAGGTCAAAAAAACTTTCATTCCACGTCGATGATGTCAGACCATCGGGTGGTGTAGTTGGGACTTTTTCGGTCACGGCGGATGGCAGAGGCGAAATTCGATGCTTTCCCCTTTCCGTCCTTGGCGGTATATTGCTGTGACCCGAGGACGACGGTCTCACGGCCGTTCACCTTATTGATGTGGTCCACTGCCTCGTCCAGGCGGCGCAGCCGCTCATAGCGTTCCGAGTCATAGTCGAGGAAACTTGTCTGCACCGCACTGTCGGGCGTGATGTCCATCACGAGCACCCCTGCCCGTTTATAGGCATAGCCCTGCCTGAACACCTTCTCAAGGCACGACAGCGCACACGAGACGAGTTGTATGGTGGAGGCAGAGGGCGTGGGCAGACTGAGGGCGCACGACATGCCATACTGCGGCAGGTCGTCCCGGAAATGATTGGTATCGACAAACACCTCAACGACAGCGGCCACGGAGCGCTGGCGCCGCAGTTTCTCCGCACACCTTGCCGCATAGTTCGCCACATGGGTGCGAATGTCCGCCATGTTGGTGAGATTGTGTGGGAACGACCTCGAGGTGCAGATGCTCTTCTTGGTGACCATCTCCATGTCATCAACAGGGATGCAGTCGATGCCGTTGAGTTCTCGCCAGGTGCGCATGCCCACGATATTGAAATACGAGCGCACCCACGACTCGGCATGGGCAGCAAAATCGTAGGCGGTGCGCACATTGAGTGAGGCCAACTTGCGCTCCCACCGTCTTCCGATACCCCACACGTCGCCTACGGGAAAGAGGCGGAGTGCCGTCTCGCGCTTGTCATCATCGTCTATCAGGCAGCAGTGGCGGTAGCCCTTATACTTCTTGGCAAACTTGCTCGCGACCTTCGCCAATGTCTTGGTAGGGGCGATGCCGATGCTCACCGGCATACCCAGTCCGCGGTATATCTGACCAAAAAGGTCCTCTCCCCACTCCTTCAGCGCCTCCCCCTCCATATCGGGCAGCAAGCAGAACCCCTCGTCGATGCTGTAGCGGTGAAACTCCTTCGAGGCACGGCGCACGATGTTCATCAGCCGCCGCGTCATGTCGGCATAGAGTTCGTAATTGGAGGAAAAAGCATGGATTTGCTGTCCGGGGAAGAGGTCTGCAAGTTGGTAGAACGGTGTGCCTTCCTTGATGCCCATGAGTTTCGCCTCATTGCTGCGCGCGACGACACAGCCATCGTTGTTCGACAGCACCACAACGGGCTTTCCCACCAGGTCGGGGCGGAAAACCCGCTCACAACTGACAAAGCAATTGTCTACATCAACGAGGGCATACATTATTAGGAGGTGAGGGGTGAGGGGTGAGAGATATGAGGGGTGAGGGGTGAGGGGTGAGGGGTATGAGGTGAGAGATATGAGGGGGTGAGATATGAGGGGTGAGAGAAGGGAACGCGCAAAACGCGTTCATACGGAGAAACCAGAATCTTCAATCTTCAATTTTCAATTTTCAATCTTCAATCTTCAATTTTCAATTTTCAATCTTCAATCTTCAATTTTCAATTTTCAATCTTATTCAGTCTTTATGCGCATGCCAGTTTTTGATGGTGTATTGCACCACGCCCCAGATGGTGAGTTCATCATCGGCGGTGATTTTGATGACAGGGAACTTGTTGTTGGCGGGCACCAGGTTGATGAACCCCTCGTCATAATGCGTATTGTCGAAAAACTTCACGGTGAAGCGGTTGTCGTAATAGGCCACCACGACATCGCCGTTACGCGGTGTGAGCGAGCGGTCGATGACGAGGATGTCGCCGTCGCAGATGCCGGCGTCCATCATCGAGTCACCCCTCACCCGCCCGTAGAACGTGGTGTCGGGGTGACGTATCATGTCCTTGTTGAAGTCGAGCACCTCCACCTCGTATGCCTCTGCAGGCGAAGGGAAACCGGCCTTGATGCCCGGCGCATAACTCAGCGCCAATTGGGTGACAAACTCACTGCGGATAAATTCTACTTCATTTTTTTCCATCTAAATGCAATGATTAAAGGGGACTTAGAGATCCTAGGAGATCCCTAGGAAATCCTAGGATATCCTAGGAAACCCTAGGTGATCCTAGGAGAGACTAGGAAGAGGGGCATTTCAGTTTTCAATCTTGAATCCTTGATAACTATGGGCGGGCAGTTGGATGTCAAAGACCGTCTGATTGTCCTTATAGCCTACAAAGCGCCAGCGGGTATAGGATACCTGGGCTGGCCTCAGTTGCTCATCGGTGAGGAGGTTGCGCAGCGTCTTCACCTTGTCGTTGACCACCACACGGAGGCTCACCGCCTGGTCGTTGAAATTCTCCACCACCATTGTCTTGTTGTCATAGGGGAACAGCGCCACTTTCGATGGTCCCTCGATATATGCCCCCACGTCCTTGCTCATGACGTTGCGGATGACGTTGAGTGCCGGAGCGGGGAAGTCATAGAGGTTGCCGTAGTCATCGGGGATGGTGAGCACGAAGAGGATACCTTTGGAGTAGGTGTCGCGCAGCAGGATGGGATAGCCCGACACGCCGCCGGTGAGTGGCCGACCGGCACTGACCACCTCCCAAGCATCGTTGGTGAAATACTTCACCTGTGGGATGATGAACTCCCGCTCCGACTTGCCCATCATGCCGAAGTCGTTGACGATGGCCTTCAGGTCGCCGCAGTACAGTTCCACCACATCCGCCAATTTGTCCTTGATGACCTTGAGCAGTCCGGTTGTGATGATGACGTCACCGCCCTTTTTCAACTGACGTTTGATTTTCTCTACGATCTGCGGGTCCTTGGCGGCCTGCTCGGTAAGCAAGATCTGCTGCCGGTCGTCGAGCCATTGCGGGTGCATGTCCATGGGCAGTCCAATCATGCCCAAATAGTTCTGCAGGAATTCCTCGCCAGAGGAGTGGTAAGGCTTGTAGGAGACGAGTCCGATGGGCTTGCCCAACTTCCCTATGAGCAGGTCGGTCTGGTGGAGCGTCACGTTGGCATAGCGCGCCATGGTGGTGGGGGTGATTGTCTTTCCATTTTTGGTGAAAGGCGCCACCATCTCGTCGTAGCGGAAACTGTTGCCGCCGATGGCTTGCCAAGGAGCCTTTTGGGCAGGTGTGATTTTCACTTCTGCCAACTGCATGTAGTTCCACAGGATGATCTCTGGTGTCTTCGACAGCATGGTGAGGTGCAGTTGTTCGGCATAGCGGTCCATGCTCATATGTATGCCACCGGCATCCACCCATCCTCCGAAATTGCGCCCGGGTGCGATATTTTCAAAATAGCGCATAATATTGTAACTCAGGTAATTCTGCAGATGTTGGGCCGAAGCGGGATCGCGTGTCTCCGTCCCCGTCCACAGACCATCGAAATAGGTCGGTTCTTCCTCGAGGTTGAACCCCAGTCCGTGAAAATGGTCATACCAGTTGGGGTATTTGATGATGACCTTCACCTTGGGGTTGACCGCTTTAGCGGGATTCACCACCAGTTCGCGTCCTGCGTCAGCCATCAGCCTGATGCGGTATTCCGTCCAACTCTTGCTGCCCTTCTCGGCTATCTCGTCATCGTTTTTCAGGTCGATGAAGAAAAAGTCGTCGAGGATGAAGTCATCGAAGAACTTGGCGGTGAACTCTGAGATTTGCTTCACCTGCTGCCGCTCCTCCGGGCGAGCATAACTATAGGTCTCGAAATCAGATGGTTCGGAACGGGTGAACGTGATGCCGCCCCCCACCTCCAGTCCCTTGGACAGGAAAAACTTCTTCACCTTGACAAGCGTCTTCTCAGGCACGGTGAAAGCATCGCGGTGGGTCTCCAGGTAAATCTTGTCGAGGTCCACCTGGGTGCTCACTGTCTCCCAGGTCGATTTCAGGAACTTCTCATCCTCCATCCTTGCCACGTCCTGGGCTCTGATGTAGGTAGAGACTTTGAAGTTGTTGAACTTCCCGGCATGGGCGGCCGTCGTCGCCATCAGCGCCATGGCCACCAATATGAATGTTCTTAGTTTTTTAGTTGACATAATAAATTGGGGTTTAGGGAGTTTAGGCATCATCAAGGCTGTTGTTGAGAGTGTTTTTTTCATCGTTTGGAAGATTTGAGAGGGTTAGATGTATTGTTGGTTCTTCAATTTGCTTTTGTGACACGCTTTGTACCACATTTTCATTTGCAAAATTAAACTAAAAAATTGTTTTTCCCACATAATTGCATCAGTTTTTACGCTCATAAATCATCCCCAAAATACATATCTTCAAGATAATCACCGCGAGAAAGGCTATTTCCATCTTGCTGCCTCACCTTTCAATTAACACCTCTTACCCCTAATTTTTGATATTTAAGGATTTAATATTGATTTTGCGCAAGACAAAATTTGGCTGTTTGTTAATTTTTGTATATCTTTGCCGAAAGATAAGGGGTTTCAACCGCCAACAAACCACCTCGCCAACTAAAGCGAATAACCTAACAAATACAAAATAACCAAAACATGAAGAAAAGAAAGTATGTCACTGGGCGCGCCCTGATGATTGCTGCCTTGTTCTCAACTTTCACCATTCCGGGCCTTTTAGGCACGCCAAACGTCATGGCTGCTCCCATGGAGCAACAGCAGACCGGTGTCATCAACGGAACAGTGGTCGATGAGACTGGCGAGACGGTCATCGGTGCAACCATCACCATAAAGGGTGGCGATGCGTCCAAAGGTACAATTACCGATTTTGACGGTAATTTCTCTATTCAATGCAAGCCCGGAACCCAACTGGTGATTTCCTATGTGGGCTATGAGACAATGACCGTGCCTGCCCGCGACGGCATGCGCGTACAACTCAAGACCGACGCCATCTCGCTGCAAGGTGTGGAGGTCGTCGCTTATGGCGTGCAGAAAAAAGTCACCGTGACGGGCGCTCTCTCCTCTGTCAAGAGCGAGGACCTGGTGCGCACACCTGTGTCATCTGTCAACAACGTGTTGGCCGGTCAACTCTCCGGTGTGACCACCGTGCAGTATTCCGGTGAGCCAGGCTCCGACGCCGCATCCATCTTCGTCCGTGGTCAGGCCACATGGGTCGACTCCTCCCCCCTTATCCAAGTCGACGGTGTGGAGCGCGAGATGTGGGACATCGACCCCAACGAGATTGAGAGCATCACTGTGCTGAAAGACGCCTCCGCCACCGCCGTGTTCGGTGTGCGTGGTGCCAACGGCGTAGTGCTCATCACCACCAAGCGCGGTGCCGAGGGAAAGGCAAAGATCTCTGCCAACGTCTCCTTCTCCGCACTTACCCCCACCAAGATGGTGGAGCAGACTTCCTCTTATGAGTATGCCACCTTCTACAACCAGATGTTGGCCAACGACGGAAACAACCCTGCCTTCTCCGACATCGTGCTGCAGAAGTTCCAGGACGGCAGTGATCCCATCCGCTTCCCCAGCATGAAGTGGGATGAGTATATCATGAAGGACGTGACACTGCAGCAGCAGCACAACATCAACATCACCGGCGGCAACAAGAACGTGAAATACTTCATCAGCGCCGGTATGTTCACCCAAGACGGCATGTTCAAGGAATTTGGCAAGTCATGGGACTACGGCTACCAATACCAGCGTTTCAACTACCGCTCCAACCTCGATATCAACGTGACGAAGACCACCCTGCTGAGTTTCAATATTGCCGGTAAGGTGGACGACGCCGCCAAACCACGCACAGGACAGGGAGCAGGAGGCATGATCAAGGCCATTTACGCCGCCACCCCGTTCTGCAGCCCCGGTATCGTCGACGGACGATATATCATCAACACCAACCAGGCTGCCGACAATTCCGACGGACTGGTGCTCCCGTTCGTGGGTGAGTCGCCCATGACCTACTACGCTTATCAGCCCGGTGCCTTCCACACCAACAACAACAAACTGTCGATGGACCTCGTGCTCGACCAGAAACTCGACATAATCACCAAGGGCCTCTCCGTCAAACTCAAAGGTTCTTACAACAGTAGTTTCCTGGTGCAGAAGACGCTTACGGCATCGGTAGCCTCCTACACCCCGGTGTGGACATGGAACGATGAGAGCAAGACCGACGGTTACCTGATGTACCGCAAGTCGGGCTCCGACGTCGAGCCGACCTACAGTTATGGCTACGGCAAGGGCCGTGACTGGTATGCCGAGGGTTCACTCAACTACAACCGCTCATTCGGCGACCACACCATCACCGCCCTGGCCCTCTACAACCAGAGCAAGCAATACTACTTCGGCGACGAGGAAGCCTATAAGGACATCCCAAGAACATACGTAGGCTTCGTGGGACGTGTCACCTATGACTGGAAAAACCGCTACATGGCCGAGGTCAACTTTGGTTACAACGGTTCGGAGAACTTCGCTCCCGGCAAGCGCTTCGGTTCCTTCCCCGCTGGTTCGGTGGGATGGCTCATCAGCGACGAGAGTTTCTTCAAACCTCTCAAGCCGGTTGTCAGTTTCCTCAAACTCCGCGCATCATGGGGTCTCGTAGGTAACGACAAGGTGAGTGCCAAGCGTTTCATGTATATCGCCGACCCCTATAACGTCAACCAGAGCGCACTCTTGGAGCGTACCGGCAAAGACACCGGCGCCTTTGGCTACAACTTCGGCGTAGAGAACGGCACGACCTCGAAGGGTGCCGTGGAGTCATCCAAGAACTTCCCCGACGTGTCATGGGAGAAGGCCTTCAAGCAGGACTACGGCTTTGACATGTATTTCTTCAACGACCGTCTGCGTACCACATTCGACTACTATAAGGAGCATCGTAAGGACATCCTCTGGCAGGATGCCACCGTGCCTGGCATGCTCGGATTCACCGTGCCTTACACCAACTTCGGCGAGGTGGACAGTTGGGGATGGGAACTCTCCGTCAACTGGCAGGACCACATCGGTGACAACTTCCGCTACTGGGGCAAACTCAACATCTCGCACAACCAGAACGAGATTATCGAGAACCGCCAGACTCCTCAGCGCAATGAATATATGTACACCCGCGGCCACCGCATCGGCTCACGCTCCCTCTACCGCTTCTGGAAACTCTACTACGAGGGCTGCGAGGCTGACTATGAGAAGGAGTTTGGCTCGGCATTCCCGAAACAGTTCGTGGGCGTGCTCAAACCTGGTGACGCCATCTACATCGACATGGACAAGGATGGCATCATCGACGGCAACGATGTCGTGGTGGGCACAGGCTACACCGACGACCCGCAGTATATCGCCGGTCTGACCCTCGGATTCACCTGGAAACGCCTTACCTTCAATGCCCAGATGACAGGCGCATGGAATGTGAGCCGCCTCATCAGCGACGTGTTCCGCCGCCCGTTTGCCAATGCCAGCGGCACCAACCAAGGCGGTCTGCTCAAATACCATCTCGACAACACCTGGACACCCAGCAACCAAGATCCCAATGCTGAGTATCCGCGTGCCACCGTCCTGAACGCTGACCAAAACTATGCCAACAGCGACCTCTATGAGAAAGATGCGAAATACCTGCGTCTGAAAACCATACAGTTGGCCTACGACTTCCAGTTCCCGCTGATGAAGAAACTCGGTCTGACCCAACTGCAACTCTCCTTGAGCGGCTACAACCTGCTGACCTTCACGCCATATCTCTGGGGCGACCCCGAGACACGCGCCAGCAACTCGCCCTCCTACCCGTTGCAACGCACCTACACCGCAAGCCTGAAGGTAGGATTCTAATTATATAAAAGGTATACGATCATGAAACTATATCATACCATCTCCAAAGGAGCCGCTGCCCTGCTCATCACCACGATGACCATGACCTCATGCACCGACCCGATCAAGTTCGGTGATTCCTTCATCGAGAAGCAGCCCGGTGGCACCGTCACCATCGACACCGTCTTCGCCAACGCAGAATACACAAGACAGTTCCTCACAGGCATCTATGCTTTGCAATACTACGGTCTGCCCTTCGGTTCCAACACCGCCCACAGCCAAAACTGCTACACCGGCAAACTCGACGCGCTGACCGACTGCTACCAGATTCACTGGAACGGCACTTCCATCTACAACAACTATTACTCGGGCACCCTCTCAGCCAACCAGACTCCTCTGATCAGTTATACCGGTGACTTGGTATGGCAGGCAGTCCGTCAGGCGTGGCTGCTGATTGCCAACGTCGACAAGGTGGCCGATATGAGCGACAGCGAGAAAAAGAACATCATCGCACAGGCCAAGTGCCTTATCGCAGCACGCTACTTCGACCTCTATTCCGTATTTGGCGGCATCCCCATCGTCGACAATGCATTCACCGGAAGCGAGGGTACTTATGATCTTCCGCGAGCCACAGCCGAGGAGACTGCCAATTTCATCGTCAAACTGCTCGATGAGGCCATCCCCGACCTGCGCTGGGCCTACAACGGAACGACTACCGATACCGACGCCACCAACAACACCGGACGCTGGACTGCTGCCGGAGCCATGGCCCTCAAAGCCAAGGTGCTCCTCTTCAACGCCTCACCGCTCTACAATGCCGACCAAGGTTACTTCGGAGGCACCACAGAGGCAGAGCAGCAACATCTCGTGTGGCACGGCGGATACGACGCTGCTCGCTGGCAGCGCGCGCTGCAGGCTTGCCAGGACTTCTTCGCAAGACTCGCCACTGAGGGCTATTATGAACTCACACAGCCGACGGCACGCAATGCCAACGCCTACCGCCAGGCCTACCGTATGGGCTATATCTACCAGGGCAGCAAGGAAGTGCTGCATTCCACCCGTGTGGCCACCGTCTACGGCTCACAAGGCACCTATTCCTGGTGGAACTGGGTAGGCATTGGCCGTAACTCCTATCTGCCCACACTGGAATATATGAGCATGTTCCCCTGGAGCGACGGCACACCGTTTGACTGGGAGAATGACTCGCTCCGCGGACGCATCACCGGCGACAACGGACGACTCTTCTACCAATACAAGGAGTATCGCGGCAGCATCTCCAAGACTCCTTCACGCGACCCGCGCCTCTACGAGAACATCCTCGTCAACGGCACCACCTACCAGTTTGACTGGACTGCAGGCTCACCGACAGGCGATGCCTACGAACTGTGGGTCAATGGCTACGATGAGGGCATGCAGGTGATGAGCGCCACACTCAACAAGGAGACAGGCAACTACGACCTCGCCCTCCAGGAGCAGTTGACACAGAAATTCTCCACCGGATTCGGTGTCATCAAATACTACCTCGGCGAGGAATACCACCGCAAATACATGCACTGGGTCTACCTGAGCCTCGATGAGATGTATCTGATGTATGCCGAGGCTCTCGCCCAGACCGGCAACCTCACCGAAGCCATCAAGCAGGTGGATGTCGTGCGCAGCCGCGTCGGACTCGGTGGTCTGAGCGTGCGCAACTCCGCCCTCAAACTCAATGAGAACAAGGACAACCTCATCGAGGAAATCCTGCGTGAGCGCGCCTGCGAACTCGGTATGAGCAACAACCGCTACTACGACATGATCCGCTACAAGCGCACCGACTGGATCACCAAACCGCTCCACGGCCTGGTCACCTTCCGCATGATCAAGGACAGCAAGGGACAATGGGTGCGCAACTTCGAGCCTTGGAAGGGCACACACAAGGACAACGGCATTATCGAGCCCTCACGCTTCGACTACTGGCGCTTCGAACTGTTCAACCGCCGCCGCGTGCAGTGGGATCAGGACCCCAACTCACCTGAAGTGAAAAAGTGGCTCCTCTTCCCCTTCCCCATCGGTGAAATCAACAAGGGCTATGGCATCATCCAGAACCCCGGATGGTAATCCCTAAGGATAAAGGATTGTGAATAAAAAAATTATGATTACATCTGCTTGTCAAGAATGTAAGATTATGAATAAGAAAAGACAATATATCATCACCATGACCCTGCTCGCCGGCCTATGCCTGCCCGCAGCGGCACAGACAGACAGCACTGCGCTGACAGGCAATGCCTTCACCGACCAGGAGATTGAGATCGGGACCAACATATCGCTGACCCGCGCCCAGTCCACCGCCGCTGTCTCCGTGATCACCAACGAGACCGTAGACAAACGGTCGGCGAAAAATATCGCCAACTCCATCCTCGGACAGGGCAACGGACTCATCACCCTCGATGGTGCAGGCATCTACTATGCCGCCAACCCCACTATGTATGTGCGCGGACTGCAGAGCCTGAGCACCAGCGCACCCCTCGTGCTGGTCGACGGCATCGAGCGCGACATCACTCTCGTCAGTCCCGATGAGGTCGACCACGTCGCCATCCTCAAGGATGCGGCTGCCGTGGCCCTCTATGGCTATAAGGGTGCCAACGGTGCCATCCAGATCGTCACCAAGCGTGGCAAGTACAACAGCAAAAGCATCCGAGTGAGTTACGACCACCTCTTCAACCATCAGATTGACCGTCCGAAGTTCGTCGATGCCTTCACTTATGCCAATGCGATGAACGAGGCTCGTGCCAACGAGGGACTCGCTCCACGCTACACCGCAGAAGAGTTGAGCGCCTTCCAAAACGGCACTTATCCCTACCAATATCCCAATGTCAACTGGGTGGATGAGACCTTCCGCAAAAACGGTGTGACCAACAAGTATGCCGTGGAGTTCAAGGGCGGCGGCGAGCGTTTCCGCTACTTCGCCATGCTCAACCTGCTCTCCGACAAGGGATTCATCAAGAACTTCGACAAGACCGAAGGCTATTCCACGCAGGACAAGTATGTGCGCGGCAACCTGCGCACCAACCTCGACATCGACCTCACTCCGACAACCGACCTGAAGGTCAACCTGCTCGGTGTGCTGAGCGAGATGTCGCGTCCAGGCTCACAGGCCGACCTGTGGGACATGGTCTATAGCCTGCCTTCCAATGCCTTCCCCATCCGCAGCGAACTGGGCCACTGGGGCGGTACCTCCACTTACGCAGGAACCTCCAACCCCGTCGCCATCTCTTCGGATGCCGCCTACTACAAAATCCATGAGCGCGCCCTCTTCGCTGACATGACACTCCAGCAGGATCTGAAATACTGGATTGAGGGACTCAGCCTCACCGCACGATTGGGCTACGACACCTACTCCACCCTTTACGAGGATCACAGCAAGACCTTCGTCTATGGCAACTATCCCGTCAGCGGATGGGCCAACGGACAACCTGTCACTGGTACCTACTGGTCGGGAGGTGCCGACGGCACCATGGGCAAGAATGCCAATACCGACAGTTATCAGCGTCGCCTGACCTTCAATGCCGGCCTCAACTTCAACCGCCAGATCAACGATGCCAACTATCTGTATGCCCAGGTGCGCTACGACTACGACTACACCAACTCCACCGGTGCCAACCAGAGCATCTACCGGCAGAACATCTCGCTGTGGACACACTATGCCTACAACAAGCGCTATCTGGCCGACCTCGCACTGGTCTATTCGGGCAGCAGCCGACTCGCTCCCGACACCAAGTGGGCGTTCTCACCTACCTTCTCCGCAGGATGGGTGCTCTCTGAGGAGAACTTCCTCAAGGACAACAGCGCTGTCAACTTCCTGAAACTCAGGGCCAGCGCAGGTCTCATCAATGCCGACTACCTGCCCGGAGACAACGTGTGGACCTACTACACACAGGCCTACTCACAGGCTGGCGGCGGTTATCCCTTCGGTTCGGGATACGATGCAGCGAGTTACGGACCGGTGTCCATCGGACAGATGGCAGCCGTCAACCCCTCGCATGAGAAAGCCCTCAAGGTCAACGTAGGTCTCGACGCCGTGCTCTTCCAGGGTCTCAACCTCGAACTCGACTACTTCATCCAGAAGCGCAAGGACATCTGGGTGTCGGGCGACGGTTACTACTCATCCCTCATCGGATTCACCGCCCCCTATGCCAACGAGGGCAAGGTGAGCCAGAACGGATTTGAGGCCAAGGCCGACTACACCAAGCACATCGGCGACCTCACCATCAACCTTGGCGGCAATGTGATGTTCTACAAGAGCAAGATCGACAACATGGCTGAGGAGCCGCGTGCCTACGAGAACCTCGTGCAGACCGGCAACCCGCTGAGTTCTACCTACGGACTCATCGCTGAGGGACTCTTCACCAGCGATCAGGAGATTGCCAGCAGTCCGACACAGACGTTCTCTGCCGTGCGTGTGGGCGACATCAAATACCGCGACGTCAACGGCGACAACAAGATTGATGCCAACGACGTGAGCAAGATCGGTTACTCCACCGCATGCCCCGAACTTTTCTACGGCTTCCACCTCGGTGCCGACTACAAAGGATTCGGCTTCGACGTGATGTTCCAGGGCGTGGGACGCTACTCCGCCATCCTCAACACAAAGAGCATGTACTGGGGACTCATCAACAACACCACGCTGTCGCAGTATGTCTACGACAACCGCTGGTCACCGTCCAACAACGATGCCAACGCCATGTTCCCACGCCTCAGTTCGAGCAGCAACGCCAACAACTACCAGACCAGTACCTACTGGCTGCGCGACCGCTCCTACATGAAACTCCGCAACGTCGAGGTGTACTACAACTTCGACAAGGGACTGCTCTCGAAGACCAAGATTCTCAACGCTGCCAAGATCTATCTCCGCGGCGTCGACCTCTTCACCTTCGACCATCTCGATGAGGTGGATGCCGCTTCCTACGGCGCCACCAGTCCGCTCACCCGCAGCATCGTGCTCGGATTGTCAGCCACCTTCTAAACCCAACCAAACAGAAAGCAGAAGATTATGAAACTCAACCATTATATCATCGGTGTTTTCGCAGCCCTGTCGCTGGCATCCTGCTCCGACAAGATGGACTATCATGAGTACAAGGTCGACGGTGCCGACTACATCAAGGAGATGTTCAGCCGCACAGGCGGACTCATCACCACCATCTACCAGAACCTCGATTCCGATTTCGGCAACTACTCGGGCGCAATGCTCAGTTCTGCCACCGACGAGTCGGCATACTCACACCCCGGCAACCAGGTAGAGGACTTCTACAACGGCGCTTGGGGACCCACCAACGCCAAAGGCTCCATCTGGTCGTCATGCTACCAGGGCATCAGTTACTGCAACCTCTTCCTCGATGAGTTCGTGGGACTCACCTTCCCCGACTACCGTCTCGATGTCGACTATCTCAAGGAGATGTACCAATACAACAACTACCAGTGGGAGGCCCGCTGGGCACGTGCTTACTTCTATTTCCTCCTCGTACGCCAGTATGGTGACGTGCCTCTGAAGGTTCACAACATGGATGCCGCCGAGGCCAACAACCTGCCACGCACATCGGCCGACGAGATATTCAAGTTCATCGACAGCGAGTGCGAGGCCATCAAGGACACCATCATCAAGGACTACAACAACCTGGGCAACATGGCCATGTCGATGACCGAGAGCGGAAGAGCCAACAACCTCGCCGTGCTCGCCCTGCGCGCACGTGCCGCCCTCTACCATGCCAGTCCGCTGTTCAACCCGACCAACGACAAGGAACTGTGGCACCAGGCTGCCCTCCGTGCCCTGGAGTGCATCAACGCCTGCAAGGCCCGCAGCATGAGCCTCGTATCCGACTACATGTCGCTGTTCCAGTCCGACAACTACAAGGACACCAAGGAGATCATCTTCGCACGCCGCCAGAACGGCACCTCGACGAACAACAACTTTGAGAAGTACAACTTCCCCATCGGCATGGAGAACGCTGGTGGAGGCAACTGCCCCACACAGAACCTCGTCGATGCTTTCGAGATGACCAACGGCAAGGCCATCACCGATGCCGACAGCGGCTATGACCCGCAGAATCCGTATGCCAACCGCGACAAGCGCCTCTCGTGGATCGTCGCCGTCAACGGTGAGCAGTGGCCCAACGCCAACCCCAAACCGCTGGAACTTTACTACGGCGGTGCCAATGCGGCTCCCATCACCTATGCCAGCACCACAGGCTACTACCTGAAGAAATACTGCAATCCCAGTACCGTGATCGGTGCCACCGGTGCCAACTCGTTCTACCACAACTGGGTGGTATTCCGCCTCGCTGAGATGTACCTCAACCTGGCCGAGGCCATGCTCAACTACACCGGCGACGGCTATGCTACAGCCGACGGACTGAGCATGTCGGCAGCAGCCGCCCTCAACGTGGTGCGCACACGTGCCGGACAGCCCAACATCGAGGAGGGTCTTAGCGCAGCCGCCTTCAAGCAGAAGGTAGAGAACGAGCGCTTCGTGGAACTGGCCTTCGAGGGTCACCGCTTCTACGACGTGCGCCGCTGGAAGGAGGCACCGCAGTATCTCACCAACATCCGCAAGATGGACATCCGGCTCAATGCCGACAGCACCGTGACCTACACTCCGGCCGCCCTTGAGACCCGCCAGTGGGACGACAAGATGTACTTCTTCCCCATCCCGCAGAGCGAGATCCAGAAAGCCGGAAGCCTCACCCAGAACCCAGGGTGGTGATTCTCCTCTTCCAGGATGTTCCTAATAAGTGGGGGCTTGCCCCCACTTCAATACAGAAAAAAGCGTTAATCAACCTATTATTCACTTAAACATTTATTGAAATGAGAAAACTTTACATGATGATGGCTGTAGTAGGCGCATTCCTTTACGCTTCCACAGCCGCAGCAGGTACGAGGTACCTGGTAAAGCAGGACTTCGAGTCCGTCAAAGATCCCGCCGCCATCGGATGGGCTTCTCCCAACTACGCTGCAGGCATGTCCATCGCAGGTGATGAGGAGGGTAACTACTTCCAGTACAGCCTCGGCAACAACAACGGACGTAGTTGCTACTGGCTCTGGGGTTCTGACCTGTACACTGACCAAGTGCCCGAAGGAACTTACCACGTAGAGATGGAATGGTGCTACAAGCAAGGCAGCGACAATCAGTATGGCACACAGCTCCGCTTCCTCAACACCGACGAGGCTCCTACCAAAAATGGCGTAACAGCCAACTCCAATGACCTCAATCAGCTCAACTGGATCTTTGCCATCACTGAGGTGGACGCCACCCGCGCATTCTATGTCTGTGATGATACCGAGAACACTTTTATGGTGAACATCGGCGAGTGGATGAAAGTGTCGCTCGACGTGAACATCAACGCCCGCACCGTGGACTACACCATCTCTGACATTTTTGGCAACACCGAGTATGTGAAGGGACAGCGTATCGTTCCCGAGGACCAAAGTATGTATGTCACCGGTATCAACCAGCACATGGCACGCCGCAACAGTATCGTTCAGATGGACAACATCAATGTCTCCGTCTACTCGGCAGAGGACATCGCCAACCCGCCGACAGTGGCTTTGACCGGCGTCAATGGCACCGAGCGCACCTACACCATCACCTTCGGTGAGGAGGAGGAACTGAACATCATCGGTACTGACGGTAAGGAAGAGGCTATCTTCTACATGGACTGCGACGGCAGTTACAAATACACCACCACCACTTCTGGTACCCTCCAGGCTTGGACTGTCTCTGGCTCTGCCACTTCTGAGAAAGTGACCGTCGAAGTGGAGTGCGTGATGATCTCCCTGCCTGGCGCCACCGCCAACATCGTTGCTGTGGAGGACGGCTATGCCAAGACCTACCAACTGATTGTTAGCAATGCTGAGGTTCCCACACAGCCGACCATCTTCATCATGTATGAGTACAAGAACGAGAAGGGTGAGATTGAGGTTGCTGCTGAGGACAAGTTCTCAGGCGAGAAAGTCGACGTGAAGGAGAAGGGTGTGCTGACTGTCACCACCGTGGCTCCCGGCTTCGCTTCCACCACCGTCGAGGTGGCCAACGACAAGGCATTTACCACCACCCATGAGATTGACTTCCAGCACATGACCGCTGAGGAACTCATCGCCAAGGGCTTCGAGGCCTTGGATCCGCTGGACAGCGAGAACACCTCTGGTGAGTCCAACTGGACCGGCCGTAAGCGTTTCAACTATCAGATTGCTACTGGCGAGGTGGACGAGGAAGGTAATCCTACCTATACCACCTATGTGGTCTATGGTCCCTCCACACAGGGCTTTGAGCCTATCCAGCGCTACCGCTTCCTCCAGTCGAAACTCGACGAGACTACTGCACACAGCCTCTTCGCTCCGCTCTACACATGGTGGTACAACGACGGTATAACTCCCACTTCCCTCAACGAGGAGGGCACTGGCCCTGCCGTGGATGCAAACGGCAACGAGGGTGGTTCTGTCAACGTGCAGGTCAAACTCGGTATCGGTCTGGTACACTCAGGTGTACAGGGTGATACTGAGACTTACGACCCCGCCGGTACTGGCTATGGCAACATCCGCGTCAACAACGCCACACTCGGTGTTGACGGTCTGACCGATGAGGACTTCATCATGATCTATAAGATCGGCGACTACGGCACAACATCCAAGCACCCGCAGTTCCCCGCAGGTACCGATCCTGAGGAGGCCAAGGCTCAGTACAAGGCCATGCACCTCGGCGACCTCCTGGAGATCTACACCGGTCTGCAAACCTTCCAACTCTACCGTGTTGACACCGCTCTCAACTATGTCCGCATCCTGAAGGGCAACAACGAGGGTATCGAGGAGATCAACACTGGCGCCATCGTTTCTGACCACAATGCCCCGATCTACAACCTTAACGGCATTCAGGTCAACTCGAAGAGCCTCCAGCGTGGTGTCTACATCAAGCAAGGCAAGAAGTTCATCGTCCGCTAAAAAGACGTCAACCATTATCTATCCCCCGCCAATCAAGCGGGGGATTTTTTTTATGTCTGCAAAGCATCACAGTTTCTTTGCTTCACATTGTCAACGACGGTTAAAATCCTTTTTTCACTTATATGATTTCCATGTAAAAATAATAATCAGTATTCTGACCGCCTTACAATTATTTTATCTATATTTGCAAATGAGTTCCTTGAAGTTCATCCCGCATGTAGCGGTCTCTCGTCCCGTATGTTGCGTTGCCAACGCAACATACTGAACAACTACAATAAAAAGCACCATATAACAACAAGCCACCCCAAAAATGAAAAAAGAGACCTTTGAGGCGCAAAAGGCTTTTGCCGGTGAAAAGAAGCCATCCATGCTTCGTCGCTGTGTAGGTCATGACTACACAGACCGCCAGATCTATATGATTACGATGGTGACGGAGGGGCGCCGTCCCCTTTTAGGACAAGTCGTAGGCAGAAGCGATGCTCCCAAGGACAGCACGGAGGCTCCCCATATCATACTTTCCAAACTAGGGCAGCGTGTCGAAGACGAATGGTGGGCGGCACCTTTACACCACCCCGAGGTAGAGGTCATCGCCCTACAAATGATGCCCGACCATTTGCACGGCATCCTCTTCGTCAAGGAAAAGATGGAAAGGCCTCTTGGTATGCTTCTACGTGGTTTCAAGCAAAGTTGCAATCGCCACTACCGTGAGTTGGTGCTCGGCCTGCCTCCCGTCCCCCACAAAGACCGCCGGGGGGAGGATCGCTCCCATGGTCTGCTCTTTGCCCGTGGCTATAACGACAAACTTCTTCTCCGCGCGGGGCAACTTGAAACTTGGCAGCACTACCTGGCCGATAACCCCCGCCGCCTACTGATGAAACGGGAGCATCCGGACCTGTTTCGTGTCCAAAGAAATGTGGAGGTCGCTGGCATCACGTTCTCAGCCATTGGCAACCGCTTCTTGCTGGAACGTCCATACCGGCTGCCAGTACAATGCTCGCGCCGGCTTTCTGAAACAGAAATACAAACCTTGGTCACAAAATACCTGAAAGCAGCCCGACAGGGGGCTGTTCTCGTATCCCCTTCCATCTCGCCCGGAGAAAAAGCGATTATGCGGGCAGCATTCGATGAAGGGCTGCCATTGATCATCCTACTGGAAAATGGTTTCACAGAACTTGCCAAACCCGGTGGTACCCGTATGGATGCCTGCGCAAGGGGAAGTCTGCTCCTTCTCGCTCCTTGGCAGCATCACAATGAGCGGGCGACCATTCAAAGAGATCAATGTATGATGCTCAATGAGATCGCCCGCAGAATCTGTGAGAACTAAACTTCAAGAACTCCTTTTCCTTCTTCCTTTTCTTTTAGGAAAGTCCTTTTAGAAATTTAGAATAGTACTTTCCTTGTGCTGCTCTTTCCGCCCGGGAAGCGGTCGACACGGATGAAGATGCCGTTGGCTGGTGTGTTCACTCGCTGTCCCTGGAGGTTGTAGTACTCGGTGCTGAGCACCTCATTGTAGAACTGCGTCTGTATGCCGTCGGTGTCCATCGTGCCCGAAAGCCCGATGGTGAGCACCACCTGCTTGCCCATGGGGGTGAAGGTGATGGAGCCGGAGACTGCCGGCACGAGGTCCACGGTGCGCGTCACCACGGTATAGTTGCCGTCGGCATCCTTCTGCGGGAACACATATTGTGTCGCGTCATACTGCGTCCCGGCCACCTCTCCGATGTATGCATCCACATCGGCGTAGTTGTCATAGCCCGTAAAGGTGACGGTAGAGATGCTGACCTTTTCGGGCACGTTGATGGCATACTGCACACCAGCGGAATATTTGATGCCGTTCTCCTTGCCGGTGGCGTAACTCTTCGAGTTATTGTTGGAGATGGTCACGCCGTCTTTGAAGAAATAGGTGTCTGCGGTGTTGCTGCCCTCATTGGTGGTCTGCGACAGCATAAACGACACCGGTGTCTTCGTCTCCTCACCAGGTCCGGGAGTGCCGCCCCCTTCGCTGATGGCATCCACCTTGGTGCCGTCCTCCTTGGTGTAGGCAGGATAATATTCATTCACCGCGTCAGTCGCGTCGGCGTTGCCAGCGAGCATGATGTCCTGAACGATGGAGTTGAGATATACCTCCAGGTTGGTGTAGTACTCCTTCGGGTCGAGGGTGTAGGTCAATGCATCGGCTGCACTGCTGGGATTCAGTCCGTTGGCCGTCTCCCAGGCATCAGGCATGCCGTCTTTGTCGGTGTCGTATCCATCAGGACGCGACCCTGTGGGGAAGTTGGCCTCTGTATAGCCCTTGACATCCGACACGAGGTCGATGCGGCCAGGTTTCTTCGTCACCGACCCTGAATAGGTAGCGGTTCCGTCCTTCGCCTCGTTGGCATAGCGGGTGTCCACCTCATCACGGTCGAGCGAGGCTCCGGCATAGGCCACCACCTTGTCGAAGGCATTTTGGGCCGTATGAGTCGTCACGGTCCCAATATGCGTTGGCTCATCGAGTTTGATGCGCACGCAGTCGGTGCCCGCACTGTTTTTCACATACGTCACATTGTCGCCGTAATAATGTTTGGGATCAGGCGTATAGCGCTCGCCGTTGATGGTATATGTACCATTGTCATATGTCACGCCACTCCAGTCATAGTTGGCATTGTTGTTGACTTGGTTGCCACTGATGTAGTAACGGCTGAACATGTCCCAGTAGGTTTTGTTGTCGCTCGAACTTGTGCTGTTGGCCACAGAAGCGATGGTGACGCGGTTGGTGGCGCCTGCCGGTCCAGTTTTGTAGTAGTTGTTGACGATATTGACCTGACCGCCTCCGGGACCGCCATAGCAGCCGTTTCCGCAGTTGTAGATGACGCAGTTGCGGAAGTCGACATGCTCCGACTGCACGGCATTTTTCCACTTATAATCAGCATAGAGTTTATTGCTGGTATATCCTGTCCAGTTGTAGCGGGCACCGTTGAAGCGCGGCGAGCGGTTACCGACATGTGCGATGAGGTTGTGGTGGAACGAGGTCAGTTTGCCGCCCCAGATGCCGCCGTAGCCGTGGGCACCCTTTCCGTGTCCGGCGTTGTTGAGGCTCTCTGCGATGGTGCACCACTGCATGGTCATGTTGTTGTTGTCATAGAACGATGCCACCTCATCGATACTCCAAGAGAAGGAGCAGTGATCGAGCATGATGCCGGTGTGGTGGCGTGTCCAGATGGCATCGGCTCCGTCGTTGACATTCTTCTCCTGTCCGCGTCTCACCCTGATGAAGCGGATGATGACATTGTCGGCATCGGGCAGTACGGTGAAATAGCGCAGTGTGATGCCGGGATAAGGAGCAGTCTGTCCGGCGATAGTGGTGTTGGCTCCGATCTTCAGATCCGACTTGAGGGCGATGACACCGCCCACGTCGAAGACGATGGTCTTGGCGGCGCTGCCAGATACGGCTTGGCGCAGTGACCCTGTCCCAGAGTCATTGAGGTTGGTGACATGGACAATCTTGCCGCCACGACCACCCGTGACATAGCGCCCATGCCCCTCTGCTCCGGGAAAGGAGGGAGCCTGTGCCATCATCGTGAGTGTGAGGGCAGAGCATGCCATCATCAAAAATAATCTTTTCATTTGCTTTAGTTTTTTTTGTTTTTATGATAGGTTGTGAGTTTTTGGGGGGCTAGGAGAACTAGGATTTTCTAGGGAATCCTAGGGGGCTCTAGGGGATCCTAGAGATTCTAGATTTTCTAGAGATTCTAGATTTTCTAGATTTTCTAGAGACTCTGCAGGGCCTTGATGGCCCCAGGCAGTCCTTGGTCGGCTGCTTTCTGGAACCAGTCGCGGGCCTTCACCCGGTCTGGGGCGACGATGTCGCCATCGAGATAGCAGTAGCCAAGATGCAGTTGGGCGACGGGATTGCCGTGCTCTGCGGCGATGGTGAACAGTTCAAGTGCCCTGGTGGGATTCTTCGTCACCTGTCCGCCCTGTAGGTATGCCTGGGCGAGGTCGATGAGCGCCTGAGTGTTGCCCATGTTGGCTGCTTTCTCCAGCAGGCTGATGCTCTTGCCCATGTCAGTGGGCACACCGAATCCATAGGTGTAGCACAGGGCGAGGTAATAGGGTGCATAGAGATTCTCCTCGATATCCTGTTCAAACCATTTGACCGCCCTTTGGAAGAGGTCTCTTGCCTTAGCCTCATTTTTCACCACACCCAGTCCGTAGTTGTAGCACTGGCCGAGGAGATAGAGCGCCTCAGGCTGGTCCTTGTCGGCGGCTTGCCCCAGGTACTCCACCGCCTTAAATTTATCCTTGGGCAGACCATAACCATTGAAGTAGCAACGCCCCACCCCATAGAGTGCGACGGCGTGGCCCCTGTCTGCCATTCCCACCAACTGTTCCACTTGTCCTGGGGTGATGTTGCCCCATGTGAGGGTGTCTTCGAGTGTGTTTTGCTGTGCCCATCCGATGGTGGAGATTAGGCAAAACAGGCATGCAATGCTGAATCTTCTCATGATTTCAAGAGTTTATAATACAAAAAACCTTTTCATTGCTGAAGCCAATGGCCGCCTGGCGGAAGCCCCATGATGCCAGCAATGGAAAGGTTCGGTGATGGTTTCCTTGTCCCGTCTCTTATTTGAGGACGTTGACGAGCAGTGATGCCACAGATGTGGAGATACTGATGAAGGAGAACCAAATGGTGACTGACTGACCGAGTGCGGAGTTCTTTGCCTTGGTGGCGTTGGGCTCCACATAGATGACGTCATTCTGCTGCAAATAGTAATACGGCGAGTTGATGAAGTTGGCGTCGGTCAGGTCAATACGGTGAACCGATTTCTTTCCTGTGGCATCCTCACGGATGAGGAGCACATTCTGTCGCTTACCATAAAGGGTGAGGTCGCCTGCGCTTGCCATGGCCTCAAGTATGCTCATCTTCTCTGTTGTGACGGGCACCACCTTCGGTGAGGAGAAATCACCCATGAGGGTAACCCTGAAACTGGCCATTCTGACGGTGACCACTGGCTTCTCTGTCTTGGCGAGATAAGGAGCGATCTTGCTTTCAAGGGTTCTCTCACACTCTTGCTTGGTCAGGCCCACGACAGACACTCTTCCCACCACGGGGAAGTTGATGGTGCCATCGTTCTCCACGAGGTAACTCTGCAGCGAGCCGCCACCTGATGAGATTTCTCCACCAGTGGTAAGTCGTCTCGACACGGTGAGGTTGAAGGGTGCCGACACAGCGGGGTCAGTGGTATGGACGGTGATGTAGAGGGCGTCTTTCGGCTTGATGCGTGCTTCATAGAGATACTGTGAGGCAGCAAGGCTGATGCTGTCGATATTCTGCATATAGGGCACCTGCTTGCTTGTGGTACAACTATCCATGAACATAACAGCCAGAATGGCGACCAAAGGTAAGAGTATTTTCTTCATGTTGTCTTGATGGTTTTTAAAAAATTTCTGCAAAAGTAATGCTTTTTTTGCAACCGACCAACAAAACGGCAAGTTTTTTCATCCTGCCATTACTGAGGGGTCGGCGACATGCACACGGAGACTGTTCAGAAGCCGAGCCAACCCTTTTTTTTCTGCTGCTGTCTGGAGGCATTTTCCACGGCCTCCCGCCTGGCTTCCTGCTTGGCTTCCCGGATGATGTCGTAATAAGTGAGGTTGTCGTGAATCATGTGGTAGACGGTGTCCCAGTCAAACCTGCCGCCGATGTTGCAGTCATCGATATAGATGTCGGCGTCTATCTTCCTGGTGTTGTGGCTGTGCTCGTTGGTGTCTGCCCTGAGTGTCTCGTTGATGGCGCTGAACTCCACTCCTCTGTCGCGGCACCATTCCACGGCCTCGTCAAGAAGCCTTCCTTCCCTGACGGTCCAGAGCACGAGTTTGTGGCCGTCGTCGATGAGTTTGCGGAGGGTCTCTGTGGCATGGGGGATCTCCTCCCCTATTTTCGGGTATCTGTGTTCTACAACAGTCCCGTCAAAATCGATTGATATGACCATATCTTTTTGTGTAATTGCAATTTCGGGTACAAAGTTAGTGCAATTATTTGGAATTACATGTCTTCCCTATAAAGAATTACATTTTCTTTAGAAATCATTGTCTCATTGGAGGTGAGAGGTAAAGGGTGAGGGGTGAGAGAAATGAAAGGATGGGGCTAATACAAATCATCCTCGAAGAAGCGGATCTCCTTGGGTTTTTTCTTGATGACCTTGTAGAGGGCGCGGATATCGTCTACGCAGAGGTTGAAGTCGGCGTATTCGGGAGAAGGGTTGAGAGAATGGAAGGTGAGGATGCCATGCTCCTGGTCCTGCGCGATCATCTGCTTGAGGAGGACACTCGAACCGAAAACGACGACCCAGTAGGGCCAGTCGTTGAAACGGAGCCGCTCCTTCCAGAACACCCGCTCCAACTCGCGCACGAGCACCTTGTCGCCCGCCTCGAAACTCTGTCGGCTGCCAGTGTCCATCGACTCTCCCTGCACCTCAAACGACAGGTAATTGCCCCTCGCCAGGCGGTCCACCTCATAGGTTTCCTCGCCCCACTCCTCATTCAACGGCTCAAGACGGTCGGAGTCGTTGGCGAATTGCCCGAAGGCGGCGTAAGGCACGTGCCTCACCTTCATGAAAAGTTGCTTGCCCCTCTTATAGAACTTCACACCGTGGGTATTCTCGGAACAAAACTCCATATCATCGTCCTCCACCGTCGGTATGGCCTCAATGCGGGACGCGACGAGCATATCCCCTCTGCCCGTCCTCACCCAGTCAAGGTTGACCATGGGCTCGAAGGCAGAGAGGCGGCTGAGGAACTTCTCGCTCACCGGCACATGTCCGTTGAGTATCTGAGAAAAGGCCGACGGGTTGTAGCCCATCTGCAGCGCGAGTTCACGCTGTGACGATGCCTTTCCCTGCATGACCAGCCATTTCACGATTTTTTTCAGTTCTGCAGTCATATAATTGTCCAATTACAAATGGTCAAATGTTAAATTTATGTTAAATATATAAATTTCGTTTCGCTTTTTATAAATCATGTTTATATTTGCAAGCAGAAAACGGGAAAATAATTATATTTTATCCCCAATCAACCTGAATTTATTGCAAAAATACACATTATTCAGGAAACAACCAAATAAAATACCAATATTTTTCATAAAAATATAAAGAATATAAAGGATAAAAGCCGATGATTCGAAAAGTCATGAGATAAAACCATATTTCAGGATAACACAAATGTTTTCAGGATAACAAATTTTAATGAATTAAGGATTAAGGATTAAGAATTAAGAATTATGATTACATCTGCAAAGATCGTGATGAAATAATTCGACAATTCGATAATTCGGGATAACTAAGAATTAAGAATTAAGGATTAAGAATGAAGAATTATGATTACTCCTGCAAAGATGGCTATGAAATAATTCGACAATTCGACAATTCGGGATAAATAAGAATTAAGGATGAAGGATTAAGAATTAAGAATTATGATTACTCCTGCAAGGATCGTTATGAAATAATTCGACAATTCGACAATTCGGGAAAAATAAAAATTAAGAATGAAGGATTAAGAATTAAGAATTATGATTACATCTGCAAGGATGGTGATGAAATAATTCGATAATTCGACAATTCGGGATAAATAAGGATTAAGAATGAAGGATTAAGAATTAAGAATTATGATTACATCTGCAAAGATGGTGATGAAATGATTCGATAATTCGACAATTCGGGATAAATAAGGATTAAGAATGAAGGATTAAGAATTAAGAATTATGATTACATCTGCAAAGATCGTGATGAAATGATTCGATAATTCGACAATTCGGGATAACAAAAACAATCAATCATGAAAAAACTTTTCAAGGAAATCACCAACTTCGTGCTGGGCAAGCGCTATTACGCCGTCATCATCGGCGAGCGCGGCAGCAACCGCTACTATGTAGCGTCAGAGATTCACACCACCAGAGCATCTGCCGAGGCGCACCGACAGCGCATCGAGCAGACACGCGCCTATGTCTACATCACCACCATTTCTTTCAGATTGAAGATTGAAGATTGAAAATTGAAAATTGAGGATTGAAAATTGAAAATTGAGGATTGAAAATTGAAAATTGAAAATTGAGGATTGAGGATTGAGGGTTTCTCCGTAAGAACGCGTTTTGCGCGTTCCCCTCTCGCCCCCTCATATCTCTCACCCCTCACCTCCCTACCCCATGCCCACGAAGATCATCCCTGTCACCCGCTGTGGTGACATCACGTTCCACCCCGACGGGCGCATCGACCTCACCGCCTATGTGACCAAAGCGCTCTCGCTCAGTCCCGGCGATGTCATCAACATCGCCCGCGTCGGGGAAAGGTATAGCGAGCACTATCTCTATGTGGCGCGCCGTACCTGCGAGACTATCGGACGCCACAGTTGTACCTGCCATCCAGTGAAAGGCAAAGGCCGATACATGCGTGTGTTCAGTAAACGCCTCACCGGATATGTGCTCAGCCTAACCCACAGTGCCACGGCCATCCGCCTGCACGTGGGAGCCACCACCGAAGTCAGTGGCCTAGGCATCGCCCTGCCGCTCATCGGCCTCAGCCATTGATGAAAACCAATCTTATTACCCATCACCATGAGACAACACATCACTTTCCGGGGACTGACCACCAGCCCCACCGACCATGAGGCGCACGAAGGCGACTGCGCCACACTGACCCACCTCATCGCCGAGGACGAGGCGCTCCGCCCCATCGGCATCAGCACAGAAGACCTCTGCACTGTGAACGGCGGCGCCTCCGTCATCGGCATCCACCGCACTGCCGACTACACCCACCTCATCACTGAGGAGGACGACGGTGCGGGCGGATGGCGCTATGCCTGGGACAGCACCCACACCCTCGCCACTTTGGAGCAGAAGGCCCGTGTCGCCTGCGTCGGCCACACGCTGTGCCTCATCACCGACACCGCGATCACCTACTGCATCTGGCAGCATCAGCAGGGCGGGTATGCCGTTGTCAACCGCGACGACTTGCTCTATGACATCCACCTCACCCAGAACGACAACACGGCGCAGGTGGTCAACCTGCCCATCAGCAGTTCCCTTGCCACGTGGCTCGACCACCCCGACCAGTTGCAGGTGTCGCAGCACACGGCACTCAGCCACATCTTCCCACATTTCTATGACAGCAAAGAGGCCTATGCCACCGCTTCCACCATGGTGGCGGCACAAATGGAAGAGGCCTGCGACCGCATGGCGGCAGCGATGGGCGAAGGCATTTTTGGGCATGTGTGCTTCGGGGTGGCGGCCCTGCGGATGACCGACGGTTCACACCTCCTTTTTTCCAACCTCTTCGCGCTGCTCCCCGCCAACATGACGGCCACCATCCATGCCGACCGCGAAGCAGGACAACTCTGGATGCAGGCCGATTTCCACCGCCATGTCATCACCGTCACCCTGCGCCATCCGGAGCGGGCGGCCCTCCTTGTCAGGGGCATCGACATCTTCCTCACACGTCCCACCAACATGCTCGACATGCGCAAGGCAGTCGCTCACACCATCGATGATGAGGGACGGACTACCTCACTGACGTTCGGCGAACTCACCCAGCAACCACTCCTGCAGCACCTCGACCAACTCGCGTTCTACCCCTCCATGACCATCGGCATCGGACAGAGCGGACACCCCCTGCTCGTGCAGAAAGCAGACTACGGAGGCATCCCAGCCGACCTCAGCGACATGCGGCGGTGGTCGGGAGGGGCGCAAGTGGCGTTCAATCACAGCGGGAGGCTCCTCCTGGGCAGCACGACAGCCGTCGTGCACCATCCACTCGAGATCGGCATCCGCTACCGCTTCAGCGACGGGCTCACTGCAGGCGACCGTCCAGACACTGCCGGCGACCCCGAGGGGCAGACCGCCGACCTTGTCGTCCATGCCATCGCCGACGGTGCTCCCGAGCGCGACATGTGGTGGAAGGGCGAAGTGACCTACCCGATGGCAGGCATGATGATGGCACCCGGTGCCCACCTCCGCTCCCTCGAATACCACCTCCGGCTGTCTGAGGATGGCACCTACCGCTATTTCACCACCTCGCAACCGCTCCATCCGCTGGTCAGCAAGGGCATGTCGGTGGCAGTCTTCGGGACGACGGGACAGATTCACCGCACACCACGTCCGCTCTGCCTCTCCCTGTTGGTGCAGCAGGTGCGGACACTCGTCGCCAACCCCATCAGCGGAGGATACACGGAGAGCATGCTGCAGTGGGAGGAGGAGACAGCCGCTGACTTCGATGCCCACGCCGCTCAGGCCCGTTCCTCATGGCCTCTCAGCAGTCAGGGAAGCCGTCTGCGGTCATCGGCGCAGGGCAATCCCTTCGTGTTCCCTGCCACCGCCGAGGTCAGCGTGGGCGACAGCACCATCCTCGGCATCACGACGAGCACCCGCCGCAGCGCCGACGGACTGTTCGGCGACGGGCAGTACTATGTGTTCAACGAAAGGGGCGTGTGGCTGCTGCGCCTGAGCGGCGGCAAGTGGAGCGCACAGCAGAAGGCGACACGGGCGGGGATGCTTCCCGGCACCCAGGCGGTATGCACCTCCGATGCCGTCATCTACCTCTCCGCACAAGGGGTAATGACCCTGAAGGGGTCGAAAGTCACCTGTCTCTCCGACATGTTGCGCGAACCGCCGTTCCGGTTCTCCTCACTGCCCTATGCGGCAGAGATCATCGCCACCGAACCCGATCTGCCGCAGTCGGCAGGGAATGTTCCTTACTGGATGGGGAGCAAACTGCGTGAGGCGAGGATGGCCTACGACGCTGCCAACGACCGCCTGTGGCTGTTCTGGCCGACGGAGAATCAGCCGACAGCGACACGATGTCCCGGCGCACTGGTCTGCTCACTGCGCTCCGGGGCATGGGGCACTGCCATGGCCCGCCTGTCGTCGGTGGTGAGCGACGGCGGAGAGGTGTGGGCAACAGTCTGCGAAAATGAATCCACCATGGTGGCGAGGGTGAGGCTCACACCATCGGGGCGCATTCCCGTCCTCCTTTGCACGCGTCCGCTGTCGCTGGGCACGCGCTATGAACACAAGAGCGTGGAGCGCCTCATCCTCCGTGGCCTGTTCAACCATCGTGGCGCCGCAGGAAGTCATCTGGGTATCGCCCTCTACGGGAGCAACGACCTCTTCCACTGGCATCTCATCAGCAGCAGTGCAGACCAATATTTGTGCTGCCACCGTGGCACGCCCTACCGGTGGTTCCGCATCGCTGCCATCGGCCAACTCCTACCGGGCGAGAGCATCGGAGAGGTGGGGTACCTCTCCCCGGCCCTCTCCAAATGAGAGGGAGGGCGAAATGCTTGAATTCGTAGACATTTTTGTAGTAAAGGAACCACGAAAGGACACGAAAAGGCACGAAAAGGAAAACGTAAAAATAAATGGAAAATTAAATGGATTATTAATGGGAATTGATGTAAATATTTTAACATATAATTGCCATATAATGGTCCATTTAATTATCCTTTATTTTTTACTTCTCTGTGCCTTTGTAACTTTGTGTTGTAAAAACTCATGGCAATTGTAACTCTCTGTGCCTTTGTAACTTTGTGTTGAAAAGTCATACATCCTTTTTTCTCCTTTTTGTGAGTGCCATGGCACTTTTTCTGCTTTCCTTCCCTGTCCAAACAGTTTTTCTTTCTTTTTCCTAAGCGGAGCGTTTTTTGATCATCTATTCTTACAACAAAAACAAGTTCTTATAACTCTCTGTACCTCTGCTTCTCTGTGTTGAAATGAATCTATTCAGCTAACAGTAAAGGTAGTCACCTTCGGTGAGAAATCTTAAGAAAAATTTTTAAGAAAATGGCAAGAAAAATATTTTTACTATTTATTTATTCATTTTTTATCATTTGACTTCCGCTTCGCACGTCGACCGTTGGTTCTGCCCGTAAGGCACTCTAAAAGATATTCACTGAATGAAGTTGGAATACCACTATGTTAACATATATGAAAAGATTTTAAAAAGTGAAACAAGTATCGAAAAAAAACGCTATATTTGTGAATTACTTAGAATCATGGGATTCTCATCATACTATACTAAGCAATTCACTAAAAACTACAATACAATGAGAAAAGCACATTTATTCCTACTGACCCTGCTCCTGACATTGACGGGAGCACTGGGAGCAAACGCACAGTCTTGTCCCGACGACTACCATCCGCACATGATTGACCTCGGATTGCCCTCCGGCACGAAATGGTCGTGCTGCAACGTGGGGGCCACCACTCCCAAAGATTTCGGCGGGTGGTATTCCTGGGGCGAGACAACAGAGAAAGAAGACTACAATTCCTACAATTATCAGTACGCCAACACCGATATTGGTTCAAACATCAGTGGCACGGAATATGATGTGGCATACGTCAATTCGAATGGCATATACTGCATGCCGACGTATGACCAGTTGCAAGAGCTGTATGAGAACTGCCAACATGAGATGAAATACATCGACGATGTCAAAGGCATGCTGTTTACTAACAACGGAGCCAGCATCTTCCTGCCTTGTGGCGGGTATAATAACGGGACTGCCATTCAATCTCTGGGCAGTTTGGGCAGGTATTGGTCGGATAAGCAAAATAGCGAATTCAACAACCGTGCAGATTACCTGGTATTCGGAGAGAATCTGGGTGTTGAAGGGGGCATTTTTATGTCTTATCAAGATCGATACTGGGGCCACAATGTCCGTCCCGTAGTGAGCACCTCTTACTTAAATTCCAGGCAGGCCTACTACACTGTAAGCGTCAATGATGATCCTATCACCGGTTCTTATTATATTTATGTCAATTTCTATTACGACAATCTAAAAGATACAAGGAGCAATACCAATCTGGTGCCCACGGAAGGGGGAAAACTAAACATCCCATGCTTGACTTCTAATGATGAGATTACTATCACATTTAACAGCAGTTTTGCCGATTACCGCCCCACCAACACCTCTCACTGGTTCGAGGGTCTGACTCTCATAGCCGGCGGCGTTGAGTTTAATAATTTGAAGAACCTCAACACCTCTGAGGTGACCGACATGAGTTACATGTTCTATCAAACATCAGCATTGGATTTGGATTTGACCCATTTTGACACCTCCAAGGCTACAAACATGAGTTATATGCTGTCTGAGATGGATATTAACGCTGGTTATGATATCAATGAAATCAACCTCTCCTCCTTCACATTCAAGCCCAACACCACCACCACGGGATTGCTGAAAGACACTAAGATAAAAAGACTGACCGTCCCCGCTACCGCCAACAACCTCGCTACAGATGCCTTCTCGGGCGTGGCCTCTACCTACTATCCCTGCACGCTCATCTTCCCCGACGGCTTCATACCAGAGGGAGTCACATTCGGAAACGCCTATAAGTTATGGAAAGGCGGATATTTCAGTTTCTCTTATGTAGGCAACACCAAGGAGGCGTATTATGATCAAGTTTATGGATATGATGTTCCCGATGACCCAAGTTCGGAAATAATGTCCAACTCCGTGACGTTCTATTATGACAATCTTAGAGGAACGAGAAACCACCCCACATTATTGCCGACAAATGGAGGAAAACTTGGCATTGTTGAAGGTAAAAATTTACATTATATAAAAATAAGTTTTGACAGCAGTTTTGCTGACTACCATCCCACCAGCACAAGGCAATGGTTCAAGGATTTGGACGCGTTATTGTTTATTGATTTCGATGGAATGGAAAACCTCAAAACAGACCAGGTGACCGACATGAGCGGAATGTTCCAAAATTTATTCCCTTATGGTATGGTCATGGACTTGGACCTCTCCCATTTTGACACCTCCAAGGTGACAGACATGAGTAACATGTTTTCAAATACCAATCTTGGTAGTGAAGGTGAAGGAACATACGCCGACCTCTCCTCCTTCACCTTCAAGTCATCCACCAATACCACGGGACTTCTGAAAAATACCTACAGCCTTACAACCCTAACCATCAACTCCACAGCCAACTACCTCGCATTGGATGCCTTCGAGGGTGTGGGATCCACAGAGAATCCCTGCACGCTCATCTGCCCCGACGGTTTCACGCCACAGGGAGCCACACAGGGCAACGGCTATATCCTATGGAAGGGCGGATATTTCTCATGGGATGGCGAACTTCCGGAGGCGTACGCCGTGCTCTCCACGGACGGCAATACGCTGACATTCTTCTGCGACACTGAGAGGGCTTCGCGGCAGGGCACCACGTATGATATGAACACAGAAAACAATGCCCCAGAATGGTATAGAAACCGCAGTTCCGTGATGACTGTGGTGTTCGACGCTTCCTTCGCTGATGCGCGCTCCACAAGCTGTTATCGCTGGTTCTACGGTATGACCAACCTCACCACTATCACAGGCATCAAAAACCTTAAGACGGATGTGGTGACCACCATGAATTCCATGTTCTATGATTGCTCCAGCTTGACGAGCATTGACGTGAGCCATTTCGACACGTCCAAAGTGACCGATATGAGCTACATGTTCACTGGCTGCTCCGAGCTGACAAGTATTGACGTGAGCGGGTTCGACACCTCGAAAGTGACCGACATAAGCCGAATGTTCTACAATTGCAGTGGTATTAAGATTCTTGACTTGAGCAGCTTCACTTTCAATAGTGGTGTGGCAGCGGACTTATTCCTTGGCGATACATCTTTGGAGGCACTCTCCATCCCTGCCACCTCCAATAACCTGCCTGAAGGAGCCTTCGAAGCTGTGGGAACGTATAATCCCGTCTTTCTTTACTATCCCAATGGCTTCGTGCCCCATGAAGCCACGACGCCTGATGAAAACGGTTTCTTCGAATGGAAGGCGGGATATTTCAAAATGGCTTACACGGAGGCTTACGCCGTGCTTGATGGTTCGACGCTGACATTCTACTATGACAACTTGAAAGGATTGCGCCGCGGCACAAAATATAATCTGAACACAGGAAACAAAATCCCTGGATGGAATAGCAACAGCAGTTCCGTGAGGAGTGTGGTGTTCGACGCTTCCTTCGCTGATGCGCGCCCCACAAGCTGTTATCGCTGGTTCTATGATATGACCTACCTTACTTCCATCACTGGCATCGGAAACCTCAAGACGGATCAGGTGACCAACATGTCTCGCATGTTTAATAAATGCTCCAGCCTGAAGAGCGTCGACCTGAGCGGGTTCAACAACGCGCCCAAATCCGACATGAGATACATGTTTGCTTACTGCTCCAGCCTGACGAACCTCGACCTGAGCAAATTCACTTTCAATAACATCGTGCGGTCAGAGCAACTTATCATCGGAGTTCCTCTGAAGCGACTCACCATCCCCGCGTCTGCCAACTACCTCGCCACCGATGCCTTCTCGGATGTGGCCTCAGCCGAGAATCCTTGTTTGCTCATCACTCCCGCCGGCTTCACACCCGAAGGCGCCGAGCAGTATGACGGATACTTCATCTGGAAAGGGGGATATTTCAAAATGGCCCGAACGGAGGCATACGCCGTGCGCTCCACGGACGGCAAGACGCTGACGTTCTACTATGACAATCAGAAGGCCTTCCGCACCGGCACAGTGTATAATATGAACACAGAAAACAATGCCCCAGAATGGTATAGCAACCGCAGTTCCGTGACAACTGTGTTGTTCGACGCTTCCTTCGCTGATGCGCGCCCCACAAGCTGTTATCGCTGGTTCTACGGTATGACCAACCTCACCACTATCACAGGCATCAAAAACCTCAAGACGGATGAAGTGACCAACATGAGGTATATGTTCTCACAGTGCACCCGTTTGACAAGCCTCGACGTGAGTGGGTTCAACACCGCCAAAGTAACTGACATGCAGAGAATGTTCCAGTACTGTTCTCAGCTGACAAGCCTCGACGTGAGCAGCTTCAACACGACCAATGTGACCGACATGAACTCCATGTTCTATGACTGCTACGCTCTGACGAGCCTCGACGTGAGCAGCTTCACATTCAATAACGGCATTGTGACAGATTATTTACTGTATTCTTGCAGTGGTCTGAAGACACTCACCATCCCCGCGTCTGCAGGAAATCTCAATCCCAACGCCTTCTTGAGTGTGGCCTCTGCCGAGAATCCCTGTTTGCTCATCACTCCTGACGACTTCACACCCGATGGCACCGAGCAGTATGACGGATACTTCATCTGGAAGGGCGGATATTTCACTGCCGGCCTCCCGGGTGACGCCAACGAGGACGGTCACGTGACGGTGGCCGATGTGATGCTGGCGGTGAACAAGGTCCTGGGCAAGACGCTGACCACGTTCAACGAGAGGAACGCGGACATCAACAATGACGGCAGAATCACCGTGGCCGATGTGATGGGCATCGTGAAATTGGTGCTCAACAGCGGTCCCAAGTCAGCGCCGCGCAATGCCTACCAGTCGATGAGCGACGCGATGGCGGTGACAGCCAAGGGCAACGAACTGACACTGCACCTCACGGGCACGGGTTCCTACACGGCCTCGCAGATGATGCTTACCCTGCCTGAGGGATGCCGACTGGAAAGCGCGCAGATGGTGTCGTCGCGCAGCAACGGCCACATCGTGCAGACCAGCGACCTGGGCAACGGACAGTACCGCGTGGTGGTCTACGGCGCCAGCGGCCTGCCGTTCGGCAACTCCTGCACCGACTTAGTGCGCCTGAATGTGAAAGGCAGCCACCATGGTGACGTCGCCGTAAGCGACATCCAGGTGGTGGACTATTTTACCAACACCTTCCTGCTCTCTGATGTCAGCGGCATCGCCACGGGCATCGACAGCATCGGTTCGGATGCCTCCGACGGTGACTGGTACACCACGCAGGGCCAGAAGGTAGCCACCCCGACCCGCGGCGTCTACATCCGCAACGGGAAGAAGGTGGTGGTGAGATAAAGAAAAACCTCTCCCCGGCCCTCTCCAAAGAAAACCTCACCCCGGCCCTCTCCAAAGGAGAGGGAGGGGAACCACGAAAGGACACGAAAAAGGACACGAAAAGAATTCATGGGAAATTAAATGGACTATTAATGGGAATTGATGTAAATAATTTTCTTAACATATAATTGCCATTAATAGTCCATCTAATTTTCCTTTAATTCAACTTCTTCAAGTTGTTCGGACATGCATAAAGCAAATCACTGATATTCAATTCCTCATGACCAATCTTTTAAGCCACACTTTTTTGCCCTTTTTGCGAACGCCTTGGCGTTTTTTCGCAAGCAGCAGCGTTTACCGAACGGCATCCAAAAATGTTTTTCTTCTTTTTTCCTAAGCGGAGCGGTTTTTGATCATCTCTTCTTACAACAAAACAAACAATTATAATCTCTATGTCTCTGTAACTCTGTGTTGATATAAGAATAGGATGCGGCTCGGCAATAAAAAAGAAACAATTCTTTTTGTATTGTCTTCGGTTTGCACTATCTTTGACCTCCGGTCGAAGATAGGATGCGGCTCAACAATAAAAAAGAATGAATTCTTTTTGTATTGTCTTCGCCTTTCACTATCTTTGCAGAAGATTGGAGAAAATCTTTCATATTGGGCAAAAATGGAACCGATTCGCATCAACATCAACAAACAACTCAACCAGGAAAGTCTGGTACCCGTCATCGCTTACCCCGCTGAGTCTGCTTATGATTTCAGGCTGCGCAATTGCAAGGCCGACATGGCGAACATCAGCACCGACAAGGCCTACCGTATCAATATCTATCCCGACGGACAGAACATGCAGGTGTCCGTCATCAAAGCCATCGCCGACGGATTTTTGGAATGTGCCATCCTGGTGAATGTCTCTCAGAAAACCATTGACGGCAACCAACTCCTCGATGCTCTCGACGACTTGGCCAAGGCATACGCCCAACTGCCGGCATCAACAACAAAACCCCGCGAGAACAACCAGTTTGCGACTGCCGTCAAGGACATACACAGTCAGTTGACGGCCAACGCCAAACCGGGAGCACCTGCGCCGCTACCTGTCGCCAAGCCCCACGAAGACAGCGCCCTCACCTATTATATGAACTATAAGACGAGGGGAGAAATCGCCACGCTGCTACGGTTCCCTGACCAGAAATTCTTCCAACAGACATCCCTCATCTACCTCGTCGGCGAGAACGTGCACCCCGTGCGTCCGCAGGCATGCAAGCATATCCACACCCTCGTGCTGCGCACCTTCAAAATTCTCTCCCCGCAGGGATACGAATATGGTGAGGTGAAAGAGGGAGAGACCACGCGAATCAGCCTCAAGGGCAAGGAGGGCATGCTGCCCATGACAATCAACGTGCAAGGCGATGTCGCCAAGCCCAGCCGCTATGGTTACTACGACTCGTCGGTCAACGCCATCCGCATCGATGAGCGCACCATCAAGTTCTACTACGAACTGAAATTCTTCGTCAAGCACAACGGAAGACATTACCGCAGCAGCATTGTCCGCTACAATGGCGAGCAGGTGATGCCCGACGCCAATGGGTGCTATCTCATCAAGGTCTATGAGGACAATATCAACGACGCGGGACTCATCACCTTCACGGGCGAAGGCTTCAAGGACGCGAGGATTCAGGTGACACCGGGCATCGTCAAGCAACAGGAGTATGTGTTCTATCCCGAACCGCAGCACGACATCACCCATGTGACTCTCGACTTCAGCGATGGCAGGCCCATCGAGGCTTCTGTCGACGTGGGCACCAACGAGCGGCTTTTCAACCAACTCAAAGAGGGGAAGGTGAAGGGTTACAAGGTGAAGAAAGAAGGCGGTTCCTACCGCATGTACATCCCACGCAAACTCACCCAAACCTCCAAGAACATCCTCAGGCTGTTCAAGTTCCTCGCCATGGTCGCCTTCTCGCTGTTGGCCTACGCCATGGTCTGCTGGCTGGCGACCCGCCATTGGCCATGGCCTATGGAACAATTCATCCCGACAGAGAAGAAAGAGAAGCCGAAACCCATCGTGAGCGAAGAGGGTGTGGTGACCACAATGGACAAAGAGGACGGTTCGGATGTCGGCATCATCATCGACGAACGCGACCAGGTGACACTCGAGGGCATCGACCGTACCTACCTGCAGAACAACAACGTATGGCGCAAGGACTCCATCAAGAGCGACAAGTACATGGACGTGCTCAACACGATCTTCAATGGGCGCATCAGCGAGATAAGGATGAAGAATTACAGCAGCAAGGTAATCAACAACGAGTGGTGGAGCAAGATTTGGAGCGATGTCATCATCCCCAACAACATCCACTCTCCCATAGCACGTGAGGTGTTCCAGCAGGTGATCACTGACGACCGCAACAGTCTTGACGTGCAGTTGCTCTACGAGAAACTGTCCGAGAAACTGCTGCCCACCAGCGATGCCATCAAGCCTGGCACGGGGACTCCGACTACCGCCCCTACACCTGCTGCACAACCGCACCCCTAAGCAGACAACACAGAGACACAAAGACACAGAGATACAAAGGAAGATAAAAATCTCCGTATCTCCGTGCCTCTGTGTCGTATAAGTTCAAGACTTAGATAGCGTCGAAGCCTTTGGTGCTGATGTTGCGGACGACATCATTGATGTCCATCTCCGTAAATCCGTTTTTGTGGAGCGCGTCAGCCAGTTGTTCGTCAACACGCTTCTCGTCCTCGTTCTGTTCGTAATTACAGGTCTTTCCCTTCAGTTCGGCAATGGCCCAACCGATGAGTGCCACGGCGACAAATGCCGCCAATCCTAACAATGCGTTTAACATAAGTCCCAATTTTTCTGCAAAGATAGTGAAAGGCGAGAGCAATGCAAAATAAATTAGCATTTATTTTCATTGCCGAGCCGCATCCTATTCTTATATCAACACAGAGTTACAGAGGCACAGAGATTATAATTGCTTGTTTTGCTGTATGAAGAGGAGATCAAAAACCGCTCCGCTTAGGAAAAAAGAAGAAAAAGTATAAAATTTTTTAAGCGTTGGCATTCAAGAAATAAAAAGTGCCAAGGCACTCACAAAAAGGAGTAAAAAGGATGTATGATATTTCAACACAGAGGAGCAGAGGTACACACCAACTGATATGGAGAGAGGATCAAAAAACGCCAAGGCATTCGCAAAAAGGGCGAAAAAGAAGTGTGGCACAGAGAAACATAGTCTTTTTAGAATATTTCCTCTGTGCCTCTGTATCTTTGTGTTGAAATTATATTGAAGGTGCAGCCATTATTCAAGGCTCACCGCCGCCGAAGGAGATGCCGTCTGCACCATTGACGATGATTTTGGAGATGCTCTGGTTGCCCTGAAGCACCATTTTCACCAGCACCATCACGTCAGTCACGGAAATCTTGTCATCGCCATTGATATCGGCATTCTCTACGATGAAACTATCGTTCGCATTCTTCAGGACATAATTCACCAACATCATCACATCAGTCACGGTGATGGCACCTTCGCCGTTCACATCACCCAAGTTGGAAGGCGTCAACCGGAACCAGGCGCGGAAAGCATTGATGGTCGTGGCAGCACTCGGTTGCTCAAGCATGTTGTCGGCACCGATATAGAAAATGTTGGGGGCGGAAGAGGTGACAGGGTTACAACTGCCTGTGAAATTCACCGTACCATCCTCGCTGGTGACGGATGTCGAGGCAGCACTTTTGATAGTTATACCTTTAAATATCGGGTCAGTGATATCAGCGGAACAGACAGGTACAACATTGCTGCCGCTTACCACCCAATTGGAGCCGAGGGCTAAGGCAAGTTCGGCGGCGCTCATGTAGGTGGCCTCGAGGCCCTCTTTCGCGAGTACGGATTGCTTTGCCACGTCATTGTAATAGCAGTTGCTCAGGTTGCCGCGCTCATCACCTGAGACGAAGACGGAAGGATTGTAGGCATTGACCGACAGTGTGAGTGCCGAGGGACTGAAGAGGCAGTTCGTCAGGTTGGCAGTGGCGCCGGGTTGCGTGTAGCCCACCATGCCACCGCCCGTAGTGCCAGTGGAGGTGTAAGTCACCGAACCGGTGAAAGCGCAGTCTGTCATCGTGAGTATGGCGCCAGCACTGACACGACCCACCAAGGCACCGCCATCTATCCAATCGCTGGTCTTTGTCGAGACGATGTCCACAGAACTCCAACAGTTCCTGATGGTGCTGCTGCCTTCTACAAACGCTGCGAAAGTGGCGGGACGGTGATTGCTGGAAGTGACACCTCCCGTGACTTTCACGTTCTGTATAGTTGCACCCTCGATGGCATAGAAGAAAGCCAGGCCCTGACCGCCTCCACTGAGATTGACATTGATGGTGTGGCCGTTGCCGTCGAACATACCCTTGAAGGGATATCCTTCCTTGCCCGCCATTGTCGATACGCTGATGTCGGCATCAAGTCTCACTACTTCGCCTGCGTACGACGTTCCGTTGGTCACGCTTTGGGCAAAGGTGTTCCACTCTGCCTCTGAACTAATGACAAGATCCGGAATAAACCCTACGAGATACGGCTTGCCCGCCTCAATGCTCGTGGCATCCTTGAAGTTCAGGTAGAGCGTACCGTTTTCAGACCCTGTCTTGTGACCATCATTTTTGGTTGCAGTGTCGAGTTCCTTCACCGTGAAGCCTTCGAGTGGTGTACCCGTGAGGTTATCAAGTGAGAAAGGCAGACACAGCGTGTTCCAGTAGCCATCCTTGTAGAGTGACCGTCCACATATTTTTACGTCAATGGCACCGAGTTTTTGGAGTTTATTGATGGTACTGGCGTTTTGCGCGTCGTCGAGCAGTTCCGCGGGAATCTTTATCCATATAGCATAGAGTGTGAGATCGCCCTCCAGATAGACCGTCTCTCCAGCCTGATAAGCCGGGTCGCCCGCCGCCGATGTTGCCCAGCCAAGGAAATAATAGCCTGTGCGGGTGCAGGTGGGCAGTTTGTAGGATTTGATATCACGGTATATTCTTACCCCACCCATAGGATCTCCATCGTTGGGATCAAGCGCCAGGGTATGGGTGTCGGGGTTGTCCTCCGTACCACAGAACAACGCCGTGAGGGTCACATTCTTCTTGGGCATAGTGAGCGTGGTATGCTCGGTGGATGGTTTGGTGATGACTGCGCCGCCCGTGCTTTCCCACCAAATGAACCGACAGCCCTCCTTGGGCATGGCGGTCAGCGTCACCTTGTCGCCCTGAGCCGCTACGGTGGAAGAGACGGTGGCGGAGCCGAAGGTCTCGTCAGGCGAGACAGATAAGGTGATGGTATAGACGGGAATGCCTACGATGTCATTTCTGTAGTCGCTCCAACTTTCCTGATAGGCTGTCAGGCTTTCTTCAGGCACATAGATTTTACGGCCAGAGGCATTTGACCCAAATACGCCACCACCTATACCCGGGGGTGTTGTGGCATAGCAATAGACAGAAGAAAGAGCAGAACATCTGCAAAAAACATTCCAAGCTATGCCCGTTACAGAACCAGAGATAGTGAGGTCCGTCATAGAGGTACAGTATGTAAAGGCATGCTCACCAATGTATGTCACACCATCTGGGATGACTACACTCGCCAAGGAGGTGCAACCCAAAAAGGCACATTTGCCGATGCTCATCACCGAGTTGGGAATGGAGATGTTCTCCAAAGCGGTGCAACCCTGAAAGGCACTTTGGCCGACGCTTGTCACTCCGTCGGGGATGGTGAAAGTGGCCAGGCTGGTGCATCCTTTGAAAACACCTCCGCTGATGTTCGTAACACCCGAGGGGAAGGCAAACGAGGTCAGTGCCTTACAGTCATAAAAAGCATAATCCTCGATGGTCACCATTGTCCTGGGTACGGTGATGGAGGACAGTCGCCAGCAGTTGCTGAAGGCCGCGTTGCCAATACGTGTCACTCCGTCAGGTAGCTTAATGGAAGTCAAAGCTATACAGTTGTTGAAAGCACCATTCTCGATGCTTGTCACGGTGCTGGCAATGGTTACATCGGTTAAGGCGGTGCAGTTGTAGAAAGCATAACGACCAATGTCCGTCACATCAGCATCGATGACGACCTTTTTTATTTCTCCTCTGCTGCTTTTCCAAGGAGCCGCATGACTATCATCATCAGTATAGTCATACATAGAACCTGTAGGATCCTCTGTCGACTTATAAATCGTCAATGTCTGAGTGGATGTTTGATATTTGTACCAAAGAGCAGTGCCGCACCTGCCGCCATAGTCGGCCCACGCAGAGAGGGTCGGAAGCAGCATCACAAACAGCGCCATCGCCGCCCGTGAAATAAAATGTCTATAGGTGGGTATTGTTTTCATATTATCGTAGGTTGATGGATTTTCGGTATGGCCACATAAACAGAGATGCGAGTAACATCGCACATTACTCTGCAAATATACATGAAATTTACGAATATCAACGACTTTTAGTTCTGTTTTTATGCAAAATAATATTCATCTTATCTTGATTCAGACTCAGAAAGTTACAAAACCGAAAGCCCTGTAGCCCATTCAATTTCCCATTAACTCCTTTTCGTGTTCTTTTTCGTGTTTTTTCGTGGTTCCTTTATCTTCTTTTCCAAAAAATTGTTAAACAATTTGTTCACCATGCAAGGTTTTGCCATCAATAACATTATAATGATGTAAAAAGATTTAATTTTGCAATCCAACGAACAAATAACAAGAAGTTATTTCTTATAAATAAGCACCGTGCTGAAAAAGTATTTAATTGTATTTGTCTGTATGATGGCTGTCGTACAGAATATTGGAGCACAGGAGATTGTTTCCTCTGCTTCTGATTATGCCCGCCTGTATGTTGGGCCACTTGAGCCACAGTACTACCAATCATGGTTGTGGCACGACTGCCCCTATTATAAAGGAAACACCAACACGTATCCAGGCCGCATCAGTTACTATGGTGTGGTGTACGACAATGTGCAACTCCGTCTCGACCAATATAAGCAGCGAGTGGCGGTTCTTGCTCCTGGAAGCAATTTATTATGTCTGCCAGAACAAGAATACGTTGACTGGTTTGAGATGGATGGCCACAGGTATGTGCATGACCCGGAGGACAGCACAAGATATGCGTATCTGCTTAGTGATGGCAGCACCAATGGCATCCGTCTTTACCATAGTGTGTGGAAGATCAACAGTGGTGACAGAAATGTGGGAGTAAAGAAATATGTAAAGACGCTCAGCACTCAGGAGCATTATACACTCATCACTCCTGACGGAGAAATGCACCATGTGAAGCGCGCATCCGATGTGGCCAAACTCTTTCCTGCACAGAAAAAGCCCATCAAGCAGTTTGCGAGGAAAAACCACCTTTCCTTCTCAAGGAAAGAACGCGAGAGAAGCCTTGCGAAACTCACCGAAAGCGTCTCAGGCACTCCCATGCCGACATCCAGTGGTGAGAGGAAGGAGGTTAGAGGTAGGAGAATAGTGCGCCACTCACCATTGCCAGATGTCAAAAAGCCGACGGAGAACACCGATGCTCCGCTCGTAGCCGGCATACCTGTCCTTGACAATGATTCGGTTGCATTGGCTGTGACTTCGAAAAGGAACAAGACGAGGACCTATATTGTGCCGGGGGTGAAGAAAGCAAGGGCAAGCATCGCCGATGACCAGGAATTGGACGAGATTGTGGTTGTCGGTGGCCGTCCGTCGGCTGTGAACAACATGATGATGGGTTCGGAGAAGTTCAAGCCCATTCTGCTCAAGAACATTCCTTCGGCCTTTGGCGAGTCGGACATCATGAAGATCGTGCTCTCCCTGCCAGGTGTCACCACCGTGGGAGAGGCCTCAAGCGGTTATAACGTGCGAGGAGGTGCCACCGACCAGAACCTGATCCTTTTCAATGGAGGCACCGTGTATAATCCGTCGCATCTGTTCGGTCTTTTCACGTCATTCAATTCGGATGCAGTCGAGGATGTGGAACTGTTCAAGTCAAGTATCCCGGTGGAATACGGAGGCAGGATAAGCAGTGTGCTGAAAGTGACCTCCAAGGAGGCCAACATGCAGAAACTGACCGGTTCGGCAAGCATTGGTGCGCTTACCAGCAAGGCGAACGTTGAGATTCCCATCGTAAAGGAACATGTGTCATTGCTGCTGAACGGCCGTACCACCTACAGTGACTGGATGCTCAAGAAATTGCCGGAGAAAAGCGGCTACAGAAACGGCACCGCCAACTTCTATGACTTCGGTGGTGTGCTGACCTGGAAACTCAACAGCCTGCATCGTCTCAAGGTATATGGCTATTGGAGCAAAGACAAGTTCTCATTCAGCACACAGGACAATTATGGCTATCAAAACCGCAACGTCTCCGCTGAGTGGCGCTCTATCCTGAATAAAAGTATAACGGCTACGGTATCTGCCGGACTCGACCACTACGACTATTTCAATGAGGACCAGAGCGTCCTTTCCATGGCTGCCCGACTGAGTTTCGGCATCGACCAGTTGTGGGGCAAAGTGCATATCCGTCACCGGCTGTCTGAAAAACAGGTTTTCTCATACGGACTCTCCATGCAGCATTACGATGTGCAGGCAGGGAAATATGAGCCTGTGGGCGACGAATCCTTCATCAAGGCTGATCAGTTGCAGCGAGAAAAGGCATTGGAGAGCGCAGCGTATATAGACTATGAGCGCTCCCTCACAGACAAACTGTCGGTTTCTGCCGGCCTGCGCTATTCCATGTTCAATGCCCTTGGTCCGCGTGATGTGAATCATTACCGTGAGGGTGAACTCCCGTCAGAGAGGTCTTTGCTGGAGACACGCCATGAGACAGGCATCATCAAGACCTATCATGCTCCAGAGATACGCCTGTCGGCCCGATATGCCCTCAAGGAAAACCTTTCGCTGAAGGCTGGTTTCAACACGATGCACCAGTATATCCACAAGGTGTCGAACACGTCCATCATGTCGCCTACGGATACATGGAAACTTTCCGACCTGAATGTCAAGCCCCAGAACGGATGGCAGGCTGCTGCCGGTGTCTACCACGAGACTACCGACAAGAAATATGAGTTCTCTGCTGAGGTATACTACAAGCACATTGGCGACTATCTCAACTACCGCAGTTCTGCTGTCCTGCTGATGAACCACCACCTTGAGACCGACGTGATCTCCACCAAGGGGAAAGCCTATGGCATAGAACTGCAGGCCAAGAAACCCTTGGGAAAGGTGAACGGATGGGTGAGTTATACTTTCTCCCGCTCTTTGCTCCGTCAGGATGACAAGAGGGTGGCAGCACCCCTGAACAATGGCGACTGGTATCCTTCCGAATACGACAGGCCCCATGAGGTGAAGGCTGTGGTCAACTTCAAGTTTACCGAGAGATATAGTTTCTCCAGCAACTTCAACTATGCCACAGGTCGTCCGACGACGCTGCCCGCCGGGAAATACTACGACTCGTATTTCAGGAGATACATGCCATACTATACAGACCGAAACAAATACCGTATCCCCGACTACATGCGTCTGGATATTGCGTTCAACATAGAGCCTACCCACAAACTGACCAGTTTTCTCCACACGTCGTTCTCCATAGGTGTTTACAATGCCCTTGCACGCAAGAATGCCTACAACATCTATTATGTCAATGAAGGAGGAGCGATCAAAGGGTATAAACTGTCTGTATTTGGCACTGCCATTCCATATGTCTCACTTAACATCCGATTCAACTAAGATATGACGAAACTGAGAAAAACGCTATATTTTGTCCTATGCCTGATGGTTGGCGCAAGTACGCTGTCGGGCTGTATTGAAGAATATGAAGCGGACATTCCTGACGATGAATCCAACGTGCTCGTTGTCGAGGGCACGATATGCTCAGGTGAGTTGAACAAGTTCTATCTCTCGCGCACACAGGGTCTCCATTCTTCCTATGCACCTCGGATGGAGATGAGAGCAAGTGTCTCCGTACGCGGAACTGATGGTTCTGAATACAAGGCGCAGGCTACCGAAGATTACTATTCCTGCCAGATCGGCCAACTGGCACCTGACGTGGAGTATTATCTGCATATCGAGACAGCAGATGGTGAAATCTATGAATCTGAACCTCAGAAACCTCTGCGTACCGAGAAAATAGACAACGTCCGTGGTGTGCAGTACACTGAGGGAAGTGACATCGACATACTCGTCACCCCCGAGGCTCCCTTAGAGTCTGATCAGGTGCATTACTATACGTGGTCTTACAATGAGACATGGGAAGTGCATCCGGAGTACACGACCTTCGTGTATTACGACACAGAGAAGATGACGGCGGTCGACACCGTCGGCATGTTCCCCGAACGGGGATGGAAGGATGCCATTGGTATGACGATCCTGGTGGGTGCCAGCACCAATTATGACGGTCAGCACATCCAGGGACTCAAACTTTACGACATATACCGTGGTGATGAGCGTATCTTCCACAGATACAGCGGACTGGTGAGCCAACGTGCCATCTCAAAGGCAGAGTATGAGTATGAACTTGCACGTCTTCAGGCCAGTTCTGAGATGGGAGGCCTGTTCACCCCCCTACCCTCCGCCCTGCCTTCCAATATCCGCTGCCTGACATCACACAAGTCTGTGGTCGGTTTTGTGGGATGCACGTTGAATGTGGCAAGATATAGGTTTTTCCTCAATTCCTATGACTACTCTGTATACCGTCCTTATCATGGCGACACGCGCCTATGGCTCGAGAACTGCACCGATGAGGATTGCCTGCGAATGGTGAAACATGGGTTGTACCTGTGCGATTGGCAGGATGAAAGGATGATGGGGGGACCGTTGAAAACGGCATGGGCCTATGATTATCAACTCGATGTCAGATTGAGAGGTGCGTATACACAAGAACCTGATTTTTGGAAATTGAAAGGAAATGTTAGTTATTAAGATGAGCAACAAAATATTATCACTGACAGCAGCGATGGTGATTGCCCTCAGCACCTTTGCCGCGAGTGTGGAGACCGACCGCGCCTGGTATCTTGCCGGTGAGGCGATGAAAGTCAGCGTGACTGCCGACAATGCACTGATAGCCTACGCAGAACTCTGTGACACTCATGCATTGGCGGCCGGTGTCGTGATAGGTATGAAGGAGGGTCACGGAACAGGCACGATCGAACTGCCTTCCGACCTCCATAGCGGATACTATGTACTGTCGGTGTATACCCGCGACGACGCCCATGTGGCTCAACGGCTTGTCGCTGTGGTCAATCCTCTTCACAAAAATGTGGACGACGACATCAGATGGGAGAAAATCACGCATCCCGACTCACTGAGTTATTCATCAACGGGTGAAGGTCTGAAAGACGACAGTTGGTTGGGAACAGGGACTTCCCTTCCCACTGCAGATTTAGTGGGCCAGAAGGACATTGAAGAACGCGAGTCGGAAGGCCATATCATCAAGGCACGTATCAGGAATGTCTATGACGGCAATACTTTCACAGGCAGCCAGATTTGTCCTTCTCTCAGTATCATTGGGAAGCAGATACATTATTTTGAGGGGAATATGGTCAACGACTCCATCGCTGTCTTCCGCACCTTCGGCATCTATGGCAAACAGCCGCTGGTGCTCTCTGCCATGTCATCAACAGGCGCGAGTCTGCCTATCGAGATGATCAGTCCGTTTGCCTCCTTGCTCCCCAAGAGGCTCCCGCATCTCGTGTTCCATTACAAGCGCAGCGAGGTGGAAGCCCGCTCCATGGATATGCAGCGTCATCAGATAGCCATCGCGCCGGCCAAGCGTGAACTCAAGTTGGGTGATGATGCTGATGACTCAGCAGAGGAAGGAGTGCCTCTGGACTATGACAGGACTGTGTTTGGCATCCAACCCGACCTGACCTATAATCTTGACGAGTACCGCCAGTTTTTCACAATCAGGGAGGTGCTGATTGAATATGTGAGTTGTGTCAAGAAAGCGAAAATCGATGGCGTACAATATCTGACAGTCCGCAAGGGGGATGAGGTATACAACAACGCATTGCCTACATTGGTGTTGATCGACGGCATGCCTGTCTTTGATATCGAGCGACTTCTGAACTATGATGCCCGCCGTATTCACTACATCAACATCTATGCTGACAAATTCACTTTTGGCAATGGTGTTTACAACGGCATCCTGTCTTTTATTACGCGTTCCGGACGGCTCACCAACTACCCCACCGAACCCAACGTCCAGTATCTGGTTTACGATTTCCCTGAATAAGGGGAAAGTCACACCACTTCCATGCGCTTGCGCACCCTCATGGGGTGGCGGTAGGAGGCGATGAGACGCTCCAGTGAGAGGAGTATCTCATCGGCCTCGGCGCGGCACGACGGCTCACGCTCCGGCAACGCCATGCTCAGCCATGCGGCCAGGATGTCTTTGGTCAGATAGGCCGTCAGAGCAGTATTCAGCACCTGCGAAAGAGCCCCTCCCCGACCCTCCCCAAAGGGGAGGGAGAGATTTGCACGGAAGCCATTCACATCAAATTGTGCTGACAGTACAAAGCCGTCCTTCCTCCGCAGATGCAAACGGAGGAACGAAAGCAGACGGGCACAACTCTTCTTCCACATCGGGATAAGAATCTCATCATCCGCCTCCACGATGGGCACGGTGTCACACAACGCGTCGGCATCCGCCCTTTTGACGGCAATATAGGCCGACTCCATGGCTACAAGCCGTATCACATACGGTCTTTTGATATCAATGTGCAGGTTGCTCATAATGCTGTTGGATATATTCTTTGATTTGTTCTTCCGCCCGGCTCTCAAAGTCACCGAGTTTGGTCTTGAAATAGATGCTGACGCCGAAGACACCCCCGGCATAGGTGAGCGCCTGCGCGACATACCAGAGTACGCCTTCGCTGATGTCGCCATCATTCCTGAAAAACGACAGGAAGGCCAAGACGATGCCAGATATAATCATGGCGATGGCAGAGCCATACTGAATCCAATCTTTTTTGTTCATTGAAGAGAGATTTTAGTGAAGAGTGAAGAGTGAAGAGTGAAGAATATTGTGCACAGTCTGGGAAGTCGCATTATTGTGTCTCCACATCCAAAACCGCCATTTTGCAGGAGTAATCATAATTCTTAATTCTTAATTCTTAATCCTTAATTCAAAAAAATTCTTCACTCTTCACTCTTCACTCTTCACTCACATAGTGAGAAACTGTCGTCGTGGCGACGGGCGGTAACTGACATGCAACCAGTCGCAACCGAACTCATCTATGAGTTGGTCGAAAGGCAGACCGAGAGAGATGATCAGGTCACGCAACCGGCGGTTGTCCTCCGGAAGGTCGCTCACCGTACGGATGTCTGCCGCCTCACCGAGACAGTGCTGCGAGTGCCTTGCCCCACCCACGGCTGCGTTGAGTCGTGGGCAGCGGAAGCCTGAAGTGACGATAATGGGCGCGCCCCATGCCTCCCGCAATGGGTCAAGGATATGATCTACAAGGCGTATCAGGTTTTCTTTCTGTGTCTTGTTGGGAATGTTTCGGATGCCCAACCGCCGTGCTGTGGCGGAGGCACAAAGTTCATGCATGGAAAAGTAAATCATAAGAGTGAAGAGTGATTTAAGTGAAGAGTGAAGAGTGAAGAGTGAAGAGTGAAGTTCAAGTATCAATTTTGTTCAACTTTTGGGAGTTTAGGAGTTTAGGAGATTTGGAGTTTAGACAATAGTTCGATTGAGCGAGAGGAAAGGAAACTGTTTTCTCTCCTGAGCGTGAGAAATATCGGTGAAGCCAATAGAACTGATGATTCATCGTCAGTATAGACTATGACTTGCAAGAGTAATGTCTACACTCCTAAACTCCTACACTCCTAAACTCCTTTCAACTTGCAAGAGTAATCATAATTCTTAATCCTTAATTCTTAATCCTTAATTCCTAATTCTTAATCCATAATTCAGCATATATGGCGCAGTGGTCGGACAGTTCTGGGTCGTCTACGACATGGATGCCGTTGATGGCGAAGCCTTTGCACAGGATGTTGTCGAGACCTGCGGTGGGGCTTCCGGCAGGATAGGTGTTGATGCGCCCCAGGTATCCGTGATTGGCCATCGAATAGCCGGCCTCAGCGAATGCATCGTACTCGCTGATGCTGTCCACGTTGAAATCACCTGCGATGATCACATGAGAGCAGTTGGCAAAGTCAGCAATGAGTTTCTGTATCTGCGCCGCACGGTAGGCAGCGCCATTGCTGCCCTGACTCCAGTCAAGGTGTGTCTCCACCACTTTGATGAGTGTGCTGCCGATGCGCAGGTCACCCACCTGATAGTAACGCCCTGCCTGAACGGTCTGCGGAAACGTCACCTGCCTGATGTTCCGTATCGGTAGGTTGGAGAACATCGCCGCCTGCATATAACTGTTGGCAGAGGGTCTGCTCCCGATGTACGCATGAGCATACTGGCCAAAGAGAACCTGCTGGGTGTTGATGGCCTGCTGGCCGTCGCCTTCGTTGACCATGTTGGTGTTGTATTCACAACTCAGGAAGATATCGGCGGCGATGGCATTGATGCGCTCTGCCCATTTCTGGCGCATGGCAGCATAGTCCTCATGGGTGATGGTGGTGTCGTATGACGTGCCCTGTGAGAAATGCCCCAGGTTCCAATGGGCGATGCGCAGTCTGACTGGCATGGTGGACTTGAAATCCGCGAGGAAATCCGTCAGCAACTCGACGGCGCTTCTTCTCACGACCACCTCCGGTGTGACATCGGTTCCGTCGTTGTTGGCGAAAAGATAGAGCAGGTTGGCATCATTCGGAACAGTCACTGTCACTGGACTCGTGGAAGCCGACACCACCACCTTGCTCTGTCCGTCACAAAAGTCAGGAATGGAATTGTTGGACCTCGTTTCGCTCTTGAGGAAGGCGAAATGGCCACTCCCATTGGGATTTTTGGTGACGATGAGTTGTTCACCCCTATATCTGGAGATGTCTGTCAACTTGCATTGCCACCGGCCTAATCCCATTCCCCATTTTCCATTGTTTTGGATGAACCAGTCGACCACCATGAGACTGTCTGTATCCAAAGCGACCTCAGCCATGGTATTCTCCTCCAGTTCTGCCGCTTTGGCTTCCATCTCACCGATGCGGGCCTTGACGTTGTCTATCACCACGATGCTCCATGTGCACTCGTTTTCCTGCCCGTCAACAGAATTGAGGGCAAGCCATGCGCATCCTTCCGGAATCTCCAACGTAAACGGGTTGACCGACGTGGCAGAGTCCCTTGACATGCCACTCACATAAGGAATGGCGTTGCCGTTGTTGTAAGGAGGAGCATAAGAGGATGTCAGCAAGGCATAGTAAGAGCCTGCTGTAGACGACACTGTCAGCCGCACCTTCTGACCGGGGCTGACGGGCACAGCGACATGTCGCTGTGCCCCGGAAGACCCGTTTCGGTACCATGAGGATGACCCGATGCTGCACATCTGTACAGGGAGTGTAGAGGAGAGGATGGTGTCTTTTTCTATCGAAACGGCATCTGTCACGCCTTTCTGTGACATGGCCTTGGTGCTGTCGTTGCCCAGCACATGTGTCAGCGGAAGGTCTCCCCCACCGACCAACACACTGTCGCCCTGGGGACCTTGAATGCCCTGGGGACCTTGAATACCCTGGGGACCTTGAATGCCCTGGGGACCTCGCTCACCCTGCGGTGCGAGATACTCAATTCCGTTTTTTACAAATTTCTTGATTGTTGGCATGATTTAAGTGAAGAGTGAAGAGTTATTTTAGTGAAGAGTGAAGAGTGAAGAGTGAAGAGTGATGTTCAAGTTTCGCATTTGCTCAACTTTTTGGAGTTTAGGAGATTTGGAGTTTAGACAATAGTTCGATTGAGCGAGAGGAAAGAAAACTGTTTTCTCTCCTGAGCGTGAGAACTATCGGCGAAGCCAATAGAACTGATGATTCATCGTCTGTATAGACTATGACTTGCAAGAGTAATGTCTACACTCCTAAACTCCTAAACTCCTAAACTCCTTTCATTTTGCAGGAGTAATCATAATTCTTAATCCTTAATCCTTAATTCTTTCCTATATGGCCCCCACGACCGATTCCCAGATGACGTGACTGCCCCATGGATTGGTGCAGAGCGTGGTGGTGCGGATCGTGCTTCCCTGCGTGATGTCGTTGTCTGAGAAGAGATAGTCCGAAGGGATCGGTAGCACTCCGCTGACCTGTGTGGCCTGTGTGTAGCGTGAGACATAGAGGTTCACCGTCTCGTCCTCCGCCACATGAAACTCGTTGTCGCTCACATGCAGAGAGGTGGCGCCCCAGAAGTCATCCAGTTGGAGTGGGAAAAGCCACGTGGACGTATAAGCCACCCCGTTATGGCTTTTGTATCCCCATTGCACAGAGGAGATACGCGAAGCCCTGAAGGTGTTGTCCTCGATGGTGAAGTGGGTGGCCCACCATCTTGTAGACTCCAGGCTTCCCATGATGTTGCCCGTGGCAGGGTCATCCACGCCCTCCGTTCCGCTCCAACGCGCGTTCACCTCGTTGCCGGAGAAGATGAAGTCCTTGAGAGGATGCGCTCCTGTGTATACGTCAATGAATATTGTCATCACTTCAGAGAGCGAGAGATTTTCCTCGCTGTGGTCGATGTCGTCGCTGCCGGAGGACGTCCTCGCGTTCCAGACGGCCTCCACGTCGGTCGGACAGAGCAACATTCTGTTGTTCTTAAAATATCTGGTGAGTGGCAGGTGTGTGCCGTCGAGGTTGGATGGCATATAGCCGTTGCCCTTCGCCTTCAGGTAGCCTGAATTGGCCTTGTACATCGACATGTAAACGATGTTGAGAGAGGTGTTGTTGGCGAAAAAGAGTTGTCTCCCATTGAAGTACTCGTCGTAGGTGGCCACGTTGTTGGTGCCTCCTCCGCCCAGATAGCACTCACCCGCAATGAAGTTCTCAAACCTGTTGTGCAGCGAGTAGAGCACGCTGTTCTCTATCAGGGCACCGCAGTAATAATCCGTCGACGACCTCACCAGTTCGTTCTTTCCCTCGAATCTGTTGCCAGCCAACCAGAGCGGGCACGACATGTAGGCCATCAGGTTGGAATAGTTCCTGTTGTTGGCAGTGGAGAAGCAGACACCCATCTCCACGATGTCGGTGACGGTGTTGTTGGTGATGCGGAAGGACTCGGCCACACGTGACGCCAATTTGAGGTTGGAGATGAGGTCGCCCTCACTCACACATCCGTCCACATAGATGTGGTTGACACAGTTGCTGTCCACTGGCACCCAGTCGGCATGTGGCACCTCATCGGCGAAATACATCCCGATATAGTTGCGTCCCTTGCCGTTGTTGTCATCAAACACGCAGTCTGTGACCTGAAGTTGGTCGATGCCTTTTCTGCAGTCGATGTAGTAGGCGACATACGGAGCGCCTGCAGAATGGTTGGTGGTGGTGTGCACCTTGCGCAGGTTGAGCGAGTGCTCCGTATAGAACAAGTTGCTCTTGCCTGTGGTGTATGCCGACCAGTGTGCCCCGCTGACGAAGCCTCCCACCGCCTCCCCATTCACCTCTCCGTCGATGACGAAGTCGCGGGGGATGATGATGCTGCCTCCATTATTGGTGTTCACCCCGTTGATGTAAGAACTGGGAACAGTGGCGGAGTCGCCGGCGAACGGCACATTGAGGCGATACTGTCTGTCGAGTTTCACTCCCAGGCAGTTCACATCGGCCAGCGCTGCCTTGAGCCTCGTCACGTTGTTCGTGCCGACGGCATCGGTGGAGCCTTCCGCCAACCCCACCTCGGCAGCCGTCCAGATATGCGGGGTGCCCGCATGCTCTGGTCCTACAGGGGCATCGGGATAGAGGTCGGGGACAGCATAAGCATTGCGCACCATTTCGACGGTGATGTCCTCCGGACTGTTCTCTATGCTGAATGCGCCGGGGTTGCCTTTTGCCACGTCAAACCGTACTGGCGCCTCATCGCCTCCACCGGCGATTTCCCTGGCCAACCGAGCCATCTCCTCACGAAGATCAGTGATGGCAGAACTGAGAGCCTCGATGCGGTGGAGCAGGTCGTTGGGCGAGTCATAGAAATCGCCGTCGCCCACCGTTTCCATCAGGTTGGCCACATCCTGCCGGGTCTGGGCGAGCGAGGCTTCCATGATACCGATCTCACGGCTGAACTGATACTCCACCTGTCCCAACCTACCGCTCAGGTCGGTGATGGCCTCCGACCAGTCGGCGCCGCCTTCGCCCGATGCTGTGGGCAATGCGAGGTCTATGTTTCCGCTGTCATCCGGATGGAGTTTGGGGGAATTGTTGACAGAAATGGTCTTCACCGCCACGCTGTCTGTCTGAGAGAGACGGGTTTCCAACTGCCCGAGGTCATCTTTCATGCCCGAGGTCTGCGCCCACAGGTCCTCAAGGCTGTCTTCCTGTCGCTTGTTCTCGCTGTCGATACGGTTGAGTTCAGACATGATTTCTGTGGTCTTCTGATTGAACATGGAGTAGAAATCGGCAGGCACTTCTGTCTGTGTCCATACTCCCTCCGACTGGCATTGCCATAACTGCAGGCGTGAGGCATTGGCCACGAAAGCCCAGTCGCCGATGTGTGGTGAGGGGATAGCGGCATACAGTGCCTCCGTGCTGATGAAGAGTCCCTTGTCGTGTCCCTCAAGATGCCGGCAACTGAGCGCGCCCTCGACGCGCAGGTCGCCTTTGACGAGGGCATGATGCTGGAAGAGCGCATGGCCTCCCACCCTGAGGTTGCCATACAGGTCGAGGTCGCCTGAGTGGCAGGAGTGGTGGTGGTGATGATGGTTGTTGGATGAATCGTTTTTCATGGGTTCTGTCGTTATAAAGAATGGTTGAGTCTTTTTTAAAAAAGTGTCAATCACAGTGCTGACCGCAGATGGGGTCAGACTGGTAGGATTGCATGGTGAGATGGGCGATACGAGCCACCACCTCTGGATAGAGAGTTTCGGGCAGGCGGATGAATCCGTCGGTGATGCGGGGAGTGGGCACATACTGTGCTTGCAAGACTCTTACCGACGGTCCGGCCTTGGAGGAGTAGAGTGCTGCCACCCTGCCGGCGGGAGTGGCAGTGATGACCGCCACGGGCCGGGCAGGGTTGCCCCTCACGCCGGCAAAGGGACTCGACTGCCAGCGGCTGGCGGGGTGGTCATCGGAGATGATGCGGGCCGGACGGCGCCAGTCGGAGAGTCTGACAGAGAGCAACCTCAGGAAGTCTTCCGGCAACGGCAGCATCGCTATACCCCTTCCCTGACAGTCCTGCCATATCAGTTGTGTGTGTATCGGATGACCAGGCATGAGCAATGATGCCGGGGCTTCCAGAAGCACATTCCGTGCCGCTATCTCGACTTTCGAACGGATCAGTTCATCGAGTGAGAGGGTATAAGGGTCGCCAATGGCTATCAGTTGCCTGTCCTCACGGTTGTGCCCTGTCCATATCCGTGTGTCGGAGATGATCTGTGACAAACTGTATTTCATGGCTTTGTTTGGGGGACGAAGGGTTATTCATAGACGATGTAGATGGTGTCGGGATGGTCGGCATGGTCAGCGGGGAGTTGTGTGACAAAACAAAGCCTGTCGCCCTGTGTTCCAGAGGCTGACATCTGTTGGCGGAGTTCATCCACCGTTTCCTCTACTTCCCTGATGCGGCCGGTGCCTCTCGCCAGGAACGGAGTCCTTTTCTCGGGTTTGTTTTTCCAATGGGTCATAGATAGGGAGATGAGAGTGATGATTCGGGATGCTGTCCTTCCAGTTCGATGGCGTAGCCATGCTCATAAGCAGCGCGCTTTATCTGTTCAATAAATCGCAGATGTGTGCGTGAGATGCCCCATTGATCGGCCATATATTCCCTCGCATCGAAAAGGCTGGAGAAGGAGAGCACTTGTAGATTGGCGTCGGCTGAGCCAACGTCTGCAATGAGGTCGGAGGACAAGGCGGGATGACCTGAAGCCGGACCATCGCCAGAGCCCGTGGATGGGCTCTGGCTGACGGGAAAGGAGGTCGCCGGTGCGACCCGAGGTTTCTCCTCGCGCATGACTGTCACTGAGATGAGCGTCCCGAAGAAGCGGTGCTGCTCGATGGCGCTTTGCAACTGCGGGTCATCGGTGGTGAGTGATGACCCTCCCATCGTATGTGGGACGAAGGCGACGTGTCGGTAGCCACTGCCCATCCTCACATTGAAACTCAGTTCGCTTTTGGCGCGGTAGGTCTTCATCATAGTCATACATTTTGGGCGAGTCTCAGACGTGCGTGGGCCTTGGCATAGCGGAGATAGAGGCAACTGATTTCCTGGATGACCACCGCATCGGTGTTGCGCACACCGGCTTTCTTCAGGTCAAGGATGTTTCGGCTCCAACTCAGGTGGGTGCGCTTGGTGAGGAACTCAGGGTCGAGGGCAAAGGCGCAGTCTGCCATCCCGTTGAGGTCGAAAAGTTCATCATGCATGGCGAGGATCTCGCCAAAATCGGTCTCCCACGACTTGAATTTGAGGTTCCAAATCTCGACGGTGTCCTTCAGACGGAACTTGTCGCTGTCAATCTTGGAGAGGGCGGCGAGAAATTCTGAGCCGCAGAGCAGCACCTTGCGCTTGTTGCCGATGCCGGTTCCCACGAAAAGATCCTTGGAGATATCCACCAGGTCGTTGTCGGTGATGACGGTGGTCCCTTTCTGAGAGTTGTACGAGCCCACCTCAATGTCCTTGCCTGCCTGCCACCAGATACCTTTGGTGAACCACTGCGACATACCGTCCTTGACGGAGTGGTGCACCACATTCATGTCACCGAAGAGGAAGGAGTTCTCCATGGCGAGACGCATGTCGTAGATGCTGTCTTCCTCCAGGTCGGAGAATCCCCAGTCCACTTCCTTGGCTGCGATCTTGTCGAGAGTGGACTGCTCGATCTGGGCCATGAAATTCTGACAGTACTGGAGTTCGCTGCTGGGCAGGTTGTTGAACCTTCCCGTCTGCACATCGAGTTCTCCGCATGACTTTCCCATTCGGATGAGCACGGTGCCGATGCCGAGTTCAGGGATGCCGATGGGCTGGCCGTTGATGACATGGCCGTTGACGGCATAGACGATGGGCTGTCCCTCGGATGTCTTCCCACAGACACACAGCACGAGGTCAGGTGTGTGGGGGTCTTCAGCGTCATAGGCGGCACCCTTGTGGTTGGTGATGGCTTTTTTGCCCACCACACGGATGGTGTCATCGAGGGTGAACATGTCGGGGTCTGCCACCTGGATGGCTGCGGAGACTCCGGTAGAAGCCGGGAGGGCCTGCACCAGCGTCGTCTTCACCGGCCTTGTACCCACACTGTAATACTTCACCTCAAAAGATGAGGCTTTGCGTGCGGTAGCATAGCGTGAGATCTGGTCGATGGGGGTCGCCATGGGGCGGATGCGCGTGATGCGCTCGTCGATGTCACGCTGATACATGTCGGGGTCGAAAGTCCTGCCTGCCGTCTCCGTCATGATGCCGTCGGGATTGGCTGGGTGGAGCGCTTCAGCACCGGCGGTGGTATGATGCTCGGTGGTTCCCTTGTAGAGTTCTGCCCCACCCTTTGTCGAACCTCCGTCGGGCAGGGAGGCCATGGCCATCAGTACGCCGCTGTCGGCACCTGCCACAAGGGCTGCGCCCTGCAGAGCCAACTGCGGGAGATGACTCAGCACGTTCTTCATCCTGTTTTTCATTTTTTGCATACGTTTTGTTTGTTAAGAGTTATTGAAAAAATATCCTGAAAACGTTGCAAAGGTAATATGCAAAAAACAAATAGACATGTCATTTTCACCACGGCGGAAGAGGGAAGAGTGAAGAGTGAAGAATGAAGAGTGAAGAATGAAGAGGGAAGAGGGAAGAGTGAAGAGTGAAGAATGGGAGGGGCTGAGGATTCTTCATGGCAACGGAGGATTCTTCATGGCAACAAAAAAAGAGACGGGGCATTGCTCCGTCTCTCTTTTTGTTATACCACCATTTAATGAATGGCGGTCAATGTTCTTCAATCATCCTCAGACGATTTAGTTCCTGTGCAGGATGAAGGAATTGACGATAAAGATGGCATCTGACAGGTTCACCTCTCCGTCTTTGTTCACATCCGCATTGTTGAAGATGAAGGTTGTATGGACTCTGTCCAGCACGTAATCGACAATGACCAACACATCGGTGATGTTCACTTCCCCACTGCCATCGACATCGCCGAGCATACCCAATGGCTTGTTGCCGGAAGTGACGGTGAACGTCGTGTTCTCTGCTTTGACATGCTCACGACCTGTAGTGATGAAGTCAATGTCACTGATAGTGATCTTACTGGTTTGGAAAGTCCTGTCCGCTGTGAACTTCAGCATGAGCAAGTCACCCTCCGTACCCGTGATGGTACCAAAATCGAGGTCGAGACCACAGATATTGTATGCCCTTGTGTCGGGATTGCCTATAGTGACCTGTCCCTTAAATCTGCCAGTGGGAATTGCCTCCAGCAACTTCAGACCTGCCGGCAACTGCATGGTCATGCTGAAAGCCGTGAGGTCGGTATGCGTATTGGTGAGTCTCAGGGCCACCTGCAGGGTGTCGCCATCTGTTATATTGAAGTCATCGACTCCGATATTCTCAGCCTTTGAGACATTGGCAAGACACATCATTGCCATAACCAAATATATGATTTTCTTTCTCATTGTCGGATCGTTATTTGATGATTACTTTCTTGCCGTTCACGATATAGACACCCTTGCCTGCACGCTCTACACGCATGCCGCTGAGATTGTAGATGGCATCGGCATCACTGTTACCTTGCGTCATCACCTCGGCAATGTCTGTCGGCATGGCGGCAAGCACATCCTCAAAGAGGTAGGTCACACCGTCGGAGGTGATCATTCGGATATTGGTTGCGCTGACGGTCTCGGCATCGCGACTGCCTGCCATGATGTTGAGCAGTGTGCCCTCAAAGTCACGGAAGGAATTGCCTGACAAGGAGATGGCCACAAAGCGATAGGTGTTTTCGCCCACCTTGTTGTAAACCAACTGATGTCCATTCTTGCGCTCAGTGAGTTGAGCCAGCGACACCTCTGATCCCTCTGACAGGGTGAGGTCGAACTGGAAGGCTGAATAGCGTCTGACGTTGTCAAGACTGAGAGAGATGACACCATTGGGATCCAGGGTCAGACCCACATGCTCATCACCTTCAATCATCTTCATGGGAGCAGAAGCGATGTTGGGAGCAGCCGAACCATCGGCCAGCATGTTGAGCAGACGCACAGCGTCGGCCGCGGTCACCAGTTCATCTTCATCGAAATCTGCCAGGAATTCATCAAATTCCTCGGCGGGGGTATCAACCACAAACTTCACAATATCGACAGCGTCAAGCATGTCTGCCAGACCGTCACCATTGACGTCGCAGTTGGGATATTCCTTGATCTCACCAAACTGTTTCCAGATGTTAGCCCTTGAGTAGACGGTCTTCTTTCCTTCTGGCACGTAGAGTTTTGCATCCTCAATATATGTGTTGCGGAAGGCGTCGGCCAACAGCGAAAGCGGGGTTGACCATGCCACCTTGACAGCACTGAGCGATGCACACTCTGAGAATGCGAACGATCCGATGTTGTTCACTTTTTCAGGAATATTGACCTTCTCCAATGAGGTACAGCCGAAGAAGGCACCATTGGGAATGGCAGTGATGGTCTTCGGCAGGCGCACGTTGGTGAGTTGGGTAGCACCGCTGAAAGCATATTGTGCCAAAGTGGTCACCTTCTCAGGTATCACATAGTCGCCGGCTTTTGCGCCAGGATATGCCATCAAAGTGGTCTTCTTGTAGTCGAACAGCACGCCATCAACGGTGCTGAAACTGGTGTTCTCAGGATCAACCACAAATTCCTCCAACGATGTACAACTGTTGAACGGTCCGTTGCCCAACTTCGTCACATTCTTCGGGATATAGAAACTCTTCAGGCTGGAGCAGCCTGCGAAGGCGCCATAGGCGATCTCAGTGACTGTGTTGGGAAGCGTGATGGCCTCCAGAGCAGCGCAGTTCTTGAACGCATTGGTAGAGATAGAGGTCAGGCCTGTGAAGTATTTCAGTTCATTGAACTTCTTGATGTCTTCGGAGGCATTGAGCGCGAATACCGTAGAGAGCGTGGTCACTGCCTTGGCCTCAGCCACAGTCAGTTCACCATCATTGTTAAGATCCCAGTTGGACACACAGATTTGCTTCACTACGTCGTCCTCAAACTCAATGATGTCGTCATCACCAAGATAGAGAGATACACGGCCGAAGTCCTTCCAGACGGGTGCCTTGGCATAGAGGTCCTCAGTGCCTTTTGCCACACAGAGCACGGCATTGGCCACATCCACACCCTCAAAGATGTTTTCGGGAACTTCGAGCGGGGTGCTCCAAGCCACAGTGACGGAGTCAAGTTGCTGGCATCCGCGGAATGCGTTAGCACCGATTTTCTCCACATTGACAGGAATGGTGACCGACTTGAGGTTCTTGCTCAGCAGGAAGGCATCCTCATCAATCTCCTTGACGGCAGACGAAATGACGAAATCACCCGTCACAGTCTTTCCGGCAGGGAACTGCTTCAGTACGGTGCCTGTCTTGTCGTAGAGCACGCCGGCTGCTGCAGAGTAGTAAGCATTGGCGGTCTGGACACTGATGGAGGGAAGATTGGGACAGCCCTTGAAGGCACCCACTCCCAACTTGACGATGCTGGCGGGAACAGTCATCCTCGTGATGCCGGAGTTGTAGGCAAAGGCACTGTCGTCGATCTCGGTCAATGCAGCAGGGATAGAAAGTTTGCTGAGAGAGGTTGACTGGAACGACGATACGCCGAAGCGTGACACGCTGTCAGGTATACTGATGGCACTCAACTTGGTGTTTTTGAATGCACTGTCGGCAATCTCAGTGAGTGCTGTGAAGTATTTCAACTCATTGAAGGTGGTGATGGGCTGACCGGTGAAAACAGTACCCAGGTCGGTGACTGCGGCGGCCTCATCATAACTCAACTGGTTGTCTCCGTCCTTATCCCAGGCTGCGGCAGCCAACTGCTTGACAAGTGGATCGGCGAAGGAGATGAGTGTGGCATCATATTCAGACATGTCAGACTCAAGGACAATCTTGAAGAACTTCCATCCCTCAGCAGCCTCATAAAGGCTCTTGGTGCCTTCGGGAACGAAGAGCATACCTGTAATCTGATCTTCAGAGGGAGTCTCATAATTGGAGAACGTATTGGCTTCAATCTCCAGAGGCGTGGTCCATGCCACCTGGCACCTGACGGCTACAGGCATACCCTCAAAGGCCTTAGGAGCGATGCTCGTCACATTGGCAGGTATCTTGATGGACTGGAGGTTCTGGCAGTTGCTGAAAGCACCTTCCTCAATGTTCTTCAGACCTTCAGAGAACTCCACCTGCTGCAATCCGTTGCACATCTCAAAGGCATGGTTACCGATGGTCTCTATCATGTGCAGGTTGATCGTCTTGAGTTTGGAGGCACCGCTGAATGCATAAGGACGGATTTCCTTGACATAGTCCTTGGTCACCTTGAACGTGGTATTGGCCTTGGCAGCGGGATATGCCACCACAGTCGTCGTGTCCTTGGTGAAGAGAATGTTGTCAAGCGCGATGTAAACAGTGCTGCCTGTGGAAGTGAACTTGGTGAGTGCCTGGCAGTTGGCAAAGGCACCGTCGCCGATGGAAGTGATGTACTTGCTGGCGTTGAATGACTTGATGCCACCGCAGCCATAGAATGCTTTCTCACCGATGGTGGTCACGTATTTGGAAAGGGCAGGCAACGTGAATACCGAGCACCCCTCAAACGCACTCTTTCCGATTCTCGTGACAGCGTTGGAGATGGCGATTGTCTGCAACGAGGAACATCCGATGAATGCCGAGTCAGGGATTTCCTCGATGGCAGTGAAGTCGGCCAGTTCCTTAAATGTAGTGATGTTGGCGTTATCTCTGAACAGGCTGCCGAGTTCTTTCACCTCAGCGGCTTCAAGGTAACTGATTCTGCCATCTTTATTGGCATCCCAGTTCTCCAGGCAGATCTCTGCCACCGCATCATCCTCAAAGAAGATGAACATCTTGTAGGTGCCCAACTTGCCGAATTCTTTCCAAACGGTTGCGGCCTTGTATGCCTCCTCAGAACCATTGGGTACGCTCAGGGAGTCGTTGGCGAGTTCCACACCCTCAAACATGTTCTCGGGCACCTCCAGTGGTGCTGCCCACGGTGCCTTCACCATCTTCAGGTTGATACAGTCGGCAAATGCCCGCTCACCGATAGAACCGATATTCTCGTTGAAATGGACTTCCTTCAGATTCACAGCGCCACGGAATGCCTCCGGAGCGATGCTCTCCACTGCATCAGGGAAGGAGATGGCTGTGACAGTCAGGCTGAGAGGATATTGAATCAGAGTGGAGTGGTCCTTGTTGAACAGGACACCAGAAGTGCCGCCAGAGAAGAACTCGCTGGCCTCGTCCACCTTGTATGCCTTCATGCCGGTACAGCCGCCGAAGGCTCCGCTTGCGATGGAGGACACATTGGCAGGAATGGTGATTTCAGTCAGACCGGTACAGTTGGCAAAAGCACCCTTTCCGATCATGGTGATTTCCTCAGGAAGGGTAATCTTGGTGACTGTGCTACCGCAGAATGCGCTGTCCTCGATGACCGTCAGGCCTGTGAAATACTTGAACTCTTCGAAAGTGCCAATCTCAACACCCTTGAATGTGTCACCCAGGGTGGTGACGGCTGCTGCCTCATCCAGAGTCACATAGCCATCCTCATCGGCATCAAATGCTGCGGTGCAGACGGCACGGGTCTTGGGGTCGGCGAAGGTGATGATCTTGGAAGCATAATCGCTGATAGTGCCGTTTTCCACAAATTGGAACCAGTTCCAACCTGTAGCGGCAATATATTTGTCCTTGGTGCCCACCGGCACGAAGAGACGTCCTGTAATCTCACCCTCCTCCAGTTTTTCCGCATTGGAGAAGGTTCCGTCGCTGATGGAGAGTGGAGTCTCCCAGTCCACCTGCACACGGATACCCTTGGCCACCTTGGTGAAGGCCTCCGAACCGATCAAGGCCACATTGCCCGGAATCAGGAGGGTGTAGAGTTGCGTACAGCCAGAGAAGGCCGACTGTCCGATGGTCTCTACCTTGTTGAGGTCAACATAGGTAAGTTTGTTTGCTCCGCTGAAAGCGAAAGGAAGGATCTCCTTCACAGACTCTGGAATGGTCAACTGCTGAGTGTTCTTGCCTGCAGCATAGGCCACCAACTGTGTACCAGTGGCCTTGTCGACAATCATTGTTCCTCCCTCAATGTGCTTGTAGACGCTATTATATCCATTGACATAGATGCTGGCAAGCGAGGAGCAGTTGGCATATGCTCCGACACCGATGGAGTTGACAGAGGCGACGATGTTGAGGTTGGGCAGACTCGAGCAGCCATCAAAGGCATGCTCACCAATCGTCTTCAGTTTTCCAGCCACATTGGTGTTGAAATAGGTCAGGCTGGAGCATCCTGCGAAAGCCCTGGCTCCCACGGTGACGATACCAGCCGAACGGTTGTTGGGATTGACAGCCAGTGTGGCTTTCTCAAGTGAGGTACATCCCTCGAAAGCGGTCTGCCCGATGGTAGCGACACTTGGCGGGATGGTGATGGACTTGAGGTTGGTGCAACCTCTGAAGCAAGACTGTCCCACCACGGTAACCCTTGTGAATGAGCGGAACTCATCGAAACTGGTAATGTTTTTGTCACCCACAAATGCGGCACCCAGGTCGGTGACTTCGCGGGCCTCACGGTAAGCGAGTTCCCCGTCACCATCCGTATCCCAGGTGGAAACACAGATATCCTTGACAAAGGGGTCTGCAAACACGATGTTGATATTCAGGTCGGAATAGGTGCTGACCATCCTGAATTCTTTCCACACATCCGTCGACTTATAGACGGTGTCGTATCCGGAGAGGACATAAAGAACCACACCCGACTCGGGGTCTTCCTCAGTGCCCTTCAGGTCGACACCTTCGAAAACACTCTCGTTGATGGCCAAAGGCACCACCCACTGCACCTTGACGGACTTGAGTCCCGTACAGTTCAGGAACGCTTGGTTGCCAATTGATTCCACGGTGTTGGGTATGGTGACGGTCTGCAAGGAGGTGCAATCCGAGAGAGCCTTCTCTCCAATGGAAACCACCTTATAATATATACCATTGCCGTTCACACGCCAAGGGATGGTGAGTTCAGTAGGACCCGTCACATCCTCACCTCCGCCAACTGTTGGGCTGATGGGACCGTTCAGGTCTTCAAAATAATTTTTATCCCAGCCCACGACAGAGACCGTCTGATCCGCCTCGCTGACAACGGAATAGATAATGCCCTCAATCGTGAATTCTGCCGACCATGCCATGGTGGCCAGGCAGACTGAAACAAAAGTAAACAGTAATCTTAATTGTCTCATATAAGAAAAATTGGTTGCTAATATCTTCATCAAGTTTCGCATTCACCCAACTGTTATTCTATACACCTTACTTTAATAACAGTTGAGCCGTATGTTTCCCTGTTCTAAAAAATCCCTCCCCAGACCTCTGATAAAGACATGGTCAAAGGAGGGATTTATAGGGGGGAATATGTCTTACTTCACCACGACCTTCTTGCCGTTGACGATGTAGACACCCTTCTTGTTGGTGTTGTTTACCTTCACGCCAGAGATGGTGTATGTGTCAGAAGCGTCTTCGCCTGCGACTGCCTCACGGATACCTGTGGTGCCCTCAAAAATAAAGGCATCGACAGCGGCATCATTGCTGTGATAGTAAGCCTTGTACTGCGGAATCTCCACATTCTCCTGGCAGTGCCAGAAACCTACGCCATAACCTTCAGCAGTCTTGTCTGCCAGTGCATAGACATTGTTTTCGGTCACCTTCAGAGGTGCATCAGGTGTGCCTTCAAGCACATTGTCAGCATCCTTGGCCACTTCGTCACGGGTGGTATAGAGGTTATAAGTACCTGGCTCACCGTTGATGATGAGGGGCTCTGCCTCAGCAAACTTGGTAACGCCCTCGTTGATCATCATTCCCTTTTTGTCTTGGGTGAGTCGGCCAGTGCCTACAGCCTTGAAATTGTTCTTGCTGAAATCGAGTGCTACAGGCCAAGCAATGGTTCCATATTCGCCTGTGAGTTTATATTCAATATTGTAGGTCAGCATTGATGCCGGATTCTCTTTTGCCAAGGTGTAGTCAACTTTCTCAGTCTCGCTAGTCTTAGTGGTTAAGATTACATGTGCATCAAAGGAAGAGGTCTCGGTATAACATTTGTCAGTAGCCTTGACCTGGAACAGGAAGAGAGGCTCCTTGGCAATAGTCTTGGTTTTTCCGGTGTAATGTCCTGGGAAGTTATAGCCTTTAGTGTTGAAGAATACCAAAGTCAACTCATCCCTCTCTGCGATGCGTCCAGGCACAAATGTTTGGTTCTCCTCGTCATACTCCTTATACTGGTGTCCCTTCCTAACGAAAGTATAGTCTACATTGGATTGGAATGCACTGACTATACTTTTATCATTTCTGCCTTTTTCATTTTTAAAAATACTGCTGGGAAGAAGAACCTCAACCATGAAGTCCTCATCTTTGTCCTCATCATAATACTCTTCCAACTCCAGATTATCGGGCATCTCCAAAACCATGGACAAACCCTGGTATGAACAGGTGTCGGCACCTTCCAGATACACGGTAATCAATTGGGTCTCACCTGCCTTCAGTTCGAAAGAAGCGGGCTCAAAAGACAGTTTCGCCTGAGCAAACGAACTGCTCGCCATAAGCACGAGAGCAATTCCTAGTAAAAATTTCTTCATAGTTGATGGTTTTTAATGATTATTGTTTTCTTAATTATTTCTTGTTGTTTGAGATCTTCCAAGGATTCTGTCCACCACTGCCAACGCATCGCTGATGTTGACCTCTCCGTCGCCATTCACGTCAAGAGCACTGGTGTAGAGGGCGTTCTTATCGAGGATATAATTGATGATAAACATGGTGTCGCTGATGTCTACTGATCCGTTGAAATTGACATCCCCATTGCGCTTCTGAGTGGCTTCCACTGTGAAAGAGTCGTTGGTGCACCCTACTTTCGCACTTGTATTAGTGAAGAATGTCATGTTGCTGAGAGATACCGTTCCGCCCTTGAATGTATTGTCGGCTGTCAGTGATAACCTCACGAAAGTGCCTTCTTCTTTCGAAAACGGGATGGCATTGAACGAAGTGGACACCAACCGGTAGGTGTTGGCTCCCACTTCCCCTGCAAAAAGCATCTGCTCCTTATCGGTGACGCGACTTGTCAGGGAGCAGTTCTCTGTATTGAGTTTCAGTCCTGCGGGAAGTTTCAGGTCTATCTGGAAGGCGATAAGGTTGGAATAGGCGGTATTCAAGTAGATAAAGCACTCGCGTGTTTCACCAGGGGCTATACCTATATTCAGCGTATTGATGGCCTTCGACTCCGCTTTCTGGGCGAAACCAAGCACCATCATCACTGCCAGCAACCATATTCTCTTTGTCATTCCTTTTAAAATTTGACTGTAAAATACTGCAATCAATTACTTTGGGTCTTTGTTGTCTAAATAATACATCATCTCTCATTCTCCCCCCTATTCTGGCACGAAGCCAATGATATTGAGGGAAAACTCTAATTATCAATGTGCAAAATTAGGAAAATATTTTTAAAACACACACATTTCCTCAAAAACTTTTGTCACAATCCCCTATTTTTGCCAAATCAACGCAAAAAATAACTTTTTTTAACGGACCGAGAGTCTGCAGAAAGCACTGGGCACTCATTTGTTATTGTGGTCCTGCCGGATATTATTGTGGTCCTGCCGGATTGATGACGGAATCTCCCCTCATCACAGAGGTGTTTTCTGTGGGACGTGTCGAGGAAGAAGGAAGTTCGCCTCCGGTGAGTGCCACGGACAGCAGTTTGGCATCCTCGAGGTTGACTTCTCCATCGCCATTGACGTCGGCCTTGCTTTTCTGAAAATCAGCCCGCGCATTGCCTCTTACGAACCTGACGATGTCCACGATGTCGCCAGCATTCAGCACACCGTCGCCATTGACATCCAAGGCTGCCAATGAGGCGGATGCCACTTTTGCAATGGGGGAAACATTCGCAATTTCGTTGTCAGTTTCTCCCAAAGTATTTGTCATCTCATCCTGTGCAGAGGCTGTCAGGTATGGGATGAACATGGCCCATAAAATGGTCAGAAATTTCTTCATTCAACTAAACTTATTGAGTATCAGTTTGTTAGGTACTCAATTTAATCCTTTTGGTTTCTATCCTTTTGATTTTGAGTGCAAAATTAACACTTTTTCCTGTGAAACAATAAACGAAAACATTAAAAAATGCAAAAAGTTATTCGGTGTCACCAAAAGGGAACAATCCATACAATTGGGCATCAATACTGTCTGTCAACCGTTGGAAGTCACTTGGGTTGCTCTCAAACTTGCAGGTGTCGCCATCAACGATGATGAGCCTGCCCTTGTAGTCGGCAATCCAGTTCTCGTAGCGTTCGTTGAGTCCTTGCAGGTAATCGATGCGGATGGACTTCTCAAACTCTCTCCCACGCTTGGAGATCTGCGCCACCAGGTTGGGAATGGTGGAACGGATGTAGATCATCAGGTCGGGAAGTCCCACAAGCGAGATCATTAGGTCGAAGAGGTCGCTGTAGTTGGCAAAGTCTCGGTCGCTCATCATCCCCATATCATGCAAATTGGGAGCAAAGATGCGGGCATCCTCAAAGATGGTGCGGTCTTGGATGATATATCCGTCATATTTTGAGATTTCCACCACCTCCTTGAAGCGTTTGTTGAGAAAATAAATCTGCAGATTGAACGACCACCGCTCCATATCTGCATAGAAATCATCGAGATATGGGTTGTTGTCGACGGGTTCATACCGAGGCTCCCACCCATATCGTTTGGCGAGCATGCGGGTGAGGGTGGTTTTTCCGCTGCCAATGTTGCCGGCTACTGCTATGTGCATATTTTGTGGATTTGAGATTTTTAAAGATTTTCTAGATTCTCTAGATTTTCTAGATCTTCTAGATCTTCTAGATTTCTAGAAGAATCCAAAGAGGAGGGTGTCGATGCTGTTGATGATACCCGCCAAATCGGCCTTCTTGTGGAGGAAGTCGAGGTCGTCGACCTCCACAGTGAGCACTTTGCCTGGGTAGTGCTCATAGATGAACTCATCGTAGAGTTTGTTGAGGTTTTTCAGATAATCCAGTTGTATCTGCTGCTCGTATTCGCGTCCACGCTTCTGGATGTTTTCCACCAGATGCGGAATGGAGGCTCTCAGGTAAATCATCAGGTCGGGCACACGCACCACAGACATCATCGACTCAAACAGTTCCATATAGCACTGGAAATCGCGGTCATCGAGGTTGCCCATCGCATGATTGTTCGCTGTGAAGACATAGACACCCTCAAAGATGCTTCTGTCCTGAATGACAGATTTTTCCGATTGGGTGATGGCGAGCAGGTCCTTGAAACGCTGCTTAAGGAAATACACCTCCAGGGCAAACGACCATCTGGGGATGTCCTTGTAGTAGTCTTCAAGATATGGGTTGAAATCGACAGACTCAAACTGTGGCGTCCAGCCATAGTGCTGGGCGAGCAGATGGGTGAGCGTGGTCTTTCCGCTGCCAATATTTCCTGCAATGACGATGTGCACGGTAAGAATGTGGGGGTTAGTTGTCGCTGGGTTGCAGTTGGAATGCTGCTTGGATGCTGATGCTTTCTCGCTGATTTTTCGGCAAAGATAACGATTTTTTGTCAATACACAAGCAAAGCGATTATTTTTTTGTAATTTCGCGCCGGAATCTTTAGTATAATCTGAAAATCCAGCATCTCGAGTATCTCTAGTACATCTAGTATCTCTAGTATATTTAGCATATCTAGTATCTCTAGCATATCTAGTATCTCTTAAAAAACCATCCTCGATGAAGAAAAACATTCCCATTATCGGTATGGCCTGCGCCGCTTGCGCCGCCAATGTGGAGCGCCGCCTTCGCTCCCTCGACGGCGTGCGGGAGGTCTCTGTCTCACTGCCCACCCGCATGGCAGTGGTCGATTGGGATGAACAGGTCATCACTCCCGAGGACATGAAGCGTGAGTTGAACGCCATCGGCTTCGACCTCGTCATCGACGATGAGCAGAGCGTGGCAGAGACAGAGCGCCGCGAATACACTTCCCTCCGCCGCAAGGTACTGATATCATGGGTGTTCGCCTTGTTGGTGATGGCGGTGGGCATGGGATGGATTCCTACGGGGAGCCGCGATGCCGCCAACCAGACCGCCCTGATCATCGCGCTCGCCAACCTTATTTATTGCGGAAGAGAATTTTTCGTGCGGGCCGCTCGGCAACTGGTCCATCTCACCGCCAGCATGGACACATTGGTGGCCCTCAGCACCGGCATTACCTTCATCTTCAGCACCATCAACACGTTCGCAGGCGATCGGCTCTGGGGCGGACGAGGCATCGCGTGGCACACCTATTTTGATGCGTCGGTGATGATCATTACCTTCGTCCTCACTGGAAGACTGTTGGAACAACATGCCAGGAAATCGACAGCCAGCGCCATCCGCCAACTCATGGGGATGACGCCCAAGACTGCCCGCCTGTATAAAGGAGATTTTTCCGACACGTCAGAAAAGTCAGACACGTCGGACACGTCGGACGAGAAACAGAGCACAGGTCTCTTCGAGGAGGTGCCCATCGCCACCATACAACCGGGTGATGTCATCGAAGTGATCGCTGGTGGGCGCATCCCGGTAGATGGCAGCGTGAGATGGGCCAGCAGTTTCATGACCGCCGACGGTGCCTACGTCGACGAATCGATGATCACCGGCGAACCGTCTCCAGTGCTGAAGCAACAGGGCAGCAGCGTGCTCGCCGGCACCATCGTCAGCCAGGGAAAACTGCGCATGCGGGCCAGAAAGACGGGTGAGGACACCGCCCTGGCACAGATCATCCGCATGGTGGAACAGGCACAGGGCAGCAAGGCACCCGTACAGCGAACCGTCGACCGCATCGCCCTCTTCTTCGTTCCCGCTGTGGCGGCCATCGCCCTGGTCACCTTCCTCACATGGTGGGCCGTAGGCGGCAACAATGCCTTGCCACAGGCCATCATGTCTGCCGTGGCGGTACTCGTCGTGGCATGCCCATGCGCTCTCGGCCTCGCCACCCCCACCGCCCTGATGGTGGGCATGGGCAAGGCTGCAAAGGAAGGCATTCTCATCAAGGACGCTACTGCCCTGGAGCGCATTGAGCGCATTGACACCATGGTGATTGACAAGACGGGGACACTCACCATCCCCAATCCCGCCATCGACTTCACCAAAGCCGACCAGTTGCCCATGGAGGAGCGCGAGACACTCAAGCCGCATGCCCGCGATGCCATCGAAAAACTCCGCCAGATGGGGGTTGAGGTACACATGATGAGCGGCGACCGTGAGGAAGCAGCCGCCTACTGGGCTCAGCAGGCCGGCATCAGCCATTACCGCAGTCGTGTGCAACCACAAGACAAGGAAAACCTGGTGCGCCAACTGCAGGCGGAGGGACACCGCGTGGCGATGGTGGGCGACGGCATCAACGACTCACAGGCGCTGGCTATAGCAGATGTGAGTGTCGCCATGGGAAAGGGCACCGATGTGGCCATCGACGTGGCGCAGATGACCCTCATGAGCGACGACCTCAGACGCATCCCCGAGGCTCTGACGCTGAGTCAGCGCACGGTGGGCATGATCCGCCAAAACCTGTTCTGGGCTTTTATATATAATGTGGTATGCATCCCCCTCGCCGCTGGCGTGCTCCGGATCGCCGGCATCGACTTTCAACTCACCCCCACCCTTGCCAGCGCACTGATGGCTTGCTCCAGCCTCAGCGTCGTCCTCAACAGCCTCCGGCTGAATTGGACCCCAACCCCTTAATATAAGTTTCAATTTTCAATCTTAATTTTCAATTTTCAATCTTCAATTTTCAATATTTATCATCATGCCAACCTATTTCAGAAAAACTATCAAACTGCTGCCGGGAGTCACCCTCTACCTCAACAAGACAGGTCCAAGCCTCTCCATCGGTCCGAGGGGTGCCAAAATCAACATCAGCAAAAAGGGAGTCTATTTCAACTCCAGCATCCGAGGTACCGGCATCTACAACAAGACGAAAATCGGATCCAGCCTGCTGTGGGGGCTTGGCGCGGCCATCGTCACCATCGCCATCGGCTACGGACTGGGGATAGCCCTCCAGAATTTCAATCTTTTCGTCGGCATGCTCATCGCCGCCATCCCCGTGGGCATCATCGCCTTCTTCATCTCCAAGAGCAAGGCAAAGACGGAGGTGGGCCTTGAGGAGGACGAGGAATATGAGGAGCCGAAAACCACTTCCAGGAAAAAAAACACCCGGACTACAACGCGGAGAACAACGACCAGCAAGACCGAGAGTAGCGGACGAAAAACGGGAAGCAGCGGTGCCAAGCGCACGTCCTCAGCACCTGCCAAAGCCTATGTCGGCGCAGTGGAGCAACTGGTGGAGAAAATGGCTGAGGCCGACACCGTGGAGGCGCTCAACAAGGCACACAACGAGATCCTCGACATCATGTACACCAACATCAAGCCCCTCGGCGTGCCCGTGCTCGGCATGGAGTTCGACGAGGCGCTCGCTGCCATCGAACAGGACTATGCCGAGGGCCTACGGCAGATCACAGCCGCCGACTCCACCCCACAATAGTCCCGCACAGGTAACAATAGAGGTGCATCCCCACCGCCACACTGCCCGCTACCATGCCCGCCAGCATCCAGCCAACCACCATGGCGTTGAAACGCAACCGGCGGGGAACACTGGGCATGAGCCACCCCATCAGCACGTAGTCGACACCTGACAGGCCGACGACGACATGTGATGGTGACGGTAAGATGGTCCATACCGCCACCACGACGGGACAGCCGCATGCCAGCACATAGGCGGCCAGCAACAGGCGCAGGCTGACAGGAAAGAAAAACACCAACTGCCAGAGCACGTAGACATTGACCAAGGCGTGGAGCCATCCGCCATGCACCAGCGGATGGAGCAGACGGTCTGCCGGCGAACAGCCCTCCGCTATGCCCACGCCCTCGAACAGGGGAATGCCTGCTGCCCGCAGAAGGGTGATGCCGAGCACCGTCACGCCGACAACAAGTGCTGCAACCTTTGCATCCGTTCTCTGATACATTGCCTCCTGGTCTCAGTGATGATGGTATGGGCAGTCTCCACCGACAGATAGAATTTCGGGGCGGGGCGGCAGACCACATACCAGACACACATGCAGAGCGGCCACTCAGGATGCTCCTCCCTCATAGACTCACACCGGCGCGCAATCTCCTCATACATCTCACGGCGGAGCAGACAGCGACCGCCGTCTCTCTTCCCCCGCAGCATGGCGGACACCACCCGGAAGGCTCGTTCCTCACTCACCCAAAACCGGCTCGATGGCATATTGACTACCCGGCCGAGCACCGATTTTACTGACTCAAATGGTCTTGTTCCCAACTCACGGTTGAATACCTCCAACAATTCACGGCTCCGGTCGTCGCGGTATTCAAAAGACGAACGACGGGACACCTTCTTTTTCTTTTTCATGGTCTTTGATACTAATATTGTTATCCTTCAACTAAAGGTGGAACTGATCCTGCCACCCATATACAAAACTCGAGGCAAAGGTAAAGGAAAAGAAAAAACGAACAGGCCTTTTTTCATCAGCAAAATATGCAGAAAACATCATCAGACCCACAACTAACTAATACCCAATCTGTTGCCGTCATTCTTACAACAGCAGATCATGACCGTCTGCTATCGTGGGGAAAGAAAAAAACGACGTAGATGACGAAGATGACGTAACTAAGTCACGCAAAATTCGGTTTTGATCTACACCATCCGCAAAATGACATGTCTTTCTCTTTTCACGACTGTAATTTTGCAGCGATAAACCCCGAATGTGAAAATGAGACGAATATGAACCATTCTTGAAAGTAAAAATCCCGAATGAGCGAATGAGAGAATTGGTGAGCATAAAAAAATTCGATAATTCGAAAATTCGTGAGAAAAAAAGTAAATCCCGAATTAGCGAATTAGAGAATTGGTGAACACAGAAAAATTCGATAATTCGTGAGTAAAAATAAAATCCCGAATTAGCGAATTAGAGAATTGGAGAGCACAAAAAAATTCGATAATTCGAAAATTCGTGAGAAAAAAAAGTAAATCCCGAATTAGCGAATTAGAGAATTGGAGAGCACAAAAAAATTCGATAATTCGAAAATTCGTGAGAAAAACCGATTGAGCGAGAAAGAACTATTCGACAATTCCAGAAACAATATTTACCAAAACGTGAAAAAAATGAATCAAGAAGAAAAACAAACAGGACAGCAGACAGTCATCAATGAGATGGAAACCACAGAACAGAACGTCACTGAAGAGACTATCCATGAAGAAGCCACGACTGACACCACTGAAGAAGTCATCACTGAAGAAGACATCGCTGAAGAAATGGTCTCAGAAGAAGATAGCGCTGCTGAGAAGACCGACACTGAAGGGACCGACACTGAAGGGACCGACACTGAAGGGACCGACACTGAAGGGACCGTCGCTGAGGAGGTTGATCCTGAGCCCGACATCATCACTGATTTCAGGCAGTCTGAGACATTCACCTCACTCTCAGAATCCGACCAGGAAGCGGTGGGCCAGTGGCTTGACCAACTGGTCATCCAACTGAACCAGCATTCACTCACGGCAGACAGTCTGCAAGCCGTGCTGCATGCCATTCATTATGACCGCGATGTGGCGCAGGCAGGCATCGACGGTGAAGTAAGGGGGCGCAACACTCGCATAGAGGATATGTTTGAGCAACGGAGGAAGGCGGCCGACATCCATGTACTGGGAGGAGCAGCCCAACCAACCTCTCCCACCCTGCCACCCCATATCCTCGGCGGACTCTCCGCCGCCGACCGCCAGACCATCTGGGAACGGGGCAACGAGAGAAGAGTAAAAAATAACTAATTCAACTTTCTCAAGTTGAAAGTAGTTAAAGTAGTTAAGTAGTTAAGCCATCTTCTCAGCGAAGTGACAACTTCTTAACTACTTAACTACTTGCAAGTTGAGCAATTGCGAAACTTGAATATAATTGCTTTGTATTGAAGGACCTTTTTTATTTATCCTTTTTGTGAGTGCCTTGGCACTTTTTATATTTTCCTCCCATGTCCAAACAGTTTTTCTTTCTTTTTCCTAAGAGAAGTTTTTTTTGATTATCTCTTCTTACAACATAAGCAAGTTCTTTTAACTCTCTGTGCCTCTGCTTCTCTATGTTGGAATATCCCTATTTTAATATTATAAGTAAATACTCATTCCAGGGGGTGCTGAGTAGTTACAGTGGTGAGACAATCTCTTAAAAAACGTTAACAAAACAAAGAAAACATAGCATCAGTCGTGTTATTCTAAAAAAAAGGGTTAATTTTGTCCGAAAATTAGTAAGACTGGAAATAATAAAACAAAATATAATACGGACATGAAAAAATTCTATCTGACCCCTGACATCAGGATTCAGGCTATCGACGCTGGAGATTTCATGGAAACCATCAGCATCTATGACAACAACAACCCCAAAACACCAGAAGGCGTTGAAATCACCACAGGCACTGAAGTGCTGGGCAACGGTACATCTATTTGGGACATAGAAGAAGAAGAATAGCATAAAAACATGATAGGAAAAAGTAACCTTCACTGATGGTTTCCATCGGTGAAGGTTGTTGTGTAACTACCAAACTATCACCAACTGACCAAAATGCCCTTTCTTTTTTGTTTTGACACCTTATTTTTGCAAGTCAAAACCATAAGAAGAAATGACAGACTCCTCCCCCGTGGCGGATATGCTGCAAGAAAATGACCGCCGCAACAACATCATCCAGCAACCATTCAACCCATCCACAGGAGAAGGCGCTCCCCTCCCCCGCACCTACGCGTTCATCAAAGACTACAGCCCCAGCAGCCTGTTTCTGCCAGACAGCATGATGGACGACGACCGAGTGAGCCGCATCATCATCTGCGGGAGCATCGAAAGTTATGCCCGCCTGGCACACATCACCCGGGAGGAGGGCATGGAGGAGTTTGAGGTGCTGCGCTGCCGACACGACTTCTGCTACTGGGCTTGGCGCTATGTTCGCATCAAACCCAAAGACGGAGGCGATGACATCCCGTTCACCCTCAACCGTCCGCAGCGGCGCCTGGTGGAACATTTCGAAAAAGCACGCCTGGAAGGGAAACCCATCCGCGTTATCGTTCTCAAGGCGCGGCAATGGGGCGGTTCCACCGTGACGCAGATATACATGGCATGGCTGCAACTCATCCACCGCAAAGGGCTCAACTCACTCATCGTGGGCCATGTGAAGACTGCCTCGGCGGAGGTGAGCAGCATGTTCGACAAAGTCATTGAGCGATACCCCTTCAGCCTCCTTGAAAAGGCTCAGTTGCCTTCCGACCCAGCGGAGACGGGTGATGCCACGGCAGCAGACACTCCCATCTCCTTTATCTTCCCACTTGACGGCGAAGGAGACGAACCGGACAAGTGGGAAAGGTCGGACAAAAGAAAGTCTGAAAAAACGCCAGCCAAGATGGTGGGCGACCGCCATACCCGCCTGCTGCGCTACATCCCGACACGCAACTGCAAGATCAAGGTAGGGTCGGCAGAGACGCCCAACTCCGCCCGCGGTGGAGACTCAGCCCTCGTGCACTGTACAGAGGTAGCCTTTTGGAAGAAGACCGACAACAAGACACCGGAGGACATCATCCGCTCGGCTTGCGCCGGTGCCTCCTACCAACCGCTGACAATGATTGTATATGAGTCGACGGCCAACGGCACCGGTAATTTCTTCCAGCAGGAGTACGACGCGGCAAGGAGAGGCGAGTCTCTCTTCGACCCCGTCTTTGTGGCCTGGTGGCAGATAGAGCGCTATGCCCTGCCCCTCTCCTGCCCCGAGGTGTTTGCCGCCCAACTCTGGCAGCAGCGAGCCGACACGTCGGTGGCGAGCCAGCGCCAGGAGTCGGGCCGATACCTGTGGCACCTGTGGGAGATGGGAGCCACGCTGGAAGCCATCAACTGGTATGTGTGCGAGCGCCGGAAATACAACGACCACGGCGACATGGCAGCGGAGTTTCCCTCGGACGACACGGAGGCATTCCAAAACTCAGGTGCCCACGTCTTCGACCCTTACCGCATCGACAGGTTCAGGGCTGGCTGCCGTCCGCCTAAGCAGAAAGGCGACCTCACAGCAAAGGCCTCCAAGGGCAAGGACTCGCTCACAGGTCTCAAATTCTGCCCCGACGGCGGACAACTGTGGATTTGGTCGGCACCCGAGCACTTTGACGACTGCCAGGTGGCCGACCGCTACATCGTGGTGGTCGATATCGGCGGGCGCAGCGCAAGGGCCGACTGGTCGGTCATCTGCGTCATCGACCGCTACTGGATGATGGAGGGAGAACGGCCGGAGGTCTGCGCCCAGTGGTATGGGCACATCGACATGGACCTCCTGGCATGGAAGGCGGTGCAGGTGGCCCACTACTACGATGATGCGCTCCTGGTCATCGAGTCGAACACGCTGGAGACACACGATGACGAGCGGTGGCTCGAAGGCGGCGACCAGTCGGCATACATCCTCAACGAGATACGGAATGTCTACCCCCACCTCTATGCCCGGCAGCAGAGCGCGGAGGACATCCGACAGCACGCACCCCTGAAATACGGGTTCCACACCAACGTCAAGACAAAACCTGCCATCATCTCCACTCTCGTCGAGGTGGTGCGCGAGGGACTGTATGTGGAGCGCGACACAAGATGCCTCGACGAGTATGTCACCTATGTCAGGAGGCAGAACGGCAGTTACGGCGCCACAGAAGGGAAACATGACGACCTGCTCATGACACGCGCCATCGGACTGCATATCTGTTTCCACGAGATGCCTCTGCCGCGCATCATCCCCCTCACCAGCCCGTCAACACACAGAAACATCAGTCTTGAGAAAAGCATTTGGTAATTCAACTTCCGCAAGTTGAGAGAAGTTAAAGAAGTTAAGTAGTTAAAGAAGTTAAGCCATATGATTCGCGTGTCGTTTCCATTCGACCCACTGCCCGGACTATTAAAAAAACTTTATTTATGATGAATATTTATCACAAAAACGTTCACTTTTGTGATAAATGTATTACTTTTGCACCTTAATTAATATATACAGCATTTTTATACTTAAAATAACCAGCATGTCTACAAAGAAAATCCTACTCACCGCACTGCTCTCAGCCATGATGCTGAGCACCTACGCCCAACTGCCCAAGGTGACACTGAAAGACATCAGCGGCAAGGCGGTCGCCACCGACACACTATCCAACAATGGCAAACCCTTCATCATCGACTTCTTCGCCACTTGGTGCAAGCCCTGCAACCGCGAACTCGACGCCATCAGCGAGGTGTATGAGGAATGGCAGGAGGAGACCGGAGTGAAGATCATCGCCGTCAGCATCGACCAGGCACAGAACATCAACAAGGTGAAACCTCTCGTCGACAGCCACGGTTGGGAGTATGAGGTGCTGCTCGACCCCAACAGCGAACTGAAACAGGCGCTTGCCATCCAGAACATCCCCTACGTGCTCATCGTCGACGGCAAGGGCAACATCGTATACCGACACATGGGATATACCGATGGGGCTGAGGAAGAACTGATTGCAAAGGTGCGCGAACTGACAAAACAATGACCATGAGGCTGCACATCCTCCTGTTGGCAGTGCTGATGCCCTGCCTCATCCATGCCCAGGACGACAACCGAAAGGTAGTCGTCAGCGGAAGCATCCAAAGCGATGTCCTCTTCCCGGAGGAAGACACGTCCATTGGTGCCTATAAAGACGACGACAAGGCCAAGACCAACACCTACGTCGACCTCAAGGCGCAGAGCCAGTATGTGGATGCCGGCGCACGCTTTGAGTACCTCGACCACCCGCTGCCAGGCTACGAGAACGACTTTAAGGGATGGGGCATACGCCACTATTATCTCAAAGGAAAACTAAAGAATGCCGAACTCACCCTCGGCTCTTTCTACGAGCAGTTTGGCTCCGGATTCATCCTCCGCACCTACGAGGAGCGTGCACTCGGCATCGACAACTCGCTGCTCGGCGGAAGATTGGTGGTCAGACCCGTCAAGGGCATGACACTCAAGGCCCTCAGCGGTGTGCAGCGGCGCTACTGGCACTACAACGATGCTCTTGTCTCGGGTGCCGACGCTGAGGTGAACATCGATGAGTGGCTGCCCTCGCTCAGCGAGCACGACACAAGGCTCATGATAGGAGCCTCGTGGGTGAACAAGAAGGAAGACGACGGAGAGGTTATCTTTGCCGACCCCACCCACCAACTGCGGTTGCCCGAATTTGTCAACGCTTGGGACGTGCGTGCCCAACTCAACAAGGGCGGATGGGGACTGCTCGCAGAATATGCACAGAAGACACAGGACCCATCGTTCGACAACACCTATATTTATAAGAAAGGCTCTGCTGCGATGCTCTCAGGCTCCTACTCTCGAAAAGGAATGAGTGCCTTGGTGCAGGCCAAGCGAAGCGAGAACATGTCGTTCCGAAGCCGACGCTCCATGTCTGGCACCTCCTCGTTCATCAACCACCTGCCGGCGTTCACCCTCGACCACACCTATGCCTTGGCGGCCATCTATCCCTATGCCACCCAACTGGCCAATGGTGAGTGGGCCTTCCAAGGCGAACTGTCGTATACCTTCCCGAGAAAGACTCTGTTGGGAGGCAAATACGGGACTACGGTGAAAGTGAATCTCTCACACGTGCGCAGCATCGACCGCGAAGAAATGTCGAGAGAGGAAATGCCCTACGGCGTTCCCTTCGGCACCGACGGATACAAGAGCAAGTTCTTCAAGGTGGGCGACGACATCTACTATCAGGACATCAACGTGCAACTGTCGAAAAAACTATCGAAGTCGCTGAAACTCAACCTGATGTATATGAACCAGCACTACAACATGACTGTTGTGGAGGGCGAGGGCGGCATGGTGAGGTCGGACATCTACATCGCCGATGCCCTTTACCAAATTGCCCCCAAGGCCAAACTCAGGGGTGAAGTGCAATACCTCACAACACCTGATGACCAAGGCGACTGGGCTTTTGCCCTGCTCGAACTCTCTCTCGCCCCGCGGTGGATGTTCACCGTGAGCGACATGTGGAACTGTGGTGTCACCGACATCCACTACTATCAGGGACTGGTCACCTTCAACACCGGCGCACACCGCATACAGGCCGGATACGGACGCACACGCGCCGGCTACAACTGCTCTGGCGGTGTATGCCGATACGTGCCGGCCACCAAAGGATTCACTCTCTCCTACAACTATAACTTCTAAACGGGAGACATTATGAACAAGGCAATCATTACCCTCACCATCATCCTCGCCGCAGTGCTGACAGCATGCAGCCACATCGACGAGGACGAACGGTATATCTACCAAAAACCGGAACAGGCCGACCGCACGGTGCTCCTCGAGGACTTCACCGGACAGCGCTGCATCAACTGCCCCAAAGGAACCGAGATCATCGAGAAGTTGCAGGCGGAGTTCGGCGACAAGGTCATCGCCGTCGGCATACACGGAGGACCTCTCGGCTTCGCTGGGTCTGCCACCGTCAAGGGACTGGCTACCCCAGTGGGCGACGAGTATTACAACCACTGGAACCTGGAGTACCAGCCCGTGGGACTTGTCGACCGCCACGGAGCCGTCAACTACACCGACTGGACTACGGCGGTGGTGGAGGAACTTTCCAAACCCGCCCGACTGAATCTGGAGGCAGAAGCCACGCTCCTGAACGACGAGAAGATCTTCATCACCGTGAGAGCCCAGGGCACCGACGGCCACATCAACGGCCATCTGCAGGTGTGGGTGACAGAAGACAACATCACGGCCCTGCAGATGATGCCCGACGGAAGCACCAACCGCGAGTATGTGCACAACCACGTGCTGCGCACTCCCGTCAACGGCACCTGGGGTGAAGCCATCACCGTCGAGGAAGGAATGGAAAATATCATCACCCTGCAGCAGCCGCTCGACACAGAATGGAACATCGACCATCTGAGCATCATCGCCTTTGTCTACGACGACACCGGCGTCCTCCAAGCCACCCGGGCGCGAATCTCGCGCCCTGAAAACTAGAGGATCTAGAAAATCTAGAATATCTAGAATATCTAGAATATCTAGAGTATCTAGAATATCTAGCCCCCCAAAAAAACTCAAAAACTCAAAATATGAAAAAAATCTTTACTCTCTTTTTTGCTGTCATCTCTGCCGCTTCCCTTTCAGCGCAGGATACAAAGACTTTCTTCCAGTTTGCCGACAAAGACGGCAACATCATCCCCGACGGCACCACCATCGTGCGCGATGTGCCCGAGACCGATGACTTCGGCTCCGCCATCATCCACTCAGGACTCTATATCAAGAATGTCGAGGCTCCCGATGACACACCCTTGTGGCTCGTCTCCGACATCACCAAAATCGACAATGGGACTCTGCAGGTGTGCTTCCCGCAGAATTGCATTTCCTACAGCCGTGTGAGTTCAAATAAATCTGGAGCCACTACCATTGCCTCCGGCCAACAGGCTGATATCCAGTCAGAATGGCTGCCTACCGCCTACGGCGAGTGCATCGTCACCTACACCGCCACACCGCTGGAGAAGTTTGGCAAGACCTATATTGAAAATGAGGGACCGTCGGTCACCGTGCGATATATCCTCCCCGACCCTGTCGGCATCCACCAAAAAGATGCTGTCAAGGCCACTCCTGTCGCCACCTTCGACGCTCAGGGCCGCCTCACCTCCCCCACTGGCCGCGGCATACGCATCGTGCGCATGAGCGACGGCTCCGTGCGCAAAGTCATCGGTCAATAATCCCAACAATTCTTTTTTCACGCGTGGCAGACTCATCGTAGCCTGTCCACATAGTTTCATTTAACACAATTGTTTATGCGTAGATTTACTATTCTCGCCGTGGCGGCCCTCGCTGCCGTCACAACCGCTTTTGCCCAGCCAGTCCCGGCCAGGCAGAAAGTCAAGAAGGCGACCGCAGTGAAGACCCCTGAGACAAGACTGCAGAAGGTCAAACTCTCTGAGGTATCACTCAAGGACGTCATCAAAACCAATGGTCAGAAAAAGCAGCAGGTGCTGCGCGCCCAGACCAACAAGAGTCGCGAGGCCATTCTTGCCCAGAGAAATGCCAAGCGAAAAGTGGCAAAAAGCCGCAAGGCCGACTCAGGCATCATCACCGAGCAGCCCGAGGGCAAATTGTATGATGTGGTGTTCAACCACTTCTTCCTCGCCAGCAGTCTGTTTGGCTCATATATGGGCCAGAACCCCGGAGCCATCGGTGAGGTGGTGGAGGGAACCGACGGCTGTATCTACATCCACAACCTGCTCGCAGAACTCCAGACCACTGAGGATTACTGGGTAAAAGCAGAGAAAGTGAGTGGCGACCAGTATGTCATCCATGAGCAACCCATCTGGGAGGAGGATTACTACGGCACCATCTACACCCACTCCATCATGAAACTCAGCATGGATGCCGAAGGCAATCTTGCCCTCCCCGAGAACACCGACATCTACATCACATGGAAAGACGGAATACTTGAGACCACAGAAGAATTCAACGGCAACAACTTCACCAGCATCATCTCAGCCATCGACGACAGCGGCTATTGGTGCGGAAGCGCCGTATGGGACGTACACATGACACCGCTGACAGACACCGCCATCACTGAACTTCCAGAGGATGCGCAGGTGATCCCGATGGTGATGAAATACACCGACGAAGAAGGTGAGATGGCAGCCATCAAGGTGATGGCAGCCTTCGCCGGTACCGATGTCTTTGTGCAACTCAACAGCGAACTCGGATGGGCCAAAGGCTCGCTCCAGGACGGAAAGGCTGTTTTCTACAGCGGACAATACCTCGGAAAGGATTATGGAAACAACATCCAGGCCTATTTCATGGTGGCTGACCCGAATTTCGACATCTTGGAAAAGGCTGAGTTTGACGTTGACATGACCTCCAACACGTTCTCGGCAGGCGACATCTTTGCCCTTATCAACGCAGGCAAAGAGGCTGTATACTATGCTGCGGCCTTCGAGAGTCCTGTCATCTTCATGTACATAGACAATCCTGGCACACCTCAGAAGCCTGAGATTACTGAAGTCTCCGACTACAGTCCCTATCCCGCCTATGGCGAGGGCTATGGCTACATCGGTTTCAGCGGATCGTACTTCGATGCTAACGACAACTTCCTCGACTACGACCAGTTGTATTATAAGGTCTATATCGACGACAAGGTCTATACCTTCCAACCCGACATCTATTCCTATGACATGGAAGAGCCTACCCAACTCGTGCCCTTCATGTACAATGGTTACGACTTCACGTCCCAGGGAAGCAGTCACTATGTCTACACCTATCTGCAGCCTGTCAAGAACGTGGGTGTGCAACTCGTCTTTACTGGCGGCGGCGAGACCCATGAGTCGGAAATCGCCTGGTATGAGATGGACAACTACCTCGTCACAGGTGAGGAAGGTGTCATCGCCCATGTAGAAGACGGAACTCCCAACAAGAAACTCAACGACGGCGAGATTGCCCTCAACCTTGGATTTGCCATGGATCAGCAGTCAGGTTTTGGCACCGCCAGCCTGTCCGATGAGACCTACGACGTGGCCTTCCACCTTACCGACCCGTCGCTCGTCGGTGCACAGATCACTGCCATCAACGTGCCGTTCATAAGCACCAAAGGCATCAGCAACGCCAAGGCTTGGCTCTCCAAGACCCTCAGCGTCAACGACGGACAGTTCACTGCTGATGTCGTGACCAAGGAATTCAAGCCCGCCAGAGGCTTCAACCAAGTGGTGCTCGATCAGCCCTATACCATCACTGAGGAAGGCATCTATATCGGTTACTCCTTCACCCAGGAAGACAACTCCGAAGCAGTGCCCGTGGTGCTGACTGGTTACACCACCGATGGTGGATTCCTCGTCCACACCAGCGCAGTCTATGCCAACGCATGGTTCAACATGTACGGACAATGGGGTGACCTTGCCCTCGAGGCCGTGCTCAAGGGCGGCAATATCAAGGCCAACAGCCTGACTCCCGAGAATGCCACACAAGTCTTTGCTCAGATCGGGCAGGAGAGCACAGTGAGGGTGGACCTGACCAATTACGGCTACAAGGGTGCCCAAAACATCGACTACACTTATGAGGTGGCTGGTATGAATGGCTCAGGCCACATCGACCTTGACCCTGCTCTTGAGGCCGCCTATGGTGCATATCACAATTTCAAACTCCCGCTTCCCGCCATCGCCCAGAAGGGAGAGTATCCTCTCACCATCAAGGTGACCAAGGTGAACGGTGAGGCCAACGAGGCTGCCAACAGCCAAGGCAACACCTCTGTATACATTCTCAGCGTGATGCCCAAGAAGCGCCCAGTGCTCGAGGAGTACACCGGCACCTGGTGCGGTTACTGCCCGCGCGGCTTCGTCGCCCTGCAGAAGATGAACAAACTCTATCCCGAAGACTTCATCGCCCTCTCCTACCACAACGACGACCCGATGGAGTTCACCTACGAATTCCCCAGCGACGTTGAGGGCTTCCCCGATGCATGGCTTGACCGCGTACACCAGACTGATGCCTACTGTGGCGATGGAGCATATGGTGAATGGGGCATCGAGAAGGTATGGCTCGACCGCTGCAACGAATTTGGCATGGCCGATATCAGCGTGACCGCTGACTGGGCTGACGACAGCCAGGACCTCATCAATGTGACGAGCAGTCTCGTCTTCCCGTTTGAGATCAAAGACAACCCCTACCAGATTGAATATGCTCTCGTGGCTGACGGACTCAAAGGTGCCACAGAAGACTGGGCACAGTCCAACAACTACGGCGATGCAGAAGGATGGCCAGCCGACATGCTCAAGTTTGTCGCAGGGGGTGACTATGTCACTGGACTTACCTTCGACGACGTGATTGTCGACAGAAAATCTGTCAAGGATGCGCTGCCTGCTTCCATCGCCGAAGATGCAGCCTTCGGACACACATTCCAGTTCAGTGCCAACAATGCTCTCAACACCAGTTATGAGCCGATTATCCAGAGCAAGGACAAGGTGCGTGTCGTAGCCATGCTGGTCAACACCAAGACGGGCGAGATTGTCAATGCCGCCAAGTGCAAGGTCATGCCTGCCGGTACTGGCATCAATGCCGCTACTGCCAGCCGCATCGTCGACACCGTGAACTACTACGACCTCTCTGGCCGCAAAGTGCTCATCCCGAATGGTGGTGTCTACATCAAGTCCATCCGCTACAAGGACGGCACGACTCTCAACCAGAAGGTGCTGGTGAAGTAATTCCCGCCCTCAGGTAGGGACGCGATGTATCGCGTCCGAATAAATACTATCCCGAATCAGAGAATTCAGAATTTTCTTCATTGAACAATTCGCCAATTCTCTAATTCGGGATTTTTATTTCTTCTCTAGACCCTCTAGATTCTATAGATTCTATTGACCCTATAGACCCTCTACACAATGGTAATCATAATTCTTAATTCTTAATCCTTAATCCTTAATTCAAAATCCTTCATGTGCCATTTTGTCACACATCCCAACATGGTATGATTTTTGACTTTCATGGGCAGAAACAAACAAAGAAAGGAGAAAAATCATGACATTCGACAAATTCACCATCAAGGCACAGGAAGCCGTGCAAGAAGCCGTGACTTGTGCCGAGCGGGCTGGTCAGCAGTATGTGGAGCCCGAGCATCTGCTCAAGGGCATCCTCATCAAGGACAAGGAAATCACCCGCTTCATCTTTCAGAAACTGGGAGCCAACGCCGCACAGATCGAGCGCGTGGTAGACAGCGAGATCAGTCACCTGCCCCGCGTACAAGGCGGCAGCACCTACCTGAGCAACACCACCAATACCGTGCTGCAGCGCACCATGGAGATGGCACAGCAGATGGGCGACGAGTTCGTCTCAGTTGAACCCATGCTCATGGCACTGCTCGACGTGCAGTCGACCGCCAGCCGCATCCTCCGCGACGCAGGCATCACCGCCAAGGACCTGCGCGCCGCCATCGACGCGCTGCGCCAAGGCAAGCAGGTCAACTCCATGTCAGGCGACGAAAACTACCAGAGCCTCTCGAAGTATGCCAAGAACCTGGTGGAGGCTGCCCGTGCCGGAAAACTCGACCCCGTCATCGGGCGTGACGACGAGATCCGCCGCCTGCTGCAGATCCTCTCACGGCGTACAAAGAACAACCCCATCCTGCTCGGTGAGCCGGGCACAGGCAAGACCGCCATCGTGGAGGGACTCGCAGGACGTATCGTGCGCGGCGACGTGCCCGAGAACCTGCGCGACAAGGAAATATACTCCCTCGACATGGGACAACTCATCGCCGGCGCCAAATACAAGGGAGAGTTTGAGGAGCGTCTCAAGAGCGTCATCAACGAGGTGGTGCAGAGCGAAGGCCGTATCATCCTCTTCATCGACGAGATACACACCCTCGTGGGGGCAGGAGCCAGCGAGGGTGCGATGGATGCCGCCAACCTCCTCAAGCCAGCCCTCGCTCGTGGCGAACTGCGCGCCATCGGTGCCACCACGCTCAATGAATACCAAAAGTATTTCGAGAAGGACAAGGCACTGGAGCGCAGGTTCCAGACCGTCATGGTCGACGAGCCCGACGAGATGAGCGCCATCAGCATCCTCCGCGGACTGAAGGAGCGCTACGAGAACCACCACAAGGTGCGTATCCAGGACGATGCCTGCATCGCCGCCGTCCAACTCTCCGAGCGCTATATCAGCGACCGCTTCCTGCCCGACAAGGCCATCGACCTGATGGACGAGGCTGCCGCCAAACTGCGCATGGAGCGCGACTCCGTGCCCGAGGAACTGGATGAGATCTCGCGCCGCCTTGCCCAACTCGAGATTGAGCGCGAAGCCATCCGCCGTGAGGATGACAAGCCCAAACTGGCACAACTCGACCATGACATCGCCGAACTGCGCGAGCAGGAGAACACTTTCAAGGCAAAATGGGAGGGAGAGAAAGAACTCGTCAACCGCATCCAGCAGAACAAACAGCAGATAGAGACGCTGAAGTTCGAGGCTGAGCGGGCAGAGCGCGAAGGCAACTACGGTCGCGTGGCTGAAATCCGATACGGCAAACTGCAGCAGTTGGAGAGTGAGATAGAGCACATCCAGACACAACTCCGGGAGGCACAGGCGGGCGATTCCATGGTGCGCGAGGAAGTGACCGCTGATGACATCGCCGAGGTGGTGAGCCGCTGGACGGGCATCCCCGTGACCCGTATGCTGCAGAGCGAGCGCGAAAAACTGCTCCATCTCGAGGAGGAACTCCACCGCCGTGTCATCGGACAGGATGAGGCCATCCAGGCGGTGAGTGATGCCGTACGCCGCTCACGGGCTGGTCTGCAGGATCCGAAGCGCCCCATCGCTTCGTTCATCTTCATGGGAACGACTGGTGTGGGTAAGACCGAACTGGCCAAGGCGCTTGCGGAATACCTCTTCAACGACGAGAGCATGATGACGCGTATCGACATGAGCGAGTATATGGAGAAATACAGCGTCTCGCGGCTCATCGGTGCTCCTCCGGGATATGTGGGCTACGATGAGGGCGGCCAACTCACCGAGGCAGTGCGCCGCAAGCCCTACTCCGTGGTGCTCTTCGATGAGATAGAGAAGGCACACCCCGATGTGTTCAACATCCTCCTCCAGGTGCTCGACGACGGCCGCCTCACCGACAACAAGGGGCGCACGGTGAACTTCAAAAACACCATCATCATCATGACGTCCAACCTCGGAAGCCAGTACATACAGAGTCAGATGGAAAAAATGGATGACCACAACCGCCAGCAGATTCTCGACGAGACACGGACACAGGTGATGGAGATGCTCAAGAAGACCATCCGTCCCGAGTTCCTCAACCGTATCGACGACACCATCATGTTCCTCCCGCTCACACAAAGCGAGATTGCCGACGTGGTGCGCCTGCAGATGAACGGCGTCAGCCGCATGCTCGAGGCGCAGGGACTGAAACTGGAAGCCACGCCACAGGCTATCGACTTCCTTGCCCGCGAGGGCTACGACCCGGAGTTCGGTGCCCGTCCCGTCAAACGTGCCATCCAGCAACTGGTGCTCAACGAACTCTCACGCCGTATCCTCGCCGAGGAGGTGAGCCGCGACAAACCCATCATCATCGATGAGTTCGGCGACGGACTGGTTTTTAGAAATTGAAAATTGAAGATTGAAGATTGAAGATTTAGAAAGCCCCGCCGGGAATTTGCAGTTCCTTTGGCGGGGCTTTTATATGCTTGAGACATTTTTCAATTCTCAATTTTCAATCTTCAATTTTCAATTTTCAATCTTCACTATTTTTTTGGTCGAATACCATATTTTTTATATTTTTGCAACATCATTTGCATGGTGTGGGAAATGTAAACCCTGCCCATTGCATTCATCTATACCGATACATCAAGAAAAAAATACTGACATCATGAGAACATTACTGACCATCGGACTGGCACTGACAATGCTCCTGCCAGCCACAGCGACAAACAACATGACCAATGACGACAACAACCCGCTGCTGAAAGCGAGCACGCTGGCCTATGGTGCTCCGGACTTCAGCAGAATCAAGAACAGCGACTATCTGCCCGCCATCGAGGAGGGCATCCGCCAACAGCGGAAGGAAATCAATGCCATCGTAAATAACAAGAAGAAGCCGACGTTTGAGAACACCATCCTCGCCTATGAGAAAAGCGGTGTGCTGCTCGACCGCGTGACAAGCATCTTCTTCGGACTCGTCAGCGCCGACAAGACACCGGAAATTGCAGAGACCGAGAAGAAGGTGATGCCCCTGCTCACCGAACTGGAGAATGAGATCACATTCAACAAAGACCTCTTCCAGCGCATCAAATATGTCTATGACAAACAGTTGAAGAAACTGAAAGGAGAGGACAAGAAACTCACCGAGGAGACCTACAAGACATTCGTCCGTTCAGGTTCCCTCCTGTCTGATGACAAAATGGCACGGATGAAGGAAATCAACCTGCGCATCGCCGACCTGCAGCAGCAATGGGGCGACCTCCTGCCCTCCGCCACCAACAACTCAGTGGTGTGGGTGAACAGCGAGGAAGAACTGGCGGGACTCTCTCAGGCCGACATCGAGCAGTGCAAAAAAGACGCGGAGAACCGAGGTGGAAAGACACCCTACTGCATCGTCATCATCAACACGACGCAGCAACCCATCCTCGCCAGCCTCGACAACCGCCAGTTGCGCAAGCGTGTCTATGAGGCCTCCATCCACCGCGCCGACGGCACACGGTCGTTCAACACCTTCCCCATCGTGGTGGAAATCGCCAAACTCAGGACAGAGAGAGCCCAACTGATGGGACACAACAATTACGCCTCGCTTTCACTGGAGAAGACGATGGCCAAAACCCCAGATCAGGTGTATGCCTTCCTCAAGCAACTGATTCAGGAATACAAGCCGAAGGCAGAGGCTGAGACAAAGGCTATCGAGGCCTATGCCCGCAAGACGGAGGGTCCCGACTTCCAACTGCAGCCCTATGACCGGTTCTATTACTCCGCCAAGATGAAAAAGGAGGCTTTCAACATCTCTGACGATGAGGTGAAACCCTATTTCAACATCGACAGCGTGCTGGTCAACGGCGTGTTCTATGCCGCCAACCGCGTCTATGGACTGAACTTCAAGCAGCGGAAGGACATCCCCACCTATCATCCCGACATGAAGGTGTATGAGGTGACCGACCGCGACGGAAAAACCCTCGCCCTGTTCTACAACGACTACTTCCGCCGACCCACCAAGCGCGGAGGTGCGTGGATGAGTTCATTTGCCAAGCAGAGCGGACTTCGCCAGCAGATACCGCTGATTTACAATGTGTGCAACAACGCCAAGGCTCCGGAGGGACAGCCCTCTCTCCTCACCTGGGACGAGACGACCACCCTCTTCCATGAGTTCGGACACGCCCTCCACGGTATCCTGTCCAACTGCCAATACAATACGCTGAGCGGAACTGCCGTGGCACGCGACTTCGTGGAGATGCCGTCACAGTTCAATGAGTTCTTCGCCTCGGTGCCGGAGATTTTTGACCACTACGCCAAACATGCCGTCACAGGCAAGCCCATGCCAGCCCAACTGAAGGAGAAGATGCTCAATTCCATCAACTTCCATTCGGCCTATGCACTGGGAGAGAACCTGGCGGCCACCTGCCTCGACATGGCATGGCACATGCTGAAGGCAGAGGAGATACCCTCGGCTGCCGACGCTCCCGCTTTCGAAACCAAGGCGCTGAGGGAAATCGGTCTGCTCGACAGTCAGATACCACCGCGCTACTCCACCTCATATTTCAACCATGTATGGGGCGGTGGCTATGCTGCCGGATACTACAGTTATCTCTGGACCGAAGTGCTGGCTGACAACATCGCCGACTGCTTCAGGACACGCGGGCCGCTGAAGCCTGAGGTGGGACAGGACCTTCGCGACAAAATCCTCAGCCGCGGCAACACCAGGGACCTCATGGAGATGTTCACCGACTTCACCGGTATGAAACAACCCGACCCCTCCTCACTGCTCAAGGCAAGAGGGATGTGAAGATTGAAGATTGAAAATTGAAAATTGAAGATTGAAAATTGAAGATTGAAAATTGAAGAGTGAAGAGTGAAGAGTAAGAGATGATTGTCATCCGCAACAAATATATACCCTTCAAGGGATTCTCGGCCATCAATATCCTGGGCATCCTGTTCGTGCGACCCAAAACTCGGGTCACACCGAGGTTGCTCAACCATGAGCGCATCCACACGGCGCAGATGCTGGAGATGGGCATCATCTTCTTCTACCTGTGGTATGTCATCGAATGGCTATTTAGGCTCACCCAGAGAGGAAACGCCTACTACCGCATCTCCTTCGAGCGCGAGGCATACCGCCATGAGCGCGACCTCACCTACCTCACCCGCAGAAAGTGGTACTCGTGGTGGAAGAACATGAAAAATTGAAAATTGAAGATTGAAGATTGAAAATTATAATACTGCAAAGATGAAAGAGACTGAACAAGAGAATGAAGTGATGCAGTTGCCCGACAACGCGTTTAGGGAACTACATGAAGGAGAGAATTACGAACCCATCATGCGCCCTGAGCGCCAATATGCCGAAGTGAACGCATGGTCGGTGACCTGGGGCATCATCATGGCGATGCTGTTCTCTGCTGCCGCCGCCTACCTGGGACTGAAGGTGGGACAGGTGTTCGAGGCCGCCATCCCCATCGCCATCATCGCCGTGGGAGCCTCCTCCTTGGGCAAGCGCAAGAACCCGCTGGGCGAGAATGTCATTATCCAGAGCATCGGTGCCTGCTCGGGTGCTGTGGTGGCAGGTGCCATCTTCACCTTGCCCGCCATCTACATCCTCCAGGCAAAATACCCCGATGACCCTGAGATGACCGCCTCGTTCGTCAAGGTGTTCATGTCATCGCTGCTCGGCGGTATCATCGGCATTCTCTTCCTCATCCCGTTTAGGAAATACTTCGTCAAGGAGATGCACGGCAAATACCCCTTCCCCGAAGCCACAGCCACCACACAGGTGCTCGTGAGCGGAGCCAGGGGCGGCAACCAGGCACGGCCGCTGCTCATCGCCGGACTGGTGGGCGGACTCTACGACTTCATCGTCGCCACTTTCGGATGGTGGAACGAGTGTGTCACCACCCGTGCCATCGCCATCGGAGAACAGTTAGCCGACAAGACCAAACTGGTGTTCAAGGTGAACACAGGAGCCGCCGTACTCGGACTGGGCTACATCATCGGACTGAAATACGCCTTCATCATCTGCCTCGGTTCGCTGGCGGTGTGGTGGCTCGTCGTCCCCGGCATGGCACTGCTCTTCGGCGACCAGGTGCTCAACGCATGGGACCCCTCCATCACCACACCTGTGGGAGAGATGAGTCCTGAGGCCATTTTCAAGAGTTACGGCAAGAGCATCGGCATCGGCGGCATCGCCATGGCCGGCATCATCGGTATCATCCGCTCCTGGGGCATCATCAAGAGCGCCGTGTCACTCGCTGCCAAGGAGATGAAGGGCAAGGGGGGCGAGACGGAGGCCGTGGAGCGCACCAACCGCGACATCCCCTTCCGCGTCATCGCCATCGGCAGCATCGTCACCATCCTCGTCACCTTCCTCTTCTTCTGGTTTGGTGTGATGGACGGCAACCTTCTCTTCGCCATCATGGGCATCCTGCTCGTCACCGTCATCGCCTTCCTCTTCACCACCGTGGCAGCCAACGCCATCGCCATCGTGGGCAGCAACCCCGTATCTGGCATGACGCTGATGACCCTCATCCTCGCTTCCGTAGTGATGGTGGCCGTGGGGCTGAGAGGCACGGCTGGCATGGTGGCAGCCCTCATCATGGGTGGTGTGGTGTGTACGGCCCTCTCCATGGCGGGTGCCTTCATCACCGACCTCAAGATCGGTTACTGGTTGGGCACCACGCCACGCAAGCAGGAGTCATGGAAATTCCTCGGCACCCTGGTGTCGGCAGCCACCGTGGGTGGTGTGATGATCCTGCTCAACGAGACTTACGGCTTCGCCAGCGGCCAGTTGGCTGCCCCGCAGGCCAATGCCATGGCTGCCGTCATCGACCCGCTGATGAATGGCGTGGGGGCTCCGTGGCTGCTGTATGCCATCGGTGCCGCCGTGGCCATCATCCTGACCTTCTGCAAAGTGCCTGCCCTACCCTTCGCCCTGGGCATGTTCATCCCCCTCGAACTCAACATCCCGCTGCTGGTGGGCGGCGGTGTCAACTGGTGGGTGACCACCCGCAGCAAGGACAAAGCGGTGAATGATGAGCGTGGTGAGAAAGGCACCCTCATCGCCAGCGGCTTCATCGCCGGCGGTGCCCTCATGGGTGTCATAAGCGCCCTGCTGCGCTTCGCAGGCTACAACTTCATCAACGAGGACTGGCTTGCCAACCACACTTCGGAATGGATCTCCCTGCTGGCATACCTCCTCCTCATCGCCTTCTTCATCAGGGCGACAAAGAAAAAATAAACATTTCAAGTTGAAAGGAGTATAGGAGTGCAGGAGTGTAGACATGAGCAAATGCAAAATATAAGTCAAGTATTGACAAGTGAGAGAGAAGAACGGCTTTTGGGATGACGTGCTCCACTTCCTCAAGGAGTGGACGCTTCCAGTGGCGATGCTCGCAGGCACGGTGGTGTATTTCATCTTCGCGCTCACACCGGCACTGGACGGGATAGCCACCGTGATGGGACCCATCATCGATGACATCTTCCCGCTGTTCATGTTTCTCATCCTATTCGTCACCTTCTGTAAGGTGGACTTCCACAAGATGCGTCCCGTGGGGTGGCACTGGTGGGTAGGACTCTTCCAGGTGCTCTTCGTCGCCATCATCATGGGGATCATACTCGGACTGCACGTCAGCGGCGACCGACTCATCCTGCTTGAGGCGGTGCTGACCTGCATCATCGGACCCTGTGCCGCAGCAGCAGCCGTGGTGACGAGCAAACTCGGTGGAGACCTGGAGGAGATGACCACCTACACCTTCCTCTCCAACTTCCTCACGGCGGCGATGGTGCCGGTATGTTTCCCACTCATCGACCCGTCGGTGGGCATGGATTTCTGGAGGGCTTTCGCACTCATTCTCTACAAGGTGTGCCTTGTGCTCGTGGTGCCCATGCTGCTGGCATATATCGTGAAGCATTTCATGCATCGGCTGCATCAGCGGATCATCAGCATCAAGGATCTCTCCTTCTATCTGTGGGGCTTCTCATTAGCCATCGTCACGGGCACTACGGTGAAGAACATCGTCCATGCCGACACCACGGCGTGGTTGCTGTTAGGCATTGCTGGTATGAGTCTGCTGCTGTGCCTCGTCCAGTTTGCCGTGGGGCGCTATCTTGGGCATTTCCACCAACGGGCGCAGGAGGCGGGTCAGGCTCTGGGTCAGAAGAACACCAACTTCGCCATCTGGATTGCCTACACCTACCTCAATCCCGTCTCTTCGGTGGGTCCCGGCTGCTACATCCTCTGGCAGAACATCATCAACTCAATAGAAATATACATGGCAGAGAGCAAGAATGACAAAGATAATCATGAATGAAAGAGTGAGGCGAATAAGAATTCGAGAATTCGGGTGAATCATTATCCCGAATTAGAGAATTTAAGAATTGGTGAGCACAAAAAATTCGACAATTCAACAATTCGTGAGAAAAACGGTAATCCCGAATTAGAGAATTAAAGAATTGGTGAGCACAGAAAAATTCGACAATTCAACAATTCGTGAGAAAAACAGTAATCCCGAATTAGAGAATTAAAGAATTGGTGAGCACAAAAAATCGACAATTCGACAATTCGTGAGAAAAACGGTAATCCCGAATTAGAGAATTAGAGAATTGGTGAGCACAAAAAATCGACAATTCGACAATTCGTGAGAAAAACGGTAATCCCGAATTAGAGAATTAGAGAATTCATGAGTACAAAAAATTCGACAATTCAACAATTCGTGAGAAAAACGGTAATCCCGAATTAGAGAATTAAAGAATTGGTGAGCACAGAAAAATTCGACAATTCAACAATTCGTGAGAAAAACAGTAATCCCGAAT
>JAEEJK010000074.1 GCA_016281815.1 Prevotella sp. | reverse complement strand
TCATTCGTGAGTTTTTGTTGTCCCGAATTTTCGGATGGGTCGAATGGATTTTCTTTTCATTCGTGAGTTTTTGTTGTCCCGAATTTTCGGATGGGTCGAATGGATTTTCTTTTCATTCGTGAGTTTTTGTTGTCCCGAATATTCGAATGGGTCGAATGGATATTCTTTTCATTCGTGAGTTTTTGTTGTCCCGAATTTTCGAATGGGTCGAATTGATATTCTTTTCATTCGTGAGTTTTTGTTGTCCCGAATATTCGAATGAGTCGAATGGATTTTCTTTTCATTCGTGAGTATTTGTTGTCCCGAATATTCGAATGAGTCGAATGGTATTCTTTTCATTCGTGAGTATTTGTTGTCCCGAATATTCGAATGAGTCGAATGGATATTCTTTTCATTCGTGAGTTTTTGTTGTCCTGAATATTCGAATGAGTCGAATGGATTTTCTTTTCATTCAACGGATGCCATAAAAAAGCAGGGGCTTCATGAAAGCCCCTGCAAATGATGTGTTCTGTAGTGATAATCAGTTATTCTTTCTTGAGAACGAGTTTGACAATGAGCATCACATCAGCGACCGTGATGCTTCCGTCATTGTTGACATCAGCATTCTTCTCGTTTAAGACAAGACCTGGCCTATTCAATACTTTGTTCACTGCCAACATCACGTCGGCCACACTTACAATGCCGTCATCGTTGGCGTCACCAGGAATACCAGCCACCACAGCTTTCTTGCGGTAGATCTTCACATCCTGTTGTCCGGAAGAATAGCAAGAGAAGATAGGCGGATTGTTGGTGCCGTTGTATCTCAGGATGTTGCGTGGGGTTGCAGAGGTCTGGAATATGATGTCAGCAGTGCCGTCATCTTTAATCGTGATGGCTGCATCAGCCCTACCCTCATTATCAGGATTCGCTTCTGTCTTGAGATGGTTGTTCTTGTCTGAACTTCCTGCAGCATAGAGATAGCCTTCGCCTACATTGAGCAACCAGTTGTCTTCTGTCGTAGCAGCCTCGAGGGTAATCACCTGGAGTTTGTTGTTGCCCTTAAGTGTACCGTCCTCGTTGGCGTTTACACTGACAGCGGCACGGTTGTTGGTATTCTGTACAGTCCCCAAGCCCATGTAGGTGATTTTGGAGGATTCCTCGGTGCCGGTTTCCTCATTGGCTGGGGTGGTCTCTACCTTCTCATTGACAATAATGATTTCATCGCCTTCGGCCAGGTCATCGGTGCTGACGAGTTCAAAGAGATCGTCTGTGTCTGCTGGGAGCACGGTGACGGTGATGGTATAGGAAGCATCTGTAGCTTCGAATTCCTCGTTGCCTGGGAAACTAGCAGTGATGGTGACAGTGCCTTCTCCTCCCATAAGAGTTACTTCACCAGTCTCCTCGTCCACGGTGGCAATATCCTCATTGTCGCTGCTGTACAAAATGGTCACTTCCCGTTCTGGATCAATTGTGAGAGTGGGTTCCTCAAAGTCCATGCCCTCCTCATAGGTCACTTCAAATACATTCTGACTGAAGTTCAAGGATAACCGGTCAGGGGAGATGATAACCTCATTGGTAACTTTGATTTCGTCGATGAATCCGCGCTTGCCGGCAAAGGTGAGGGTCACTTCACCCTCTGCTTCGTGAATGCCAACGGTATAGGTGTTCCATTCACCATTGGTGAGTGTGATGTCGACATCGCCATCAATTATGGCACCATTAGCTTCAATTACCAGTGTGTTGTTGCCAGAACCCCATCCTGCTGCCTCGAAGGTGAGGGTGCCCTCACCGATCATTTCGATGGTGCGGGTCGTGAGTATAGAAGCATTATTGCTGGTTCCTATTTTCGCACATTGCTTTGCTGCTCCCGAATTGGTAGTGGCTGTCCATTCCTCATCAGTGGCGTTGGTGCCGTCTTGGTTGTTGAATCCGCCGTTGCCCACTGTTCCTGTAAATACTTCATCGCGGCCGCCCGTGCCAGTCAAGTTGTCGAAGGTCTCATAGAAGTACGTACCCTCAGGCAGATGCTCTTTAACAATAAGGGTGAAGGAAGCGGCGCTGCCGAAGTAATTCTCATCCTCTTCGAAGTAGGCGGTGATGGAGGCGGTGCCTGGACCCACCAAGGTGATGATGCCGTCGTCATCAATAGAAGCCACTTCTTCGTTGTTGCTACTGTACAATACAGGAACCTCATATTCGTTGGTGAGTGCGGGCAACTGGACATCATCACCCATGTAGACAGTCAACGTCTCTACCTCAAAGGCGAGGGCGGGATCAAGTTTTTGTTCCACGGTGCCTTCTGCTACGGGTTGTTCGAAGATTTGGAGTTCGGGAGTTGTGACGTTGTCTTTAACATACAATGTCGGGAAACCGATGATGGTGAATGTGTCGTCCAAGTTGGATACAGAAATGGAGCCGCTTGCCATATAGAGTTGAACCTTATCGCTGCCGAGTTGTATATAATATTTGTCGTTTTCCTTTGTGATGGTTGCACCTGTCACTTTGAAATAGCGGTTGAGGATGCTGGTGTCGAAATCGTAGTCCCACTCAGTCGCTGCTATTTCCTCTGGGTCAGGAGCGTCACCATCTTCCACTGCACAGTCGGTGAGATCGATGTCGGTGATCTGTGGATTGCCGTTTCGCAACTGGAAGTTAACCAAAGCAGATCCGGAAATGGTTTGTCCTGCTTTCAGCCCGTGATTTTTCTTGTAGAGCATGATGGCCCCCGATCCGTCTTCAATATAGGCGTAGTTGCCATTGACATAGGTGACGACGGCATCCAGCGGATCTACCAAATAGGAATCTGCTTCTGTCTGGCCAGCCAATTGGACAAGGTTTTCGCAGACCGTAATAGCATTGATGGTATAGGTGGCAGAGGATACTTCGCTGAAGTTCTCTTCTTCGTCTACAGCCATTGCCTTAATGGTGGTTGTTGTATTGGCTTTGAGGGTAACAGAAACAATCCCTTCGCCGAAGAACTGGGAATCGGTGGTGGGTTCTGTTCCGTCTTTGGTGTAGTATATGGTTGTGTTCTCTTTCTCACATGAGATAAACACCGTATATGTTCCACTTTCTGTGTAATAAGTGCCTTCTTTCGGGTTGAAGACGGGGGCAGGAACGCTTGCCGCCTCTCCTTCAATGCCTCTGATGGTGATGCTGTTGATACCTGCTCCGTGAGTGCTGCCGGGAGATGTGGCATTGGTGCAGGTGAAGATCAAAGACGCTGCCGTCATACTTGTGGTAGGAGTGAACTCGATGTTATCAAGTTGGGTTGATGCATTTGTACTTGAAGCATCTACTGTTCCGACTGATGTACCACCAATTGACACATCAATCGTAGCCTTGCTACCCGATAACGTTCCGTAGCGACGTGCTTTGATGGAGATAATTACCTTGGAATACTTTGATAAATCAAATGCAGGAGAGGTGATGTTTTCGTCTGCTCCAATGATAATACAGTCGGTACGATTCTTGCCTGTGCCTGTGGTGGCCCATCCTTCAGGATAACTTTCATTTTTTCCATCGAATTGACCGGAAGCGATGAGTTTTCCTTCTGCTGGTTCCTCTATCGTGTAAGTGGCACTTGCAACACTGCTGCTCACATTATTTTTAATAGCGATAGCCTTAATAGTTGTCGTTTCTGAGATGGTGATGGAAGCAGAATACTCTGTGCTACTTGCAGAAGGAGTCGCTCCGTCAGTGGTGTAGTAGATGGTCGCACCTGAGGTAGCGCATGAGATCGTTACTGTCTGTGCCTCGGTATATGTACCGGCGGCAGGGGAGAAAGTCGGAATCTCTACAGTTTCTCCACTCTCCGTGGTTCCTGTTACCGTGATGCTGTTGATACCTGCTCCATGGCTGCTGCCGGGAGATGTGGCATTGGTACAGGTGAATATCAAAGACGCTGCCGTCATACTGGTGGTAGGAGTAAACTCGATGTTATCAAGTTGGGTATTTGCATTTGTTCCTGTAGCATCAACTGTTCCGACTGATGTGCCACCGATTGACACATCAATCGTAGCCTTGCTTCCCGTTAATGATCCGTAGCGACGTGCCTTGATGGAAACGGTAATCTGAGTATAATCCGAGAGGTTCAAAGCAGGAGAGGTGATATTCTCGCCTGCTCCAATGATGATACAGTCTGTGCGACCAACACCTGTTCCAGTGGTGGTCCATCCCTCTGTATAGGTAGCATTTTTGCCATCAAATGTGGCTGAGGCAATTGGTGTTTGCCCCCATGCCATTGATGTCACTGCGCACAGCAGTGTCATCAGGATAAATCTTAGGTTTTGTTTCATAATGATGTATTTTAATATTGAGTGTTTGCTTTTCAGATGTCACTTTTTGGGGGTTGAGGGGGCTTTTGTACCCCCTCAACTCCTTTCTTCATCTTACCCCTCCTTCTTGAGCACGAAATCTTTGACGATGATCAGGGCATCGGTAATATTCACTTCTCCATCTTTGTTGACATCAGCGTTTTTCCAGACGAATTCACTTGGAGCCCTATTCAGCACGTAGTTGACAATGACGATGACATCAGTAATGTTGACTTCTCCATCACCATTGGCGTCACCCGTCATTCCCGTCTGCTCCACCTTGCGATAGATCTTTGCGAGAGAACCGGTGGTGGAGGTAGAGGCATAGCAGGAGAAGAGTATGTTGAAGTCATTGAACCTCAGTTGATTGCGGGTATTTTCTCCCTTGAAGACAATGCCCTCCTCAGCACTGATGCTGGCCTTGGCGTTGTCGTCAGCCTCCTCTTCTGTGCGGAGATAGTTGGACTTGCTGCTGGCTGCATAGAGGTAGCCGTTGCCCACGTTGAACAGCCATTCACCAGTTGCCCCCTCGAGGGTGATGGTCTGCAGTGCGGTGTTGCCCGAGATGCTCTTGTCGGTGTTGTAGGTGACTTTTACCGCCTCACGGTTGTTGTTGTTTTGTTTGATACCCATACCATAGTAGGTGGTCGAAGCCTCTGTGCCATTCTCCTCGTCGGCCTCCACGGTGAGAACACCCACTAAGACAATTTGATCACCAGCCTTCAGAGTGGAGTAATCCTCCACGAGAGCGAAGCGGTCGCCGTTGTCTTCAATCGGAATCTCAGGTACGGTGACGGAGAGTGTGTAGGAGGCGGAGCCCGCCTTGTAAGTGTTGGTCTTTTCTGATGATGCGGTGATGGTGGTCTCGCCGGCTCCGGCGAGGGTGATGGCTCCCGTGCTGGCATCTACGGTGGCCACTTTCTCATTGCTTGAAGAGTAGGTGACGGTGACACCGTATGGGTTGTTCAGGGTCGGAGCAGTGAATGGCTCTCCAAGAACAGCATCATATTTGGCTGGCTCGCCGTAGGAGAGTTCGGGGTCTTTCAGTACCGTAGCCTTCTCGTTGGTGACTTTGATCTCGTCGATGAATCCGCGCTTGCCGGCAAAGGTGATGACCACTTCGCCCTGTGCCCCGCTGATGGAGACAGTATATTTGTTCCATTCGCTATTGACGAGTGTGATTTCGGTGTCACCGTCTAAAGTAGCGCCTGTAGCGGTGACGGTCAGTGTGTTGTTGCCGGAGCCCCATCCTGCGGCTTCGAAGGTGAGTGAACCCTCACCGGTTATCTTGATGGCACCGGTGGTGAACACAGAGGCTTTGCTGCTGGTGCCCAACTTCGCGCACTGTGCTGCAGCACCAGAATTTTCGGTAGAAGTCCACGTCTCATCGGTGGGATTGGTGCCGTCGGCATTGTTGAAGCCGCCGTTGCCCACTGTTCCGGAGAATTCTCCGTCGCGGCCGCCAGTTCCGGTCAGACCGTCAAAGGTCTCATAGAAGAACGTGCCTTCGGGCAATACGCGGGCTTCTTTAACGACGAGAGTGTAAGAGACCTCTCCGGCGAGGAAACTGCTGTTGCCGGCAAATTCAGCCTTGATGGTGGTCTGGCCCTTAGCCAGGACGTTAACTTTTCCTGTAGCATCGACGGTGGCCACCTCGGTGTTGGATGAGGAGTAGGTGACAGGCACGTTGTTGGGATTGCTCAGCGTGGGCAGGGTGTATGCCTCACCGATGGTGACGGTGACTGTGCTCACACCCTCGCCATAACTCAGTCCGGCCTCAGGCTTGACGGCACCCTCTGCCTCAGGTTGCACGAAGATCTGGAGTTCGGGAGTCGTGTTGTACACGGTCGGGAAACCGATGATGGTATAGGTCGTGCTCAGGTCAGAAACAGAGATGGTTCTTGCATCTCCCTGCCCGTAGAGTTGTACGTTCTCACTGCCGAGTTGCACATAATATTTGGTGCCATCCTTTGTGATAGTAGCCCCCGTCACCTTGAAGTACTGGCTCAGAACGGAGGAGATGGGTGTGCTCCATGCCGAGGCAGCCACGGTCTTGGGTTCCGGCGCCGTACCGTCACTTGCACTGACACCAGCCAGCGCGGTGATCTGCGGATTGCCGTTGCGCAATTGGAAGGTAACTTCTGCTTTGCCGTTGAGCACCTGTCCAGCAGTCAGACCATGTCCGCTCTTGTACAGCACGATGGCGCCGCTGGCATCCTGCATATAGGCGTAGTTGCCATTGACATAGGTCACCACAACATTATTGAAAGAGACTCCGTAGGCACCTCCTTCTGTCTGAGCGGAGAGAGCGGCGATGTTGGCCAGCGATGTCAGTTCCTCAATGGTGTAAGTGGCAGAGGCGACAGCGCTCTTCTCACTTCCCTTGACGGAAATGGCCTTGATAGTGGTAGTGGCTGATACATTGATGGGAGCCGTGTATTTCGTGCTGCTTGTGGTCGGCTCGGCACCATTGGTGGTATAGTAGATGGACGCTCCCTCTGTGGCACATGAGATAGTCACGCTTTGCGGCTCATAATAAGTGCCAGCCTTGGGCGAGAAGGTGGGGGCGGCGAGGGCAGGGGCTGATGCGCTGCTCCATGTAATCTCGATTGCTTCCAGATACATGGCGGCGCTGTTGGAGCGCATGCCGATAAACGTGTAGTCGCCTTCCACGTTCAACGTGGTGGACTCACCATTGACGATCGTGCCCAAGAGCGTACCCTGTGTGTCGGCGTTGTAGAGTTCGGTAGGGTCGGAATAGGCAGTGTTGCTTCCGTAGATGTTGAGAGTCCTTCCTGCTGCTGTGTTGGAGTTCCAGGTCACGGTGATGGACTTCACTGTTCCGCCGGAAGCGGTGGTGATGATGCCTGAGTTGTTGTTGTTGGAACGCAACTGGATGGACTCGTTGCCACCAGCGCTTTGTCCGGCATATACTGCATTGGATGTTAACTTCACATCACTCCAGGAGGCATAAGTCGAACCTGTGACGCCTGTAGCATCTCTTGTGAGGACATCGGTCACGTCTGCGGCCCAAGCCGAACTGAACACTGCGCACAGCAGCGTCATCATGAGTAGTCGTAAATCTTTTTTCATAGGTTTTATGTTATTGGTTGTTCTTATGCGAAAAGGATACTGTTGTGTTCAAAATGGTATGTCCACAAATCAGGGCAAATTTACAAAAATATTGCAAAATATGAACAAATTCACCCATCTTTTTTCATTTTTCATGTCATTTTTAGAGTATTTCCAACACAGAGGCCCAGAGGTACAGAGTTTTTGTTTTTATTCCTCTGTGTCTCTGTGCCTCCGTGTTGAAATAGAATAAAAAAAGGGGCGGAAAATCCGCCCCTGCAATCATAACCTAAATCCTAATCACAATAAAACCTTATCACTTCAACCTAAAACACTCTATATAAATGGTTTGAACTTGCTAAAGCCACCTGATAAAACCCTCCCTCCCCTTGGGGAGGGTCGGGGAGAGGTGCTTAATCAATATTAATCGACCTTGCCAGTTTCACCTTTGCTTCCTCCACTTTGGGAAGGGTGACGGTGAGGATGCCCTCGCTCACACGGGCGCCAATCTTGTCCTTGGCCACGTCGTCGGGCAGAATCAGGGTCTGCTCATACTTCGTGTAAGAGAACTCGCGTCTGAGATAGTGCGCCTTCTCGTTCTGCTCGCGGTCGGCTTCCTTCTGCTCCATTTTGATCACAAGGTTACCCTCGTCGTTGATGTTCACGAAAAAGTCCTCCTTCTTCAAGCCCGGGGCAGCGACCTCCACGATATAGGCCTCGTCGGTCTCCTTCACGTTGATGGCAGGTGCCGTGTTGCAAGTCTTGGTGGTGCCCAGACCCACGTTCATCAAGTCGTTGAAAAGTTCCGGCAACCAATAATCTCTGTGCATACGTGTCATAATTTTAATCTCCTATCATTTAAATGGTTATACATTAAATTTCTGTCTTGTGGCGCCACCGTTTGTCAGCCGCGCTCACTCTCTTATTTGCAAGCAACGTGCCAGTTGGGAAAGTATGACATTTTGTCACAATATGATGACAATTTTGACAAAATCGATATGCTCAATGGTTCGGCCTCTCCCTTTTCTTTACATTTCCCTTGCCATCTCCGCTGAAGGTGCTCCATTGCTTCAAAAAGAATCCTCTCATCCGTAGAAAAAAATCGAGATAGTAATGGCTTTTCACTCGCTTTTCCGTAACTTTGCAGCACCAAAAAAGAAAAGACATGAAAATCCATACCTTCAATTGGCTGAGGCTCCGGGTGGCGAGCCTTATGGCTGTTGCCATGACAGCATGTTGCTGTACCGGCAACGCTCAGAGCGGTTCGACAGAAGCGGTAGCAGAGCAGGAACCCGAGTACCATCAGGTGAAGTTGATTTTCGGCGGCGACCTGATGCAGCATGAGCCACAAATCAAGGCGGCACGACAAGCCGACGGCACCTACGACTACTCCGGAGTGTTCGACTATATGGCACCCATCATCAAAGACGCAGACATCGCCATCGCCAACTTTGAGGTGACCCTCGGAGGCCCTCCCTACAAAGGCTATCCGCAGTTCTGCGCCCCCGATGCCTACCTTCAGGCAGCCATCGACTGCGGTTTCGATGTGCTCACCACCTGCAACAACCACAGCGTGGACACCAGAGGGCGTGGCATCGACCGCACCATCACGATGATGGACTCACTCGGCGTGCGTCATCTCGGCACCTACCGTAACCAGGCTGAGCGTGACAAACTCTACCCGTTCATCATCGAGCACGACGATATCCGTATCTGCCTGCTCAACTACACCTATGGCACCAACGGCATTCCTGTGCCCAGTCCATACATCGTCAACCTCATCGACACGGCGGTCATCGCCAAGGATATCGAAAAGGCAAAGTCGATGAACCCCGACGTCATCATCGCCATACCCCACTGGGGCGACGAGTATGTGCTGTTGCCCAACAAAGGACAGCGCGACCTCGCCGACTGGATGTTTGCAAAGGGCGTGGACCATATCATCGGAGGCCATCCCCATGTCGTGGAGCCTATCGAGGTGAGGGAAGTCAATGGGGAGAAGCACCTGCTGGCTTACTCTCTCGGCAATTTCGTGTCCAATCAGTCGCGCCCCAACACCGATGGCGGCACGATGGTGCGCATGACACTTGTCAAGGATCAAAACGGCACACACCTCACCGACTGCGGCTACAACCTCTACTGGGTCTCGAGGCCCGTCACTTCGGGCAAGCGCAACTACCGCGTGCTGCCCTCCAGTTATCCCGACGAGGAACTCAATGCCACGGAACGTGCCAAGCGCTATAACTACCTGCGCAACACCCGCGCACATTTTGCTAAGTACAACAAAGGAATTAAGGAAGATTGAAGACTATGGCTTTTGGCCTTTGGCCTTTGGCTTTTGGCCTTTGGCAAGCGTCGCTGCGAGCCGGGCGTAAGATTGAAGATTCTCTGTAAGGACGCGTTTTGCGCGTCCACAATAATAGCAACTCACAAACTCAAACTATAAAACAATATGGCAAAAAAAGCACTTTTGATGATACTCGACGGATGGGGTATCGGAAAACATGGTAAGGGTGATGTCATCTACAACACCCCAACACCTTATCTTGACTATCTCAACGCTGTCAGCGCACATGCACAGTTGGACGCCTCGGGAGAGGATGTCGGACTGCCCGACGGACAGATGGGCAACTCTGAGGTGGGACACCTCAACATCGGAGCAGGACGCATTGTCTACCAGGACCTGGTGAAAATCAACCGCGCCTGCCGCGACAATTCCATCTTGAAAAATCCCGAGATCGTTGCCGCCTATACATACGCCAAGGAAACCGGCAAGCGCCTCCACCTGATGGGACTTACCTCCGACGGTGGCGTGCACTCCTCACTCGACCATGTCTTCAAACTGGTGGAAATCGGCAAGGAGTATGGACTGAAGAACACGTTCGTACACTGTTTCATGGACGGCCGTGACACCGACCCCAAGAGCGGTATCGGCTTCATCCGCCAACTCTCCGAGGTGTGTGAGCGCAATGACGCAGCCATCGCCTCCATCGTGGGACGTTTCTACGCCATGGACCGCGACAAGCGCTGGGAGCGTGTCAAGGAAGCCTACGACCTGCTCGTTGAGGGCAAGGGCAAGCAGGCCGACGACATGGTGGCAGCCATGCAGGAGAGTTATGACGAAGGCGTGACCGATGAGTTCATCCTGCCCATCAACAATGCACGTGTCGATGGCACCATCCAGGAGGGCGACGTGGTCATCTTCTTCAATTTCCGCAACGACCGCGCCAAGGAACTTACCATCGTGCTCACCCAGCAGGACATGCCGGAGGCAGGCATGAAGACCATCCCCGGTCTCCAGTACTTCTGCATGACTCCCTACGATGCCAGTTTCACCGGTGTGCACGTGCTATTCCCCAAGGAGAACGTGGAGGACACGCTTGGCGAATACCTCTCACGCCTCGGCAAAAAGCAGTTGCATACGGCAGAGACGGAGAAATACGCACACGTCACCTTCTTCTTCAACGGTGGTCGCGAGAAGCCCTTCGAGGGGGAGGACCGCATTCTGGTGCCGTCGCCCAAAGTGGCTACCTATGACCTGAAGCCGGAGATGAGTGCTTACGAGGTGAAGGACAAACTGGTGGAGGCCATCAAGACCGAGCAGTATGACTTCATCGTCGTCAACTTCGCCAATGGTGACATGGTGGGCCATACGGGTGTCTACAATGCCATCGCCAAGGCGGTGTGGGCTGTGGACAACTGCGTGCGCGAGGTCATCGAGGCAGCCAAGGCTGCTGACTACGAGGCTCTCATCATCGCCGACCACGGCAATGCCGACAATGCCATCAACGAGGATGGTACTCCCAACACGGCACACTCGCTCAACCCCGTGCCCATTGTCTATGTGACGAACAACAACAGCGCCTGCATCAAGAATGGCAGGTTGGCAGACGTGGCTCCCACCATCCTCCATATCATGGGACTGGAGCAGCCTGCCGACATGACCGGCGAGTGCCTCATCTATTAACATGGACGTCAAAATAGAGGATTCTTGGAAAGCGAGGATAGGGGCAGAGTTTGAAAAACCCTATTTCGCACAGTTGGTTCAGACGGTGAAGCAGGAATACAGACAGTATGCCTGCTACCCGCCGGGACCGCTGATTTTCAATGCCTTCAACCTCTGCCCCTTTGATCGGGTGAAGGTGGTGATTATCGGACAGGATCCCTATCACGAACCCGGACAGGCGATGGGACTGAGTTTCTCCGTGCCCGACGGGGTGCCGATGCCGCCTTCGCTCATCAATATTTTCAGGGAGATACAGTCGGATCTGGGAATCCAGGTGCCGGCGACAGGCAACCTGACACGGTGGGCGCAGCAGGGGGTGATGCTGCTCAACGCGACACTCACCGTCAGGGCGCATCAGGCGGGAAGTCACCAGCGGATAGGGTGGGAGACTTTCACCGATGCGGCCATACATGCGCTCAGCAGCGGACGCGACCACCTCGTCTTTATCCTCTGGGGTGGGTTTGCCAGGAGCAAGGCGGCGCTCATCGACCGCTCACGGCACCTCATTCTGCAGTCGGTGCATCCCTCACCGCTGTCGGCCAACCGCGGCGGGTGGTTTGGCAACCGCCATTTCTCCCAGGCCAACGCCTATCTCGCCGCCAACGGCATCACGCCGATTCAATGGTGAATTTTTTTAGTTCATAGTTCATAGTTCATAGTTCATAATTCATAGTTCATAGTTCATAGTTCATAGTTCATAGTTCATAATTCATAGTTCATAGTTCATAGTTGGCGGTGTAAGGGTAGGGACGCGATGTATCGCGTCCGCCATCTTTGCAGGAGTAATCATAATTCTTAATTCTTAATCCATAATTCTTAATTCTCTTGAACATTCCTCCCATCATTCAGGTCGGGGACGTGTTGCTTTCCTCCGATATCCTGACCAAGTTTTTTTGTTGCGACCTCGACGCGTGCCATGGAGCGTGCTGCGTGGAGGGTGATGCCGGTGCGCCCGTGACCCTCGATGAGATAGCAGAGATTGAGAATTGTCTCGATGCCGTATGGCCCCACATGTCAGCCTCTGCACAGGCGGTGGTCGACCGACAGGGTGTGGCATACACCGACCGTGATGGCGACATGGTGACAAGCATTGTGGAAGGGCGCGACTGTGTGTTCACCTACCATGAGAACGGCACCTGTTTCTGTGCTCTTGAGAAGGTCTGTCGGGAGGGAAAGACTTTTTTCCAGAAACCCATCAGTTGTGCCTTGTATCCTATCCGCGAAAAAACATTCTCTGATGGTACGGTGGGGCTCAACTATCATGAGTGGGCGGTGTGCCGTGCTGCCGTCCGGCGTGGCGAACAGTTGCACCTGCGGGTTTATCAGTTTTTAAAGGCCCCCCTCATCCGCCGCTTCGGTGCCCAGTGGTATTCAGAACTCGAAGGTGTCGCCGCCGCGCTTTTATTGCAATCCCCCACGGATTGAACCTTATGGGCGCGATATAAATACTCGCCATTCTGCGGCGGACGCGATACATCGCGTCCCTACCCTTCGCACCACCATATTGGTCCCTGTAGGGACGCGATGTATCGCGTCCGCTGATTCAAATGCGATGTATCGCGTCCAGTTGAAACCGATAATAACATGATGATATGAATATGTCAAAAAATGTTCGCTATTCAAATGCTTGCTATTCTGCTGCGGACGCGATACATCGCGTCCCTACCAATCGCACCGCCATATTTGCCTCTGTAGGGACGCGATGTATCGCGTCCGTTGATTTAAATGCGATGTATGGCGTCCGCTGATTCACATTCGATGTATCGCGTGGAAATTTATTACTTTTTTGTTTTATCCCAAGATAATGAAAAAGGCAACTGAAAACACTTTGCCAAAACGAAGATCTCCTCGGGCATCATGGATAGACTATAACGAAGGTGAGTATTTTATCACTGTCTGCACGCAAGAAAAAATACATTACTTCGGTGAGATTGTAAATGATGTGATGTGTTTCACACCCATTGGAGCCTTTCTTGATACCCAACTTAAGGAAGTCAATGTTCATCATCCCCATATTGAAATATTGACTTATACGGTTATGCCCAACCATTTTCATGCTATTGTAAGAATTGGGAGTATTAATGGCATGGATAACAAAGGGAATATGGAAAATGCAGATGCGACATCTCGCGTTCCTACTGGAATGGATCGTTTGAACTATCGGGTTGGTGAAAGAAATGCAATTACAGGACAACGGAATGTTCCCTTGTTGTCTACTTTTGTTGGGTCTTTGAAGGCTGCTGTAAGCCGACATGCCAGTAAGAATGGAATACAGTTTAGTTGGCAATCCCGTTATCACGATCATACCATTCGGAGTGTGGAGGAGAGAAATCATATAGCACAATATATCATTAATAATGTATTGAATTGGTCGAAGGATTGTTTTTATTGATGTAAGTCATCACCATAAACATTTGTATTTTCGCCATTCGGCGGCGGACGCGATACAAATTTTCACCATTCGGTGGCGGACGCGATACATCGCGTCCCTACCCTTCGTACCGCCATATTGGCCTTGTAGGGACGCGATGTATCGCGTCCGCTGATTCAAATGCGATGTATCGCGTCCGCTGATTTACATTCGATGTATCGCGTCCGGTTGCAACCGATAATAACATGATGATATGAATATGTCAAAAAATGCTAGCCATTCAAATGCTTGCTATTCTGCTGCGGACGCGATACAAATGCTCGCCATTCGGCGGCGGACGCGATACATCGCGTCCCTACCTTCGCACCGCCATATTTGCCCCTGTAGGGACGCGATGTATCGCGTCCGCTGATTCAAATGCGATGTATGGCGAGCGTAAATAGTGAAATGGTCTATAAAAACTCAGGGCAGACCTTGATGGTCCGCCCTGAATTTTTGTAGGCCCAAAAGGCCAATCATTCGGTGGTTTTCTCCTCCCAGACGTTCTTGACAGAGAAGGTGTATTCCTCCTCATCAAAATTCATTTCGTTGGTCAACTGACCTGAGCCCACCTCATCGTGGAGGCTAAGCATGAGGGGAAGGGTCATTGTGGCGTCGTAGATGTCAACGCATGGTTTGATGTATCTTTTCATTTGTTTCTGGTGTTTCTGGGTTATTTGATAACAGTTTTCTTACCATCGATGACATACAGACCCTTTGGCAGGTTGCCGTTCTTCATGCGGACACCGGAGATGGTGTAAGCCTCGCCGTTGGTGCGGGTGAACTGCATGTCCTCAATGCCGGTGAGGAGATCGATGCTGAATCCAGTAATATTGCCTGCCTGCTCAACAGGAATGGCCAGAAATGCCTTGTGAGGACTGTTTTCGACCATATTTCCTCCTTCTACCTGATAGTAGAAGCCGATAGAACTGGCATCGCCGGGTGTCTTGGTTGAAAGCACATAATATTTGAAGTCATCATCAGTTATCGAGGTAGCCACGTCGGAGCCTTGCAGCAAGTTGCCATCAATGGCAGTCGCCTCTTCTGTTGAGATACCGAAAGAATGGGGTCCTGCGGGTCCGTTGAGTATAACGCCAGTACCTGCTGGAATGACATTTCCCTCCAACTTCGTCCAATTCAATTTTTTACCATTGATGCCATCCACTATGTATGCCGATACGCCCTCTGGTATGGTGAGGTTATAATCTCCGTAATACAGTGTGGAATAACCAACACTGGTGATGGCAACCTCCACAGGTGCTGCATATTGAGTGAGGGTGAAGTTGTTGAACAGTGCCCAGCAGTCCCAGATGTAGTTGGGCTTGTTGACTGTGATAGTCAGTTCGCCATCATCACCCACATATACGTAGAGTTCGTTGAGGTAATTTCCATTCGCAAATTTAGCCACAGCCTGATCAGTATTATTGGGGTTGTAGTCGCTGCTGGCGGCGTCATACCATGATGCGAAGCGCACCTGCTCGCCGTTGGCAGTCATATTGGTGCTCACGAGGTTGTATCCCTGCTCTCCGAGTGCATAAGAGGTCGCTTTGTCGGTTCTTCTTTCGAATCCGTTCACGGTGAGTTTGTAGATACCTTTGGGAAGACCGGTGACAGTCTGTGTCCAAGATCCCGTTGCATTCCAAGCCTCGCAGAAATTAGTGCCGTATGCCGGTTGATTGTCTTGATTTCTGACTTTTGTGAATGTCCAATCTCCTGCACTTCCATTGAATGTGGCAGTGCCGATCTTTTCGGTCATATCCACAGCGGTCAGAGTGGCAATGTAAGTGTCCAAGTCATCAGTAATACCGGCTGCTGTCGCTACAGATACTTTGTTGTCTGCCGGGTATGCGGCGACGATGGCATCATGGTCAGTCTTTGACATGAGCGTCCATACGGTAGCGGCAGAAGCGGCATCCGTAGGATGCACATATTCGCCCAAAGAACCCGAATCATGGGTGGCGTAAAGCGAACCGTCAGCATTGCTCAGATAAAAACCGTCAGTGGCTTCTGTAAACTTCCATCCCGTGGAAGCATTGTCCGTGAAAATACCACCGTCATTGGTGATGAAAAGATATACACCGAGCCAATCGATAAACTCGATGCTGCCTGCTCCGTCAGCACCATTTTTCCAGTTGAACGGAACGCCATACTTGTCGGCGACAGCCTCAGTGCCCCAGGCACCTCCTCTTCCGAGGAACAGTTTGGCTGTTGCATCATAGAGGTAGTAAATTCCATCGGCGACATTGGGCGTTTGGATGGTAATGGAAATCTCTTCGTTGACAACCTTTCCCTCAAATCCCACCACGCCGGCGGGCAGAATCAAGGTGTATGTCGCGCCATTGTCAAGGGTCACTTCTGAGAAGGTGGCGGTGAGTGCGTTTCCGTCAAGACTCAGATCACCTTCTGCCACAACATCCTCACCATTCTTCAGTTGGGCTGTTCCTTCTCCGATGAGAGCAAAGACGGCACTCGGGTCATCCGTGAAGGTGTCGTAAGTCAGCACCCATGTGGTGAGCGCGCTTACCATCGTTCCGTCCGCAATATTCATTGTGGGGCCTTGTATGGTATAGGTATAGTTGACGGGTGAGAATGAAACCGTCTGCGCAGTGGTTGACTTGAAATAATATGTTCCGGCAGTGAGGGTCATCGTCTCGGTGAATTGGTCCGTCGATTGGTTGGCTTCTGAAATGACCAAAGAACCATTAGTGGTATAAATCACACCAGCCAGACTTGAGCCGGCCACGATGTTGTATTCTCCATCGGTTGGTATTTCAACAGCATACCATGTGTTTGCCTGTGCCTCATTGCCGCTGGTGAATTCTTCTGCCACGACAGAAACGGTGGGTTCACCGCAGTAATATAGTTTGAAGTTATCGAAGTGAATCCAGTTGGCGGTTCCTTCTGCGGTTTTTCCGGCGGTGATGGTGAGGTCACCGTCCTGAGCCATCACATAGTCTATGGTATAGTCACCATCGGCAGTCCAACTGGCGGTTTTTTCATTCACACTGATATAGGTGCCGTTGCCGCCCATATTGGCGGAGAGCCTGTAGTAGCCTGCGGGAAGATTGGTGATAGTCTGAGACATACTACGGGCTGAGAGACCACCATTAGCAGAAGGTTGCCACTTCTCTGCATAGTGAAGACCTGTTTTGAAATTTTGGTCATTGATTTGTGGACCGAAGGCTTCATTTTCGGATAAAGTCCATCCTTCCATGTTTCGGTATTCAAAACCAGGATTAATAAGATTTCCCGTAATGTCGAAAGGCGCATCTAACGTGGCTTTGGCATCTTTGTCTATCAGTTCAAACTTTCCAACTATGCACCACGAGCGCATCTCATCGAAGGTTCCCACAATACCGATTTCTATTGGTGTGTTGTCGGAATCAATGGTAAAATCAAGTGTTTTGCGATACATTTTTGAGTCAAAGGCAACAGCACCTTCGAGTTGGGAATTGGCGTATCCATTAGCAGAGATACTTCCTAAGGTGTTGATTTCAACCTGTTCGTTTCCTGCTTTTAGGAAGGCAAGTGATTTCTCGGCATTGGTGTCAAAATTTTGCCCCTGACGGAAGAAGGAGTAGTTGACCAAGGTGTAGTGACCTGCAGGAAGTGTAATTGTCTGAGTTAAACTATAAGAAGTTATATCCAGCCCCCCCATCCTGCATAGGCTTCAGTAGCATAACCTATAGTGTTGTAACTCACAAAATTAGTGTTGTTAATTCTGACAGTGCCATTTCCACTTTTTGGATCGTTGAAATTGGATACCGTCCATCCTTCCAGGCTGCTGAGCGTCGCATTGCTAATGTACTGTGACGTCACATCTTTTTGCGCATACAACTTTGAGCCGAATGCGCCGGCAATCATAAGGACTGCCAATAGTAGTACTTTTTGTTTCATGCAATTATAGTTTAGGTTAGTATAGTCTGCTCATTTTGGGCAGGAATGTATCCACATCATGGGTTGAAATGTATCCTCATGATTCCCAATTTGGCAGCAAATATAATAAAATAATGTGTATTTGAACTGATTATCAGTCAAAAAATGGAAAAAGTACATTATTTAAATACATTTTGTGTCGATGTCCCGCTCCAGTGGCCCGACAAGTCCGACAGGTCTAACAAGTCCGACCAGTCCGACAATCCCCCCAAAAAGGGGCGGACCACAGTGGTCCGCCCCAATCATCGCAGTCTTAGGCTATTGGTTTATAGCAACGTGTCGTCCATTCTGTCCCAGATGCCTCCGGGATTGGCACGGCCGTCATCATCTGTTTCTTCGTCCTCGGGTCCGAGGGTCTGTCCCCAGTTACCGTCGTCATCTTTCTTAGAGAGCCCCATGATGGCGCTCATGCTGAACCCCATCACACATTCGGTCAGAGGTGCTGAATATTTTTTCTTCATCATATTGTAGATGGTTTTGGTTATTTCACGATTACCTTCTTGCCATTGATGATGTAGACGCCTCTTTGTGTGCGGCTCACCTTCTGGCCGTTGATGTTGTAGATGTCACCGCTCATGCGGTTGAGGATTTCGACTGCCTCGATGCCGGTGACGATCTCTCCGTTGAAGTTGAATGCGATGTTGGCGGGATCGGCGTCGCTGATCTTCTTCAGGTAGGCGCGGTAGGCAGCGATGCGGTTGCCACCCTTGGCCTTTTTGAACTCTTTCTCACCGGCCACCATGTCGCCCTTGGCGATGACCTCATTGCCCTTGACCAGGTCGATGAAGGTGCCCACGAAGTCGAACAGGCCGTTGGTATCCTCTGTGGTCAGGTCTTCTGCCGGAGCGATGTTCTTCTTGCCGAAGGAGAGAGCCTCTTCTTGGTCTGCGTCAACGAACACGGCGTAGGGCACGTTGGGCTGCAATGTGATCTTGCCGTCGACGGGAGCCACCTCCTTGAAGTTGAGAGTGGTGACGTCGTTCTCCACGGAAGTGCCTTTGTACTCCAGTACGGTGGCGGCACCGATTTCCTCAGAGGTCACGTCGAACGGGAGGACGATGGTGTTGAGGCCTTTCAGCAGTTTGCGGTCGGTGTTCACCTCAGAGGCGACAGTAGCGCCGATGACGGCAGCGTCGGTGCTCTTGAGTTCCACCACGTTGACGATTTCCTGCTTCGAGAGCAGCATACCGTCGGCAATCGACATCCAGTTGTATTGTTTGCCGGTCTCGCCGTAGAAGGTCATGGTCACCTCAGTCTCCTCTGTCAGCGTGAAGGGGAGGAAGCGCCATTCCCAACCAAAGCCATTTCCATTGTTGGCAAAGTCGCCCTCGTCGAAGTTGGCATTGCCAGACTTGTCGATACCCTTGGTGGCGGCACCAACATTGGGCAGGGCTACCACGAAGTCAGTGGCGGAGCAACTGACGGTGCTGGTGACATCGACCGACGAGCGGGCTGCCACTTTCAGCATGTAGTCGCCGGCGGGCAACTTGGCCGTCTTCTGATATTGCACAGTCCAGGCGGTGGAACCCCAGCCTTCTTGGGCTTGCTCATAGTAGGCTCGAGTTTTATCTCCGCTCCAGTGCTCACCGGTCAGGTAGCGCGGGTCAGCGGGGGTTTGGTTGGTGCCGACGGTGGCGGTGCCGGTCCATGTGCCGAAGTCACCGATGACGGGAGTATAGTCGTAGGGATATTCTTCGTTGACGTAGTTGAACTCAGCGACTTTCAGTTCGTTCACCTTTGCGGCAGCCTCAGCGGCTGTTGTCGGAGCCTCGCCTACTGTGACACCGATCTCCTCTGCGATGGCCTTCTCGGCTACGTAGGCGTTGTAGGAAGCGGCTGCGGCTTTGAAGGTCTGAGTGGCTTCAACCAAAGCGTTGGTCTTCTCCGTGTAACTGTCAATGGTCTCCTCGGGTGTGTCGGCCTTGGCGGTGTTGACGGCAGTCAATTCCTCACCGGTCACATTGGGATTGTCTGTGATGGCCTGCTCAGCGGCTGCCACGGCCTCAGCCCATGCGTTCTGATAGGGAGTCAGGTCAACTTCCGTTCCGTAGTAGTGGAGGGTGAAGTTGCGGAAGATGGTCCACCTGTCGGTCTCGGTGTCGTTGTTCACGATACCTACCTTGATGATGTTGCTTTCTCCTTCAAGGGCGAAATTCAGGGCTACCTTTCCATTGCCATTGTCGAAGTAATTTTTGGCTTGAGCCATATTGTCCACCACACTCTTATCCACGCCAGGAATCAAAATCTTGTTGTCTCCGGCATAGAAATAGGTGGAGTAGTTGCCTGCGCGGTGGAATCCGGTCACACCAAACTCATAGGTACCCTTGCTCAGGGTGAGGGTCTGGTAGAAGTCGAAGGTGCGGTTGTAGAACTCGGTCTCGCCATAATTAGTTGTGGGACCCGTTCCTGAAGTTGAAGGATTGGCGACAGTCCAATAGTTCACATTCTGGCTTACTGTCGGATTGTCGATGATGGCATCGGTAAGGTCGAAGTATCCGGCCTCGGGGAGTTCCTTGTTGGCGAGGTTGTCGAGCAATGCCATGCGCACGGCGGAAACGGCTGTCTCCACCTGGTCGGCAGTGGTGGCTGCGTCGGCAGCGTCATCAGCATCAGAGGTGTCCACATCGCTGCTGACTTCGAGCACCTTGTCCCTCACTTCGTTGTAGCGGGAGAACGCGGTAACGAGTGTCTTGGCATTTTGGGTTGCCTCCTTGATGGCCTCTATAGCAGCAGTGTAGTCCTCAGCAGTGGTATAGGTCTTGTTGTTGTCTGTGATGACTTTCTGGAGTGCATCGTAGGCGGCAGCGGGGATGGTGCCATCCGCGATGGCCTGTGCCTCTTCAACAGCCGCCTGGAGCAGATTTTTGTAAATCTCCAGAGGATCGGCAGGAGCACCATAGTAGGTGAGGCGGAAGTTGTCGAAGGCTGTCCAGTCTTGTCCCGCCTGTTTGGGTCGCTTCAGGCCTATTTTGAGGTTACCGCCAGCAAAGTCAAACTTGCCTGTGGTATTTCCGGAGTATCCTCCTGATATAAATTCTGTAAGAGCGGTGTCGAAATTGCTGGCACCTGTTTGGTTGACCATGACAGCCTCGACATCGCCCGCATAGATATAGGTGGTGCCGGCAGTGCCAAAACCCTGAACCGTCAGTTCATACTTTCCTGCAGGAAGGTCGGTGATGGTTTGGTAGAAGTCAAATGTGTTGTTCCACAATTCCACACCATAATTGTTGCGGTTTCCAACATTGCCTGGTGCAGCGTTTGGTGCCTGATGGTAGTTTCCGCCAGACCTTGTGCATGTCCAGAACGGTCCGGGATTTTCGATGTCAGTATTTCTGTGAACGAAGTCCTGATCGTTGCGGTTGAAGGTGGAGGCATGAATGAAGAAGGTGGCATCCAGCGGGCTGTCCTCCGTGGCATTGGCCAGATACTCGATCAGAGTAGCCTTGCTCAGCAGCAGCCATTTGGCATTGTCGCCTTCGCTTGATGCAGACATTTCCACGTCATTTCCTTCAGCATTGGCCACCAAGAAATTGGTGCCGTTATTATTTGTTTCCAAGATGTAGGAATTGGTGGCATCTCCTGTAGGGGTGAAAGTCCAGGGTGTCAGCGCTCCGTCCACCCAGAGGGGTGCACCAAGAAATTGGCTGGAACCGCCATTGGAGTGGCGGGAGTTGAGAGAATAGGCTCCTTCGCCAGCCTTCGCCACGCCGAAGTCAAGGGTGGCTTGCTCGGTCAGGAATGCATTGGTACCCCATCCTGCGCTGTAGTCTCCTGCGCTGAGGTACTTTTGGGCACCCACATTGTAGAGGAAGAAGTCGCCTTCAGCGACGTCATCGCCGACCAATGTCTGTGCGCTGGCGCCCAATCCGAATACGGTTGCGATAGCAACCAAAAATAGTCGTAAATGTTTCATGTTTATAGTTTTGGGTTAGTGTTGTTGATCTTTTTCAAAAAGGATGTATATGTTTGGTTGTCAGAATGATTGGCTTTTCATCAGGCAAAAACAATATTAGGCCACAAATATAATAAAATAATGTATAAACGAATGCATTTTTTCTCAAAAAGTGAGAAAATTTTTTAGTTCATAGTTCATAGTGCATAGTTATCTGTGTATATCAGTGTAATCTGTGGTTACGGCCTCAAAAAAGCATATGTCTAAACTCCTAAACTCCTAAACTCCTAAACTCCTAAACTCCTAAACTCCTATACTCCTATACTCCTAAACCCCTATACTCCTAAACTCCTATACTCCTATACTCCTATACTCCTATACTCCTAAACCCATATACTCCTCAACTCCCTTTCAACCATCTGTGGAAAACTATGAGGGTGAGCCATTTGGCTCACCCTCATTAGATTAGAATTTGCTTTCTTCTTCTTCGACATCATCCCAGAGGCTCTTCTTGGGAGCACGTACAGGTTGGTCGGTTTCAGGATCGCTTTCTGGATCTATATCAGAATAACTGTAATTCTCGATAGGATTCTCCAGAAACGCTCCGTTCTCAATTCCCCTCACCATGATGGCGGGCGAAATATACATTTTCTTCATAACTATTGTATGGTTTAAATGATGTTACTTGTGTCTTACTTCCGCACGACCTTCTTGCCGTTGATGATGAGGATACCCTTCTGGGAATCGTTCACGCGCTGGCCGTTGAGGTTGTAGATGTATCCGTTGGCATTCTCGTCATTCTCGATGTTGTAGATGCCTGTAAGTTCGCCGTCAACCATCATGTAGATGTTTGCGCTGCCAAGGCCAGTGTTGTTCTTCAGGTAAGCGCGGTAAGCCTTGTGCTCATTGCCGCCAGCAGCCTTCTGGAGATCAATACGGAAGATGTAGTCACCCTTCTTGACTGGAGACTCACCCTTAGCGTAAGCCTTGTAAGAGCCAACCAAGTCGAAGTCGCCACCCAATACGGTAAGGTCATCGGGTGCTACCACGGTCTTGTTGTTGTCGAACTTGCCCAACTTCTTGTCATTCTGGACAAAGACAACATACGGTACGTTGGCTTCCAGCACCTGGTCATCCTGCATTCTGGTGAACTGCACGTGGTATTCCTCACCAATCTTTGTTGTTCCTTCATACTTCATTACTGCATCAGCACCGAGTTCGAGGTTGGTGTACTCGAACGGGAGAACGATGGTGTTGTAGCCTTTGAAGAACTTGCGGTTGTAGGTAATGGTCTCATATTCACCGGGAGCGGGAGCCTCGGCGTCGTCGTCAGTCAGCACGAGATCCTTAACTACAGGTTGTTCAGCAGCCTTGATAGTATAGGTGGAGGTGAAGATATCGCTCTGCTCATCGCTGCCATAGCGCTCAAGGACGGCATTGATGACAAACTCACCCTCGCCCTTGACGACAATGAACTCATTCGGCATGGCTTCCATCACGGTCATCGATGTGCGTGGGTCGCTGCCGTCAGTGGTATACATGCACCTGAAGGCATCGCCGTCGAAGGTCATGGTGATGATGTCATCGACAGCCACCTCAGCACCGTTCTCTGGGTCGAAGGTAAGTGCGAACGGAGCCACGGCCTTAATAGGATAGGTGGCGGTGAATACCTCGCTCTGAGCGTCAGTCTTGCGGTTCTCAAGATAAGCATTGATGACAAAGTTGCCCTCGCCCTTGACGGTCACCTTCTCTCCAGTGCCCCATGCGCTGATGACGTTGCTGGTGGGAGCCTTAGGATCGCTGCCGTCGGTGGTGTAGTAGAGCAGGAATGCCTCTTCGTCGAAGGTGAGAGTGATCTGGTCGTCAACAGCAACCTCTGTGCCGTCTTTCGGGTCGAAGGTGAGAGCGAACTCAGGAGCAGGCTCCTCGCCGGACTTCTTCACGAGATAGATCTTGGTAATAACGATAGTAGCGGGGTCAGAAAGTTGGAGGGCTACCTGATTTACTTTGGTCACATCCTTACCCTCTAACGGGCACTCAAGTTTGGTAATGCCAGGATTGCCCCAATACAAGATATTATCAGTTGTGGTTTGTACAAAGCCCTGTACGTTGACAGTGGTGGGCTCTGCAAATTCGAACACCAGTTTCTCGTAGTTCGACCAGTCGGCGGGTACATCATTATCAGCCAGCCATGCTGCCAATCCACCCCACTGTACACCGTTGTAGGTGATGGACTTGTCGTCATTGTGGGTCAGTGATTCATCTTTGTTCCAAGTATAGGTGAACCTGTCAATCAGGTCTACGATGTCGCCCTGTGGCTCTGGCTCGATGGGCTCTTCAGTGATACCGTTGAGGAAGAGTTCCACGTAGCCGATACCCATCCAGCGGAAGGTGTTGCCCTCAAGAGCCTTCAGACCGAGTTTCACCTCGCCGGCTGCAGCATTCTCGAATGTGAAGTTGTAGGGAGTTAGGATGGTGCTGGTGATAGCCGGACCCTCGAAGTCGTTGGCATAGAGCTTCACGTTGGCTTCTGTTGCCTCAGCCAAGTTATCCGGATTGGCGTATGCAAAGCAGGAATAGTCATACTTGCCTACAGGCAGTTCAACCTTTTGATAGGCGGTAAATAAACCGTCGGCAGCTGGTACTTTACTCCAATACTCGTAGAAAGTGGTCTTGGTGCCGTCCTCAGAGGCGACCCTGTCAGTATTGTACATCACCTGGTTGTTGCTCTCTTCAACGTTGCGGTCAGACTCCCATCCCTGGCACTTATTCCATGCGGGCAGACCATCAAGGTTGGCGTTGGTCAGCATGAAAGTGATGTTGAACTTGGCGTCGCCCACAGGAGCGGCGTTGTTGATGTACTCGACACCGGCAGCGCGGAGGATGTCGTCGAAATTGCGAGCTTCTGCGTCAATATTTGCGACATATTCATTAATGGCCTCAGCAGTGGTGAGGGCATTGACGGCGTTGATGTCGACAAGGGGAATAGCAAATCCATTGAGTGCGTTAACGAGTTTGTCGTGTGCGCCTGCTGCAAATTCCTTGTAGTCCTTCACGTCTGCCATGGCCTTCACAGCGTCATAGTATTTGCTCTTGTAGGAATAAGCCTTGGCATTGTCAAAAGCCTTTACGATGGCTGTCAGTTCGTTGGCCTTGGCGTTGAGGGCGCTGATGGCTGCCTGGGTGGCATCGTTGTTGGTGGCGTTTGCCTTTTGTGTATCCACAAACGACTTGACCTCGGTCTCAACAGCAGCAGGAAGTTTGCCGTAGAAAGATTCCACATTGTCGATGGCAGCCTGAAGGGCGGCACTGAAATCCTGAACCTCACCGAGGTAGAAAATCTGGAAGTTGTCCCAGATACACCAAGTGTTGGTGCGGGTGCCTCTCACGCCTAAGGTGATGTTGCCGTCAACGACAGCAATTTCGAGCGGACCAACAGTATACTTGCCTATTAAGAAACTATTGGAGAGGGTCTCCATGTTGGATTTGATGTCACTGCCTTCCATGTTTTTGAATGGAGCAGAAGCCTCATTGGCATATACCACGGGATAATCAGCACCGTCGTAGGCATCGGTGTAGTCAGTAAGAGCGGCCTGGGCTGTCACCTGATATTTGCCGTTGGGAACGGTGACGTTCTGAGTCAGTGTAAAGGCAGACTGCCATGACTCAGCACAGTTGAAGTTGTTGGGTTTGCCCCTGCCGTCCAGGTTCTGGTTGTTGGCTTCCATAGTCCATGCGCTCACACGCAGGTCGTTGCGTCCAAAGCCGGCATCCTTGATAAGGAAAGTGGCGTTGACGGGATTGGTCTCGGAAGCGGCTTGCAGTTTGGCCATGCGATCATCGAGGGACACGAGTACCCACTGCGCATTGTCGCCTACACCATTCTCGGTGTCGACATTGACAATGGTTCCTTCTCCTGAGAAGAAAAGATTGCCATGGTCACAACTGATGATGTAGGCAATCACACCATCAGTACGGGAAGCCTGGGTGAAAGTCCACTCATAGGCTCCACCGTCCACGTAAGCAGCGTCGGCATCCACGGGGGCGAGGAAATGGCTTTCTCCACCATTGGAGATTTGGCTGTCCAGGGTGTAACCCGTACCTGAAGCAGCAATTTGGAAGTCAATGTCGCCGGTGTTGTTGACAGAAGCACGTGTGCCCCAGTTATTTCCGCCGCACAACCACTGACCGGATCCGATGTTGTAGAGGTAGAAAGTACCGTCTGCAACAGTGTTTCCCTTCCAGTCTTGCGCATTGGCGCATAGGCTGAACACAGCCGCAAAAGCGGCCATAAGAAGTCGTAATTGTTTCATAGGTTAAATATTAATAATAAAATAAGAGTTATAACTGACTGCAAATGTACTGCTTTTTGTGATTAAAAGCAAATAGTATCAAGATTTTTTTAAAAAAAATATCAATAATCGTTAAAAATCCACCTATTCCATGCCGTTTATCGGGTATTATTGCTTTTTTGAGCGTATCGGAAAAGTTGTCGAAACCTCACGGACAGGCTTAGAGACGGGGTGAAAGTCTGAAAATATTATTATATCAGAAAACGTGCGGTTCATCGTGAGAAGCCAGAAGTTATGCTCAAATTGATGAGGAAACAATATTGAATGTATAAAATTTGGAAACTAATATATTTGTTGATTTGGAATCATCTTTATATATTTGCAATCTCAATATTTTTCAAACACCCCCTATGAAAGAACTATTTACCCTTATATTAATGCTTGTCACACTCACGGCAAAAGCACAGTCCTGCCCTGATGACAACCATCCTCACATGATTGACCTCGGACTGCCCTCCGGCACGAAATGGGCATGCTGCAATGTGGGAGCTACCAAACCAGAAGAGTATGGCGGCTATTACACCTGGGGAGAGACTGAAGAGAAGAGCGTTTATAATTGGAGTAGTTGTAAATACTGGACAGACAATAACGGTGATGGATATGTGGAAGATAATGAATTTACCGATCTCGGCAGTGACATCGCCGGTACTGGCTACGACGTTGCCCACGTGAAGTGGGGCGGCTCCTGGGTAATGCCATCTCATAACCACGAGGCGGAATTGCTCAATAACTGCACCTACATCTGGACTTCAAAGAATGGTGTCAAAGGCGAACAATTTACTAGCCCGAATGGTGGTTCCATCTTCCTGCCTGCGGCGGGCTACCGTTGGGAGGACAACCTCAACTTTTCCGGCAGTTACGGCTACTACTGGTCGTCCACGCAGTCTCCGTATGAATCGAGTTTCGCCTACTTCCTGAGTTTCCACTCGGACGACGTGTACTGGGCCTACCGCCGCGGCTACGGCCAAAGCGTCCGCCCCGTCATAAGTGTAACCAATAGCATCTATCTTCCAGAACCATTATCAGGCAAATCCAGCCAAGCCGTCTACAACATCTTTGGAATCAAAGTCTTAGACAATTTGGGAAATTCAAGCACATTGCCCTCTGGTATCTACATCGTCAATGGCAAGAAAATTGTTGTCAAATAACCCACTTGAGGGGATGGTTGATAGAACGTGAGGTAAAGCAACCTAAAGAAATCAGAGAGTCACGAACTTCGTAACTCTCTGACTTTTCTGGTAGCGGGACCCGGGATTGAACCGGGGACCTCATGATTATGAATCGTTAAGAATAAGGTTTTTCAAGATTGAAGAAAATTTAAGAATATTTTATAAATTATTGTAATTCAATATTTTGCAATATCAAGTAGTTTTCATAACTTTGTAGCGAAAACCAATGTAATGTGGATTTTTCGTTTCACTTTCGTTTCACCTTATGAGAAATCACCCAAAGAATAGCTGCATAATGAAGACAACAATGACCCCTATTTACAAGAGCACCAAAGATGGCAAAGTGAGGATAACCATGACTCTCGATCCACGTAAAGGCACTGAAGGAGAAATGCCTGTCTGCGTTCGTGTCCGCATTGTCAATCTTCAACGATACTTCCTTATGCCAAATGAGAGGTATACATCAGAGGAGTTTGCAAGCATCATCAATGAAGACAACCGCAAACAAGGTCGAAAACGCAAAACATTTGATGACTTTTTCGACAAGATTCATAGGGAGATAAAAGTTTTGCTAGAAAAGGGTGAACTAGAATCAAGTGAATTCTTGGAGACGTTAACCAATCGAATCAATGGAATCAAGGAAACAAAGAAAACCAAAAACAAAACAATCTACGACGTATGGGAAGGGCTGCTACAAGAACTGACTGATGCCAACCGCATAGGCACCAGGAACTCATATCATATAGCTCTAAAACGTTTCAGGCAAGATATGGGCGACAAGGTGAACAATGCCTCCATCAACCAAGAACTTATCAATAAATGGGTGTCGAGGATGCAGACCCCCAAAGAAGGAAAGCCTATGAACGCTACGACCATCGGCATTTATCTCCGTGCCTTCCGCGTGGTTGTACGCAGGGCTGTCGAGCAGGGTGTGCTAATGGCGGAGAAAACAGACTTGTTCAAGGGTGTCAGAGCCGTGAACAAGAAATGCAGTCGCAAGAACTGGTGTCTCAACGTAGAGAAGATGACTCGATTATATCAATTCTTCGAGAACGACAACACCAAAGACGAAGATGGAAAAGAACGTTTCGAGCCTCTATATAGACAACGGCTCTTCGAATCGCTCGGAATGTTCCTCTTCTCCTATATGGCAAATGGTGCCAATATGGCCGACCTGGCACTCTTGCGTTATGACGACTTTTACTACCAACAAGAGCAAAAAGCCATGCGGTTCATTCGAAAAAAGACTATAAGGGAGTCTGATGGCATGGAAGTAATCTTCCCCATCCTACCCCAGATGCAAGTCATTCTCGACCGCATTGCCAATAAGCCTCAAAAAGGGGGATTGGTATTCAATATTATCAATGAAGGGATGACGGACGAACGAATAAC
>JAEEJK010000073.1 GCA_016281815.1 Prevotella sp. | reverse complement strand
TTTTTCGAAAACAATCATGTTGTCTCATGTTTACCAATTATTTGAATATCAAGGAGGGCTTGCCAAGTATTGTCCTTCGGATGGGAGTTCAAGAAAGATTGTTGAACTTACTTTTAAGAAGCGCGATAATCGTGTTTTGAAGATCTGGTATGAGCAAATTGATGACAATGCCATCAATGTCTTGGACAACCTGGAATGGGATTCTGATAAAATTCAATTCTGATAAGATAAATCCCCCATATGGAATTCATTTGGAAGCCTTGATGTCCCCTAATAAATAAAAATATGCCTCTCATCGGTATGACAAGAAGAGTTGGTTGCGATTTAACAGCAGTGTCACCACCCATCAACTATATATAGATACCGATTCCCACCTCAATCCTCAAACCTCAAATAGTGTGGGGAGGCCTGGTTTTCACCAAGACCTCCCCACTGTCATGCGAAAGTATATATAAGTTAGAAAAAACGGATTCTGTGTTGGTTGAATGTAAGTTGAAAGTTAGTTGAATATCAGTCGAATGTTAGTTGAAAGTTAGTTGAGTGTTCTTTTTGTGTCGGTTGAGGACCGTTATGAGAGTTCGGTGAAGTTGATGGGCAGGGTGTATTTCATCTTTACCGGACGGCCGTTCTGCCTGGCGGGAATCCATTTGGGCATCGACTCTACCTTGCTCACCACCTCCTCGTCGAGGATGGAGTTGACGGAGTTCTTCACTTTGACATTGCTGATGGTGCCGTCGTCATTCACATCGAAGGTGACCACTACCTTTCCCTCGACGCCGGTCACTTCTGCCAGTACAGGATAGGTGATGTTTTCCTCAATCCAACTCAGCAGGGCTTCCTCGCCACCCACAAACTGTGCTTCTTGCTCTTGGGGCTGAATCTTGAATCCGTGGCGGTTCATCCAGGGGTTGCCGAATCCGGGACGGAAGCCCCAGGCGGTTTGCTTCTTCCATTTCTTGTCGTTCTTCTTCATCTGCTTCTCCCAGAAATCCTTCTGCATTTTCATGAAATGGCTCTTGGCGGCAGAGTCGAGGTTCTCGAAATGAGGTCTCATCATCATTCTGCGATGATTGTTCTGTGCGATGGCGACATTGGCGGTAAGCACACACATGATTGCGATGGCAAGTAACTTTTTCATAATGCTGTATTTTTAGTTGTTTATTTTTGTTGTTTTGGTTGTTCTTTGTTTTTACACTTGCAAAGTTAATGTGAGAATGTTCCGACTCAAAATGGTTTTCGATGAGTTCCTATGATTTTTTCGACGAAATTCTGCAATCTGCTCATCATTTGTTTTGAGAATCGATATTTTTGCCTAACTTTGACGTGTCCAAACTCGGTCTCCGTTGGGGCGGATTTGCTATCCGGCCGCATTGAGTATAAGCATTTGCCATGCGATTTTCCCAAATCATTTGTCTAAACTCCCAAACTCCTAAACTCCAAATAATAATATGATTGCCTCAGAACTGTCTTTCCAGATACGCCGCACAATGGGAATCGAACCCACCGCCGAGCAGGCGGTGGCGATTGACACCTTCGCCCAGTATGCCGCCGATACTGATGACCATGCCGTGATGGTGCTCACAGGTGCTGCGGGTACGGGAAAGACCACCATTGCGAGTGCCATCGTGCGCACCATGGTGAAACTGCAGCAGCGGGTGATGCTCCTCGCCCCCACAGGCCGTGCTGCAAAAGTGTTCGCACTCAACAGCGGTCATGCGGCGTTCACCATCCACCGCAAAATCTATCGCCAGAAGTCATTCACGGGCGACATGAGCGGTTTCAACCTCAACGCCAACCTATTCCGAGACACGCTTTTTGTGGTGGATGAGGCTTCGATGGTGGCGAATGAGGGATTGGGAGAGGCCAATTTCGGCAGCGGACGCTTGCTCGATGACCTCGTGCAGTTTGTATATGGTGGTCAGAACTGCCGTTTGCTGCTGGTGGGCGACAGGGCCCAGTTGCCGCCGGTGGGAGAGGAGGAGTCGCCAGCCCTGCAACCAGACTATCTGGCAGGATACGGACTGAAACCCTATTGCGCGGACCTCACCGAGGTGCTGCGGCAAAGTCAGTTGTCGGGCATCCTTTACAATGCTACCGTCGTGCGCAACATGATTACCCATGATGAGGCAACTGCATTGCCCCGCATCCGTTTCTCCGGATTCGCCGATATCGTGATGGTGCCGGGTGGCGAACTGATAGAGCAACTCAGCAGCAGTTATAGTAAGGTGGGGGTGGATGAGACCATCGTCATCACGCGGTCGAACAAGCGTGCTAATATCTACAATCAGGGCATCCGTGGCAGTGTGCTCGGCCGCGAGGAGGAAATCTGTTCGGGCGACATGCTCATGGTGGTTCGCAACAATTACTACTGGGCAGAGAAGGAGAAAGTGCCATTGGAGTTCATTGCCAATGGCGACCGCGTCCGTGTGCAGAGGGCAAGGCGTATCAGGGAAATCTATGGTCTTCGGTTTGCCGACGTGATGCTGTCTTTTCCCGACTATGAGAATGTAGAACTGACCGCCACGGTAATTCTCGACTCACTCACTTCGGAAGCTCCCGCCCTCACCCGTGAGCAGAATGATGCGCTGTTCAACGGCGTTCTGGCGGATTATGAGGATATCCCGCTCAAGCATGACCGTATGGAGAAGGTGCGGACAGATATCCATTACAATGCCTTGCAGGTGAAATATGCCTACGCAGTCACCTGCCACAAAGCGCAGGGCGGACAATGGGAGCATGTTTATGTCGACCAGGGCTATATGACCGATGACATGCTCACCCCTGACTATATCCACTGGCTCTATACCGCATTTACAAGGGCTTCCTCCAAACTATTCTTGGTTAATTGGCCCAGCACGCAGACAGGTGAGTAGAATCAGGTCCGGCTTCCGTATTGGACCGAAAAAACGAAGTTGATTCCACCTCACAACCTTTATTTTTTTAGAAATAATGTATAAGAGTGAAATTTTTTACTTATATTTGCAACTTAGAAATAACCAAACCTAATCATAATGAAAAAACTATTTGCTATCTTTGTCCTGATGCTTTTGTCGTTGAGTGTCAGCGCACAGAATTATCACTTCGATGTGAACGGCGACAAGAATGTCACTGTTGCCGACGTGATGCTCGTGGTGCATAAGATTTTGGGCCATCAGTTCCCCGAAGGGTCGGCATTCTTCTGTCCCGACAATAAACATCCGCACATGATTGACCTCGGACTGCCCTCCGGCACGAAATGGTCGTGTTGCAACATAGGGGCTACCTCTCCCATCGAATATGGTGGTTATTATGCTTGGGGCGAGACGGACGAGAAAGATTGGTATAATTGGGGCACCTACATCTATTGCAATGGCTCTGGCGAAAGCGTGGATGACCTCGGTACCAACATCAGCAACACGAAGTACGATGTGGCTTATTGGAAAACGACAGGCAAATACTGCATGCCGACCATGGAGCAACTTAAAGAACTGTATGAAAATTGTACCTACGAAGTGACCACTGTCAGCGGGGTCAAAGGCATGCTGTTCACCGGATCGAATGAATCCAGCATCTTCCTGCCCCTCGGCGGATTCTATAGCTCAAACAGTGTTGAATATTTAAATAATTTGGGCCGGTATTGGTCGGATACCAAATATGACAATGATATTAAATGGTCGAAATATCTGGTTTTCGGCGAAGAAATGGACCCGTTCATCAGTTGGGAATATCGCTCCTATGGCCAAAATATCCGTCCCGTGGAGAACACCTCTTCCGGCCCCGGCACGACTGCTGGCTTTGGATTGGCCATGTCTGAAGTCAGCCTTCTGAAGGGCAGCAAGATGACGGTGCCCGTCACCAATGGCAGTGGTAACTACACGGTGAGCAGCAGTGCCTCCTCCGTGGCGACAGCCGAGGTGGACGGCACATCGGTCACCATCACCGCCATCAGTGAGGGCGAGGCAACCATCACAGTGACGGATACCAATAGCGGCCAGACGGCAGCCGTCGAAGTGACGGTTACAGAATCTGTTATGCCATCATACACCAACTGTCCAGACAATAACCACCCGCATCTCATTGACCTCGGTCTGCCGTCCGGCACAAAATGGGCGTGCTGCAACATTGATTCCCAACCTTCGAAGCAAAGACCGGCCAACTACGGAGGCTACTTCGCTTGGGGCGAGACGGAGGAGAAGGAAGTCTATGACCTGAGTACCTATAGATTTTTTGATGCCAGTACTAATACAAATGCCTATCTTGGCAACATCAGTGGCACAGAGTATGATGTGGCCCATGTGAGATGGGGTGAGGAATGGGTGATGCCTACCTATTATCAATTTCAGGAATTGGCTGCCAACTGTACAGCAGAATGGACGACTGTCAACGGCTTCAATGGTTATCAGTATACCAGTTCCAATGGTGCCAGCATCTTCCTGCCGGCTGCTGGCTATAAATATGAAAGTGAACTATATTCTTTAAACGAGGAATTAGTTTACATGACAGACTCGCGATACACCGAGGATGATTGGGAATATATTGTAGACTACTGGTGTGCTGAGAATGGAATTGCTGGTGACTTGGTACCTAAAGAATGGGGTTCCTCAGTTCGACCTGTTTACAATCCATCTGGTTATAGTCCGCTGGCCATTTATAATATTTATCATGATGAAGATCTTATACTATTAGTTGGTGAAGAAGCTGACAACTGGATATCTTCCGGAAGTGGCAGTTATTCAGTAACAAGCAGCAACACAAACGTGGCGACCGCAACCCTCAATGATAATTTTATCCATGTGACAGCAGTTGGTACAGGCACGGCGACCGTCATTGTCACCGACAACCGCAGCCGACAAACTGCTGCCTTCACGATGAGGGTGACGAGTCTCTGTCCTGACGACCATCACCCGCACCTCATCGACCTCGGTTTGCCGTCCGGTACGAAATGGGCCTGTTGCAACGTGGACACCGACCATCCAGAGAATCAAAGCCCGGGTAACCCCGGCGCCTATTACGCCTGGGGCGAGACAGCGACAAAGGATACCTATGACTGGAGCACCTACACCCACTGCAACGGCGATGAAGAATCCTGCCACGACCTCGGCAGCGACATCGCCGGCACTAATTACGACGTGGCGCATATGAAGTGGGGCGGCAATTGGAAGATGCCCTCTTCAGCCCAAATACAGGAACTGTTTGATAACTGCACATATGATTTTAAAACGGTCGATGGCTACTGGGGGTGGCTGTTCATCAGTTCCAATGGTCGCAGCATATTCTTGCCTATGGCGGGGTATTACATGGAAAGTGACCATACTATCGATTACTTCGACGGCCGCTATTGGTCATCGACTCAGCATCCATCGTACTCGTACGATGCATACAATCTCCGTGTTTCGGTTTACGATAACGATGGCCTTCGTTCAAACAACCGTTGCTATGGCCTCACGGTTCGCCCGATTGCCAAGTGAGAGCATGTGAAACTTAAACTTTTAAATTATAATGAAGATGAAGAAAACAATGATGGCGGCATTGGCCGCAGCAGTCCTCGTCTTGGCGGGCTGCATGGGAACAAACAGCGGTATTCTTTCTGGGGTTGACACCACAAGCGCATTGGGCAATATCATCGGCAGCGTGCTTGGTGTCAACAAGGTGAGCGAGGCCAATCTTGTAGGAACGTGGAAATACACCGCCCCGGGATGTGCTTTCACCAGCGACAACCTGTTGGCAAAGGCTGGCGGTGAGGTGGCCGCTCAGAAAATCAAGTCACAGTTGCTCCCGTATTATCAGTCATTGGGCATCGCTGCCGGAAACACCCTTTTCACCTTCAAGGAGGACAAGACTTTTTCTGGTAAACTGGCAGGGAAGTCGATCAGCGGCACTTACACCTATGACCCGCAGACGGGTGCCATCAATCTCAAGACACTGCTGCTCAGCATGAACGGCTATGTCACACTGACTACCAAAGGTATCAGCCTGCTCTTTGAGTCGCAGAAAATCCTGAGCGTGATGCAGACGCTCGGCGCCCTCAGCGGCAATTCCACCATCAGCACCATCGGCGAAATCTCAAAGAACTACGATGGTGTGCGCGTGGGATTCGAACTGTCACGCTGACCTCACTTGTCATTCAGGAAAAATGCTCCTCAGACTCAACTCTGACGGAGAATTTCATCTACAGCCCGGAGCAATGCGCCGGGCTCATTTGTTTTGATACGGACAGACCTGAGGCAACCGGCATGTTCCCCTGCCAGGGTGTCGCGCTCGCTGTCGCCTATCATATAGGAGCGGCTAAGGTCGATATTCCAGTCCTGGGCGGCTTGCAGCAGCATACCTGGAGCCGGTTTTCGGCACTCGCACTTGATTTTATATTCCTTGCGCTCCTCAGGATAACCGCTGTCGGGATGGTGTGGGCAATAGTAGATGGCGTTGATGTAGGCGTGCTCGCGGCCGAGCATCGTCTCGAGGGTGGCATGGATATGGTCGAGTTCCTCAATGCTGCAAAGGTTGCGTGCGATAACGGGCTGGTTGGTCACGATGATGGCGAGATAGTCGCTGCCATTGATATGGCGGATGGCTTCAGCGGCTCCTTCGATGAGGCGCAGTTGGCTGGCTTCGTGCAAGAGATGAACCTCCTCGGTGATGGTGCCGTCGCGGTCGAGAAAAATGGCGGGCCGGGAGTGGCTCCTGTTGCGGCGGGCAGGAATACCAGCGCGGACATCTGCGCAGACAGCCTCATAACGATCTGGTGTGCCCATATCCTTGATATACTCAAACGACACATAGCCAAAGAGCCGCATGCCGGCGGCAAGACACTTCGGAAGCACGTCCTTCTCAATGTGGCTTTTCACCCCTTTCTCAATCTTCGTCAGAATACGGGGAGAGAAAATGAACAGTGAGGCGTTGACCATGTTGTGGGTCACCAGTCCCTCGGGATGGGGCTTGATGCGCATTTGCGAGACCCGACCATCACCGCTGAGTTCTACGATGTCGGAGTCATAGGGGTGGTCATTCGGGTGTACAAACAGGGTGGCGTCGGCTTTGTGCCTGCGGTGAAAGGCCTGCATGGCATCCATGTCGATGTCGACGATGGTGTCGCCATACAGCACGAAGAAATCATCTGTCAGTTGTGCTTGCAGATAGGCTAAGGCTCCAGCAGTTCCAAGCGGTTGGGTCTCTTGAAAATAGTCAATATGTACGCCCCATTTTGAGCCATCGCCGAAATGATTACGGATGTGCTCTCCCAGATGACCGGTAATGAAAATAAACTCGGTATGTCTGTAGCGTTTGGCCATTTCCACTTCTCTCTCAATGATGGGCTTGCCCTCAACGGGAATCATCGCTTTGGGGATCTCGCTGTTGACAGAGGCGATGCGGGTGCCCTTCCCGCCTGCAATGATGACAATTTTCATGGCTTGTGGTATTTCTCTCCAAACAAGTTTTCTTCGACGATGCAGCAGATGATGTGTCCGATGAGTGTCTGGCATTCCTGGATGCGTGGGGTGGAGGTGCTTGGTATTTTCACCACGTAGTCCCATTGGTCCATCTGGCAAGGAGATGCGCCTACAAGGGCCACGGCGGTGACTCCCAGTTCGCGGCAGGTGTCAAGCGATTCCACCAGGTTGCGTGAATTGCCCGAGGTGGAGATGCCGATGAAAACGTCGCCTCGGCGCGCATTGGCCTGCAGTTGGCGTGAGAAGACATGCTCATAGCCATAGTCGTTGGCGATGGCGGTGATGATGGAGGTGTCGGTGGTCAGGGCGATGGAGGTGAGTGCTGGTCGGTCGAAATAGAATTTGCTGACCATCTCGCCGGCCATGTGCTGGGCATCAGCGGCGCTGCCGCCATTCCCGGCCCATATCACCTTGTTGCCTTTCTGATAGGCTTTGGTGCATAGTTCGGCGATTTGGGCAATGGTGGCTGTGGACTGTGGGCTGGAGAGCAGGGCTTCTTTCACTTCAACCGACTCTTTGATATGCTGTATGGTGGTTGCTTGGCTGTCCATTTTCTAAAAGTGTTGAATGTTGTCGGTGGGGTAGAGTTTCCATCCATGTGCGCCACTGTCACAGAAGGTGAATGGTATGACATGGCCGTCGAGGTGGGAGAGGGCTTGTTCCACATGCTTCTTTTTCTTCGGGTCGACGATGAACATGATGAAACCGCCGCCGCCGGCTCCTGATACTTTGCCGGCCTTTGCTCCGGCTTTTAGAGCAGTCTCCATGGCCTCTTCGATCATGGGGTTGCTGATCTGGTGTGCCATGCGCTTTTTGTTCTCCCATCCTTGGTGGAGGATGTGGGCCAATGTGTTGATGTCACCTTTGAGCAAGGCTTGCTTGGTGTCTATGGCTGTCTGCTTGATTTGGTGCATGGCTTCGACAGCCTGCTGGTTGCCTTTCTGGGCGTTTTTCTTTTGTTCGTCGATAATGGCGGCAGATGAGCGTGAGCGGCCGGTGAAGAAGAGCAGGGTGGACTCTTCCAGTTCATCGATGATCCATCTCTTGATTCGGAGGGGATTGACAATGACGGTGCCGTCTTGGTGGAATTCCATGTAGTTGAACCCGCCGAACGCTGCAGCGAACTGATCCTGCTTGCCACCGCTCAGTCTCAGGTCATTGCGTTCAATCTCGAAGGCAAGTTTGGCCACCTCATAGTCGCCCAAAGGCAGGTTCAGCCACTCCACAAAGGCTTTGAGTATGCATACCACCATGGTGGAGGAGGTGCCCAGTCCGGAGCCTGGGGGAACATCGTTCCATGTGGTGATGCGGAATGACAGCGGTGGAAAATGGTAGTCGGTCATCAGTCGGTTGTAGACTCCTTTGATGAGAGAGGCATTGCCGTCGATGGATAGTTGGGGGACTGAGGGATAAGTCTCTTCTGCATCTGAGTCGTAAGAGAGGATGTGGATGCATCCATCGGTGGTCTCCTCAATGGTGCAGTGGGCATATAGGTTGATGGTGGCATTGAGCACCAGCCCCCCATAGAGGTCGCAGTAAGGTGATACGTCAGTGCCTCCGCCGGCAAGTCCCAGCCGCATGGGGGCTTTACTTCTGATAGTCATGTTAGTTTTGTTTTTTGTGTTGGCAAATCTATAGTTTGTTCGCCAGTTGGATGAGTGTTTGGGCTGAGGCTTGCCATGAGAACCGGTTGACGTTTTGAAAGCCTCGCTCCCTCATCATATTTTTCTTTTTGTCTATATTGCGCATATAATTTTGGATGGTCCTTCGGATATCCTCCACATCCATTGGGTTGAAGTATTCTGCTGCATCGCCGCATACCTCGCGGAGGACAGGGATGTCGGAAGCCAGGACGGGACAACCACATTGCATCGCCTCTATCGGGGGAAGGCCGAATCCTTCGTAGAGGGAGGGAAAAATAAAGCAGTCTGCCTGGTGATAGAGCCGAATCAGTTCCTCATCGCTCACACGCCCCAGCATGCGCACATTTTCGGGCAATTTGTTCATCCCTTCCTGCTGACTGAATACACGGTTGGCATTGCCCACGATATAGAGCCGACAGTTGTCGATGCCTTCGAATGCTTTCACCAATCTCAGAAAATTCTTACGCGGGTCGAGTGAGGAAACGGTGAGGGCAAAGTGCTCTTCGGATGTCGCAGGGGAGGTGGGAGCATGGAACAGGTCTTGGTCCACGGCATTGTATGCCACGCTGATCTTATTGTCGCTCAGGAAAGGATAGAAGCGCAGGATCTCTCTTTTGGAGAACTCACTGACAGTGTTGATGTGGCGGGAGGTTCGCACCGCCAGCGGGGTCATCACCTTGTACCAATAATAATAGGAACGCGAGAACCAGGCGGGATTCTCCAGAAACGACAGGTCATGGATGGTCATCACCTTGGGGCGCACGAGGATGGAGCCCAGACCAGTAAAACTGAAGACCACAAAATGGCGTTTGGTGAGGAAGAAGAAGGGGAAGACACATTGTTCCCAGAAATGGGAGTTGCCATGCCCGAATCTGACCACATCCATTTGGCTGATGTCATAGCAACTCTGCAACTCTGCATGAGGACAGACAATGGTGAAGTCCTGCCCCAGGGCAACCATTGCCTTGCAAATATTCCAGGCATAGCGCTCCACGCCTGTCATCCGCTGGGTCAGAAAACGGCCATTAATATAAATATGTGGTGCGCCATGTTTAGAGTTCATGATAGATCTCACGCATTTTGCTGACAGCGATTTGGTCGGTGAACATCTCCTTCACCCGCTCATGGCTGGCTTCTGCCATCTGCTCACGCAACTCATCATTGGACAGCAACTCGTCGATGGCGGCAGCAAAAGCCTGTACGTCGCGAAGGGGTACTTCCTTGCCGGTCTCGTCTTTGGATGATACCCAGTTGACTCCCGAACCTTCCAAATGGAACACGACTGGCACGCAGCGGCAGTACATCGCCTCGGCAAGGGCAATGCCGAAAGCCTCGGCCTTGGTGTTGGAGGGGAAGGCAAAGACATCGGCTGCATGGGCGTGGCAGCGCAGTTCGTCGGCGGTCAGGCGACCGGTGAAAATGACGCGGGGCGACTTGGAAACGCTCTTCAGGTGGGCAGTGAGGGGACCTGTGCCGGAGATGATGATGCGGCAGTCGCTCTTGATGTATTTCTCTGCCTCGATGAGCAGGTCAATGCCCTTGTAGGGAATGTGCCGGCCAACGAAGAGCACCAGTTTCTTGTGCCCGTATTTCTTCTTGACTTTCTCGATGCGGCTGCGGTCGCCTTTCCGGAAGTCGAAGTCGGAGGTGATGACACCGTTCTGCACAATGCGTATCTTGTCCTTGTGCCGGTTGATGGGACTGGAGTGGTGCACGTAGTTGGGACTGGTGGCGAGGATGAGGTCGGCCCTCTTGAGGATGGCCTTCTCTATCGGCTTGACAAACATATACATCAGCCCCTTGGAGATGATGTCGGAATGCCAGTGCAGAATGAGTTTTGTCTCCGGCTTTATCGTCTTCAGCACAATGGGATATACGAAGGGATTGGGGCAGTGGACGTGCACGTAGTCGGGCTTATACTCATTCATGAGCCACTTCATCTCATTGAGGTAACCGAATGCCACATCCTGGTTCATGAGGGAGAAGTTGACCTTCACGCGGTGGACAATCACCGAGTCGATGGTCTCGACGCGGGTCTGACCGTCAGTGGCGAAGCACACCACGATGTTGCGGTATTCGGTCAGTCCCTCCGCCATCGACTTCACCAGGGTCTCGATGCCCCCCAAGTCAGGATAGTAGTATTTGGATACGTGTAGAATTGTCTTCATATCATTGTTTTATTTTTTCTTTCAGGAATTGGTGGATGATGGTGACCCAGTCATATTCTGCCAGTTGGCGTTGGTCAACAGTGGGATGGCTGTCGAGCACATGGAGGATGGCTCTCTTCCAGTCGGATGGGTCGTAGCCCTCCACGGTATAGGCGCCGTCTTTTCCCCGTGCCACCTCTATCATGGCAGTGTTGTGGGCGGTGACGACAGGACATCCGCAGTACAGGGCCTCGAGTTGCGGCATGCCGAAACCCTCCATCAGGGCGGCGGAGACAAAGCAGTCGGCGGTGTTGTAGAGCAGCGACAGTTCGTGATTGGTCACATAACCGCAGAAGATGACGGCGTCACGGGGATAGTCCGGGGCCTCGACAATTTCTCTAAGGTCGGAGTTCTTCCATCCTTTGCCTCCTACGACAACCAACTGTATGTGGTGCTCGCGGTAGAGTTCTGGCATCAGACGGAGGAGAAACGACAGATTTTTCCTTGGTTCCAACGAACCCACAAACAGGAGAAAGCGGTCGCGGATGCCGTATTTTTGGCGAACGGTGGCTCGCTCTTCCTCACTGAGGTGAAGGGGCCTGTATTGCTCATGGTCGGCTGCGTCGCCAACGAAGATGTCCTTGCAACGCCGTTTGGGGTAGTATTGCTCCACCTTGTCTGCCGTGTAGTGGGAATTGGTCCAGAGAATGTCAGCCTTGCGGACGGCTTGTCCGAAGAAGACGCTTGTGGCCAAACGGTTGGTCCATGCCATGGTATGGCTCATCTCTATGTTGACCACATCATGCACGGTGATGGCCTTCTTTGTGGAGGACGGGATGAACCATGGCAGATGGGGAACAGGTGCGTAGTAAAGGCCGATATGCAGTTTGCGGCAAAGATAGGGTACCAGCAACTGCATAATGACGATATTGGGCAGAAAGCGTGGGAATCGGGAGGAATAGTCCCGTAGGTGGAGATTGGCGGGAAGGGCAGGCAATTCGACAGACGGGTCCATCCCCTTCGGCAACACGACATGGAAAGTGTCGCCAGGCCGCTGCCGCACCCATTCCATGAGGGCACAGCAGAGGAAGGTGGTGATGCCGGCCGCATTGCGCGACCATACTCGTCCGTCAATCAGGATATTCATAATGCCTGTCTGTTTCCTTCTCGTTATGTTATTATATGCCTGTTTTTACAAACAGTTGTTTCATCATCGTCCATTTGTCAGCCAGTGACACGTGGGGGTTGAGCCATAGCGTCTGCCGAAGGACGGGATGTGCGAGGCGGTAGAGCCAATATTTCCATCTGGGGCGCGTCAGTTTGAAGTAGATGTATTCACTCTTTTGCTGACGGAGGCAGTCGCGCAGGAACTGTGATGTCTTGCCGTCGCGGCCACCCTCGCCCTCCAGGTGGATGATGCGTGGTCCGCGCATTACGATGTTGTCATATCCATGGAGGGCAAAGCGGTGCTCCATTTCCGTCTCCTCGCAGTACATGAAGAAAGCGGGATGGAAGGCTCCGCACTCATCGAGCACAGAGCGGGCCACCATGAGGTCGGCTCCCGTCACATAGTCCACTTTCATCCATCGCTTAGGAAGTGGAACCGCGCGTTGTTTGAAGCATCCCAATGCTTTCTTGATGGGCACGACAAGCAACTTGTCGATGTCATCGCGCATCCGTGGGAAGGCTCCGTAGGAGTGGATGGACTCTCCTCTTCTGTTTTCAAGCACGCAGCCCAATGCACCCAGTCTCCCTTCGTAGTGGATGGCGAAATCATACAGTTCGCCGATGGCGTTGTTGAGCAGCAGGGTGTCGGAGTTGAGAAAGAAGATGTATCTTCCCCTTGCCCTCTTCAGTCCCAGGTTGTTGGCTCGTCCAAAACCGAGGTTGCTGCCTGCATCCATCCAAACGAGACGTGGGTCGTTGCTCATCTGTTCTGCAGACCCATCTGTCGAACCGTTGTCGACGACGATGATCTCGTAGTTGATGCCTTTGGTATGGGCTTCTATGCTGTCGATGCATGGCCTGAGCACATGCAGTGTATTGTAGTTGACGATGACGATGGATACGTCTTTTACCTGTTCCATGCGCCTGTCGCCTGTCCGTTGATGAGTTTGCCGAACTGGATGCGGTTGACGACCAGCCCGGGTATGTTGACGAGGCACATGACGGCGACAAACCAGATGATGTCGTGCGACCAATGTGCCACGGTGTATGCGAGGGGGATGAAGATGATGGCTGCCGAGACGGTGAACACCTGCTGCAACCACAGTTTGCCGATGCCGTTGATGAAATAACTGTACCTCATGCTGTAGATGAGGATGAAGATATAGGCGGCCATGGCGATGCTCATACGGATGTCGATGCTCACATCGTCGCCTATCCACACGGAGTAGACAAAACCGGAGACGGCTACCATCAGGCACATGCCGATGAAGATGAGTATCGTCATGATGTTGAGTTTTTGGTTGGCCGACTGTATCCACTGCATGTCTCCCCGCTCATAGGCATCGGTTGTCGCATTCCAGAAGGGCATGCAGATGACGGTGAACACCACCAGCATCAGACTGAAATAGCGGTAGGTGATCTGGTAGGGGGTGACCATGGCTGGCGAGAAGAGTTTGGATATCAAAATGTTGGCCGACATGAACAGCACCACGCTCGAGATCTGCATGATGAAGAACTTGATGCCCATGCTCATCACTTCTTTGGCTTCCGACAGGTTGACGAGCCGCAGGCTGGGGCGCAACTGCGGGTAGCGGAAGTGGAAGGTGAAGGGGTAGGCGAGCACATAGACGATGAGTGGTGCTGCGGTGTTGACCAGTGCTATGTGCATGAGTGAGTGGCTTCCCGACAGGTAAACAGCGTATGTGCCGGCGAGGGCGAGGGTCTGACCAAGGGCGATGAGCAGGTTGCTCACGGCGGGCAACTGCAGTCCCATGTAGAAATTGCCTGTCAGTTTGAAAATGAATGTCGAGCAGACAAAGATGACGGTGACCATCAGCACGGTATCGAGGTCGCCCACTTCCAACTGCGACACATTGAGGAATCCGTAGGTGTCGCTCATCAGGATGATGGCGAGGAGCACCGCCATGGCCGGCAGCATGATGCAGGTGAGCATGGCAAAAGTGGAGGAGACCAGCGAGCGGGCGCGGGCGGTCTCGCCATGGGCGATGTGGGCGGCCAACTTGTTGCGCAGACCGTTGCCCAGACCGATGTCCATGTTGTCTATCCACAGGAGCAGACTGCTGATGGTGAGCCATACTCCGTTCTTGTAGTCGCCTAAACAGTGAAGTGTCACGGGCACCATGAGGAACACGACGACAGCCGACCATCCCTTGATCAGGAATGATACGAGGATGTTCTTACGCAGGAGCGACGAACGTTTTTGGCTGGTTTCATGGCCTGTCATGTTGCCGAATTCAGATTTTTAGGCAGAATGTGAGACACATCTTTTGATACCTATTTTATAATAATAACCACTTTAAATGGCAAATATTGTATGGCGGCTGCATAAAAGTGGCAAAGTGCGCTTTTTTGTCTTTTTTTCAGTGAGGAAATGTCTTCAAAACAATCAGGAGCAGGATGAGAGACCCTGCTCCTGATTGCAATTATCATGCTCACGGATATCGTCTAATATAATTCTCTGTATCTCTGAATCTTTGTGTTGAAAAGAAACGACAGCAGACTTACTCCTGGTTGATGATGTTGAGGAATTTCTTCCAGTCCTTGTGGAGGTTGTAGTTGGTGGCATAGCCTTTCTTCACATGGACAATGCCTTCTTTCATGGTGGTCTTGCCGAACGAACTGCCAGAGATCTTCACCGGTACGGCACTGTTGCAATAGATGTCCATCAGACTGTTGCACTTGTCAAAAGCGTTGCCGCCAATCTCCTTCAGGGCGAGAGGAAGGGTCAGCGAGGTGATGCTGGCACAACCCTCGAAGGCGCTGCTGCCGATTTTCTGCAGGGCGGTGGGGAGTTCAAGGTCCTTCAGGCTACTGCAGTTCTTGAACGCGCTGCTGGGAATCTCCTTGATGCTGTTGGGGAATTTCACGCTCATAAGACCGGCGCATCCCTCAAAGGCACTGCTGCCGAGGGAAGAGATGGAATTGCTCAGTTCGATGTTCTCGAGCGAGGTGCAACCGTTGAAGGCATCGTGCTCTATCTTGCTGATGGCATTCGACATCTCAACGGTCTTGAGACCGACACAGCCCCTGAACATGTTGTCTTCCACCGTGCTCACTCCTGCGGGGAAATGAAACTCGGTGAGATGGCCGCAACCCTTGAAGGCACTGCTGCCAAAACTGCTTACACCCGTAGGGATGTCGATGTATTCCAGACTGGCGCAGTTCTCAAACGCACTTGATCCGATTTTCTTGATGCCCGTGGGGATGGTCACGTGGCGGAGTTCGCTGCAACCCTCAAACATGCTGGTCGGAATCTCGGTCATGGCAGAGGGTATCTCGAAGTCTGCGAGAGACTTGCAGTCCTGGAAGATATCAGAACCCATCTTGCTGACGGCGTCGGACATGTTGACACGGGTCAGACTGGCACAACTCTTGAACAGGTCGTTGGGCAACTCCTTGATTCGTTCGGGAATGGTGACCTCTGTCAGACTGGAACAACCCTCAAATGCTGATGAGCCAATCTTGATGATGCAGTCGGGGATGGTGACGGATGTCAGTCCGGGGCATGCCTTGAAGGCTCCGGAGGCGATTTCCTCCACATACAGGGTGACGCTGTCGACGACAACCTTCTCGGGGATGACGATGTCACCGACGTATGGCTCCTGACCTTTCACCACCTGGGCGGTTTGCTTCTTCGCATTGATCGCGTAAGTGATGCCGTCGACGGTGGCTTTGTCTTTCTTCAGTTTGATGTCAATGGCTCCCGCTGTCGTGCAGAGTGAAAGAACGAACAGGGAGAGCAGGGCTTTTCTTAGTGCTTTCATATTCGAGTTGTTTTGATAAAGATTCATAATTATTTGATAACATTATGCAAAAATAGTGCTTTTTGCAAAACTGCGCAAATGTTGAGAGTTTTTTTTCGCCGATATTGTCATTGTTCGTTAAAACTGTTCCTTTTTTGATATATAATCGAAATTTTTGTCTGTTTTTTCTCCAATAAGTTGGTAACTTTGTAGCCAAATTTTATTTGGAGAAATGAAAAGGCTTATTATCAACTTCCTTCTCATCCATGTCTTTTTGGTGGGGTGGGGACAGACAAAGAAAGAAACAGTTTGGAATGAGGTCTTGGCAGGATACGCCAACACACCTGTGTTGAAAGTGACAAAAGTGGCGATGTACGGCGACCGTACGGAGTTGACGTTCCACATCGATTTTGTCAAGGGACAGTGGATACGTATCGCAAAGAATACGACGGTCAAGGCTGATGGAAAGGATTATGCGGTGAAGTCGGCAACGGTGCTCAAATTGGGTGAGCAGTACACGATGCCGGAGGACACGCTGAACTTTGTGCTGACTTTTGAACCGGTGCCTGCCACAACGGAGAAACTCGACTTGGTGGAGCCGGGTGGATGGTGTGTCATGAATATCCGTCGTGCGGACAGGTTGCCTGAAGGCATCGCCAACACCTATTGGCGTGACGAGGCTACTGGCGACTGGCTCATCGGCTTCGCACCTAAGCATGTCATATATGGCAATAGGGTGTGCGATATCGTCAGCCAGACGGAGAAGAAGGGCAGTTATTCGCTGACGCTTGACAATGGAACCACCATCAAGGTTGGCAAGATGAAAAAGAAACTGCGCACCATTGCTGTCGGTGACAACAAACCCATTGTGTGTAGCCCCATCACCACTGCTGCCCTGCCTGACTATCCGGCGAAAGACACACGGCGTGGTTTCGTAGACAATGGTTATCTTCCCACCGACAGCGTGACCATCATCGGCTGGCTGAAGGACATGCCGGAGCAGGAATGGAAGAAAGGACGCGAGTTCGGGTTGAGTTTTGAGAACATCATATCCAACAAAGAGGAGACTGCTTATACCAAGATGGACTCTCTGGGGCGCTTCTCTTTCAAAATGTCGTTGCTCAACGCTTCAGAAGTGTTTGTAGACTGGGGCCGCTCCACCGTCAATGCTTTCCTGGAACCGGGCAAGACTTATTTCTTGCTATGTGATTTCCTGACCGGCCAAAAATTGTGGATGGGCGATGACGTACGGGTGCAAAATGAGATTCTGTCACATCCACGCTCCAGGGGTGAGGCGGGGGTGCCATACGATAACCAGAACATTGACCTCATGGCCTACAAGGCACAGGCTGACAGCGCACGACTGTTGCAGGAGGAACATCTGAAGGCATTGCAACTCAGCCATCCCACCCTGTCACAACGCTACATCGATTACACGGCCGGCTACTATCGCATGGTTCAAGGACGCAACATGATGCAGGCGCGCTTCTGTAGGGAAGACCGCATCGTGCCTCAGGAATATATGGATTACGTCTGCCGGGAGTTCTGGCTGAAGGCACCAAAACCCTATACGCTCTACCGCGACTTCATCACGATGAATAACGATTACCTCAGCCAACTCATGACAGGTAAAAATGAGGACATCAATGCTGCAATAAATCGGTTGGAGAGGGAAGGAAAAGTCAGTCTGAGCGATGAGGAGAGAAAGGCCTTGGACGAACTCCCTGCTCTCACGAAAAAGGTTCAGGCCGAACTGCAGCAGACGAAGAACGAGGAGGAGATGAAGAGAGTCTTTGAGACTTACAATAATTCTGAGGTAGTAAAAATACTCAACACCATGTTGGGAAGATACCAGGACCTGATGAGCATGCAGGAGTTCCAACATCTGTTGAATGTCGTCGACTCCCTGGGTTGTGAAAGAGTGCTGCGCGACCTCATCCTCGCACAGCGCATTTACCAACAGATAGATGCCACCCGACAGCCTGTCAATCCTGCCGTCCTGGAGTTCGCCGGACAGCAGATTCAGACACCTGCCGCTCTTGACGCCATCAAGAACTTAAACGGCAAATATCTTGCTATCCAGCAGCGTGATATCTCTAAATCACAGAGTCTGAAATCTGCTGATGACGTGGCAGATATGAGCGACGGAGAGAAGATTCTCCGGAAAATCATCGAACCCTACAGAGGCAAACTGATTCTGCTCGATGTCTGGGGAACATGGTGCAGTCCTTGCAAGGAGGCTCTCTCACACTCTGCTGAGGAATACGAGCGGCTGAAAGATTTTGACATCGTGTTCCTGTATCTTGCCAATCGCTCTGATGATGCCTCATGGAAGAACGTCATCAAGGAATACAATCTCGTCGGCGACAACGTCGTCCACTACAACCTGCCCAGGGATCAGCAGAGTGCCGTGGAGCATTTCCTCAATGTCAGTGGCTTTCCCACCTACAAACTCATCGACCGCGACGGCACCATCCTCGATGTGAATGCTGATCCCCGCAATCTCGAAAGACTGGCAGGGATGTTGGAGCAGATGAAATAGCAGCAGAATCTCTTCTGTTTATCTGATAAAGTTCATGAACTGTGGCTTCTCGTCATGCTGGGGAGCGGTGTTGCCGTCGGCATGGATTTTCTGCAGCAGCCAGGCCATGTTGTTGGCAAGGGTGCGCATGGTCTGCATGCCCTCGGTATCGAGTTTCACCTCACCCTTGCCGGCTCCGTAGGCGATGTTCCAGTACTGGGAGGTGACAACAGGCATGCTCATCATCTCAAACATCATGTTCATCGTCTGGAGCGTGGCTGTAGCGCCTCCTCTGCGGCATACTGCCAATGCCGCGGCGGGTTTGTTCCTCACCAACTGTCCTGCCGAGAAGAACAGCCGCTGCATCAATGACAACACGCCGCCGTTGGGCTGTCCGTAATATACGGGAGTGCCCACGATGAGCGCATCCGATGTTGCCATCTTTTGGGTCACTTCACTGCATAGGTCATCATCAAAAATACATCCCTTCCCGCCATTTTGGTGGCAGCCACCACAGTTGATGCACATGCGGATGGGCTTTTTGCCTATCTGGATGATCTCGGTTTCCACACCGTGTTTCTGCAACTGTGCCTCAATCTCTTTCAGACAACAAAACGTGTTGCCGTCCGGTCTCGGACTGCCGTTGACCATCAGCACTTTCGTCTTGGCTGTGGGCTGAGGCGCCTGCGCCTGATCGGCCTCTGCCTCCAACAGTCCTGCCGATTCTGCTTTTGTCAGCATGGCCGACACAGGTGCCGTGATGGATGTACCCGCCGCTGCCAACGCTGTTTTCTTAAGGAAATCTCTTCTGTCCATATTCAATAAAATTTTTATTAATTCTGAATGCAAAAATAATGATTTTTGAATAATAATCAGTATATTTGAACCCAAAATCACTATTGTTTGTAAAGTATCACCAAAACAGTTGTTATGAAACAGAAAAGAATCCTCTACATGATCATGGCCGCTATGTTGCTGTCAGTGATTACTGTGGCTCAGAGCAAGAAGGGAAAACTGGCAAAAGCCAAAAACCTTGAAGTGTCGTTCAACTATCAGAAACAGGCTGGTCCCGGTTCCAACCAATATGCAGTCTGGATAGAGAACGAGAAGGGGGAGTTCGTAAAAACACTCTTCGTCACCTCTTACACGACAAAGGGCCGCGCCCGCGGTGGCGAGCAGGCCAAGCGTGGCTACATCGTGCGTCCCGCTTGTGTCCCTATATGGGTGAAGACCTCAAAGGCTGAGGAGAAAACCGATCAGCAGTTGGATGCCGTCACTGGCGCCACACCACAGAGCAGCGGCATACAGACCATCAAATGGGACTTTACCGACGAACAGGGAAAGACCGTGCCGAAAGGTAACTACAAGGTGAAGGTGGAGGCTACCCTGTTCTTCGACAGCGACATCACCTACACGGGTACCTTCTCCACCAAAGACAAACCCGGGGCCATCACTCTCACCTCAGAACTGACCAAGCCCGATGAGCAGCACAAGGACATGGTGACCGACGTGAAGGCCATTCTGAAATGATATGATGGCCTTCTCCGGGCCATCTAAAATCAAGGCATACTGTATTTTATCCGATCTGGATAATCTATTTTGGATAATAATTTGGAAGAGTGGATAAAAATGTACCAGAATCATCGGGACAGGTTTTTGATTCTTCTGCTCACCTGGGAGCGCGGGCGTCCCGCCCACTATTGATGCGGACGGGGACGTCCGCGCTCCCCGCTCCTGGATGAAACAAGAAATGACAGTTGGTGAATCGCGGGGTGCTGTGAATTGAATTCTTTTTATTGTCTTTCTTTTTGCAGATCGGAGCGAATGATGTATATTTGTAAAAAAATTGAATGCCAAGCAATTTGGCAGATCATGAGCCAAAGAATGAATACTAAGATGAAAACGAAGACGAAAACGGATCATATTCTCCGACCCAGT
>JAEEJK010000072.1 GCA_016281815.1 Prevotella sp. | reverse complement strand
TTTATCCCAGTCTGATAGTCATAGCCTTTCTCAATGGTTTGTTGTATGGTTGGGTGTACTATCGGAGCCGTAATGTCGTGGCATGTTTCTTGATGCATATGGTCAACAATACAGCATCATGTCTTGCTGACTGGCTGAGGCCTGACGACAGCACCAGTCTTGACATTTTGTTCCAGACCCGCGTTATAATCATTACATTGTTCTGCATCGGGTTTATGATTGTATCGTTGGTGAACATAAAAAAGAAAACTTTGCAGAAGGCATAGGAAAGTCTGCTACCTGTGTATGATCACGCTTCTGGATCAGGAAGCAGAAGAGGGGGCTGGTGATTATCACCGATGGTTCTATTTTTTGTTTTGTGCCGCAGAAGACTTTAGTATTTCATGGATTTGCGTAGCAACCTCCCGGGCATACCCCATGTCGTATCCCACACGGAGGTAAATGACCGGTTCTGCGGGATTCTTCGTGTTGATGACCACGGCGTACTCGTCGACGACATAAGGTATTATCGCCAAGTTCTTCGGTGCGATGCCCGTAATGTCGTCCATGGGAATCTCTCTGCCTGCCACTACGAGGATGCCACGCTCGGGGTATGAAAGGACCACATCGGAAATCTCGTTTGCCTTCGCGGCATTGAGCACCACCACGCTGTCAGGTTTCCCATATTTCAGTTCCACTTCTTCCACGCTGTGGAAAAGCCTTCCTTTCATCTCTTGCACCACGGGATTGCTCTCTTCTCTGTCTACGAGATAATTCACGAAGAGGATGATGAAAGGCAATAACAGGAATGGCAGGAAGCCAAGGCTGAGAAATGCCGCCAACAAGACGAATGGAATGGATAAAAGAAGTATTTTTTTCTTCATTGGATTATTTCTTCAAATATTTCTTCCCTTCCTTGATGTAGATGCCCCTTGTGGGATTGGTGATTCGTCTACCACTCAAATCGTAGGTGGTTGTGGTAATAAGGGGAGTGGCAATGGAATGGACTGCTGTGTTGTGGCAGTTCAGGTGGGCGACGGAGAGACCGAGGCCGGGGTGATGGGTGAGCCAGATGAGGTCATGGAGGGGGTCGAGGGTGATTTTCGTGACTTCGTTGAGGACGATGCCGGAGTTGTCGGTGTTATAGATAGTCCACTCGGTTCCATCGAAGCAGGTAAGGCCAACAACGCTGAGGTCCCCGGCGGCGGCTAACCATAGACGGTTGTCGGCATCGACCTGTACGTCCCAGAAGCAGTCGCTGGGCAGCGGCGAGTTGTTGTGGTTGTAGGTCGTACATGCGTTTCCGTCGAAGCGCGTCAACCCCAGACCGTATTCTGAGCCCATTTTGTCGGGATAGCGAGGGTCGCGGCAGTTCAGCCAAAGGACGTTGTTGTTATCGACAGTCACCGTGCCCACGTAATCAGACGGGAGGGAGGTGTTGGAGGTGGTGTAGTTGCTCCATCGTGTGCCGTCGAAGCAGAACAGGCCGCTGCCGTAGGTGCCGCACCAGAGACGGTTGCTGCTGTCGAAGGCCATGCACTGGACTGTCTCTGTGAGGTTGGAATTGCTCTTGTTGTAGGCCATCCACGTCTCGCCGTCGCGCATGTAGAGGCCCTTGTTCGTGGCTATCCAGAGGCGGTTCTTGCGGTCGAACTTGATGAGGTTGGCGTCTGCCTCGCTAAATGGATGGTCGGTTCTCATGTAGGCTTTCTTGCCCGTCGCTGTTAGTTCTACGAGGCAGGTGTCGGTGGCAAACCCAGGCCAGAGTAGCCAGACGTTGCCGTTGCGGTCGGTTTCCGTCTGGGCAATCTGCCCCATAGGTTCAAAATGACATTCACCTGTTTCGATGTTGAAAGTCTGGAGCCCATTCGGTAAACTGGCATAGAAAAAGCCTTTGCCATCGATGCAGCCACTGGAAAAGAGAATGCCGCTGTCGTAGAGTTGGTTGTCTGTGAGCGGAATTGATGCCAATCCATTGCCCGTGAGCCTTAGTAAGCCTTCGAAGCGCGAACCTACATAGACATTATCGTTGTCGACGTCAATGGCCAGCAGGTAATCGTTCGCGATGCTCAACTGATAGGGATATGCCGTGAAGTTAGTTCCGTCATACTTGATAATATTGTGTTCGCTCAACATCCATAGATTACCTTTTTCATCGGCAGTCATGTCCATAATATTCACCTCTGGCAGGGCAGAATTCTCGGGTGTGTAGTGCGTAAAATCATTGCCATCACATTTGACAAGCCCATTATTGGTCGCTATCCAAAGGCATCCGTCTTTGTCGGTTTCAATGGTGTTTGCTTTCCCATAATGAATGTTGTAAGGTATCAAAACGTTGGATGTGAGGACGCAAAGGCTGTATTGGTTCAATGCATCGTAGCAAGCCACCCAGATGCGTCCGTCAACGTCGGCCTTAATCTTTTTGACGTAGGTATAGGGGCTAAGTAAGTTAATATCGTATGCGTCTGTGCATTTCTTCCCATCGAAAGCGTACAAGTATGCGATACTACCTACGATCATGGTTCCGTCATCCTTGAAATAGAAACCGGAAAAATGCTGGTTAATCTGAAAGCCTGCATTCTTCTTGTCGAATTTCTCTATGCCACCGTCAGTCACCTTTGCTATCCCGTTAAACTCCGTGCCTACCCATAGTTCGCCGTTGTGTAGCGCCATGTCAGTAATGGAATTTCCCGTCATGCTCCCATCGGCACGTTTGAGTACCGACTGCTCACCGCTCTGCTTGTTAATCTTGACGATGCCGCCGCCCTTTGTGCCGACATATAGATAATTCTGGTCGTGGATGATTTTCATCACAAAATTGTTGCTCGAAATGTTCTGCCAGTTCGTTAACTGAGCGTGTGCTGTGATGGCGACGAGGAAGAAGAGTGTGTTAAGGATGATATTCTTCATATCTTTACCTCCTTTTTGTTATTCTTATTGACCAAGGGCATGGTATTCTGTTTTTTATCTCCATAAATTCCGATTTATCTGTCATTATACCCTACAAAGGTAACACATTTTTCGCTTTCACTTCCCTCATTTTATGATCCTTTCATTAAGAAGGTCACATAGTTGAGGGCATTTTATTGAAAAATCAGTGATATATATTTCGTATGGTTTGCCTGGATGAAGATTCTCTGGGTATCTTACCCGGCTATTCCGGCTTTCCTTGATCTCCTCCTCCGAGGCCCAGTTCTCAGTGCCCTGCTTGTAGCGGATTCCAATCACATCTTGGCCTTTGTGTTTGAAAGAGTAGAAAGACTCTACGTCTTCAAATCGAACTATCCATGGCTCATTGGTGTTCACTGTCAACATTTTGTCAGTGATGATCAGTTTCGGCCGCTTCCATATCATTCTGATGAAGGAAATGATGGCAAAGATACTGAACATGATGATCAGGATCATCGGACCAGCCTTGTATGCGTCGCCTTTATTCTGAAACATGTAAACACCCCATATGATGAAGGTAAGGCTCAGCGCAAGGCCGAGGTCGAATTTCCAAAACGATTGATATACTTTGATTTCTTCTGTCTCGTGTTGCATGATTGAAAATGTTGTCAGTGGATAATAACGGTTTATTCATCTCTGTATTCGAGGATGTCGCCAGGCTGGCATTCCAGTTCGCGACAGATGGCCTCAAGGGTGCTGAATCTCACAGCCTTAGCCTTTCCCGTCTTCAATATTGACAGATTCGCTTGTGTCAGTCCCACACGTTCTGACAATTCTCCAAGCGAGATCTTGCGCTTGGCCATCTCTACATCGAGGTTGACTACAATTCTTCCCATAGGCTTCTAAATGGTTAAATCCTGTTCCTCTTTCAATTTCAGTCCGATGGCGAACACCTCTGCTACAATCAGGCAGAACAGGCTGAAAATAAAACCATCCATCGTTTGATTGTAGACTTTTTCTGCAGGAATATGCTCCAGAAGGTCGTAGGCGGCAAATATGGCAGAAGGTATCAAGATGCCCCAGCCCGTCCAGCGCAACAAAGGGATGTTTTCCCATACAAACACCTTGTCGCGATTGACATTGAGAATGAATCGTATAAAGGCGATGAACGAGCGGATCCGAAGAAAGATACAGACAAGAGCCAACAGTGTCATTAAAAGGCCACTCAGAAAGTCAGAGCCATTTGTGGCTTCCGCATTTCTTCCTTCTTCCCAGCCCTGTTTGAACGCCTGGGTGCTTTCGCTGAAGTTGAAGACAATTCCAATGATTAATTGCGCTGCCATCATCAGCAGCATCAGGACACAAAACACATTCAATTTCTTTTTCATACTTGTTTTATCGTTTTTGTTTATTTATTTATCGATTTTCGATATGCAAAAGTAGTTTCTTCCCCAATAACCACCAAACAAAAACAATAAAAATTTATTGGAAAACGATATATTTAACATCCATTAAGAATTGACTATGTCTTTGGTTGTCATTTGTTGGACGGTTGCGAATGCGTAAATGGGATGAAAACAATTGGAGCCCCGAATTGTCATCTCTGACTTCCGGGGCTCGCTTCATCCAGATCGCTAAATTAGGATGTATTCTTATCTATAATGGATGTGTTTTTATCTGTAAAGTATGAGAGAACTGGTGTAGGTGAAACCGTCATCGGCTTTGAATGTGGCGGTCAGGGTCATCTGGTCTCTATTGTAACCATCTTGCATGGCATACCTCATGGATCTCCCCTCTCCGTTGGGGTAGTAGAGTGTCAACTCATTGTCCTTGAAGGTCCAGCGTCCACTTTTTCCATTGTCTTCATGGAAACTGCCGCTTGCCTCGAAGGTGATGATACCCTTGACATTGGTCTGATAACTGGTACTTAACGTAGTGGTGGGCCTTGTCTTGCTGCTATTCCAGGTGCCGACAATGTTGGCTGCTCCGAAGACGTCTTGCATCTCTTTATCCTTGCATGAGGAGACCAGTGTTGCCGTGAGGCAGATGAGGATGGCTGTGAGTAGCCATGTAACTTTTGTTTTCATAGCGAATAATGAATGGGGTGATATATTTATAGATGAATTACTATTGGAGCGGCATCGAAGGAGATTCCCTACAGCGGCCTTGGAGGCAGCGGCTTTTACCAGTCGCTGTCGTCGTTGCCCACGATACCGTTCTTCATGGCTTCCTCCACCTTGTCGATGATGGCGTTGGAGTAAGCATGTGTCATTACCAGGGCCTTGGCGCAGGTGCGCTTCTGGGGATCTTTCTCCACGAAGGGGTAGTGTTTGGCAATCTCCCATTGCTCGTCATAGAGGAAATAGTTGGTCTTGTCGTCGGCCTTGCGTTTTGAGTCGCCAAAAATGGCCTTGTTATCATCGCCTAATCCTAATGTCAGCCATCCTGAGTTGAGGTCAGACAGGATATCGTAACTCTGCACGGTATAAGTGACGCGTACTTTCTCGTCCTTGATGTCGAGGCGGATCACCGGGGTGATGTTAACAGAATATTTCTTCAATGTTCCCATGTGCTCAGCGATGTTTTTGAAGGTAGAGGTGACGATGATGCAACCGGCTTCCTTGTCGTTGAGTGTGATGGCCTGGCGGTCTTTGAAGGTGGCGGTCACCCAATAGTTGAGAGCGACATAGAGTTGTTGCTTGGTCTTTCCTGGAGCCTGAATCACTTCTTGGTAGGTCAGCGACTCATTCTTGTCAAGTGTGAGTTGATCGGAAAGATTCTTTGCTGCATCAAGCCATTTGTCGCCGTAGCGTTGCTTGGCATATTTCTCGAGGTCAGCAGACTTCATTATTTGTGCTTGTGCGTTCTGCACGTTCATTGTGCCGAGGAAAAGGGCTGCGGCAAACATCCAAATTGTAGCGATCTTTTTCATTGTTGTGTTGTTTTTGTTGTTTACTTTTTGTTCTTACTTTTTTGTTTTAACGATCGGTCTTGTTTCTGTTTCCGTCGTTTGACAATGCAAAAGTAGCATGTTTTCTGCATCCCCAAATCATTTTTCATCATTTTTTGCTAATTAGATAGCGACAGATTCTCGGAAATGCGACAAACAGTCGAAATTCCATCATTATTTGTCGCTTCCATGCAAAAATGGCCGGAACCCCGGCCATTTTATTCAATTCTTATGTCATCCTCAGAATCTTATGAATTCAGAATCTGATGAAACTGGAACCTGCGAATGTTGGGTTAGTATCCGATGGGATGGTTGAGTTCAAGAATTTGCTTTTCGTTCAGTCCGAGGGCTTTGGCTACACCTTCTTTATTCATCATTGCTCTCGCTACGGTCTTCATGCCGAGTGCGGCACACATCAGGTAGATGTTCTGTGAGGAATAGCCTGCATCCATGGCACCATAAGTCTCGCTGCCGTTGCGGAACTTCTCCTGGTTGCTGACAATGAGGAGGAAGAGCGGCGCATCTTTCATGTTGGCCTGCCTTTCTGCGAGCATTTCGCGCACATCCTTGTCGGTGACCTTTACCAGTGTGTTGTCATACGGCTGATAGAGCGAGACACCATCCTGGCGGCACACATACACCTGGATGTCCTGAGCGTTGATGGCGGTGGGAATGGTGAGCAGTTTGCGGTCGGCGCGGTTGACACCGCAGGCAGCCCAGAGCAGTTGAGAGAGTTGCTGGTCGCTGATAGTGCCACCGGCCTTGAAATCACGGTCAGACCTGCGCTTTTGAAGCGCTTCGGTCAGTGTCATTTGAATTTGCATGTCGGGCTGAGGAAGTTTCTTCACTTCCTGAGCATTCATATTGGCAGCAATCACTGCCAATGCAAGAGATAATAGATACTTTTTCATACGATAATAAAAACGCTTTATATTCTTAATAGTGCTAATTGGTTAATGTCATTCTGCTGTGGTACAAGGTTTCTTGTGTTAACTCATTCAATCCCAAACATAGACCCAGTAGTCAACCAGTATCTCCATCCACACTGACCCCATCTCGCGAAGAACGAAGTACTGTAAACTCTCGCCACCATGAAGGCGGATGTAGAGTTCCATGCCTTTGTCTGTCGTGGTGATGCAGTGGATTTCAGGGGCATGACTCATGAAATCGCCCTCATCATCGACAAACCATATCGACGCGCCTTCTTGGTCAGGTTCAACCTTGCCTACAAACTCCCATACAGAGGTCACCTCGCCCTCACCGACACACACCATGGCTGCCAATGCCTCGGTTCCCACATTCTCGAACTGCACGGCATAGAAGGAGCGCTCACCCGATTCGATGGTTGCCAGCCACTGAGTGCCTTTGATGGCGCGTCCGCCGTAATAATCGCTGATGATGCGGCACACATCTTTGCTGGCTTTCCTTACGGGTTCGCCCTCTTTCCAACGGCTGTACTGCAACAGGTTATGGCTGTTGAAGAAACTGCTCTTCACCACCCAGGGACACATCTCATTATCTTCATAACCCCGGAACATCTTGGCAATCACTGCAGGATTGGTCAGTTTGAACTCATATTCCATCTGATCCTTTTTCACAAAATCTTGTTGCTCATCGACCTCTTTGGTGTGGTGCTGTTTGTTCAGCCGCACTGTGTTTCTGTGAGGTTTGAACATCATCTGATTGTAAGCCTTGATATCTGGTATCTTCTCGCCGTCTACCACCACAACTTCAAAAGTGTTGGCCTTCTTGTTGGGGGTACGCACGGGGAGGGGACGTTCTTTGAGGGTGATGTCCTTGCTGTGAGCGAGGTAATGACCCAAACGGCTGATGGGGGTCCAATACACTTCTTTGGGCAGGATGGCCTTGGAGATACGCTGTGCCTGGAGGTGATTGCCACTGGGTGTAAACATGACAATCTCACTCTCATCGTTGGTGGCGACAGCGAGCGCGTAACCCAGTGAGCCCGCATGCTGATGGGCGAAAACGCAGTATTTCTGCGGATGCTTCATAGGACTCTGTCGGTTGGACTCAAAACCAAGAACGGCTTCCTCGCAATAATCTGAATACCATTCCTCGGCCTTGGAGAGACGTTCGTAATCATCTTGTGCCTGAATCTGGTATGTGAAAGCCAACATCGTGACCAGCACTGAAAGAAAATGACTGAGATGGTTCATAGGAAAATGATATTTATCTTTGGTATTTCTAATGATATGCAAAAATAGCAATTGTCTGCCATTTATACAATATTCATTATTATTTTTTTAGTTTTCTCGTTGATATTTGTCTTATCCAGAAATCCGCAATTCCTGTTCAAGAGTATAAATAAGTCCCCCATCGACTACTTTATTTCACACGGCCAGTGCATATCGAATGTCACAAAATGCACAAATTATCCCACAAAGATGAAGTAATCCATTTTTTTATTTATATTTGCAAAATAATTAAACTATCAATCATTATGGAAAAAAGAATCATCATCACTATCTTTATAGCGATCGCTTCAATGATGATTGCTCATGCGCAAGAAAAGGTCATCAAACCCCAAAGCATCATCCCGATGCCGACAATCACAGTGGAGAAATGGGAAAAACTATCCAACCAATATGGAGATGATTCTGAGGAGTTAATGAAATATGGCGACATGACCATCTACGACGACTTGTACAGCGGCAAATGCAGTTGGTATTGCGGTGGAGAGGTGAAGAGTGTCACGGCATCAAACTGCCTGTCTCCCAACAAAAAGTTTGACTACAAGGGCGAGAATGCCCACGATTTCAGCCATGAGAGCGTGTGGGCCACAAAGGGCAAGGGCATTGGCGAGAGCCTGACCTACACGTTCGAGGGGAAATGCCCTCGCATCACAACGGTGGAAATCCTCAACGGCCATGTCAAGTCGGAGGAGGCGTGGAAAGCCAACTCACGCGTGAAAAAACTACGTGTATGGTACAACAACCAGCCATATGCCATCCTCGCCTTGGAGGACAGCCGCACCCTCCAGAGTTTCGATGTCGGTATTCTTGGCTACCACGACGAAGCAAAGCCCGACTGGACACTGAAATTCGAGATTCTCGAAGTTTATCCAGGCTCAAAATATGGCGACACCGTCATTGCAGAACTGTATTTTGATGGAATCGACGTGCATTGATCATATAGAGTATTTCGTGTATCCTTAGTTATCTTGATGCCATTCAGACCATCTGTTCCGTCCCTTCCCCTCTAGACATCACCGCCAACATCCATGCAACCGTCAGCACAGCCCACGGACGGTAGATGATAGCAGCAACAAGCATGCACAATTAAGCATCAATCAAAAATCAACATAAACAACAAGCAAAAAATGAAACACTACATGACCTTTTCAGCCCTCGTGCTGACAGGCGCAATGCTCATGACTGCCTGTGGAAACAAAGAGCAAAAGAACGAGACCAACGAGAACCCCATTTCGGAAAAGGTGGAAGTGAAGGCGGTGGAAGGCCGTAAGAACTTCAGCGACAAAGCGGTGATCACACCGCTGCCCGCCATTATGATCGCCACATGGGACGCGGACAAGAACCCTGACGTGATGATGGCCGCCTGGGGCGGCCAGTGCGGGCCGAAGCACATCACCTTCGAACTCTCTGCCCACAAAACTACTGAGAACATCCGCCTGAAAAAGGCGTTCACCATCAGTTTCGCCACCAAGGACGACATCGTGCAGAGCGACTATTTTGGCATCGTGTCCGGCAACGACGTGCCCGATAAGGTGGCCAAGGCCGGCTTCACCATCACTCCGAGTCCTAACGTGGACGCTCCCATCATCAATGAATACAAGATGGCGTTGGAATGCAAGGTTGTGACCTTCGATGAGGACGACAACGGCGGTGCCCGCGTAGTGGGCGAGATCGTCAATATGAGTGCCGATGAGAGCATCCTCGACGAGGAGGGCAACATCGACCTCGGCAAACTGCAGCCAGTCATCTTCGACTCTTCCAAGAACACCTACCGTGTAGTAGGCGAAAAGGTCGGCGATGCCTGGGGGGCGGGCAAGGCCATCCAAGAGCGTGAAGTGAAATAAAAGGGGAAGAGGCGTAAGGAAGTAGTATCCACAGAAAACAGAAAGATATGAAAAAAATACAGATACTACTGATGACTCTTCTGCCTTGTTTGTGTTTTGCTCAATTTGAGGATGCCAAGTGGATTGGCAGCGAACAGTCAGTTTTGTATGCCGATTACCTTCCACAGTTCAGAATCAGTTGGACCGTGCAATTGGACAGGGCATCGAAATCGGACAGGCTGAGTCTTCTTTTTGGAGGCAATGACCCTCGCCTGATGAGTCGCAACATGAACATACTGGGTGTGGAGAATGGTGCAGACGAGTCGTATGTCAAGTTGGAACTTGATGCGGCATCCTCCCTCCTGAATGTATGGCGAATAGGTTATACGACCAAGGGAAAGGAACTGCTGAAATCGTTCGAATCGGGAACTCTCGACACCTACGCACCACACACTGTTGAAGCACATTGCTGCCTGGGCAGTGCCGACATCCTGCTCGATGGACGAAAACTGGGCGATGTGGTGCTCAATCCGATGGGCAAAGGCGGTGATTACATCGCTTTCCCACAATTGGCACAGATCGGTTACGAGATGGAAATCGGTCAGCGGGCGGTCATCCATAAGGTGGAAGTGCGCAACTACCGCTCGCCATACGGCATTCTCTACGAGGACAAAAACTTGCGGAAGATCGGCAACAGGAAAAAGCCTGTTGTGTATCTTATCAATCCCAGCCACGGGGCCATGCCGGTACTGCGGTGCCGGTTTGCACTGAAACAGAAACCCGTGAAAGAGGCCACGCTCATAGCAACGGCACGTGGCATCTACTGTGCAGAACTGAATGGACGTCAAGTGGGTAGCGAATACTATGCGCCAGGCGTATCGCAGTACAACAAGACTCACTATTACCAGCAGTATGTTGTCACAGCGATGCTGCAGGAGACCAACCGCCTGCATGTCAGGCTGGGCGAAGGCTGGTGGGCAGGTAGCCAGACTTTCTCTGGCGGCAACTGGAACTACTTTGGCGACCAACTGGCATTCATGGCGAGACTACTGGTGAGATATGAGGATGGTGACTCCACCGTCATCACCACCCAACCCGACAACTGGGAAGTATGCGACAAATCGAAGGTAGTTTACGCCAGCATGTTCCAAGGTGAGGTTTACGACAACACAGCAGCATCTAGTGGATGGAAAAAGGCATGTGAAGCGACACTTGAAGGGCATCTGCCGACAGAGGGTGGCGGTACGCAGCCCCAGGTATGCGACTATAGCAGTTTCCGTCTGCTGCCGGCCACCACTTCCGTAGGATTGCACACCGTGCTGACCGCAAAAAACGTGGATGAGGTGCGGCCAGGCGTCTATGTCTATGACATGGGACAGAACATGGCAGGTGTGCCTCGAATCAAGATGCACGGCTTGCACCGTGGACAGACGTTGAAGTTCCGCTTTGCTGAAGTGCTCTATCCCGACTTGCCTGAATATGAAGACAAAAAAGGCATGCTGATGCTCGAAAATATCCGCGCCGCCATGGCACAGGATATATACGTTGCCAGCGGTGATACCTGTGAGGTTTTCTCGCCCGACATGACCCTGCACGGATATCGTTATATAGAAATAACAGGTATCAGCCAACCACTTCCCACAGCCGACGTCGAGGGACTTGTTGTCAGTAGTGTTGACCATTTCACCGCCGGTTTCGAATGCAGCAACCCGATGGTGAACCGTCTCTGGCAAAACATCCGATGGTCGATGCTGTCCAACTTCATCAGCATACCCACCGACTGCCCGCAGCGCAACGAGCGCATGGGATGGAGCGGCGACATCAGCGTGTTCTCACGCACGGCTGTCAACATGGCCGACGTGGATGAGTTCCTCAAAAAGCACATGCATGCCATACGCGACGTGCAGACTGCCGACGGCCGATTCCCAGACATCGCCCCCATAGGCGGGGGATTCGGCGGACTGCTGTGGGGCAGCGCGGGCATCACCGTGCCCTGGGAATGCTGGCTGCAATATGGCGACCTCGGCATACTGGCCGACCACTATGAGGCGATGGCCCGCTACATCGACTATGTGGACAGCCATTATTTCGACCCTATGACGGGATTGCTGGTGCAACAGCGGCAGTGGGGCGACCTGGGCGACTGGCTCGGACTGGAAGACGAGAAGAACGACAAAACGCTGCTCTTCGAGGCCTACTATATTTACGACCTCGACATTATGCGGCAGACGGCCCTGCTGCTCAACAAGACGGCTGACGCCGAACGATACCAACGGCGCTTGGAAGAGCGTAAGCAATTTTTCATCGACCACTATATCGACACCGAAACGGGCATGACTGTCTTCTCGGCCTTCAACCAGCAGCGCAAGGGACAGCCCATCGACATTCAGGGTTCATACGTCCTGCCGCTGGCTTTCAATATCGTGGAGGGCGAGTTGCGCCAGAAACTCGTAGAGCGCCTGGTTGCCTGCATCGAGCGTGAGAATACCACGGACAGAGGTGTGCGATGCCCGCCCTATTCGCTGATGACGGGCTTCATCACCACGGCATGGATAAGCCGGGTGCTCAGCGATGCCGGACGTAGCGACATTGCCTATCGCTTGTTGCAGCAAGAGGACTATCCCTCATGGCTCTATCCTGTGACCCAGGGTGCGACAACCATCTGGGAGCGCCTTGACTCCTACACTCACACGGCAGGCTTCGGTGGCAACAACTCCATGAATTCATTCAACCATTATTCCTTCGGAGCAGTAGGTCAGTGGCTCATCAACCGTTGTCTGGGCATTGAACGTGATGAACAGCATCCGGGATTCAGCCACTTTATTCTTCGTCCGGAGCCTGACCCCACGGGCAGAATGACACACGCACGTGGATATTTGGACACGCGATACGGACGTATTGAAAGCAGTTGGCAGATTAATTCCGATAGTTCGGTCAGTTTCTCCTTTGCGATTCCCGTAGGCACATCCGCCACACTACTGCTGCCTGGAAAAGCGCCAACAGAATTGAAGCAGGGCAATCATCAATTTACTGAGTCCATTTCAAAAAGAGATTAATTGAAAGATCATATCATAATTATTCTTACATCATGATTATGAAGGCGACTTTCTCTTCTTTCAACTTGTGACAACTGTTTTTTTTATGTAATTTTGTACCGTCAAAAGCGCAGTGTGCAGGATGGAAAAGAAAAAATACAAATACAATTTTGCCCGAAGGCTGGCCAGATGGGTATTGCTGGTGCTGTTCATCATGATGGGTGCGTTGGCATTTCTCATCTATTCATTGACCAAATCATTGATTGTGAAAAGCAGTGCCGATGCATTTTACAACGGCATCCAATCTTCTGGTAAAAGCATCAGCGACGCGATGTCGGATGTCAGCGTGGCTGTTGAGAACAACATATTTGATGTAGAGAAAAATGTCAGCCAGCCACAACAGTTGCAGGCCATCATGGAGAGAATCGTTGCCCATAATCCACGCATCCGCAGTTGCGGCATCAGTTTCATCGAGAACTATTTCCCCCAGAAAGGGCGCTCTTACTGTCCTTACGCCTGGCGCGATGATAGTCTTGGGGTGAAAGGAAAACCCATACAAGGTGCCGAAGCATCCTATCTTGAGGCAGAATGGTTCCGGAAAGCCGTCGCAGCCGACTCCGCATATTGGTCGGAGCCTTTCTTTGACAGCCAAGACAAAAAGACACCTCTGGTGGCCTATATGTACCCCGTTCACGACCAGAAAGGGCGTGTGGTGGCTATTCTTGGCGCCGACCTTTCACTTGACTTTATGACCCATCTGCTGATGAAGCAGGATAGTATTTCCAATGCCAGAACCATCATCCTGCCATTGTCAGAAGGTGGATTGTACAGAAACTTTGTTTTGTCGCGTGACGGTACCTATATCACACACCCAGACCAGAGGCGTATCCTGAAGGGCAATTTCTACACACATATCAAAGATTCGGATAAGCCGGGCGTTGCCAAGGAGGTCATTAAAAGAATGTCCGAAGGTCAATGGAGCACAAAAGAAACAAACCATGAAGTACGTGTCAACCGAATCAGGACATATCTGTTCTATGCTCCTTTGGAGGGTATAGACTGGATCTTGGCGGTTTCTGTACCCATGCTCTCACTCAACATGATGGGCATCATTGTGGGCATACTCATGCTGATGGTTACTGCCGTTGTATTGCTGATCACATTCTATGTCTGTCGGTTGGCTATCCGACGTGCGGCCAATCCCCTGAAACAGTTGGCTGCCGCTGCCGATCAGGTGGCCGACGGACAATTTGACACACCTCTGCCTGCTATCCAAAGCCGAGATGAGATACATCTGTTGCGCGACTCGTTTGAGAACATGCAGCACTCGCTGACTGCCTATGTCAATGAACTGAAGGACACGACGGCTGCCAAGGCCTCCATGGAGAGTGAGTTGAAAATCGCTCACGACATACAGATGTCGATGTTGCCCAAGACCTATCCTGCATTTCCCGACCGTCATGATATCGATATCTATGGTCAGGTGAAGCCAGCAAAGGCGGTAGGAGGTGACCTGTATGACTTCCTTATCCGGGATGAGAAACTCTTTTTCTGCATTGGTGACGTGTCGGGCAAAGGTGTCCCGGCATCATTGGTCATGGCGGTGACACGCTCTCTGTTCCGCAACGTCGCTGCATATACGAGCGAACCAGACCAGATTATGATGGCACTCAATGATGCGGTGAGCAACAACAATGAGGCGGGCATGTTTGTCACACTCCTGCTGGGAGTGCTCGACCTGTCTACAGGTCATCTGAAGTACACCAATGCCGGGCACAACCCTCCATTTCTGTTGGCTGGCGATGATGTCAGTGTTCTCTCTTGTGATGCCAATATCCCGGCAGGAGTGATGCCGGGATGGCAGTACTCCGTGCAGCATCTACAACTTAAGACGGGCGACATGGTATTCCTCTACACTGACGGTCTCAATGAAGCCGAGGATATCAATCTCTGCCAGTTTGGCATAGACCGGATGCTGCAAGTCGCAAAGGTGACCATTAGGCAGCCACAGGCACTCATCGAAGCGATGACCACATCGGCGGGACTGTTTGTGGGTGATGCAGAACAGAATGATGATATGACTATGCTGGCCTTGCAGTTGACAAAACCATGATCGCAAAACAATAAAAAGAATCGCTCCATGATAGAACAAGGTTTGTTTTTTTACGTCATCATAGTGATGGTTATGGTAATCTTATTGGCGGCTACCATTTCCATCCCATTTTATGGATTAATAAAAAAGCGTCTCAAAGGTCTTGCCATCGGCTGTTTCCTACAGCCTTTTGTCTGTGCACTTATCTGCCTTTTGACGGCAGTGGGTGTTTATTTTTATCAGAGAAATGAACTACAAAAATATAGGGGAGGTGCGATGGTGACGCTAAGAAAAACCGATGCAGACGGCAAAGCCCATTTTTGGTATCTGAAAGCCAATGAGGAGTGCTTTTATGAACGATGGAATGGAGACGAGGAGCCTGAATTCGATGGGAACGGGAAGATGAGTTTGTATGATGTCGTTCCTCTCGACTCTTTCAAGGTATGCGTGGATGATGTAATCTTCGTCAAGTTTGATTTGGAAAAACATGAGGTCACTGCCAAGGAGTATGACGAGCCACTCGACATCGTCAATGTCGACTGGAACAAGGTGAAAGCCTTTTTTCAGAGCCACCCATAGAATCCTGTCAGTAGGATCAGACCAAGATTGGGGAAATTTTTCATGATGATTTATTTTGCTTTCCGCTCACCTTTCACTATCTTTGCACTCCCAAAAAGAGAACCGATACTTCAAACCTTTCTGATTTTATGCCCGACAACAATACCCCCAAAAACAGTCTGAAAAGAAAATCCGCAGTTACTCCTATAGACACAGGATTGGGACACCTGCCCCCGCAGTCACTTGAGACTGAGCGCCTGGTGCTCGGAGCGCTGATGATCGACAAGGATGCCTTTACTGTAGTGAGTGAGATCCTTCATCCAGAGACCTTCTATGAACCCCGCAACCAAAAGGTGTTTTCCGCCATTCAGACGCTCAGCATGAATGAGCATCCCGTAGACATGCTCACTGTCACCGAACAACTCAAGCGCGACGGAACTCTCGAGGAAGTGGGGGGCGAGATGTATGTCTATGAACTCACGGCACCCGTGGCCTCCTCTGCCCATGTGGAGTATCATGCGCGCATCCTCGCACAGAAATTCCTTGCCAGGGAACTCATCTCTTTCAGCAGCGACATCGAGACCAAGGCTTTTGATGAGAGCAACGATATCGAAGTGGTGATGCAGGAAGCGGAGGGCCAACTCTTCAAACTCTCGCAGAAGAATATGAGGCAGGACTATACGCAGATAGATCCCATCGTCAAAAGGGCTGTGGAGATCATGCAGTTGGCGGCTGCCAATACCGGCGGTTTGACGGGTGTGCCCAGCGGTTTCACCAAATTGGATGAGATGACCTCGGGATGGCAAAAGAGCGACCTCGTCATCCTCGCTGGGCGTCCTGCCATGGGAAAAACATCGTTTGCGCTCTCCATCGCCAAGAATATCGCTGTCGACAACCGCGTGCCCACCGCTTTCTTCTCGCTCGAGATGAGCAACGTGCAGTTGGTCAACCGTCTCATATCCAACACCTGTGAGATCGACAGCAAAAAGGTGATGAACGGACAACTCAATGATGCGGAATGGGCACGTCTCGACAAGAATATCCGAAAACTCGATGGCGCTCCGCTCTATCTTGATGACACACCGGGCCTCTCCATCTTCGAACTGCGCACCAAGGCAAGAAGGTTGGTGAAGGAGAAAGGCGTGCAAATCATCATGATAGACTACCTGCAGTTGATGAACGCCAACGGCATGCGCTTCGGCAACCGCCAGGAGGAGGTGTCTACCATCAGCCGCTCACTCAAGGGGCTGGCCAAGGAATTGGATATCCCCATCATCGCACTCTCGCAACTTAACCGCTCGGTAGAGCAGCGCGACTCCAACGACGGCAAACGGCCGCAACTGAGCGACCTCCGCGAGTCGGGAGCCATCGAGCAGGATGCCGACATGGTGATCTTTGTGCACCGGCCGGAATACTACCACATCTATCACGACGAGCAGGGCAATGACCTGCATGGTATGGCACAGATTATCATCGCCAAACACCGTAAGGGTGCCGTGGGTGATGTGCTCCTTCATTTCCGTGGTCAATATACGAGATTCGCCAACCCAGAGGACACCTATGTGCCTCCTACAGAGGGCGGCGAGATCATCGGCTCTAAAATGAACAATATTGATATCGACGACCCGCTCGGTCCTACGCCCCCACCTGATTCCCCCTTCTGATAAGTACTAGGGTTCCTAGAATCTCTAGATCATCTAGTTTTTCTAGTATATCTCTCCCCCCCATCACCAATAATCCCTACAATCATGCACTATCTCAAAATCCTTTCCCTTTCATTATTGTGCTCCCTGAGCGCATGTGCCCAAAAACCATCCATCTCGGTCCTGGGCGACTCTTACTCCACCTTTGAGGGCTATGTGACACCCTCTACCAATGAAATGTGGTATTATGAGGAAAACGGCAGCAAAACCGATGTCGACGATGTCACTGAGACCTGGTGGTGGCAGGTGGCCAAGGAAGGCGGCTACAAACTTTGTGTGAACAACTCATACAGCGGAAGTACGATAGGATATCGCGGCTATGACGGCAACGACTATTCCGACCGATCCTTCATCACGAGAATGGACAACCTGGGCAACCCCGATGTCATCCTCATTTTCGGAGCGACCAACGACAGTTGGGCGGGCGAACCCGTCGGGGAGTATAAATACAGCGGTTGGACAAAGGCAGATTTCTATACCTTCCGACCGGCTATGGCCTATATGCTCCAACATCTCATCAACAGATACCCCAATGTGGAACTCTATTTCATACTTAACTCGGAGTTGCGTGATGACATCAATGAGTCCTGTCAGACCATCTGCAAGCACTATCAAGTTCCCTGTATAGCATTGAAAGATATCCATAAGATCAATGGGCATCCTTCAGAGAAAGGAATGAAATCCATCGCTCAGCAGGTGCTCGGGGCCATGCGGAGATAAGGCTCAACACATATTTTATGATAGGAACCATCGTCAACACTGCCACCATCATCGTGGGAGGTGTCATTGGAGCACTTCTTCACCGTGGCATCAAGGACAAGTATAAGGAAGTGCTTTATACGGGTTTGGGACTGGCGTCACTGGCCATCGGCCTGAATGCCACCATATCGCATTTCAGCCAGTCGGAATACCCGGTGCTTTTCATTGTCTCACTGGCGGTGGGAGGCGTTGTGGGTACGGCCCTGGATATAGACGGACATTTCAAACGCCTTGTGGACAAATACTCAAAACAAGGAAAAGGCAAGAAAAACCGCCTTGCCGATGGCCTTGCCACAGCCATCTTGCTCTATTGCATCGGTCCATTGTCGATGTTGGGGCCTGTCATCTCAGCCCTGAAGGGCGACCACACCTTCCTCTTCACCAATGCCACACTCGACTTTGTGTCATCTATGGTGTTCGCATCCACCTATGGCATCGGGATGATATTGGCGGCTCCCGTTCTTTTCTGTTGGCAGGGCATGTTTTGGGTGGTGGCACATATCTCTGCCTCGGCTATCAGTGATGCATTGATGGCTGAACTCCTGATAGTGGGCGGTTTGCTGATAACGGGCAGTGGTCTCTCCCTGCTCCAGTTGAAGGACTGCCGCACGCTCAACTTGTTGCCGGCACTCCTCGTACCTGTCATCTGGTTCCTCATCCGCTCCCTTTTATGAACAAATTTCAAACGGTTTCCGTTAAAATATGATAATCCGAAACCAAATGAGGCAAAAAAATGGCAAATTATTTGCTCCGTTGCATCTAAATGTATAATTTTGCCACCGATTTAAAAAATTGAGGCAAGAAACCTCATCAACAACAGATTTCAATGAACAATCAAAGCATTTCTATTATTAGCATTATCATTAGCATCCGACTGCATCATGCGGCTGGAAGTGATAAGGTGTGCAGGTAATAGATGCTGCGACAACATAAAGCCTTTCTCACTTCCAGGAGTGTGAAAGGCTTTTTTGTTGGAGGATATTACCATATATAATAAAATATGAACGATAGGTTATTCATTTTCGACACGACGCTGCGGGACGGAGAACAGGTGCCCGGATGCCAACTCAACACGGTTGAGAAGATACAGGTGGCACGGCAACTGGAGAAACTCGGCGTGGATGTCATCGAGGCAGGATTCCCTGTCTCAAGTCCTGGAGATTTCAACTCCGTCATCGAAATCTCAAAGGCAGTCACATGGCCCACCATCTGCGCCCTCACACGGGCAGTGGAGCATGACATCGACGTGGCTGCCAAGTCATTGGAATATGCCAAGCGGAAGAGAATTCACACGGGCATTGGAACAAGTGACATGCACATCAGGTATAAGTTCAACTCCAACAGGGAGGAAATCATCGAGCGCGCTGTGGCGGCGGTGAAATATGCCAAAAAGTATGTCGAGGATGTGGAGTTCTATGCCGAGGATGCCGGGCGCACCGAGAATGAATACCTCGCAAGGGTGATCGAGGCGGTCATCAAGGCTGGGGCCACCGTGGTCAATATCCCAGATACCACGGGATATTGTCTGCCCGAGGAATATGGGGCAAAAATCAAATACCTCATGGAGCATGTCGACAACATCGACAAAGCAATTATTTCTACTCATTGCCACAATGACTTGGGGTTGGCCACGGCCAATACGTTCAGTGGCATCATCAATGGGGCAAGACAGGTGGAGGTGACCATCAACGGCATCGGAGAAAGGGCAGGAAACACTTCGTTGGAGGAGATTGCCATGATTCTCAAATGCCACAAGAATCTCAGTATCGACACCAATATCAACACCATGCAAATCTATCCGGCAAGCCGTATGGTGTCGAGCCTCATGAATATGCCGGTTCAGCCCAACAAGGCCATTGTCGGAAGAAATGCCTTTGCTCACTCCAGTGGTATACATCAGGATGGTGTGCTCAAAAATGCAGACACCTACGAGATTATCAACCCCAAGGATATCGGACTCGATGACAACTCTATCGTGCTGACCGCAAGGTCTGGACGTGCGGCTCTCAAATACAGATTGGGCGTGTTGGGCGTCAATATCGATGAAGATAGACGCATCGACAAGATTTACCAAAAGTTCCTCAAACTGGCTGACCAGAAAAAAGAAGTTACCGATGCTGACATCCTTATGCTGGCAGGAGCGGACACCGCCGAGGCACATGCCGTGCAACTTGATTACCTGCAGGTGACCACTGGCATGGGGGTAAGAAGTGTGGCAAGCATAGGACTGGATATCAGCGGACAGAAATTCGAGGCGGCATCGACAGGAAACGGACCGGTGGATGCGGCTATCAATGCGCTGAAGAAAATCATCATGAAGAAGATGACTCTCAAGGAATTTACCATACAGGCCATCTCAAAGGGTTCCAATGATGTGGGCAAGGTGCACATGCAGGTGGAATACAACGGCGGATTATACTATGGTTTTGGTGCCAATACTGATATCGTCACAGCATCGGTGGAGGCTTATATCGACTGTATCAACAAATTCAAAAACTGACACGATGAACACGCTGTTTGACAAGATATGGGACCGGCATGTGGTGCAGGTGGTGGAGGATGGTCCCACCCAACTGTATATCGACCGACTCTACTGCCATGAGGTCACCACACCCCAGGCCTTCGACGGCTTGAGGGAGAGAAAACTGAGATGCTTCCGCCCGAAGCAGATCTATTGCATGCCCGACCACAACACACCGACTCATGACCAGGACAAACCCATCGCAGACCCCGTCTCCAAGGCGCAGGTGGATGCTCTCGAGCGCAACAGCCGGGAGTTCGGGCTCAACTATTTCGGTATGATGTCGCCCGACAACGGCATTATCCATGTCGTGGGACCAGAGAAAGGACTCTCGCTCCCAGGGATGACCATCGTCTGTGGTGACTCTCATACGTCGACGCATGGCGCGATGGGGGCTGTGGCCTTCGGCATCGGTACCTCCGAGGTGGAGATGGTGCTGGCCTCGCAGTGCATCCTGCAGCAGAAGCCGAAGACCATGCGTATCAGCATCAATGGAAAATTGGGCAAGGGGGTGACCGCAAAGGATGTGGCACTGTTTCTCATGGCCCGGCTCACCACATCGGGAGCAACAGGTTATTTCGTGGAGTATGCGGGAGATGTCGTGCGCGATATGTCGATGGAGGGCAGGCTGACGCTCTGCAACCTCAGCATCGAGATGGGAGCCCGAGGAGGCATGGTGGCTCCTGATGAGAAAACCTTTGAGTATGTCAAGGGTAGGGAGTACGCACCCAAGGGGGAGGAATGGGACAAGGCTTTGGCCTACTGGAAAACCCTCAGAAGCGGCGACGATGCTGTTTTCGACCGTGAACTCTCCTTTGACGCGAAAGACATTGAACCCAGAATCACCTACGGCACCAACCCAGGGATGGGCATCGGCATCACTCAGAATATCCCGGACATATCGCAAATAGATGAGAAGGCAAGGGCTTCGTTCACCAAATCACTGCGCTACATGGGATTCAATCCTGGGGAGAGGCTGTTGGGAAAGAAAATCGACTATGTGTTCCTGGGCGCTTGCACCAACGGGCGCATAGAGGATTTCCGTGCCTTCGCTTCCCTAGTGAAGGGGCGTAAAAAAGCCGCTGACGTCACGGCATGGCTCGTGCCGGGCAGTTGGGCGGTCGACAAGCAAATCCGTGAGGAGGGCATCGACAAGGTGCTCCGGGAAGCGGGTTTCGAGATCCGTCAACCTGGCTGCTCAGCCTGTCTCGCCATGAATGATGACAAGGTGCCGGCAGGGAAATACAGCGTGTCGACCAGCAACCGCAACTTTGAGGGGAGACAGGGACCTGGCGCAAGGACGCTGCTGGTGAGTCCGCTCACGGCTGCCGCTGCAGCAGTCACGGGTGTCATTACTGATCCAAGAGACCTGATTTAAATCCATACGACAATGAAACAGAAATTTGATATCATTACCAGTACCTGCGTGCCGCTGCCTTTGGAGAATGTCGACACCGATCAGATCATACCGGCACGGTTTCTGAAGGCCACCGACAAGAAGGGATTCGGCGACAACCTCTTCCGTGACTGGAGATACAATGAGGATGGGTCGCCCAAGAAAGACTTCGTGCTCAACAATCCCGCATACGGGGGGTGCATCCTCGTCGCAGGCAAGAACTTCGGTTCGGGTTCTTCAAGAGAGCATGCCGCATGGGCCATCGCCGGATATGGATTCAGGGTGGTTATCAGTTCCTTTTTTGCAGACATCCACAAAAACAACGAACTCAATAATTTCGTCCTGCCGGTCGTGGTGTCGGAACCATTCCTTGCACAACTCTTCCAAAGCATCAGCGACAACCCGAAGACAAGAGTGGAGGTGAATCTGCCACAGCAGACGGTGACCAATCTCGAGACAGGAGAGAGCGAGCATTTCGAAATCAACGGATATAAGAAGCATTGTCTCATCAACGGACTCGACGATATTGACTTCTTGTTGCAAAACACCAACAAAATAGAAGAATGGGAACGCCAGAACAACTGATCACGCAGCCGCTCAAGCATCCGTTCATCGAAATCATGGACACTACCCTCCGCGATGGGGAACAGACCAGCGGCGTGTCTTTCCTGCCCCATGAGAAACTCATGATAGCGAGGATGCTGCTCGATGACCTCAACGTCGACCGCATGGAGGTGGCATCGGCAAAGGTGTCGGAGGGTGAGAAAGACGCTGTCAAGATGATCACCCACTACGCTGCCAATGAGGGAATGCTCCACAAGGTGGAGGTGCTGGGTTTCGTCGACGACCATCAGTCGATAGATTGGATAGCCGACTGTGGAGGGCGTGTCATCAACTTGCTGGCCAAAGGCTCGCTCAAACATTGCAGAAACCAGTTGGGAAAGTTACCGGAAGAACATCTGGATGACATCATGCGCTCGATAGACTATGCGGATTCCAAGGACATCGCGGTGAATATCTATCTCGAGGATTGGAGCAGCGGCATGTCTGACTCTCCGGAGTACATCTACACCATGATGGATAAACTGGTGAGAACGCCCATCCGACGGTTCATGCTGCCCGACACACTGGGCATCACCAATCCCTTGCAGGTGATTGACTTCTTCCGAAAGATGAGAAGACGGTACCCAGAAGTGCATTTCGACTTCCATGCGCATAATGACTACGACCTCGCGGTGTCCAACTCCTTGGCGGCTGTGCTGTGTGGGGCAAAGGGACTGCATGTGACGGTCAACGGACTCGGTGAGCGCTGCGGAAACGCTCCCCTGGCGAGCGTGCAGGTCATTCTCCGCGACCAGTTCGAAGCACGGACCAATATCCGGGAGGAGAAACTCAACGATATCAGCCGACTCGTGGAGGAATACAGCGGCATCGCCGTGGCTCCCAACCAACCCATCGTGGGTGACAATGTCTTCACCCAGGTGGCGGGCGTGCATGCCGATGGCGACAACAAGGACAATCTCTACTGCAACGCATTGGTGCCGGAACGTTTCGGCAGGAGCCGGGAATATGCGCTGGGCAAGACGAGCGGAAAGGCGAATATCGAACTCAACTTGCAGAAACTGGGACTGCAACTGACTCCTGAGCAGATGAACAAGGTGACGAAACGAATCACCGAACTGGGTGACCGCAAGGAAATCGTCACACAGGACGACCTTCCCTATATCGTCAATGACGTGCTCAAGCATACCACGCCCGAGGAGAAGGTAAAACTGATTAGTTACATGGTCACTTCCACCTATGGACTGAAACCCATTGCCAGCATCAAGGTGGAAATCAACGGCAGCCAATATGCCGCTGAATCGACAGGTGACGGACAGTATGACGCTTTCGTCAAGGCCTTGAGGAAAATCTATAAGGTCAATCTTGGTCGCACTTTCCCCATCCTGGCCAACTATGCCGTTACCATCCCGCCGGGAGGCCGCACCGACGCCCTTGTCCAGACGGTCATCACATGGCGCAACGGCGACAAGGTCATCAGAACCAGAGGACTCGATGCCGACCAGACGGAGGCGGCCATCAAGGCAACCCTCCGAATGCTCAATATCTTCGAGGAAAGCCAATAATTCCCCATCTATTTCATCTATAACATCTATAACATCTATAATATCTATAGCATCTATAATATCTATTTCATCTATCCCATCTAAAGCATCTATATCTCAAAATTATGAAACTGAAAATAGCCGTTCTCTCTGGCGACGGTATAGGACCAGAGATCATGAAACAGGGCGTGGCCGTCATGGATGCCATCGCCGAAAAATTCGGACATGAGGTGGAGTATACAGAGGCCATCTGTGGTGCTCATGCCATCGACGTAGTGGGCGACCCTTTCCCAGAGAAGACTTTCGAAATCTGCAAAAAAGCAGATGCCGTGCTCTTCTCAGCGGTGGGCGACCCGAAATATGACAATGACCCCACCTCAAAGGTGAGACCTGAACAGGGGCTGCTTGCCATGCGAAAGGGGCTCGGACTGTTTGCCAATATCCGACCCGTGCAGACTTTCAAATGCCTGCTTCACAAAAGTCCGCTGAAAACAGAACTCGTGGAGGGTGCGGATTTCGTTTGCATCCGCGAATTGACTGGAGGCATGTATTTCGGAGAGAAATATCAGGACAATGACAAGGCTTATGACACCAACTACTACACCCGTCCTGAGATTGAGCGCATCCTGAAAGTGGGCTTCGAGTATGCCCGCCGCCGCCATCATCACCTTACAGTGGTCGACAAGGCGAATATCCTGGCATCGAGCCGGTTGTGGCGGCAGATTGCCAAGGAGATGGAACCGGCATATCCTGACGTGCAGGTCGATTATATGTTCGTGGACAATGCATCGATGAGAATGATTGCCGAACCGACGTTCTTCGATGTTATCGTGACGGAGAATACGTTTGGCGATATCCTGACGGATGAGGGTAGTTGCATCTCGGGATCGATGGGATTGCTGCCGTCGGCTTCCACGGGTGAGGACACACCGGTCTTTGAACCCGTTCATGGCTCTTGGCCGCAGGCTGCCGGAAAGAACATTGCCAATCCTCTGGCGCAGATTCTCTCCGTGGCAATGATGCTCGAATATTTCGGTCTGAACGAGGAGGGACAGATGGTGCGAAACGCTGTGGACGCCAGCCTTGATGCCAATGTGCGCACACCAGAGATTCAGGTGGAGGGTGGTGCGCATTACGGCACGAAAGAGGTCGGTGAATGGATCGTCAACTGGATCAAAAAACAATGAGGATGAGATGGTTGCCTTTGAGAAAGGCGTGGCTCTTCATGGCGCTGTTTGGCTCTTTCTTAGTGACTGACGCACAGACTTACGACGACTTGCGTGACTCTCTTGAGGTGGCATCCGACAAGGTAAGGAAGTTCCCAGATAATATCAGTCTGAGACTCAACAAGGCCTCTTGGAATATGCTCCTGGAGCAATGGGACTATGCCAAAAAGGAGTATGACTGGGTGCTGGAGCGTGACCCCAAAAATGTGGCCGCGCTCTATTACCGGGCTTACGTCTTCGAAAAACAACACAGATACAAGTTCGCCCGCAAGGATTATGAGACCATGCTCAGAATCGTGCCGGGCAATTTCAACGGACAATTGGGTCTCGCCCTGCTCTGTCAGAAAGATATGAGGCCTTCCGAGGCCATGGACAGACTCAATATCCTCATCCAGCAATATCCCGACAGTGCTGTGGCCTACGCGGCAAGGGCCGGTATTGAAGCGGAGAGGGGTATGAACGAGGTGGCAGAGTATGATTTCTCCGAGGCGATGCGGCTCGACCCCTCCAACTCCGACTATATCCTCAATAGGGCAGACATCCGCATAAAAATGGGTAAGAAAAAGCAGGCCCGTGAGGATCTCGACCGCGCAGTATTGGCCGGTGTCCCACGTCCTGCTTTGAATGAGATGTATGCCCGTTGCAGGGAATAGACCATGCTTGGTTTTATTGGCCAAGTACCATCTTGACTAATAACATTACATCTGCAACGGTAATCTTTCCGTCTTCGTTGACATCACCCAAATTGGGACCATCCTCGTAATAAGAGGTATAGTCGGTGTGTTTCTTGTCGCTCCCCTTGTAGTAACTGAGATAGATGTCTTTTGTAATGTTCTCTATATCTTCCGTCTGATAGCCATCGTAGAATGTGACGATGGCATTGAGGGATGAGACGTCGAAGGTCTGCTTGTACCATCTTGAGCCATCCTTAAGGGTCACTTTTTTCGTCATCTGCTTGCCTGGCCATGCGCCATTGATTTCATTGCCGTCCTTCCAAGTGTAGAGGTATGGGGCTCCTTCATTATGGTCCATCACATAGACTCTAATGCCCTCTTCACTCTCGTCATCGATGGCATCGTATGTCTCTTGGTTATAGACATCATCCCAGAGATACATGGCGAAATTGTCGCCACTGAGCACCATCTCGTGCTGGTCGGTATCGACGTCTACGCCATAAAGGTTGCCAAGCGTGAGGATGATGGATCCCTTGGAGCCCGTGACCTTCAGATAATATCCTTTGTTGCTGCCCACCTCATACTGAGCGGTGATTTCGCTTTGGTTGGTGATGCCGGCGGCCTCTCGGGCGGCAATCATTTTCTTTATTTCCGACTTGTATTGCTGCCAGTGGGGAAGGAACACGCAGGGCGTTCCCGGCATAGTGAGGATGAGAGCGTTGGCAGCCAATACGTTGTTGTTCACACGGTCATAGTCATTGCGGTAGGTGTCGTGGTTGTCGACAAAGGTGACGGCATAGCGGCTCCAGTCGGGATTGCCGGCGATGCCCTTGTTGCTCAGTGCATACCAGTTGCCGTTGTTGAATACGTCGTTCATCACATACTTGAGGGGGAAGTCGAAGGCGGCGGACTGGGGAACACCATTGGCTGGGATACCTGTCTCTGTAATCCAATATCCCACCACATTGTCAAAACTGCTGTCCCAGTATTCTCCGACTGAGAATTCCGGTTGTGCATGCACGTTATATAGGCCGGTGTAATAGGCTTTGTATCCTTTCACCATGTCGTAACGGAAACCGACATATCCTAACTCATCGAGCAGGAAGTCAAGGTAGTTGTTGACGTTTTCCTGAACTCGGGTGTCGATATGGTCAAGGTCACGGCATCCGTCGAAATTGTCTGCCTCATCAGCATTGGCACTGCTGCTGCATGTGTATTTTATGCCATCATGCAGACCGCCGTCCTGTGTGAAGAGTTCGTCATTCGAACAGATGCCCCATAGGTCGGACATATCGTCACACCAGGTCAAGGTATATTCTTTCCCGGTGGTGGGACCTGTCACGGTCTCGTTGGGGAAGTCGGCCCAGTTGGTGAGTCCGTTCTTGTGGTTGATGACCACATCCTCGATAAAACCGGTTCCTTTCTCCTTGAAGGTCTTGATCATCTGCATCAGTTCCGTTTGCGTACCGAAGCAGGTGTTGTGCTTCAGCCAATAGACAGGTGAGTAGCCCATATTCTCATAGCCCAAGTTGACCGGTGAGTTCCACTGGTCAGCCTTGGTCTGCCCGGAGTTGGGCACCCAGATGAGTTGGAAGTACTTCGACAATTCATCGGCCTGCTTGGTCAGGGTGGTCCATTTGGTATCCTCAAAGGAGTCCCAGTAAAACCCCTGCAGCATGACGCCTTCATATTCGGCTGGCCATCCCTGTGCCAAAACGCTCATGGGCACCAGCAACAGCAACAATGATAGTAGTTTTTTCCTCATAACGATATAGATTATTTGATTAGATCTCGAACTGTCTAATTTGCTGACTCTATGCAAATTCAGTACAAAAATAATGCAAATGGCATGAATGTGTACACTTCATTGTCAATAAATATATGCACTCTTTATGCAAACGTTTGCACAAAGAGCGCTGGCACACTTCAATTGCTGCATAAACGCCAACAATCACCAAGCGCCCCAATAACTATAAACTATAAACTATGAACTATGAACTATGAATTATGAATTATGAACTATGAACTAAACCGCTCCCTCCACGCATCAATCAGTTTCCGGGCAATAGACATCTTTCCAGGAATCTCTGGCAAGGCATCATGTCGGTACCATCCGCCTTTGGAGAGTTCGGAGCGTTGCAGATGCAGCGCTCCGTCTGCGTATTCCGCGGTGAATCCCACCATCAGGCCGCAGGGGTAGGGCCAGGGCTGACTGCCGAAATAACGGATGTTGCGGATGCGGATGCCCGTCTCTTCGAGCACCTCACGCTCAACGGCCTCCTCCAATGTCTCGCCTGTCTCTACAAAACCAGCCACAAGGCCAAAGTAGTCGCGCCTGAAATTCTTGGCATGCACCAACAACACCTCATCGCCCTTTTGGACAAGGCAGATGACGGCGGTAGCCAACTGAGGCCAAACCTCCTTGCCACAACAGGTGCAGCGCTTGGATATCTCTGTATGAAACTTCATCGGACTGCCGCAGACACCGCAGAATTTGGTGGTGCTGTCCCAGTAGAGTATCTCGTAGCATTTGCCGGCCCGTACATACTGTTGGGAGGGGATGAGATGGTAGGACTGCCGCAGGCCGGTCATCTCATACAGGGGATGGCCGGTCACAGGGCTGTCGATGGAGTAGGTCTTCACCACCTCTCCGTCGGGCATCGTCAGGTCATGCACGGCCGTCCATGACTTCACCTCGGTGGGAGGCTCTTCTTGGAAGGGCACGTCGGATGTCCCGTCCGGATGGCGTTCCAGCAGCAGGTCGCCCTGACAGAATACAAACCAGTGATGTCTCATCGCCCAAAAAGGAGTTGACGGTCACGCTCAATGGCGGGTTTCGTCCACTCTTCAGGAACGAAACGCCAGTTGTTGTGGGCCTGTGGATTCAGATGTCCGGCTTTCTCTATCTCCAGCATCAGATAGTGGCGCTGGTCGCGGTCACTTTGGTAGATGATGCGGTTTTTCAATTCGCTGAGGCTGATGCCTGCTCCACGGGTAAGCAGTTCGCCGCCGCCGTTGCCACGGTAACTGTTCATCGCCACCTTGTACCATTTCGCCTCGTCGAAGGGTTCACCGTTGCTCATTCTTAGGATACGTACTTTCTGGCCGTCTGGTTTCGTGACATCCACCTCATAGTCGATGCCGGCGGCACTGTCGAAATTGAAGGCAAGGTTTTTGAACCTGAAGCGCTGCTTGTCATCGGTTGAGCCATCTGTGTTGAGAAGCATGATGTGGTCGTCGGGACTCTTCATTGTGTTCACCCATTGGTCATAACTCATCTCCAGATGCTTGCGGATTTCCTCGCCTGTCATCTTCACCACATAGAGCAGGTTCTCATAACGGTAGAGGTTGAACATGTCGCTCACATACACTGGACCGGCCTTGATGCTGGTGTTGAATGACAGGGGGGCATTAAAGGAGATGTCGGCTCCTGTCAACTTGAGTTGCAGGTCGTGGATGAAATCGGTGAAAGCGGCACTGCCGAAATAGCAGTCGCGGGTGTAGATGCTGTTCTCAAACTCACCGATACGACGGTCTACGAAGGCCTTCACACTGTCGACAGCAGGTTGGAAATGCTTCACAAAGGCATCGTCAACGGGAAGTTCTGAGACATCGATGATGTCGCCTGTCACTTTCTTGTTGAGCAGTTTCCCCCGCTTGCCTTTGGTGATTTCTATCGTGGCCTCTGCCACCATGAGGGCATTGCATGAGGGGTCGAGGAAAACCACGTCCTGACCTGCCGTGTTCTTTACCACATCCTTGTTTTGTGTATGGTCATGGCCGTAGAGGATGATGTCGAAACCAGGCACTTCCTTGGCGATACGCAGCGAGGCATCTTCCTCATAGTCGGGAGTGACGATACCGCCGTCCTTGCCGGAGTGGAACAGTCCGATGATGATGTCGGGGCGCTCGTTGGTTTTGACTTGGTCTACCCAGTAGCGGGCACTTTTCACCATCTCTTCAAAACGGAGCCCGCTCCACAGTTCCTCGTTGAGCCAGTTGGGGATGGCCGGAGTGAGCATGCCGATGATGGCTATCTTCACACCTTCACGCTCTATGATGGTGTAGGGATGCACGTAGGGCTTTCCCGTCTTCGTCTCGATGATGTTGGCGCCGAGCATCGGGCACTTCACCTCGCGGATCCATTTGTCGTAAACGGCATGGCCTGTCTCCACGTCATGATTGCCGAAGGTCTGGGCATCAAAGCCCATGTAGTTGATGACTTCTGCAGCCACATTGGGAATTTCTGGCTTCACATAGTTGCAGTAATAGCACGTCGGCTGCCCTTGGAGGATGTCGCCGTTGTCGACGAGGATGACATTCTTGCCGTATCGCTCGCGCTGTTGTCTCACATAGGTCATCACACGCGCCATGCTGCCCTTGAGCGGACGGCGGTTGATGAAGTCATAAGGGAAGAAGCAACCATGTACGTCGCTTGTCTCAATCACCTTGATGGTCACTGTCTTTTTCTTCGCTGTTGCCAACATGGGAACCAGAATTAGAAAGGCCAGAATGGCCGCTGATAAATAGTTTCTCATATCTTGTAGATTTTAATATCTCCATCTTCTGTTATTCATCTCAACACAGAATGACTGGGCTTTATTCCTCTGTGCCTTTGTATCTTTGTGTTGAATGAGACACATCCTCACTTCTTCTTCCTGCGTTTCAATCCCAACAATTCGCGCCAGCCGTTGAAGTCTTTCTTCATGATCAGGCCGATGCCCTGGGTGTTGAGGCTGTTCTTGACAAAGTAGCGGTCGTTGGATTGGTTATACACCTTCAGGGCAAGGTTGCCGTTGGGGTATAGCAGGTAGCGAATGTCGAAATCACCGATGAAACTGGTCGTTGCATTGGCGTTGTCACGATAACCGAACTGCCCGTTGATGAGGAGGCGGTTGTTGAGGAGGTTGCCGCTGAGCAGACCCTCGTATTCCGCATTGTAGAAACCTTCATCACCTGTCGAGATGTTGGCTCCGAAGTTCCAGTTGTTGCTCTTGATGACACTGCCAAGCAGATTGTTGATCTGCTGGCTGATAGTGCCGCTGAGAAGGCTCTGCATGGCCAGACTGGTTTGTGTCTGACCCTGTGGGGTTACCGCGTTGGCATTTTGGTTGTAGAAGCGCCCGATGGTCAGCAGGTAGATGACCTGTTGGTTGAGTTCCTCCTCACTGTCGATCAGGCTTCTCACCATCTGTTGGGCATCGTTGTTGATGGTCGGCAACTCCATGTCAAAATCCACGGAGGGTCTCTCTGGGGTCCCGGTGATGTTCATCAGACAGTTCACGCGGATATTGTTCGAGGAGAAATTCTTGCCTACATTGAGATCGGAGAGCGGGACACCATTCACGGGATAGAGGGCTTTGAGGTTGAGTCCTGCATGGTAGGGATTGCCACCGAAAGCGATGGTGCCGCCTTGCTGGAACTGGAAGTCTTTTTTGATGACATTCTGGATGGTCAACTTATAGATGCCATGGTCGACAACGTAGTTGCCGAACAGGTTGAATGAGCCCTTGTTGAAATAGGAGGCACGCAAGGTTCCGTCGCCGTAAAGGGCGATGTAATCGCCGCTTTCCCTGTCCATCAGAAGCCGTAGGGCAGCATTGGGGTTCGCATTGATGCGGAAGTTCATGCGCAGGTTGGAGGGGATGTCTTCCTCTTCTAAGTATTCATCATTTTCGGCTTCTTCCTTCCGAGTGATGAGGGGCGCGGTGCGGCTGGCGGAGGGAAGGTCGGAGTAGTCCAAAGCCTCAGGGGTGATATCGTTCCATTGTATGAAACTTTGGTCATTGAGCATGTCCGGACTGGAAGCATTGTAGTTGAAGACAGTGCCTTTCTCAGGGGTGGCGTCCACATCGATGGTCACCTCACCGCTCACACCCTTGATATGACAGTCGCCGGTGGCGTAGACAGTTCCGCAGAATGTGCTCTCACCATACTCTTTGAAGTCATAGGAAAGAAGGTTGTCGGCATGGATGCCAAGGTCGAAGGTGAAGTTGCTGAGATGTTCGTGGTCGACACTGCCGGTGATGAAACCTGAGTGACCTTCTATGTCATGGATGACGGCATGGTCGAAAAGGATGTGGTCGGGCACCAGTGTGATGGTGTCGTTGCTGAGGGTGTAGGTGGTGTTGAGGCTCTTCACTCCTATCGTTCCGTTGGCCACCGCCTTGCCTTCCAGGTTGATGTCGCTCAAAGGACCGAATAGGCGTACATGTCCGTTGATACGGGTGTCGATGTCGCTCATGAAACTGTCGCAGAAGCGTTTAAGAAAATGCAGTGGGGTCCCGTTGGTGCCGAAGTCGATGTTGATCTCGCCTGGTGAGAGGGCTACATATCCGTTGATATCGGTGTAGCCAGCAGTGCCATCGGTGGCTTTGCCGTCCAGTTCTATACGGTTGTCTTTGGCATTCCAGTCAACATCGATGTCCAGGTCACCGATGCGGCCGTCTACGAATTGGAAATTGTCAATCAGCAGGTCGGCTTTTGCATTGGGCTTGTTATAGACCGAGGTGACAAAGGCATTGCCGGATATATGTCCGCCGAAATCCACACCTTTCACTTGGAGAATGCTGGACAGGAAGGCTGCGTCAAGTCGGTTGAGGTCCACATGCAGGGTGTCAGTCGGTGTGTCGGTGAGTGCTCCTGTGACGATGATGTGTTGCTCACCGTTGCGGATGGTGAAGTGGTCAATGTCGATGTCGCCGCTGGCAAGTTGGATGTTGGAGGACTCCACTGTCCAGGGCATGCCGTTGACGAAGATTTGGGAGGGCTTCATCGACACATGGGCGGCCTTGCGGTGATGGTCGTCGACAAGGAACTGGGTGGAAGATGTCAGCGAACCGCGCAGATGCTGCTTGCCGCCATGGTTGTTGAAGGCAATGTCGGTATTGAGACGGTTGTTGGTCGCAGACGCATTCAGGGCAAGGTCAAGGGGCTTGTCGTTGTTCTGCATCTTCTTCATGCTCATGTTGGCGAGGATGGAGTCGCCCTGAGTGGTTACCCTGAGGTCGATGTCCCTGTAGTCGCCGTCTTTGTACTCGATGCTTGGGATGATGCAGGTGAGGTCGATGAAATCGGCTTCTTCATCCACATGGCCGCTGATGTGCATGGGAGAGTTGATGTCTATGTCGATATTTGCGAATTGCTGAATCCAGTCGCTGCGGTCGATGTCGACAGAGAAGTCGAAATCACTTTGATGGTGTGAGGTGGTTTCCGGAAGATAGGGGAGGGTGGGGAGTTTGCTTTTGACAACATTGGACAGGCTCTGGACGATCGTTGTGAAATCATACTCACCCGAAATGTTGATGATTCCGAAGTCGCTGTCCACGAACACGTGCTTCTCGTTGCCCTCATTGTCGGCATCGATGTGAAGATGGTTCAACTGATATGTCTTCTCAGGTGACTGCATGACAAGGTTCTCCAGGTCTACCGTACCTTGCAGGCTCTGGAGGTTGGCGCCTTGGATGTCGGTCCTGATGTCGAAATCCATCACATGTCCTTTATACTTGCTGGTCAGCCCAAGTGCCTCGGGGTTGAAATGGCGGGCAAAAGCCTTGATGGCAGCGGAAGGGGCGGCGGCGGAGAAGTCAATCTCTCCTTCCAAACCGATCTGACCATGGGGGTCGTCGATGCCCAATGTGCCGTTGAAGGATTCCTTGTCATAAAAACCGTCAACCGAGATGTTGTTGTAGGTGTAGCCGTTGAGGTCGAGGTGGCTGACTTCTCCTTTGGCATAGAGCGACATCTCTTTGCTGAAAGGCAACTGGCCGTCGACATCGATAGAGGTGGCGATCAGCCCCAAGCGCTCTTCTCCGAGGATCGTGCGCAGGTTGATGCCGTCGGTGTTGATGTGGCCGCTGAGATGTTGGTCGCGGAGGCTTGCGGCAATGTCTGCCTGACCGGCGTCAGTTGTCAGGTGTCCTTTTAGGGCATAGGTCTTGGGAGAGCCGCCTACCTCACCAGAGTATTTGATGTCGCCCAGATTGAGCACCTGTGTGGGAAGTGTGACATGGGCTTGGCTGCACACCTTGACAAGAGCGGAGTTCCTGACATCCAACTGACTGATGTTGAAGAACCATTCTGGTGCTTGACGGAGGTTTTTCACCGTTCCATTGGTGGTGAGATGCAGTCCTTCATCGCTGTGAAGGTTGATGTTGTGCAGATTGATGTGGTCGGCTGTTCCTGAGACGTTGGCAACAAGTCTGACGGGGTTCTGGAATGATTCTGCTTGAGGGAGAATGAACCTGATGTCGGCGGGCGACAGTTGCAACTCATCGATGTTTCCACGATATCTGAGCGTTTCCTTCCGGAGTCCTTCATCGTCGAATGCATAGAAGGCCTGAATGGAGTCGGACTGTAGGATACTGTTGGGTAGTTTGACAAGAATGTCGGTGAGATTGAGTGATTCCTTGGTGGCTTTCAGGTTGAGTGACAACTGGCGAAGGTCGAGTCCTGACCGCTCTTTGAGGGCGACACGTTTCACGCGTAGGTCGATGGCCTCATCGCTGAGTTGATAGAGCATCAGGTGCCCACTCAGGTTGGTGATGTTGAGATGATGGGGGGAGAAATGGTTGGGAGTGGCAGGTATGTCAAGGCGGTCATACCTGACTGCTCCATTGCGGATGACGAGGGAGTTGATGTTGAGGTGGAGCGGCTTTTTTTCTTCCTTGTCCTCTGAGGCCAATGAGTCGAGGACAAACTGGATATTGAGCGGACTGTCTGCGTCTGCTTTGTAGAGATGGGCTTTCACACCGAACAATTGGGCGGAAGACACCGAAATCTGACCTCCAAGCAGCGGACCGATGTCGACTGTGGCGGAGAGACGGGAGGCGCTCAGCGCTTTCTCGCCTTGCTGGTCCATCAACTCAAAGTCATCGATAATCACACGGTTGAGCATGCCAATATCTATCCGTCCAACCTTGACGGTGGTGCCCAACTTCTCACTCAGTATGCCGCTCGTTTTTGTACCCAAAAAAGACTGTACCGCTGGTATATGCAGCAGTATGAACAAAAGGGCCAGGATGCCGACGAGCAACCATACGACCGTGCTTATTATGTGGCGTATCGCTTTGATGTCTTGTCTTGTTTCGGATGGGGGCATGGATGTCCATGCCCCCTAAACGATTACAAAATTACATATAAATGCCCAAACAGGCAATTATTTTAGGTTTTTTTGAGGTTATTTCTGGCGTATGCCATACAGATAACCGAGGAGTGCCATTTTTCCGCGCATGGTCTCACGAGGAGTGAATTCTCCGTTCACCCACATGTAGCGTTGGTTGAAATAGGACTCCTGGCGGGGCCAGCCACCATCGTTCCACGAGGGATAGCAACGGTTGAGGAGAATGCGGGCGTCACCGCCATTGCCTGGCGACCAGGTCTCGGTGCCGTTGAAGGGGGTCTGGCCGGGGTGAGAACCCGGCGTGCCGTCGTTGCGGCCGGTGGTGTAGACATCGGTGATGTGGCGCTCTCCCAATCCCGTCATTTCCACGATGTTTCCGGGATTGCGGCCCAGAGCCCATCCTGCCTCTGTATACATGGCATGCTCCAACTGCTGTCGGCATGCCTTGTCGTTGGCGATGAAGTGGGCGAGCATCACCAACTGCAGGTTCTGGGATGTCTGCCATCTGCTGTCGTTGGCGGTGCGGCGCGATGGACGCTCCGTGAAATGGCTCACATTGTATTGCTCGGCATGGGAGTTGATGCTGGCAAGAAGATTCCGGTAGAAGTCGGCATGGTGGCGCGGATGGGGACAGATGAGATAGGCGGCGGCAGCCCACAACTGGTTGAAGCCGATTTCCCCGGCCTTGAACTCATTGGTGGCGTTGGCTGGGAAGAAGCCCTGGCGGCCCTTGTTGAACAGCAGCGACTTGTTGTCCTTGATCATGCTTTCCTTCACCATGATGTCTTCCCACTCGGTGTCGCCGGTGACGTTGTAGAGGAAGGCGGCGGCCATCTGACGGAAGTCACGGCCGCGCATGCTGATGCTTCCCACGTCTTGCATGTCGTCGAGTTGCTGGTTCTCTTGCTTGCTGGCATAGCGGAAAGCCTTGATGGCTTCCTCGGTGTAATAGGCACGCAGCGTGTCGTTGTGCTGGATGCGGAAGGCATCGGCGAGGATGGCGCAGTTGGCTGCATTGGCCCAGGCGGCCATCGTTGTGCAGCCTGCTTGGAACATGATAGTCCATTCGGAACTGGGGTTGGTCACTCCCTGTGAGTAGCCCTCACCATCGCGGATGCTGAGGAAGAAGTCGGCCTCGTTGCGGGCTTCGTCGATCAGGTCGGGTATGCCATTGCCGCTCTCGCGGATGCCCAGGTTGTCTTCCGACAAGGCACCGTTGGTGAGCAGATAGGGCAGCAGCATGTCGTAGATGTTGCTGACGTGGGCAAGGTGGCGGTCCCAGTCGAAGGCATCGGAATGACCGCCTTTCACATCGATGGCGACGGGATTGCCGGGCAGACGGTGGCGCCAGAAGATGGATTGGAGCGCTGGCTTGAAATGTGGTTCGTCCCACACATCGGTGCGAAGGGCTCTCCACTCGGGATTCCATGGGTGGAAGTCAGTCTTGTAGATGGTGAAGCCCTTGGGGTCGACTTCGGGGATGAACTGCGGCTGACGGGGGATGGGGGTGACGTGCTCGGGGTCAATAGGCTCTCCGAGACGCATGTAATAATATCCCCGCACGGAGTAACGGAAGGGCTCGTGATAGACAGCCGGACTCACGTCGAAGTCCATGCTGCACCCCACATCCTCCACCACCAGACGGTAGCGGCCGGGACGGCTGCACTTGAAATCTACGTTCCACACATCGCTGCCAATGAGGTTCTTGCCTCCTGCTTCCTGTGACGATGCAGAGGATGGTTTCCAGAACTTCACCGTGCCGGCTTGCTGCTTCTTGCCGCTCTTCACATCGTAGAGATACACCTTTCGGCCTTCCCATGCCTTGTAGTCGCGCTGACCGCCGTCGCCCAACCATTGGTAGAGGTCGGCGGCCTTGATGCTCTCCGAGGGGGAATAACCGATGATATTCACATGGATGGCTTCCGACGGGGAGTTCCAGATGTCAAAACGGATGCTGGCGGTCGCCTTGTCGCTGCCGATACCTTGGGGGATGGTGACGGTGTAGGTGCGCCCTTGCTTCATCGGTTGGGGCAACTGCAGAAACAGCCAGTGGTCGAGTTCGCTTTGCAGGCGATTGTCGGTATTCATCGGCTTGCTCTTGCGCCATACGGCAAGAGGTGCCTTGCTGCCAAAGGATGTGTCGTCGGTGGAACTGATTTTCCACTGCGAGGCTTGCTGCGCGGCGGCGGTGTTCAACCGCTCTCCGAACACAAGCAGGGTGTCATCCCCTTCGGCAAAGGAATGACCCAGATAGGCACTCGGTCCGGTGCCGTCATCGCGGTAGTGCACCTCTCCGTCGCGGAAATGCACCATCAGGTATTCCTTGTCTATCACGTTGAGGGACAGTAGTTTCGTCGCACTGCCCGATGCGGGCACCAACAGCATCACAACTGCCAGAATCCCTCTCCATAGATGTCTGATTATTCTTCTATTCATCATAATAATCTCCATTGTTGATTAGATTAATTCAAGTGTATAAATGGCATCCCCCTCCTTGGAGGGGGTAGGGGGAGGTTATATGTTTGCCTCTTCCCACACCTTCGTCTGGGTGCATTCCACACGCTGAGAGAGTTGTCCGACCTTCAGGTCGAATTCTCCTTCCTCGAGTGTCCAGCGGCCGTCGGCACCGACAAAGGCAAGACTCTTGGCGGGAAGTTTGAAACTGACAGTCTTGGTCTCTCCGGGCTGCAACTCCACTTTGGTGAAGTCGCGCAGGCGCTTGTTGTCAGGAACTATCGAGGCGACGAGGTCGCTGCTGTAGAGCAGTACGGCTTCCTTGCCCATACGGCTTCCCGTGTTCTTCACGTCAACACTCACCGTGAGCATATCGTTGCAGTCGAATTGTTTCTTGTCCACCCTGAGGTTGCTGTATTCAAAAGTGGTGTAACTCATTCCATAGCCAAAGGGCCACAGCAATGACACTTTCGCGTCGTAGTTGTAGGCACCGGCCATCGTGCCGACCTCTTCGCTTACCTTGTAGTCATAGGTGGCCAGCGAGTTGATCTCACGGGGGTAGGTGTAGGGCATCTTGGCGGAGAAATTGGCGTCTCCGGCAAGGAGGTTGGCAAGAGCGTCGGCTCCGTAGTTGCCAGGCAGCAGGATGTCGACCACGGCCTTGGCCAGCGGCTCAATATCGGTGATGAGGCGCGGACGGCCCTCGTTGAGGATGAGGATGATGGGCTTGCCGGTCTTGGCAAGTTCCTTCACCAGGTCACGCTGGTTGGCAGACAGCCACAGGTCGGTCAGGTTGCCTGGGGTCTCGCAATAACTGTTCTCTCCGATGCAGGCGATGATAACGTCGGCTTGTGAGGCGGCTTCCACGGCACGGCCGATTTGTGGGGCGTTCTCTTCATAATAGGCGCCGTTTTCGTTATAGGTCACACCTTGCTCCAGGATGACGTTGTCTTGTCCGTATTTGTTGCAGAGTGCCTCGTAGATGGTGTTGTATTTCTCGGCGAGGTCCTCTGCTCTGGACCCCTGCCATGTGTAACTCCATCCGCCGTTGAGACAGCGCATCTGGTTGGCGTTGGGACCGGTAAGCAGGATTTTCTTCCCTTTGGCCAGGGGGAGGATGTTCCCCTCGTTTTTCAACAGCACCTCGCCTTCCTCGGCGGAGCGGAGGGCTTTCTCGGCAAACTCAGCCGAACCGAATTTCTCATATCCTTTGCCGCCAGTGTTGGGACGGTCGAAGAGTCCGAGGCGGTATTTGACGCGAAGGATGCGGCGCACGGCATCGTCGATGCGGCTCATGCTCACCTTGCCTTCCTGCACCAGTTGCTTGAGCAGGATGCAGAACTCCACGCTGTAGGGATCCATCGACATGTCGATGCCGGCATTGATGGCGATGCGGATAGCGTCTTTCTTGTCCTTGGCGACACGCTCGCGGGTGAACAGGTTGTTGATGTCGGCCCAGTCGGTCACAATCATGCCGTCCCACTGCAGGTCTTCCTTCAGCCATTTGGTCAGGTATTCGTAACTGGCATGGACAGGAACTCCGTTGATGCTCGCTGAATTGACCATGATGGTGAGGGCACCTGCCTGGATGGCAGCCTTGAATGGCTCAAAGTATTTCTCACGCAGCATAGCGGGTGAGATGTAGGCGGGGGTGCGGTCTTTGCCGCTGAAGGGAGCGCCATAGGCAAAGTAGTGCTTCACGCTGGTGGCGACATGATACGGACCAAGATGGTTGGGGTCATTTCCCTGATAACCGAGAATCTCAGCCTCTGCCATCCGGGCATTGACGATGGCATCCTCGCCGAAACTCTCCCAGATGCGTGACCAGCGGGGGTCTCTGCCCAGGTCGAGGACGGGGTTGTAGACCCAGGGGCAGTTGCCGGCACGGCTCTCATAGGCGGTAATCTCAGCCCCGGTGCGGGCCAACTCGGTGTTGAACGAGGCGGCAAGATTGATGGGCTGGGGGAAGAGGGTGCCATTTTGGATGTAGGTCACGCCATGGTTGTGGTCGAGACCATAGATGTCGGGGATGCCGATATGCTTCATCGACTTCTTCTGGATGAGGCTGATCCATTCCTGCCATTGGGCGAGGGTGGGGGCACGCGAACCGGGAGCATTGAGGATGGAGCCCACCTTGTATTTCGACAGAAGGGTGTCGAGCATCGTCTCGTTGATTTTCCACACCCGATGGGTGTCTCCCTGATAGATGTCCACAGGGTAACTGCCCAGGCGGTCGATGATCTGCTGGTCGGTCATCTTGACGAGTTTGTCGATTTCCTGAGGGGGCGTGCCATACTGCTGAAGCACCGAGCGCACCTTCTCACGGTCGATTTTGGCATTCTCCACGGTCATATTTCCCATGAGGTCAAGGTTGAGTTCGAGCATCTGACCCACTTTCTCGTCGAGCGTCATCTTGGAGAGGGTCTTCTCGATTTTCGACTCAATGGCCGCATCTCGTGGGATGGCCGGTTTTTGTGCGTAAGTGCTGCCTGCCAATAACAGGACAGCGGCTAACAAATAGTTTTTCATCTGATAAGGATGTTGGTTTAGGTATAAAAGTTCTGGTATTTCTCTGAAATCTCTTGCAAACATAATCATTTTTACGCTTTTTTCGGCATATAACACCCCAAAAATCGCCAAAAGGACGCAATAAATCATTCCTTTCCCCCATATTCCCCTCCTTTAAAAGGTTTTTCTCCCCCTTGGAAAGTTTTTCATCCCCCTCCTTTGGAGGGGCTAGGGGAGGTATCCCCCTCCTTTGGAGGGGCTAGGGGAGGTATCCCCCTCCTTTGGAGGGGTTAGGGGAGGTTTCCCAAATAAAAGCCTGTCTCCGGGGGTTGGTTGTACCCCACGTTCTCTGTGGCCACGGAGAGGCGGTAGGGAATGTCTTGCATCAGACAATTGATGCGGTGGTCAGTAGGGATGGTAGTGACGTAGATGCGCAGTTCCTCAGACTGCCTGTCACGGGTGATGACCTCCTCCCGCCAGTCGCCGATGATGTCGGCAGAGAGACAGGGGTTGGACTTCGTGCCGTTGTTGAACTGGCAGCCATCAAAATGTTGCAGGACATCGGCCCGGTGTGTCTGCCAGTTGTATTTGGTCACCGTCTCGTGGTCGAGCAGTTCGCGCAGCAGGTCGCCGTCCCACCAAATGCCGAAATTCACCGACACCCTCGCGCCTCCGAACATCACGTGGGTGTTGTTGTCTGCTTGGCTTCCGGCAGTGATGACCTCGCCTTTGATGTTGCGGATGCCGTGGCTGTCGGAACTCCACATCTCCACACCGGGGTGGGTGGGGTCGATGTCGGCTGCCATGGCACGCCCCACATCTTCGTTGCTCGGTATCTGAAAAATCACTTTACCGGTGCGGGCATCGCGGAAATCGCTGCCGTCACGTTTGTTCTCATGGCAGTCCCACACCTGCAACTCATCGGTCGTGGGGTCGAAGGCGGTGAGGTGGATGGCGTCGCCGTGTCCCATGCCGGTGTTGTAGAGGCCTCGTCCGTCATGGTCGACGGCCATCGAACCGTAGGTGATTTCGTCGCAGCCGTCGCCGTCAACATCGGCCACACGCAGGTTGTGGTTGCCTTGTCCGGCATAGTCTTTCCATTCCGGGTTGTTGGTGTCGAACACCCAGTGCTGTTTCAGTTGGTGCCCATCCCAGTCCCATGCGGCGAGCACCGTGCGGGTGTAGTAGCCTCGGCAGAAAATGACGGAGGCATGGTGGCCGTCAAGGTAGCCTACTGCGGCGAGATAGCGTTCCGAGCGGTTGCCTCTTTCATCGCCCCATGCACTGAGGTCGCCTCGCTCAGGCACATAGGGCTTGGTGTCCATGGCTTCGCCGGTCAGACCGTTGAAGATGGTGATATATTCAGGTCCGCTGAGGATGCGTCCCTCTTTTGCGGGACGGTTGCCTCTCATCCGTCTGTACCGCCGGTCTTGCATTTGGGTGGTGTCGATGGGGTGGGCGAGGGCCTCGGCAACACCTTCGCGGTAGTCGGCATCAGGGTCTCCGATGACATTTCCTTTTCCGTCGGTGGTGCCGTCGGCGGTCTTCACGGCCAGTTCTGCCTTGCCGTCGCCATCGAGGTCGTAAACGATGAAGGGCACATAGTGGGCTCCGCTCCTGATGTTCCTCCCGAGGTTGATGCGCCACAGGTGTTCTCCGTTCAGGCGGTAGCAGTCAAACAGGGTGGGACCGGTGAAACCGTCATGAGCGTTGTCGCGTGAGTTGGTGGGGTCCCATTTGAGGATGATTTCATATTGTCCGTCACCGTCCACATCAGCGACGCTGGCATCATTGGCGATGTAGGAATAGGGCCATCCCTCGGGTGTGGTGCCGCCTTTGGGCTTGTTGAGTTTCAAGGGGATATAACCTTGTGGGGCATCTGCTTTCAGAGTGAATGTCCCGCTCACTTCACCGCCTCTCACTTCATACAGCGCGGTCTGTCCCTGAGGCAGTTCATCGGTGTAAAATGTGCCTCCCTCGATAAGAGGTTGGGTGTTCAGTTTCTTCCCGTCGCGGTAGATGTCAAAGGCTTGTCCTTTGGAGTCTGTCTTCAGCGTGCGCCAACTGATCACCACATGACTGTCGTCCTGACGGATGGCGACCACCCCTCTGTCAAGACGCTCGGTATGAAGTCGGGAGAAGTCGTAGCGGGGTTGGGCATGCAGCACTTGGCATCCCCATACGGCACAGAAAAGGCTGAGGAATAATCGTGTGGTCATTGGGTCTTAAGATGGTGAGCGTTCTTGGAAAAATGGTGGTGTCCTTGGTGTCAGCGTGCCTGAAGGGGCTGGCGGAGGGCATGCTTGTTGATGACGACATAGATGGTGTTGTCGGCGATATAGTTCTTGGACATATACCAGATGCCGGCATGGTCACCGGTTTGGCCCCAGGAGTTCTTTACCATATAGTATTCGCGTCCGTTCTGATCGCGGGCTGTGCCGTAGATGAGCATCACATGGTCGTAGGTCATCTCATGGCTGTCGAAGCGCTCCTGACGGCGCTCCTGGGTGGGGGTGATCTCGGGCACCCCTGCTCCCAACTTCTTCAGTTGGCTCCCTTTCTCAGTGGAGGTCAGTCGGAGCCAGCGGGCGGCGTCGCTGCCGGTAAGATCCTGCACGCGCTTCAAGTCGCAGGCGAGGGCGATGCCGGTACGGGTGAAACCGTCTTCGCTCACGTCACCTCCCCAGGCCACGGTATAGCCTGCCTCCAGCGCGTCGTCGATGATGCGCATCATCTCATCCATGGGTACATTGTAACTCAGACTGTGCCGCCATTTGTAGGGTGCCTCGATGGCAAACCGGGTGTGGAAGGGGTGATGGGTGAAACTGGTCACACTGATATAGTCGTCAAAATCAAGGCCGAGGCTTTGGGCGAAGGTTTGGGGGGTATAGGTCTTGCCTTCGTAGACAAAAGATTTTGGACACTCGCCCAGATAGGCGTCGAGGATGCCTTGCATGCCTTGTTTCCACTGTGGAGAGATTTTCTTCTCGCTGCTCTTCACCACTGAGGCGACATAAGGTTCCAGCAAACTGAAAAACTCGGTGAAATTGGCCAGTGAGTCACCGGTGAGCGAACCGGGTGCTGCCATGGCTGTCTCGGGGCAGAGACCATAGTTGCGTGCCACCTCAAGGGCATCGGTCATCGAACCGCCTTCAGAGAATCGGCTGCTCCCTTGCATGCGCACATGATAGACGGCGCAGTCCATATAATCCTTGTTGGCCACAAACATTTCGCTGAGGTCGTAGGTCTTGCCGGTCTTGCGAAGGATCTCACTCTCGAAATAGCCCATGGAGGCGTAGGCCCAGCATGTGCCGCTGCGGTTTTGGTTCTTCACGGGGGTGATGGCGTTCTCCTTGATGGTGGTGAAGCGGAGTGCCTGTTCGTCGGCAGGTTTTTTGTCCTGTGCATTGGCGTTGATTCCTGCCATGGCCAGGATGGTCAGTAGGATAATGGTTCTTTTCATGTCAGATATGCTTATTCGCAGTCAAAGATACGAATAATCATTCGGAGCACAAAATAATTCGTCCTTTTTTTACGACGGACCTACATAGGTCGATAAGGTGTACAACGTCAGTTGGCGACCAGTTTTCTTCAACTGCCCCTTGATTTCTGGTTTGGAAAATGAAATTCTTTATTGTTCTGGCTTATTATTCCCAATTTTTATCTAAATTTGCAACAAAGAATTTGATAAAAACGAATGAAAAAACTACTCACTCTTTTCGCATTGTTGTTCGTGACATTCAAGGTAAATGCACAGTCATGTCCTGACAATCATCATCCTCACATGATCGACCTCGGCCTGCCCTCCGGCACCAAATGGGCATGTTGCAATGTGGGTGCCGACAAACCGGAAGTCTATGGCGGTTATTACGCCTGGGGCGAGACGGAGGAAAAGTCCGATTACAGTTGGGGTATGTATACCCATAGTGATGGGTCATGGGATGCCTGCCACGACCTCGGCAATGACATCGCCGGCACGAAATACGACGTCGCACATGTGAAGTGGGGTGGCTCTTGGGTGATGCCGTCAAAAGAGCAGCGGGACGAATTGATCAACAACTGCACCTACGAATGGACGATAGTGAATGGTGTCAATGGAGGCAAGTTCACCAGTAAGACCAATGGCAACAGCATCTTTTTGCCGGCAGCGGGTCGCCGCTATGTCTCTGACTTCGACCATGTCGGCTCACGGGGCAACTATTGGTCGTCCACGCAGTATCCGTCGGGTGCGGGCAGCGCCTACAGCCTCAACTTCTATTCGGGCAACGCTTACTCGAGTTACGGCACCCGCGACCACGGCAGAACTGTCCGCCCGGTTGTCACCCGCTGATTGCCAGCATACACTGAATCATCGTGCGATGTATTTCTTTCCTTTTTGGATATACAGATGACCTGGCTGTGTGCGAGATGTCCGTCTGCCGTCGATGGTATAGACAGGAGCGTTGGTCACGGTGCCTTCGTCGGTGATGGTGGTGATGCCTGTCGGAGTGGCTATCGCCACCTTGGTGAGTCGAATGCCATGCCCTTGTAGGACAATGCCTTTCTGCTTGACGATGGCCAGTGTCGCCTCGCTGAAACCAAATGCCGTGACATGGCTGGTGCCAGTGCCCGTGAAATAGTAGTTGCTGGGATTGAAATCACCGGTGAAGCCACTGTTGCCCACGGTGAATGGCATCATTTCGCTCCAGTCACCATAGAATAGTTGTATGTCGTCGTAGTCCTTGAATTCCTGGGTATAGGTGAGTACCAGACGCACGTCGCTGCTCTTTCCCTCAAACAAAGAGGCGGGAATGGGGAGTTGCAGCCCGTTGCCCCAGTCGAGCAGGGAATTGCCTTCCCAGAATATCGTTCCCTCTGGTGTCTCTTCCTCTTGATGGCCCTGTGGTTCCTCGTATTCGGTTTTCGAACCTTCAGTGATGCCATTGAGAAAATAGATGTTTCCCACCTCCATATTCTGCTGCCGCCTAAAAATGCCGAAGTTCTCGGATCCATTGTTGAAACCGTTGTTGTCCCATGCGAAGGCAGCAAACCCATGCTTGCGGGCTTCGCTCACCACACACTTCAGGTAGTATTGCATGTTCTCCATCTGTGTCTGCTTGTCGTTGTTGGTAAAGTGGTTGCTCACACCATATTCTCCTATCACCACGCCCAAACCTTTTTTCGACCAGACGTTGAAGATGCGGTCGAAGAGGTTGGTGATGGTGCTCTCCGTGCTGTTGGTCAGTATGCGCCCCTTGTCTTTGTATGCCTCTCCCCAATAATAATAGGTGCAGTTGCCGCAGTAGTCGTAAGGGTCGTAATAGTGGAACTCCACGCACAGGCGTCCTTCCACCTTGTCGGTGGGGATGGTGAACCCGTTGAGTCCGTGGTAGGGACTGCAGGCAAATGTCTGCACCACAAGGTTGCGGTAGTAGTTCTTTCCACCCGTGTTGCGCACGGCATCCACGAAGGTCTGGTTGTAACTGTTCTGCACCGCTTGTTGTTCGGCGCTGGGTGCCGACCAGTCGACCGTGATCTCATTGGTTCCCGCAAAAATCAGTTTCTCACCATAGTCGCGGAAATATGTGGCGATGCTTGTCCACAGCGCACCCAGTTTGCGGTTGTTCTCCTCCTGCTTATTATAATATGGGTTGCGGTCATACCAGTCCTCGTGATGAGAGTTGATGATGACATACATATTCTCTGCGAGGGCCCAGTCCACCACCTCTTTCACCCGTGCGAGCCATTCGGGCTTGACAGCCATCTCCTTCGTGTTGTTCACATGGTTGATCCATCTTACGGGGATGCGTATGGCGTTGAATCCCTTGCCGGCCACGGCTTTGATCATTGCTTGGGTAGTCTTCGGGTTTCCCCATTCCGTTTCGGTCCTGGGACACTCGAGGGAGTTGCCGAGGTTCCATCCCATCACTACATTGCGTGTCCATTCCTGGGCATTGAGGGTCATCCCCTCGCTGTTGGGTTCCACAGTCTGTGCCTTACCGCCGAGTGTGGCAAGCATCATGGTGACAAATAATAAGAATTTCTTCATATCTTTGGTTTTTGTTTTTCCCATTCTTCCATTTCGGGAAGTTCTCTGCAAATTTAGTGAAAAATCTGATGATGCGAAGAAAAATGAATTAATTTATTTGAGCGAACTTGAGATTCTGTATGCGGCCTGAAGCAATTTCCCTTTCAGGTTCTCAGGATAGCCGGGATGATGATCGAGGAATTGCCTGACCAGTAGATAGGCCTCTTTGCTCCTGTGGCCGCTGAGCAGAGCCTGGCACCAGTTGAGTGGAAAGAAGATATCGCCGGTCTGCTGCACCTCCTCCAGTTTTTCCAAAGCGGGGAGGATATACCGGTTGCTGAATGGCTCGCGGAGAGGGTCGTTGAGCAGTGAGAGCAATGCACTGGCAAATGGCTCGATGACCCGGTTCTCCTTCTTCAGAAGCGATTCAAAGAGGCATTGCTGCTCCAGCGTGTCAGGGGTGCAACCCCGACTGACAAAGTCAAACTCCCTCAGCAGGTCAGCATTCTTCAGTCGTTGCCGCTGGGTGGACAGGATGTGGTTGTGCCGGTCGGGCATGAGCAGGGCGAGAAGGTAGGCCATGCCCATGTAGTCGCGGTCGGTGAACACCTCGTAGTTGGCTGCCTCCCAAATCCGGTAGATGGAGTCGATGATGGCAGGTGAGGTGGCGTTGGTGGTCAGTCCCTGGAGCAGCCGTCGTCGCATGGACTTGTCTGCGCACTGCATGCCGAATGTCATCATCTCGTTCTCATAGTCTGCCCTGGCATCTTTTGGCGTGTCGGTGAGGATGTCATGCAGCAGGGTAAAACAAGTTGTGGTCACCAGTTGATTGTCCTGTTGCCTCACGCCATTGATGAGGGATGTGAACGCCTCGGCATTGCCTACTTGATGGCGCAGATAAGCATCGTGGATGTAAATCAGGGCGGCATACCGATGGGTCTCAGGCAAGGTGTGCCAATTGTGGAGCAGCCATTGGAGTGATGGCGAATTGATGATATAACGGCCGTATGCCATCGGGTCGAAATTCCCTCCCTCGGCATGGATGGTCACATCGGCAAGTCCTTTTTTCTTGACCCATAGGTCATCGAATGTTTTCAGTCCTGCCTCAGGACGTTCCTGGTCGAGGATGTTGATGAGGTCGTCCCAGGTGGCATTGGCGAAACTGAATGTCCTCAGGTATTTTTGCAGTCCTCTCTGAAATGCGTCCGCTCCCATCTTTTCCTCCAGTTGGCGCATCATGATGGGGGCTTTGTGGTAGATGATGTTGCCGTATAGCAACCCCGCATTGTTGAGGTTGTCGAGGGGCTGCTGAATAGGGTGGGTCCCTTCGGTGCGGTCGGTGGAAAGAGACAGCAGATAATGTGTTTTCAAAAAGTTGATGTCATGGTTGATGTCGGGATATTGTTCCCGCGCTATCTTGTCGGCCATGAAATTGGCAAAAACTTCCTTGGTCCACACATCGTCAAACCACCTCATGGTCACCAGGTCGCCAAACCATAGGTGTGCTGTCTCATGGGCGATGAGATGCAGGCGGTTGAGCCGTTCGTCGGTGGTGGGGTTGTCTCCCAGAAACACGGTCTGGTCGCGCAGTTGGATGCAGCCGGGATGTTCCATGCCCCCAAACTGATAGCCGGGCAGCACGACAAGTCCGTATTTTTGGAATGGCTGGCGGATATGTGTATATTCCTCCATCCATCTCAGGGCGAGGGCGGCTTGGTCGAAGATGGTGTCCAACTGCGCCGTCTTTTTGCTGTCGTCCTCACGGTGCAGGATGGTCAGTTTCCTTCCGTCGCGCATGGCCGTGGCGGTATGAAACTTCCCCGCCGTAAAAGAGAAAAGATACGTAGGCAACAAATCCGTCACCTCAAACTCCGCGCAAGTCCCCCCTCCCCTTTGGGGAGGGTCGGGGAGGGGTTTAGGGTCGGGGAGGGGTTTCCCATTACTGATCGCAGTCCACCCTTGTGGCATTTGCAGTGTCAGTTGGAAGCGCGCCTTGATGTCGGGTTGATCGAAGCAGGGAAATACGCTGCGGGCATGGTCGGGCACAAACAGGGTGTACATATAGTCATCGTTGCGGTTGAGTGCCTTGTCACCGCAGGCAAATGTCATCGCGACATGATTGACTTTCCCGCTTTTGAGCAGACGGCCCGGTATGATGATATGCTCGTGGCGGTGGTCGGCAGCGCGCGCCTTCCCGTTGATGTGGATGTCGCCGTAGACCTCTTCCTGGAAGTCTATCTGCAGACTGTCTCTTTTGTTCCCCCGCCATTCAAAGGTGATGGTGACGGTGCCCGTGACCGATTCCGTCTTTTTTTCTGGTATGTTGAAGGAAAGATTGTAACGTACATCCTGCAACTGCGCCTTCCGCTCCAATGAGAGTAGGTGCGACACCCCATCGGTGATGGGTGCGTGGGAGGCTGAGGCGACGGGTCCCCTCGCTTGCAGTGACATGCTGAAGACCATACACATCACAGTGACGATCACGTTCAGTACCATTCTTCCCTTCATATTCGTATGGCTTTTCTTATTGCGTTAATCATTCCCCCACCCATAAACGAAAACAGGCTGAAATCATTCAGCCTGCTTTCTATCTTAAACATATTTTTACTCGTAATACTCAATCTTGCGCTGCTCTTCCATTTCCTGACCCATCATGGAAGTCTTGCGGCTGATCCAGTTGCCTTTGTCATCAAACTTGTAGTCAGTGTACGGAGTTTCCATCTCCTGACCACCCATGTTCATCTTGGTCTTTACGAGAACACCTTTGTCATCATAGACATTCGTGCTTGTGAAAGCACCCATCTGGGTCTCTATCGTCTGGCTCTTCACTCTGCCATTCTCCCAGGCATATTTGAAGGTAAGTTCCATTTCCATTCCTTGGCCGTTCACCTTCATTTTGGCCGACTGGAGGTATCCGTCTGCATCATAGACAGCATCGGTCATGCCTTCCTGCTGCATCTTGCCGTCTTTGGTGAAAGTGATGGATACGGGATTACCCATTCGGGAAGAGGAGATGGACTTCACTGCGCCCTTGGCGTCGTTGGCCTCCACGTCGTGGAACTTGGTTTGTGCCTGCATGGCAAATGGTACCATAAAAAGCACCAACATCATGAATAATTTTCTCATTTCTTTTAAAAGTTTAGTTAAGTTGATAATGAAAATTAGTTGTCTTTGTCTCGTAGATCCTCCTTATAGAGAGGGAGACGCGGCTATTTTTACCTAAGACGTTTGGAAGTTTGAAAAGTTTAATGTCAATTGTTGATTTTTTACAAAAAAATCTTCAATCTCCGCAAATTGGAGGGAATTGAACTGCTGCGACAGTGCTTTTTTGACAAAAAATGTTACCATGGGAAGGTTTCGGGGTCATTGAGTACATTCGAACGCAGGTTCTGGTTTAGTGAACTGACCTGCGCCATGTCTTCATTGCTCAAGGTGAATGACATGATTTCCAAATTCTCAGCGAAATGGTTGGGTTTGGCTCGTGGGATGGTGATCAGTCCACGTTGGACTATCCAGCGCAGTACAATCTGTGATGCTGTCTTCTGGTATTTTTGTGCCAGCGACTGCAACAGCGGATGCCCCACCACGTCGATGTCACCTTGTCCGAAAGGTCCCCAAGCCTCTACTTGGATGCCTAACTGCTGGTTGTAGGCAATGTTTTCCTCTTGCGTCAACAGGGGGTGCACTTCTATTTGGTTGATGACAGGAGGAATCTCGGCGTAGGAGAACAGATCGTCGAGGTGATGGCGGTTGAAGTTGCTCACGCCGATGGATTTCACTTTCCCTTCCCTCACACATTCCTCCATCACCTGCCACGTGTCTTTCACGCTGTCTTTTACCGGCCAATGGATGAGCAGCAGGTCGATGTAGCCTGTCTGCAGTTTGGTGATGCTCTCTTCAATGGACTGCCGGATTGACTCGCGGCCTTCACGCATGATGTTGGTGGCTACCTTGGTGGTGACGAAGATGTCTTTCCGTGAAACTTTGCTGTCGGTGATGCCTTGTCCTACCTCTGCCTCGTTGTCATAGGCTTGCGCCGTATCGATATGACGGAAACCGGCCTCCAAGGCCATGCGGACATTCTGCCGTGCCGTCTCGCCCCTCAGTGTCCATGTGCCAACTCCTATCTGCGGTATTTCCAGCCCGTTGCTCAGTTTTATCTTTATCATATTTGGTATGGTTTTGTCTGTCTGATGCTGCACTCTATCAGTTTCACTCCTTTCTCAAAACGCAGTTTGCGCCTGATTTTGTCCTTGCATCTACTCGCGGAAACGAATGGTCTGTGTCTCCCAATCCATCTCCTCGATGATGGCAATCGACTCCAAGCGGTAGCCCTCTTCGCGCAGCATCCTTCCACCTTTCTGCTGCCCTTTTTCCACAGCAATGCCGATGCCTGCCACCTTGCCACCTGCCTGATGCACAATGTCGATGAGTGCATGAACGGCCTGTCCGTCAGCCAAGAAGTCGTCGACAATCAGCACTCGCTCAGATGGGTTCAGGTAGGGTTTCGACACAAACACGCTGTTCATCTGTTTGTGCGTGAACGAGTAGGCCTGTGACACATACTTGTTGTCGGTGCTGTTGGCCGTTTCACTTTTCTTGGCAAACACTACCGGAACATCATACAGGTGGCCCAACATCGTGGCGATGGCGATGCCGCTGGCCTCAATGGTCAGCACCTTGTCGACTACCACATCACTGAAACGCCGTTTTAGTTCTTGGGCTATCTGGCGAATGATTCGGATATCAATCTGATGGTTCAGAAAATTGTCTATCTTCAGGATGTCGCCTTGTTTGATAATTCCGTCACTCAGAATCTTTGATTCGAGAAAATTCATATTCTTTTATGTTTATGCCACAAAGATACTGCTTTTTTGTGAAAGGCGTTTCAGTATGTGTGATTTTCTTTATGTGGTGGATATCATTTGCTTCTTTATGCCATCTTCAGTTTCCTCTCCAATTTAGGTGCAATAAATACTGATTGTCAAACGAAGACTTCCATTTTTTATCCATTTTTTATCATCACGGTCCTTAGCATTTTTATCTCGACAGGCTTATAAAACTCAATATTTTTACCTAAATTTGCCCAATAATTTCGATATATAACAAACGAAGCAATAGATGTATGGCAATTGAGTTATCATTTAGTGGGCAGGTAAAGAGTCGTAAGAAACTGACAGATAATATTACCATGTTATCTAAGCACAGGTCTTTTGATATTAATATTGACGAAGAGGGGGACATCTCCGTAACCCTTTGTCCTATGGGTGAGATTAACTTTCATGTCATTGAAGGCGGATTACTGCGAAAGACAAAGATTGAGGGTTACTTTCAAAGCACGCCAGCAGGTCCTGGATTTCATAAGGCAGCAGTCGATTTTATCGATGCTCTTGATTTGGGAGGTCTTGTCTATGAAGATGATTCGGAATATGCCAACGACCGCGACTTCACAAAACTATGTAACAATCATTTTTACCGATGGCTGGAGGCGATTGTTGAACTTGCTTGTCAAAAAACGGATAATGGTAATGAAAACCCTCTATTTGTTTGTTGGAATACAGATCAGTATATACCAGATGTGTGTGGGTCGAAAATAGTTGCTCCTACAGGTTTGTGGGACATCAAGTTTATAAACCAGTTGATACATAATAAAGGTATTAAGGCTCTCGCTGATCGTTTTTTTGTATGGCCCCATGAGCAACAGGATGCGACTTTCTATAGGAATTGCGCAATGAAAATACTTTGGGAAGATTGCTACTATGTGCCATCAGAAAGAAGTGAAAGTGATGCTGATCTCAATAGGTTGATCATCGATAATATTGAAAAGGCTTATGATCTAAATCCAATCCTGCCAATTCCTTATGATAATTATTGTGAAGTTTGCCACCTGGACGGCAAATCACCCATTATACCTCCAACTGCAGTCTGCATGAATGACGATTTTAAACCTGGTTATCGTAAGGGAATGATCAAGGAAACTATCGATAAATTGACAATAACAATTCCTGGGTCATATCAACGACATCTCGAAATCAACGATGATGACTGGCCGATAACAATTTGGTATGACCAAAGTACGGATAGCCCAGTGTGGCGACTTACCATATTCGAGTTGGAGAAAGAAATAGGAAAGCCCAAACTGGACGGTAATCAGTATGATTATTATGAAGAGTTTGATGTAGAAGGGGGTAACGGCGTATTGGCCTCCAAACAATGTCAAGAAGACGGTGACGTTTTCTTTATGGTTATCTGTCAGATAGTTTCAGGAACATCAATTCATCTGATAACAGTATCTTATAAAAAGGAAAAGGAGTTTGACCAAATTCGAAATCTATTATTACATACAACCTGTCAATAACAAGGGGATTGATGTTCGTTTTTTTACTTTAGCAGATTCCGGCCTGTATTCTCTCAACAGTGCAGCCTCCATACGATGTGCATAGAGGCCCTTGCGCTGCCGTTGCCACCACCGCCGTAACCTAGGGTGGATTCTCCAAGGTTGGTCTTAAAGGCGGTGATGGAACACGACGACCGGCCACCATCTAACAGGAAGCCCTCTTGCATGCCGTATGGTTTAGTCCACATGTTATGTCCTACTTACTCTATGTCGAATAGTTTGATGAAGCCCGTCATAGTAAGGATTTTCTCCACCTCACCTTTCACGTTCCTCAGTACCAAATTGCCGCCTTTGGCTGCACTCTGCTTTTTCATTTTCAGCAATCCTCTGAGGGCAAGGCTGCATAAATATTCCAACTCGGCACAGTCAATCACGATGTACTTGTCGAAGTTGGCTTCAAGCACTTTGATGTCCTCCAAGAATTGTGATGCTTCATTGGTGTCGAGCCAGCCAGAAAGATTGACAAAGTAGGTGCCATTTTGTTCTCTGATGTTGATATTCATAATCTTAAGGATTTAGCGGGGTTAAAGGATAGATGATGTTCACGATGAGGATGTTGGCTGCGAGAATGATGAGGTTCATCAGCAGTCCGATGCGCATGAAGTCGCTGAAGCGGTAGCCGCCAGGTCCATAGACCAGCATATGGGTGGGCGAGCCGATTGGCGTAGCAAAACTGCTGCTGACACTGACCATCAGCGCAATGAGGAAAGGGTATGGCTCGTAACCCAGTTTCTCAGCCGCCTCGTACATGATGGGGAAGAACATGGCTCCAGCGGCTGTGTTGGAAATGAATTCCGTGATGAAGGTTCCAACCAGACAGATGGCCGCCATCACCACGATGGGATTGGTGCCGCAGGCATCGAGAATGCCAAAGGCCAGACGTTCTGCAATGCCTGTCTTCTGGATGGCAACACCCAGTACGACCGAACCTGCAAAAACCATCAGGATTTCCCAGTTGATTGCCTTCATGGCCTGGTCAACATTGCAACAGCGGAAAATGAGCATGGCAATGGCTGCGAGGAAGGCACACTGCAACAACGGGATGACCTCGAGTGCGGAGAGCACCACCATGGCAATCATGATGGTGGTGGAGATGAACGTCTTCTTGCCGATATTGTGCACCTGGGCGGAGTCGAAGAACTGCAACTGCGAAGACAAACGCTCGGTGTGGATGTTTACTCGGGGCGGGCATTCGAAGAGAAGCGTGTCGCCAGCCTGAAGCACAACCTCGCGAGGCGACTTGTTGATACGCTTGCCGCGACGAGCCACAGCCACGAGTATCATGTTGTTGTCTTTCTCGAATGAACTGCCTCCAATCTTGGTGTTAATCAGGCTGCTTCCGAAAGTCACGTAGGCTGTGCGCAACTGGCGGTTTTTGTCCACCTCACTCAAGGAAAACACATGGTGGTCGGCATTCACCAGTCCATGACTTTTCTTCAGGTCAAGAATCTCGTCAATCTGCCCTGCAAAAACCAAGCGGTCGCCACCCATGATCAGTTCGTCGTCGGGCACAGGAGAGGTGATATCGTCATAGTGAACAATCTCAATAAGGCTTCCCCCACGCACATTGTTCAAACCTGTTTCGGCAATGGTTTGGCCGACAAACTTGTTTTCTGTAGGCACCATCAGTTCTACCGTGTAGTCGGATGTCGACTCAAAAGCCGTCTCCGGAGCTTTGCGGTCAGGCAAAAGTTTGCGCATGGCAATGATGCAGAGCACGCCGATAAAGAGGCAGAAAAGCCCGGGGATGGTGGTTGCCAGCAAATTCATCACATTGCCAGTACTGTCTGCATATAGTCCTGAGATGATCAGGTTGGGCGGTGTGCCGATCAGCGTGCATACTCCTCCCATGCCAGAGGCGTAACTCAGCGGGATGAGTAGTTTTGATGGTGATATGTTCAGTTTTTTCGACCACATCTTGACAATGCCCACGAAAAGTGCCACGACAGTGGTATTGCTCAGGAAAGAACTGAGTGCGGCCACAGGCAACATCAGGCGGATGACAGCCTTGGAGTATGTCTTCGGCTGCCCCAGCAGGTGCTTCACAATCCACTGCAACACACCGGTATGTGTCAGTCCGGCTACCACGACGAAAAGCACACCGATAATGACCACAGAAGTGGAACTGAAACCGGAGAAGGCTTCCTTGGCATCAAGCACCCCGGTGACAAAAAGGATGGCAATGGCTCCGAGAAAAACTAAGTCGGCTCGGAGTTTCGTAAACAGCAAAACGGTAAACATTGAGAGTACCGTGACAATAGTAATCCATGCATAGAGGTTGAACCCCCAAAAAACGACAGATTCCATAGGCGATAAGTTATTAAGTTATTTTGCTATTTTTTTTATCAAAGTCAGTCGATTATATCCGTCTTCTGTGCGCTGGTATTCAACGGTGTCCATAATGGTACGTATCAGATGGATACCCAAACCGCCAATGACTCGCTCGTCGAGTTCAGCCTCTATGTCGACCTCTGCATGCTGAGTGGGGTCAAAGGGCATACCATGGTCCTTGATCACCAGAGTCAGTTTGCCGTCACTCACGTTGGCTGTCACTTCCACATGACCACGCATGCCTTTGGGATAGGCATAGCCGATGACATTGGCAACCGATTCCTCCAATGCAAGGTTCAGGGTCTTGGCAGTGTCATCGTCGATGTCATTTTCACGGCATACGGAAAAGAAGAATGTCCTCAGACGCCCCACCTCTGTCATTTCGTTCTTCATGATGATACGCCGTGAGGGTCCCGCTCCTGTTTCCTTGGTCTTGCCATGCCGCACGAAAAGGATTGTCAAGTCGTCGCCCTGTTCTGTGCCGTCGGCGAAGACGTTGACGTGTTGTTTTAAAAAATCTATGACCTCCATGGCAGATGCCTTGTTGTTCTTTTCCACATCATGAAGGACACGGTCTTCCCCAAAAAGTTTTCTTGAGCCATCACTTGCAAAGTACATGGCTTCCGTCAGGCCATCGGTGTAGAGCAGCAAAGCACTGCCTGGTGGAAAGTCCATCCGCTGTTCTTCATATTGATAGTGGTCTTCAATTCCAATGGGCAGGTTGGTGTCCACTTCCAGCAGACTGCACTCGCCTTCTGCCGAAATCATGACAGGAGCGTTGTGGGCGGCGTTGCAATAGGTCAAATAATGGGTGTTCATGTCGAGAACTCCCACGAAGATGGTTACGAAAATGTATGAGTCATTGGTTGAGGCGATGGCATGGTTCATCTCACGCACGATGTTGGCGGCACTCTGATAATTGCCTGCAAGATTGCGGAACAACGTTCTTGTGACTGCCATATAAAGCGATGCAGGCACTCCCTTCCCAGCCACGTCGCCGATGATGAAGAATAGTTGGTCATCCTCTATGATAAAATCATAGAGATCGCCGCCCACCTCCTTGGCAGGCGTCATCGAAGCGAACAGGTCCAAGTCTTCTCGATGGGGGAATGTGGTGGGGATCATGCCCATCTGGATGTCATGGGCAATTGTCAACTCGCTTTGAAGTCTCTCCTTGCTGGCAGTGGTGGTCTGCAAGTCGTTGATGTGTTGCTTCAGCGCATTCTGCATGTGCTCGAACGAGTTACGAAGTTGCATCAACTCGTCCTCTGAATGAATGACTGGCAGTGACGCGTCAAGGTTGCCTTCGGCGATGCTCATGGCAGAATCTGCAAACTGGTGCAGGGGTCGTACCATACGGTAAATGGCGAAAGCACAACAAGCGAACAGGACAATGAGTCCAAGTATGAAGGCGATGGCGCCATACAGTATGAGTGGCTGATAAGCCGACAGGATGTCAACTCTGGAACAAACGACGGCTATGGCAATGCCACAATCCTCCACAGGTTCATGAATAAGCAGCGACAAATCCTTACCTTTTAGCACTTCCTCCATGCCTTTTCTGCCACTGCCCATGATTTGTAGGATTTTGTCCTGGTCAGGCGATGAAAGTTGTCTCATGGCATCGTTGCTGCAAAAAAGCAGTTCCCCGTGAAGGTCTGTCATAATGGTAAAGGAGTTCTTGTAGGGCTGTACATCTTTTAGGATATTGACATAGTCTTCGGTTCCTACCGTGACACCTTCGGCCTCGGTTTTAGCGGCCAGCAAAAGCATCTGTGTGGCACCCTCGTGCAGTTGGGTCCTGGCCTTCATAGCAGTTTCTACCTTCACCTGCTCTTGTTGGAAATACAGATAGGCAATCATGGCGGCAAGGAAGACACCTGCTGCTATCACCAGGATGGCAAAACTCAGCCTGGCTGCGAACGACTTCCTGAATGCCAAGTCGTATTTGTATTCAAAGTTCGGCTGCTCTATCACGTCCTCAACTTACTTTTTTGTGGAGAATATGCGGGGATTGATGTTGAGTGTCACTCACCTTGATTTACTTATCAAGAAAGGCAGGTCAAAAAGGCCTGCCTTCCTATTGTTTTTATAGATTATATTTCTATCAGTTTGCCGTTTTTCTTTGCCTCGTCAATCCACTTCGGCACAACACTTTGTAAGAACTTCTGCTTCTTGCTGTTCAGCGTGTTCATGTCGAGACCGATGGCAGCCTGGGCTTTAGCCTTGGTGGAATAGTCGGGCACGGGGATGTCGCCGATGAGCCCCTGCCTGGCAGCCACACGGGCAATCAGCAGACGGGCCTGTTGGGCATAATCCACGGAATGGGACAACAGGCGAATCACTTCCTGAGGTGCGTGGAAGGTGGCTCCGTGGGAGGCGATGGCATAGTCCCAACGCCACTGGCTCTTGCGCAACAATGCTTGGATGGGTTTCATCTCGGCCTCTGTAGCGCCCTTGTCGATGATGTATTTCGCCTCGAAATGGGCACGGGCTAGTTCCTGTTCGGCACGGTTGCGCACCTCATTGCACTTCGCTTGGCGGTCATAGACGTTCTGGCGCAGCACCTCGGCATCCTGACGGTGGCAGGTCTGGCAGGTGCGGTCGATCTTGGCCAGCGGCGACATGATCTGGTGGTCGGAGAACTTCACGCCACCCTCCTGCTTATACGGCATGTGACAGTCGGCACAAGATACGCCTCGCTGGGCGTGAATGCCCTGCTTCGACATCTCATAGCCCGGATGCTGTGCTTTCAGTATCGGAGTCTTCGACAATGGATGGATGTAGTCGTAGAAGCCGATGGAATCGTAGTATTCCTCTGCAGCCTCGCAGGTCAACCCCTTGTCGTGCGGGAACACCAGGTAGTTGGCCTTGCCAGGATTCTTGGGGTCGTCGGGCTTGATGAAGTAGTACTCCACGTGGCACTGGGCGCACACCAGCGAGCGCATTTCCTGATGACTTTGGTCCCTGACATCAAGTCCTCGGCGGGCGAAGGCCTCGTAGATGGCTGGACGGGCGGGACGCAGGTCCATCGTCCTGGCATCGTGACAGTCGCTGCAGCCCACGGAGTTCATCATCTCTGCACCCAGTCCGCTCCACTTGCCCTCAAAGGCATAGTAGTTCGCAGGGTCGAAGACAGACTTCGAACCACTCAGTTCACGCATCATACGGGGCACATCGGGTCCCTTGCACGTCCAGCAGGTGGCCGGCTGAATGTCGCTGTCGCCATCGATGCCTGGATTGCCGGTGCGCAGAATCTTGCGCAGGTCCTCGATGCAGTGCTTGTGGCCGCGGGGAGTGTTGTAGTGGCGAGAGAAAGCATAGCCTGCCCACAACACCACCATTTCGGGACGCTGCTCGAGCACATCCACCTCTTGCGACGAGTTGTACATCGACTTGAAAGTAGTGTCCTCCGTCATCGCCCACGTTTCGTACTCACGGGGATAGTCGGCCATAAACTTCTCGTTCACTGCCATGATGCTGTCCTCAAACACCGTGCGCTTGTTGTTGAACACGCTCGCCACTTCTGCACGACGCTCCATCAATGACGAGACGAGCAGTCCCAACAGGAACACGACAACCATCGAGCCTAAAAATAGTGCCCAACCTTGCCATTTTTTTAATGTCTTTGCCATATTTCTTGATTTAATTCTTCACTCTTCAATTTTCACTCTTCACTAAATTCTGCAGCCATGCCGGCACAGGTGAGGGCGGTAGGGGAGTCACTCCCTCTGCATTCGGTGTGGCCATCAGCGAGTTCATACCTCCATGTGGCACGTTGCGATGACAGTCCCAGCACACTTTTCCACCTTGAGCCAACTGTTGCATATATCCCATGCGGCCTGTCTTCACAAACTCCTGGTTGAGTTGTGTATGGCAGCGGATGCAGTTGTCCATCACCACCTCTCCGGTCAGTTTTTCTGCCATGGGAGCCTGCCGTTCGGAGTGGGTCACGAAGTAAGCCGTGTGCTTCAGTCCGTCCATCGCCTTGAAACCATACTTCAGGGCGAGGTTTTGGTGGGGCACATGGCAATCGTTGCACGTGGCGTCACGTCCGTGCGAGGAGTGGCTCCATGTGGCATAATAAGGTGTCATGATGTGACAGTTGACGCAGGCCGACGGGTTGTCGCCCACGAAATAGGTATGTGCCCTGAGCAGGTACATGAACAACCCGCCGAGGCCGCAGATTACACCCGCCAGGACCAGCAAACCAATTTTCTGCTTGTATGAGAACAAATCTTTAAGTGTTAACAACTTTTTCCAACTCATACGTAAAATTTTCCATTTAGATGACAAAACTACTCATTTGTGAGGATGCAAAGTGATAACATTTGTGCTCCTAACCATATAAATATTGTTAAAAAACCTGATTAGTTGCACTTTTTCTATAATTTTACAAATGCTATGGATATAGATACATTACAGGGGGTGAAACGATGCCCCCTATTCAAAGGTTTGGATGAGTCAGAGATTATCAATCTGATGCACATGGTTCGTTATAGGGTTGTTCGTTTTCGCAAGGGCGAGATTCTAGCCATTGAAGGCTCTGTTTGCCAACATGCCGACATTATCATCAGCGGTGAGATGATGGCAAATATCATGGGACCCTCTGGGCGTATTGTCCGGGTGGCTACCCATCAGACAGGTAAATTGCTGGCCCCCGCCTTTCTCTTTGCTTCAGACAACCAATACCCTGTGACTGTTGAGGCTACTGCAGAGACCACCGTTTTGCGACTGACGCCTAACGATCTTGAGAAAATGCTCAATAGTGACCAGAGGCTGATGATGAACTACATTCGGTTGCTTTCCAACATCATCTCCCATCTCATCAAAAAGGTACGAATGCTCACTATGAGTGTGCGTGAAAAGGTAAGCCTGTTTCTTAAGGAACAAAGCAGATTGCAACAGACCGATCATATCCTCCTGCCCATGTCGAGGCAGGAACTGGCCGATTACTTCGGTATTCAGAAGTATTCACTGTTGCGTTGTCTGAATGAAATGAAACGGGATGGGGCCATCCTTGTTGAAGGCCGGTACATTCAAATCCTATCGCTACAGTAGGAGGCTGTATAATACATCATGCGTATGAGACATCAAGGTGTTTCAATTGCACGATTTATTCTCCACTTCTACAACCTCACACGAAAATCGGGATGTCCAGATACTCGTCCTTGAGCGTACGTTATCGGGTAGTACAGAGTTATACTTCGTATGAAAACAGGCTGCACCTCAGGAAAGAAATACTCGTTTTTGCTTTCCATTCGGTTTGCACTGTTTTATACCGTTTAAAATTAGGGATTTTCAATCGATATTGATTATCAGACATTTACATAATCACATAATGCTTCCATATGAGAAGAAACATTGACTTTGAGGTCAACTATGTCGCCATCGGCAAAGAAAATGTATCAAAATCTCCGTCCCCTTGATTCCGAGGGTGTATGGAATGCATTTCTCGAAAAAATGATCATTGAGAACCGTCCTCGATGATCAATAATGAGTCTACTTTAAAAAAGTCTTGAATCGAATGCCGTGAACCGAATGGAGTTTCCCTCCCCACGGTGGGGAGGGGTTGGGGAGGGGAACTGCTACTGCTCGATTTTTACACCAAATATACTTTTTAAAGTAGGCTCAATAATCATTTATGCATTCAATTTGTGGAAATTGGCGTTAAAAAAATTATCGCTAAATAGATTACTTTAGTTGGTTTATTCATGAAAAAATGCTATATTTGCACGATTGTTAGATTTCAATGATATTTGAATAATTACGCTGATAACTAAAACGATAACAGATATGAAAAGACTATTGTCTATATTGGTGGTATTTCTCACTTCCACCACCATCTATGCACAGAACTCACAGACCTATTTGTTGGGTGATGTCAACAGGGACGGGAGGGTCACTGTTGCCGATGCGATGATGGTGGTGAACATCATCATGAATGGCTACACCCCCTTCTCTGTCAGTCCTACGGCAGTCACCATGTTCGCTGACGGCACCGCTACGATTGATATCGAGGGCGGCTACAATGAATACGAGGTCACATCTTCCAATACCAATGTGGTAAAGGCTACGCTCAACGGTTCAACCATCACCCTCACTGCCGTGGCCAGCGGCGAGGCCACAGTGACTGTCAAGGATGTGCTGACCATGAGGTATGTGGAAATCCCTGTCAAGGTGGGATATCCTTCATCTCCATCCTTTCTTGCCTGCCCCGATGACCACCATCCCCATCTGATTGACCTTGGCCTGC
>JAEEJK010000006.1 GCA_016281815.1 Prevotella sp. | reverse complement strand
GATGCGAGAGCCGCTTTCAAGTGCCTTGGTCACATTCTTCATATAGATGTCACCATTGGCCTTCGCCCAGTTGACGGCCTTGACCAACTGCTGGTCTTTGGCATCCGCTATGCGTTCGAACCCCATCTGGGTGAGCATCCACTTGGGAATGGTGATTTTCTTCTTCGTGGCAGCATCAAATTCCTGTCTTGCCACTCCTCCCTGCGAGGCTACGTATTTCTCCTGCTGTCCTGGGGCAAGGCGGGTACTTCCCTCCGCTCCTGCGTCGATAGCGGTCTGTCCCCAAAATCCGCCATAGCCAACCGTGGTGGACGCATTGGTGGCCCAACCCAAAAGATTGGCCGTGATGTCCTCCCATAATGCGGGATTGTACAGGTTTTCCCCCTCCTTGTTGATATAATCCTGCATGGAGGATGTCTGGGAACGCTGTGGCATATGGAAAAGTGTGCTCTCGGCAGCCTTGCGGAGGATGTAGTCTGCTGTGGACTTGGGCATCTGTTGCTTTACAAGATGATCTACCATCTTCTTCTCCATGACGGAATCGACAGCGATACCGTTCTTTTTCAGCTCGGCCTTGACCATCTCAATGTAGTCCTCAACATTCTTGCTGTTCCATTCGCCGATATAAAAGATTCGCTGGTCGTAGGCGGCCATGGAAGACATGCCGCCGTCGGGACCGGCAGCACCTGCCATCATACCGCCAAAAGAGGTGCTGTGACGGTGGTATTCATCAGCCATCTTGCTGTTGAGGTTGTCACGCACCCTGTCCATGATGGGCACGACCTTGGTAGTAAAAATGTCTTTGCTATCTGCCATTTTATGTTCTGCTGTTTCTTATTATGTCTGGCTCTGCGCCGAGAACTGGTTGATGACCTGTTCCCTGGTCTGCGCCAAAGCTGAGTGTACGACCTCCATCTGCTTGGGGAAGAACTCCTGCAGCCACTCGTCCTTCTGTATGTCATCGTGGATGAACTTGATGGCAAGCGCACGGGTGATCTCAATGGCTCGCTCCCCCTGTTTTCTTCCGTTGAACCAGGCTTTCGTCCACCACACGATGCCGTCCTTGTCGGGATAGACGCTGACTATCCGCTTGATGTCGAAGCTCTGGATGTCTATCTCAAAGTCGGCAAGGGGGTCGAGAACTCCCTGACTTTCTACAGCCCTGTCAGCAGCTTTTTTTTTTCGTTTTCGCTCATGGATGACAGGAAGATGCTGTGCATCATCGCCAGATAGTTGAGGAAGTCGGTAATCAGGAGGGTCTGAACACGCTCGATGATGGAGAAGCTGCGGTGACCAAGGCCAAGGGGATTGAGCATGCTGGGGGCGTGCTCATAGAAGGCTCCTTTGCCCACTCCCTCCGCGATTGCACCACGGAGGTTGCGCTCCGTAGGCTCAGGCACACGGTAACGGCCACGGAAGATGTCGCTCATGTAGCTGCCGAAATAGCGGTACATCAACTGGTCTATCTCTCCCTGTTGCTCGTCGTATGGCGTATGCACGTCAAAGTCGAGAGTGGCAATCTCGGGGTTCTCACCCTCCATCTGGGTCTGGCTGTTCATCACCAAATTGTCACGGAGCATGGTCAGGAACTCCAAAGGATTGGTCTCCTCGCCATTGAAGCGCACCTCAATATGCAGGTGGCCGTCGCACCTGGCCACGTTGTCGCCGGCCTTGACGTTCCTGCCGAAATTACAGAGCGACTCGCTGATGTGCGAATAGGTCACATCGTAGGAGCTTTTCCTGCCATCTGTATAGTTTGGATAGTTGATGGTGATGTTGAAACCGCTTCTCAGGTCACTGGCGATGCCCGTGACGACACCTGTGGCAAGGGCTTTGAGCCACGTACCACGGCGTACCCTGAAGTCCATGCCGTGGTTGAAGGTCTCCTCTCCCGTATGGGGATTGACCTGCTTGCCGTATTGACTGACCACCTCTATAGGGGTATTCTCGTCTGCTTCGAAAGGCATGGCGTAGCCACTCGGCGAATGCAGGTTCATTGCTTGTATGTAGTCCATTGTATGTTGTATTAGAATGATGCTGTTAATCTCCCAGTTGTCGCGGACGGTAAGGAAGAATGTGACGGCCGAAATTGGGGTCTGGCCGCCAACGGGGATCGTCTGGGTCAGGAATCTCGGTAATGATACGACCATAGTTGTCGCCTCCCGTGTAGTTTCCGAAACCGGGTATAGTTCCTGCATCAGCAAGCGCACCGCTGCCGAGTCCTTCCTGATAGCCAAAGAACCCGGGGAGGGCGATGGCCATGCAGAGCATGGTCATGCAACTGCCACCCCAGGTAAGAATACGCTTCTTCACGTCCGGTGCATTATTGGCTATGGCATAGTAGATGACGAAAGCCCCTACGATGCCCATGACACAGGCGAGGACGAAAGCGATGGCTTGCACGTAAGGCGTGTAGCTGTAGGCTGCATCCCCTGCATTGGAGATGCCGTCAGTGATGGCATCCGCATATATGGGACTCCATAAGGAGGCCATGGCAATGAATGAAAAAATCTTCTTCATAGTTGTATGTGATTGATGTGAAATCTCTGTTACCTGTGAATTGCGGCCTGTTGCTCCTGCGTCTGTTGAGGGGCTGCCGTCTGGCTGACTGCTTGGGTCTGCTGACGGGAATTGCCCCCGATGAGCATCATGGTGAGCAATGCACCACCAATCTTACCAAGCAAGCCCGTCCTGCCGAACATCATATAACCAGCTGCGATGAGTCCGCCGATGCTGAGACCTGAGACCTTGCCGCTGCTGATGTTGTTGAAGAAATTGGCGAACATGTTCATGCCGTTGCCGCCAAAGATGTTTCCAAGAAACGTGCTGATGCCTTTCAATGTATCGCCAAGCGTTCCCAAGATTCCCTTGGATTCCGAAACGGTCTCTTTCAGTCCATTGATGACACTCGAAGTCGTTTCCTTCACCTTCTCGACAGTGTTCTCTCCTGTAAATCCATTCACGGTGTCATGGAGAAAGTCTTTCGTGCCGCTGGCACCTTCCCTGAGTGTTTTTCCCACTGACGTTCCCATGGAATCCTCCGGATGCTCCAAGTGATGCCAACCTGCGAAAGCTCCTATGCCAACCGCCGCCGTGGTTTTGGGGTTGCGTGCCGCTGTAGTCAGCACTTTTCCTCCCGCACCCAACACTGCGCTTCCCCCATGCCATACGGTGGAAGTGGCCTTGCTTCCCGCCCTCCATAACTTGGGCGCTATTCTCGTAGCTAATGATAACCATCCCATAATTCTTCGTTTTATCTTCTAGGTTTGACATTCCTTCCATTGACACGCCAGGCACCGAGGCATTCCTCCACGATGCCGGCCTTTCCCTCGCGGTGTTGCAGCGACTTGAATTCTATCCCGTACCACACCTGCGACATGTTGGTACACCTGACCAGTTTTGTCAGCATGGCCAGCTTGTGATTCATCTGTTGCAGTTGCGGACGGATGGAAAACACCAGTTCTATGCGCTGTTTCTCGGTCATCTTCGTGTCGATGCATACCTGACGGATGGTGTTGACAATGCCGACGCTGCGGTTGATGATGTCCACATAGATATCATTGCGGTTCCTGTGCAAAGCAACGGCAACAGCATTGACGGGAGTCTCGCCAATCTGGTGAGACAATCTCTCCATGTTCTCCGTCAGGTGGTTGATTTCATAGTAAAAGCCATAGACTTGTGCAGCATAGGAGATGATGCCCCTGAAAGTGCTAAGATAACGGTCGAACTGTTGCTGGTAGTTCTTCGTCTCCTCCACCTCCTGCTTAAGCCATACATGTCCCTCGGTTTCCACGGCCATTGTCTGCAACTGTGCTTTGTACTGTGACTTGGACTTCTCGGTATACTCCAAAATCATGGCGGTGAGTGTCGGATCCACCTGCGCTTGGGACGGACTCGGCAACAACCATGAGAGGCATGCTAGCAATATGGCAAATATGGTATTTCTCATAATTTCTATCTTGAATATTGCGCCACCTCACGGGCGTATCTGCGCCAGTGAGAAAGCGACTGTTGTGCGACGCTGCTTTTGTCACGCTCCACCATACCAGCCGTTGCCCTGTTCCACACATCAGCCATACGGTAATGGCGGATGCTGATGTACAGCTGCTGAAGCTTATGGGAGAAAGCAGAGAGTTTGTCTTCCAGCTCCCACAACGTCTTCGAACGCTCAGATCCGGTGAGCATGTTCTGCTCACCTCCTTTGGCAACGGCATTCTTCAACAACGTGAAGACGCTGACCATCTCCGTCACAGTTTCCATGTAGAGGTTGTTCATGCTGACCGTGGCCACCACGCCCTGTGGGTTGTTGCTCACGGCTTGCCTAAGTTTGTTTAGTGTAATCAACACCCTAACACCATCATCATAGATGTGGGTGGCAGCCTTGATGGCAGAAGCGTAGCCCGTGGCTGTTTTCAGGTAGGCATTGTACTGACGCTCCCATTCGCTCATCTTGGTGAACTCACCGGCGATGGCATTCTGAAGGACGGCAGTCTCACGCTCTGCCTTGGTCTCGGACTTCACCGTGCCGTTGATCAACTCATTGCCAGCGGCAAGAATGGTGTACTCACCAGGATTGCTCGTTGCTATCTGGCAATAGCCGTGCTGACAGCTGACCACCCAGATGATGAGTGCCATCAACGACACGACAAGCCATTGCTTGTTCGGGCCGCAAGCGAAAGGAGGAAGCATGTTGCTGTTTTTCCTGTCTTTCCTGTCTTTCCTTCTGTTATCGAATATTCGTAAACTCATGGATGTTTCGTTTTTTCTT
>JAEEJK010000071.1 GCA_016281815.1 Prevotella sp. | reverse complement strand
GACTTGGCGCGTATAGCCAGCACGGTACTCTTTTCTGCCAATATTTCAAAATATGTTTACTCATTAAAACTCTACCAATCTTTGCCAGCCAAACCAGAATACGAAGACCGTCTTCGCCAAATATACAAACAAGATCCATGGACCTTGGTCGCCTTGGCAAAATACAACAAAGAGAGGGATAAACAGGAGATAATCCGTCTTTTCTCTCAAGCAGAAAACAAGGATTTTCAAGATTACAGTGACACCTTAAGTGTGGCACTTTATGCGGTTGCCGAATGGCCTGATGCGACGTTCATACCTTTCATCCAGCGTGAATGTAAGAAGATATTCGAGCAACAAGACTCAGAAGGCTGTGACGTAGCAGCATTATGCACACTCATTGCTTATAATTCACAATGGAGTTACGACATAGCAGAAAGGGCTTTAGCCAAAGCAAAGGAAAATGATAAGGACTTTTATCTTGTTTGTCGGATTTTTCATCATGATTATGAACAAAATCCTCAGCCACTGTTCAAACCGCTGATTGAAAAGTATCCTTTGGAATTGAATTAACTCAGGTTGAATGAAGGCTTCTCCAATAAAAAGCGTCTCAGAACTTGATAGGTTTCAATTGTTTCTCTATATTTGTGGGCGAGGATGTCATGACCTATGAATACGAAAATCGCCAAGACTTGAATTCCAAGCGCTTGGCGATTTTTTTGTGTTGGGGTACTCGCCTAACTTTCTATAAATTCGGATAAAACTAAAATCTATCAAATTGTTTATAATCAATTGATTTTTAGTGTATAAACAAAGAACAATCTTTTTAGTCGAATAGAATCGAGTTTCGGTTAATTTCAAAATTTTCGGTTAATTTTCGGTTAAAAATGATGGCGATTCCAAAAATAAAACTTATCTTTGCAGTGTCCTTTTCGGCGCCCACAATAACAAAGACGCGATATAAAAACGGTGATAGCCATCGGGAGTATTTTTCCTACACCGAAAAACGATTGTAGTCATTTTTATGAAGATAGTTTAATAAACCATCGATTTATGGCACAGATAGAAATAAGACTTTTGAACAAAATCCAAAAGGAAACAGGCTTGAGTGAAGTAAAAATCGTTTTACGTTACTCTAAGCATGATTTATATGCAAAAAGCGGAATTTGGGTGAATCCATCTTTCTTTGAATATTATATCGACCGAAAGAAAACCACCAATCCATTAAGACCATTCCCCGAAAACAAGAACACAACGACACTGGAGAAGGCCAAGAAAAACGGATGGGCACTTAGGAACAGTGGCATTATAGTTTATAGTTCCAAATCCTTGCAAACACCCCAAGTTATATATCATAACGAGCAATGGACGAAGATGGAGGAATTGAAAAAAGTCATCCTGGATGCCTATAATAAAGCAGCCGATAAAGACAACCTGACAAGTGATTGGCTTGTTGGTATTGTTCATAAGTTTCATCACCCAGAAAAGAATGAAGTGAAGGATAAGAAAAAGACTTTCTATGAATTGTCTGAAGAATTTCTGACAAAGCCACACGGCAAACAGACAGAACCGCTGGCAGAGAGCCACGCCCGTGTTTACCGAGTCCTTTTGAGAGCGGTTGCAAGGTATGAAGGCTTTGTGAGGGCTACCGACAAATCACGGAAAAAATGGACTTGGGATATCAACACCATTACCAAAGAAGTGTTGGAAGATTTCTTCGACTATTTGAGAAACGAGAAAGAATTGTCGGAAGATTACCCCAACCTCTTCAAGAAACTATTGGAGCAATACCCACCTTCCGTTAAGGCGGGAAACAAAAAAATAGAGGAGCGTGGAGGAAACACCGTCATTAAGATGAAAACCCGCCTAAAGACTCTGTTTCGGTATTTCTATGACATGGGGTATACCACAAACCGACCTTTTGAGGGCATAACGATAGGTGCAGAAAAGGTGGGCACGCCCGTCTACATCACCATCAGCGAGCGCAATAAAATAGCCGATGCCGACTTAACATCTGCATGGAACGCTATGAGTAAAGAGGACCAAAAGAAAGCGAGGATGCCTTTGAAAACGCTGATGGAACAACGAGATATTTTTGTATTCCATTGCTTGATCGGCTGCCGTGTTTCCGACCTCATAAAATTGAATGAAAACAACATCGACAACGGCATATTGATTTATACCCCACACAAAACAAAGGACTTTGGCGAGGAACAAGTTCAAGCACGTGTGCCATTACACCAAAAAGCCATAGAATTAATAAAACAATATAAAGGCAAAGACACCGAAGGTAGACTCTTTCCCTTTATCACACCACAACGATACAATGATGCACTGAAAGTCATTTTCAAGTTAGCTGGGATTACTCGCAAAGTCGAGGTGCGCAATCCTTTGACAGGGGAAAATGAATTTGTCCCCATCGACACCATTGCCTCAAGCCATATGGCGCGACGTACCTTCATCGGCAATGCCTATTTCAAGGTGCAAGACCCTAATCTCATCGGCAAGATGTCCGGTCACGTGGAAGGAAGTAGCGCGTTTACACGATATCGCAAAATCGAAGATGCAACATTAAAAGAAGTGATAGATTTGATGGGATAAGGAAGAAACTATAAGTCCAACCCTATCGAAATATATCTTATGCTCATTACTTATCAATAATACACTTGTAAGAGTTCTGTATTAGAATCTACGGCTAACAACGAATAGTTATGACTCAAAAGCGCAGTAAACAGTCGTAGTTAATCTCTTCGCTGTCCATTAATTAAGACTTGACGATAAATTAAGGGAAGAATAAGACAAATATTATTAACTTTTTCGAGGAGATGGCTATTATCTCCAAGAAAAGCACTACTTTTGCAAAAAAGAACACTCTGATGGCAAAAAATTATAATAGAAAAAAATTACGTAAGGTTACAATTAGAGGTTATAAATCTATAGCCTATAATAATCCTGTATCTATGCACCTTGGTGATGTGAATATCTTATTGGGAGCCAATGGAGCAGGCAAGAGTAATATAGTAAGCTTTTTTAGGATGTTAGGCTATATGATGAGTAAATCATTTGGTGTATATGTGGAAAAATCAGGTACCGCCAACTCCATACTTCATTACGGCCCCAAAAAAACACCAGTAATGTCCGGCACATTAGAATTCACAGATAACAAGTCTGTTGACTCGTATCACTTTTCATTATCGAACGCTGCTCCAGATAGACTTATCATCACAGAAGAGAGCATAAAATGGCATCGCAAAACAGAGAATAAACCATACGAGGTTTTATTGGAACCAAACTTTAGAGAATCAGCTCTTGCTGATAGTAAAGATTCTGTTGCAAAATCTATCTATTGGATGCTGTCATATTGTAAAGTATACCAGTTCCATGATTCTTCTAACGAAGGCCCCCTACGTCAAGCTTGTCCTGTAGATACTGCGAATTATCTTCAATCTCATGGAAACAATCTTCCGTCTTTCTTGTTGTTCCTGCGAGATAATTATGCCGACTCATATAAGCGCATAGTGGATTATGTGCGTGATGTTGTTCCTCAATTTCAAGATTTTTATCTTGAACCCAGCAACAAAACCATCTCACTTCGCTGGATCGACAATTCTGCTACAGATTATCGTTTCAATGCTTATCAATTCTCAGATGGATCCATCAGGTTTATTGCGTTAGCAACGTTATTATTACAACCAGCAAAGACAATGCCGGATGTTATTATTTTGGATGAACCTGAATTGGGGCTTCATCCATATGCTATTACTCAATTGGCCGAAATGATCAAGGATGCTTCAATCCATGTTCAAGTCATCATTGCAACACAGAGCAAGGACTTGGTTGACCATTTTGATGTTGACAACATTTCTGTGGTTGAGATGGACGAAAAGACGCAAAGCACTACCGTGACCCATCTGAAAGTAGAAGACTATAAGCTCTGGCTGGATCATTATACTGTCAGCGAATTATGGGATAAGAATATCATTGGAGGACGACCTGTATGAAAGCAAAAATTATTCATATACTTTGCGAGGGGCAGACGGAACAGGGATTTGTAGAGGAAGTCCTTCGACCGTATCTTCAAGATAATGGGGTGACTGGAATAAAAAGTATTCTTATCACAACCAATAAGAAAAAGAATGCCCGTGGCGGTATGTTGACATACAAACACGCCGAGACGGATATCAACTTGCTGCGACAGACAAAACAAGATAACGATTACGAAAGCCACCTCTTTACAACGATGTTCGATTTATACTCTTTACCAAACGATTTCCCTGGATTCGCAAAAGCATCAACTATTCATGATCCATATGTTCGTGTAAAGGCGTTGGAAAAATCATTTTCTGATGCAGTAGGAGAAAAGCGTTTTCTACCATATCTTCAACTACATGAATTTGAGGCATTACTATTTTGTGGTATCAATCATTTGTCAAAGCTTTATCCAGGTTGTGAAAAAGGCTGCGAAAAATTGATTAAGGAGCTGCAGAAAGTAGGTAATCCTGAACTCATAGACAATGGTCCTACAACTGCGCCAAGTAAGCGAATCATTAAGGCAATAGAGGGAAACAAAAAATATAAATACAACAAGCCAACTACAGGTAAATCTGTAACAAAACAAATTGGTATTGAGGAACTTCGAACCAAATGTCCGCATTTTAATGAGTGGATAAACAAATTATTAGTGTTTTGTGATTATTAATGGAGTTTTCCAGACCAAAAAAACACTTGAGGTTCACCCACATTCTTTATTTTCGCTTCCGATTGGGAAAGGAGGTACTTTTTGGTTCACTCCATGATATAAATGATGGTCATCCGTGACGTACCACTGCTTCATATACGGAGAGATGTTAATGGCTCACCATAATGATAGTTTATGGTTCATTTTCTGCATATAGTTATTGCACTAACATATCAATTGGTGATATATACCACCCTCTCCTCGAAAAAAAAATGACAGGTACATACTACATAACGTATCACTTTCCAGAGCAATGAAACAGTCATCCATGGTATGTCATTGTCTCATTTGCTAGATGTCAACAAGTCACGAAGTGATGGATTAGTGTCCTATTTCTTGGACGCACTCGATGGAATAACGTATCATTTGATGATTTGTTTCTTCCTTTTACAATCTGGAAAAAGATGGAAGGGAAGCCCCACAATGTATCACTTTGTGACTGATGAAATAGTCATCCTTGGGATGTCATTGTCCCATCTGCGCGATGTCAACAAGTCACAAAGTGATGGATTATCAGTTTTGTTTCTTCCTAGCAATTGAGGAAATAATGTATCATATGGTGATTTGTTTTTGCATCTTTTACAACCAGAAAAAATGGCAGGAATTTCTATATAACGTATCATTGGTTGATAGATAAAAATGGCCATCCAGGGCATGATTATTCTCTTTTTCGATTTTTTGATAAATCAAAATTTGATGGATAAACAGCATCATTTGGGGCAAGAATAACATATCACGAAGTGATGAAATAGACCGAGTTGCGAGGTCGATTTGAAAACCAACTTTTGTTGGCGAGTTCACTTTTGGGGACCCAAAAGTACAACTTGCCTTATCATCTCTTCAAAGACCTTTAGCCTGTCTTTCTGTGGTCTCAAGACGGGTTTCTTTATTAGCCGAAGAAGGGTGATTAAGAAACAGAAACGTGGGTCTTATATCCTGTTGTATGATCACCATTCCTTCTGAAAAACTCCCCGCTGCTCGTCGCGAACAAGCAAGCAGGAAAGACACATTATAGGAACAATATGTGAGATTTATTCAAGTTCTAAAGGCTCATAAGGATAGGTCTTCGTGATGATGTTGCCTTCCATATCTTTAATTCCTAAGGTTCTTCCGGGGCATTCGTTGACTTTCCGCTCAAACTTCAGCACCGTCTCACGCTTGATGGGGCGGCGACGGGAGTATTTGGCCCTGACTATAGGGCGATGGACGTGCTCGACGTTGGTACACTCGAAGGTGTAGAGGTGGTCGGTGTCATAGACTTTGACGATGAGTCCAGGCAGGCCGCCGAACTTCCACGGCCCGTATTTCACGGGAACCTCGGGCGTGAACCAAGCCTCAAAGTCTCGGCCATGGAAACGACATGTGGCTTTCTGACAATGGTAACCGCTGATGGTGGCGGTATCCTGCGTGAGCGTCCACTGCTGGTCGGGGTAAGGCTCGTCGTAATATCCCTCGTATTCCTGCAGCCGCTCACGGTTATACGTCCTTATCTTTCCGTTCTCCGCTATCAGCACGTGGTATTGCAGTTCGTTCCAGTTGCCATGTCCATTGCGTCCGCGAGGGAGCAGATTGCTGGAATAGCGGCCAGATCGGTTTGTTCGGTTATCGACGGTGCTAAGTGAGTCCGATTCCCACACGAAGTAGCTGTAGTACTTGTTGCTGTGGCGGCCAATCTCAAGTATTTGCCAGTCAATATAGGTATTTTCGTCCTGTATGTCGAGGGCGTTCAGGGCGTACCACACACGGACGGTGGCCGTGTCGATGGTCACATATTTGTCGATGTTCGAAAAAGCAATGTAGGCAATCTTGCTTTGCTTCTGCTGTGCACTTGCCACGACGCATAGGACCGTGAGGGAGAGAATGATGGTGATGATTTTCTTATTCATGATGCTTTATGAGTTTTACAATAATTTGAATCTTACGGTGAGGATAGCGTTTCGGGGACGCAGTTGCGAGGTCTGGGTGTAGATGTCGAGAGCGTTGTAGGAAACGCGGGTGTACTGCCGCTGGTCGAAGAGGTTGTTGAGTTGCAGTTCGAGGTCGATGTGCTTCAGTTTCAGTTTGGCGGTGGCATCACCGAACCAGGCGTGGCGGTTCTCGACAGTCAGGTTATTGTAGTTGTCCTCGACTATGGCAGCGAGGGTGAGTTGTTTGGTCACATAGACGTTTACTTTCAGTCTCTGTGTGGCCGAGCGAACGGTTTGGGCGAGGTTGTCATCGGAGCCGTTGGTCTGGCTGATATTCCACGAGTAACCGCTGCTCAGTACGAAGTTGAACCAGGGTAAGGGCGTAATGGTGCCGCCAGCACCTACGCTGATGGTACGCGAGTGGAAAGGATAGACCGTGCCGCCAATGAGCCGCTCGCTGGTAGAATAGCCGTAGCCACCGAAAGCACGAATGGTGGATTGGAGCCAGTCGAAACCTTTACTGCCGTCGAAGCTGAATTTGTAACTGTCTGATTCCGTGCGTTGGTCAACTGCCTGTACTACGCTCGTTGCACCCTGATAGGTAGTGCCGTAGATTTGGTTATCGCGGGTGTGGCTGTAGCTGCCATTGATGCGGAAGAAGGTGGCGGTGAGTGCGCTGCGATAGCCGATGCTGGCACCTGCCCCCATGCGGTCGGTCTCTGACAGTTGCTCGACGTAGGAGCGTTGGAACGAGCGGTAGTTGTTCATGATATAGCCACTGTAGATGCCACCTGGATCGCCCACGGTCTTAGAGTAGTTGGTGTTGACGTTAGCCGTCCAGTTGCGCCACTCGTAGTTGGCCGAAAAATTAGGCGTGACGAGCAAATGGACGTAGCTATGCTTATCGTCACGGATGCGGTCGTCGAGCGTCTGCGAATAGAGATTGAGCGGACAGCCCAGCAACAGTCGCCAACGACCTTTCTCATACTTATAGTGTTGGCCAACGACAATTTCATAGGTGTTATACCAAATATCGTTACGGGATGAATAGTCGCCCGTGTCGAATCCGTTTAGGTCGGTCTCTATGCCGTGCAGACTGGTATGTGCCACTATGCCGTAGTTCAGCGTGAATGCCCCGAAGCGGAAGTCATAGTTGGTATGGAAGTCGCCCACGATGTTGCGCGAGGTCACGTCCTGCGAGTAGGCGGCCTTTGTGCCTTGCAGCAGTGAGTCTATGCCGACGGTCAACGTATTGGGACGCTGAGAGTAACCTGCCGAGAAATGTAGGTCGAAAGTATGCTTGCCTAGGTTGCGGATGGTGTTGAAGGTGTTGGAAACGGAAAGCTGCGGGCGGTTGAAGTGCTGACGCACGCGGTCGTTGCCGTAGTTGATAGGCGAGACTCCCATGCGCTCCGACGAAAGCAAACCCTCCACGCGGTCACTGTTCCAGTTGGTGTCGAACTTCAGTACGTTGGCCAAGAATCCGTTAGAGGCGTTCCTATTGTAGCGAGCCTGGACATTCAGATTGTTCACTTTCGTCTCGCTGATCATTGTCTCGATGGTGAGCAGTCGACTGTCGTCGCTCACGAAATGGTCGCTCTCGCTGCTGCCTTCACGACGGATGCGGTCGTTATAATAGGCGACATTGATACCAATTTCCGAATCCTTGAATACCTTTTCCAAATGATTCATCGTCAGGATGTGGCTGTGGTTGTCGAAGGTGCGCTTTTGCGGCAGGCCGGAACCGCTGGGCATGACGGCTCCCGTAGGGCAAAAGGGATAGAGGCCGACACTGTTGATGCCTGAATAGTGCTGGGTGAGTTCCTTCGACACATCGTCGCCCGTATTGTTACCTTTATATAATGTCATGTTCTGACGGCGCTTGGCGAAGTACATGCCTACGACTTCGGCAGTCCACAGGGGATTCTGGCCGATGGTGGTCTGTCCGTCACTGATGGGACGGCTACCGATATGCCAGCCGCCTGACTGCTGGAAGCCGCCACCCAACATGGTATTGATGGCCACTGTTCCCTTGGCCGAGTCCTTCAGCTTCAGGTTGATGGCCACGTCATCCGTCAGAGTCTTCCCTTGTAGTGCTTTCACTGGCTGGTGGTTCTCCAAGACTTGTACGGTGGCCACATCCTGTGCGTTGATGTTGTTAGTAGCGAGTCCGTAGCGGCCTTGAAGTAAGTCCATATCCTCCACATAGAATTTGCTGATGCTCTTGCCATTAAACTTGATGCCACCACCCTGTGATACCTCAATACCGGGCATACGCTTCAGTACGTCGCCGATGACGCGGTCGCCCTGCTGTTGGTAGGCTCCGACGAGGTAGTTGAGCGTGTCGCCGTTCTGCCGTATCTTCTGCGCATGTACGCTGACCTCCTTCAGTTGTACGGTCTGCTCCTTCACACGGAAGTCGAGCCGCTGCGAACGGTTGGGCACGACCTTCACTTGATTGCCGATAGCCAAGCCCGAAGCGGTGATGGTCAACGAGTCCGCCGTGGTCTTGATTTCCAGTTTGTAGTGTCCCTTGCTGTCGGTGTTGGCAAAACCAAGGATGTAGCCCGTACTTTTCGGCGCGGCGGTGACGTAGGCATCCACCACCTTGCCCTGTACATCGAGCACTGTTCCCTCGATGATAGTCTGGGCGTGGAGTCCGCTGCACAAGGCCGCGAGGATGAGAGTGAGGATTATGAGTTTTCTATACATTCCTTTATTGGGGCTTCCTATTTGAACATACCCTACTTGATGAACTGTTGCACGTCGGAAGGTGCCTGGCACAAAGGTACTCATTTGTTTGCATAAACTGGTTCTTTTTGTTATATCTAAGCCTTGTTTTAGATATAATTTACTTTAATTAGCGTTCACTGATAAATTGTAATTGATTTTCGCTAGCCAGGCAGATCTTAATCCTGCCCCAGCAAAGGTCACCAAAGTTAAAAATCTTACACTCCATCAAGTCATGACAAAGTTCCCCTAAAAAACTTCATAACATTCTTGGCGGAGTAGCACATCCCTGTCCAAGATTCTGAAGTATCGGGGAGTTTGGTTCTTATGTCGTCGACTTGATATACTCTCTTGCCTGTACCGAACGAGAATTCGATTTCATTTCTCTTCCCCACGGCCATGTCTATCGCGGTCTGCAGTTCTGGGCTGGAAGGTTCTTTGGGAGGCGGGCAACATCAGAGCACAAAGTCCATGGTTTCCATCCGTCATGCACCAAGGCGCATCATGGCAAGCTAAGCCAATTTTCATGATTCCTAAAATCGCCAACCATTTCCACATAGGATGATTGGCGATTTCTTCTTGTATATCCTCTGAGTTTTGGATTGCCTGGCAATATCATCATAATAATAATCACGAATGCTATCACAGGAATATTACTTTTGGCCGTGCAAGCACCGCCAATCAGGTTTATCCGCTGACCCAAATTTTCGGTTGTTTTTCGGTTATTTGTAGAATAGCAAAATCGCCAAGACTTGAATTCCAAGCGCTTGGCGATTATTATGTGTTGGGGTACTCGGACTCGAACCAAGAATGACAGGACCAGAATCTGTAGTGTTACCATTACACCATACCCCAATACCTAAGATTGCAAATCAGTTTCCGTTGAAATGCGGGTGCAAAGGTAAGTGTTTTTTTTGAAATGCCAAACTTTTGAGGAAAAAACTTCTTGCAAAATCTCTTTTTTATGGCTGAAAGCCTTTTTTTCAATACATTTTTGGCATTCGCAACTATTTTTTTTCCCCACAAGATGGCAGGTGCATTTTTTTTTGTAATTTTGCACTTCAAAACATAAGCGAAATCAATGGATGCAATAAAAGAATTAGTAAATCACATCACAGAAGGAATACAAGAGAAAAAGGGAAAAGGCATCGTCATCGCCGACATGACAGGCGTCGAAGGCGCTATCTGCCGCTATTTTGTCATCTGCGAGGGCAACTCACCCACACAGGTGGAAGCCATCGCTGACGCCGTTGAGGAGACAGCCCGTGTGAAATCAGGGGAAAAACCGGTCAAGGTGGTGGGACTCACCCATGCTCTATGGGTGGCCATGGACTACACCGATGTCATCGTCCATATCTTTGTGCCGGAGATGAGGGAGTATTACAACCTCGAGGCACTTTGGGAGGATGCTCCGCTGACTCATATTCCTGATTTGGAATGAATGAATCCCTATAAATAACAAGAGGTAATTCTGATAACGAAAAACCAATGGAAGAAAACAACGAGAAAAAGCCCAATACTCCGCGCTTTAGCATGAATTGGATCTACATCATCATTATCGTGATGCTGGCGGTCTTGTTCTTTACCAACACAGGCGGCGACGCTGCCGGAGGCGAGGGAGGCATTTCCAAAAAGGAGAACTACTTCAATTTCAAACAGTGGGTGCTCAAAGGGGCTGCCAAGGAAGTGGTCATCAATAACGACGAGAACGAACTGCGCATGTATGTCAACCCCGAGTTCATCCAGGAGGTGTTTCAGGCTGATGTCAAGCAGACCGGCAAGAATCCATTCCTTGAGGTGGAGTATGGCGCGGTGGAGTCATTGGAGACCTTCCTTGACCAGGCTCAGAAAGATGGGAAATTCAACGGGCATGTCACTTTCGAGAATGAGAAGAGCGGTGACATGGTCAACCTCTTCTTTAACGTGTTGTCTATCTTGTTCTTCGTCTTCATCATGCTTTTCTTCTTCCGACGCATGGGAGGTGGTGGTGCCGGCGGAGTCTTCAACGTAGGCAAGAGCAAGGCCAAGATGTATGAGAAAGGCAATGACCTGGGTGTCACTTTCCGTGATGTGGCAGGACAGATCGGCGCCAAGGAGGAGGTCCAGGAAATCGTTGACTTCCTCAAAAATCCCCAGAAATATACCGACCTGGGCGGCAAAATCCCCAAGGGTGCCCTTTTGGTGGGTCCTCCGGGAACCGGCAAGACCTTGTTGGCTAAGGCTGTGGCAGGAGAGGCTGGAGTGCCTTTCTTCTCCATGAGCGGTAGTGACTTCGTCGAGATGTTCGTCGGTGTGGGCGCCAGCCGCGTCAGGGACTTGTTCCGTCAGGCGAAAGAGAAAGCGCCCTGTATCATCTTCATCGATGAGATTGATGCTGTGGGACGTGCAAGGTCGAAGAACCCCTCCATGGGTGGCAACGACGAGAGGGAGAACACCCTCAATGCGCTGCTTACCGAGATGGATGGCTTCGGCACCAACAGCGGTGTCATCATCATGGCTGCCACCAACAGGGCCGACATGCTCGACTCCGCTTTGCTGCGTGCCGGTCGTTTTGACAGGCAGATCCATGTTGACCTGCCCGACCTCAACGAGCGGAAGGAAATCTTCATCGTTCACCTGAAGCCCATCAAGGTGGATGACTCCGTGGATATCGACCTCCTCGCCCGTCAGACACCGGGATTCTCGGGTGCCGACATCGCCAATGTGTGCAATGAGGCGGCCCTCATCGCTGCGAGACGGCAGGCTACCACCGTGTGCCGCCAGGATTTCCTCGATGCCGTTGACAGGATCATCGGCGGTCTGGAGAAGAAGACAAAGGTGATGACTGCCCACGAGAAGCGAACCATCGCCCTCCATGAGGCCGGACATGCCACCATATCGTGGTTCTGCGAGCATGCCAATCCGTTGGTCAAGGTTTCCATCGTGCCAAGAGGAAATGCCCTTGGTGCCGCATGGTATCTGCCTGAGGAGCGCCAGATCACCACGAAGGAGGAGATGCTCGACGAGATGTGCTCTCTCATGGGAGGACGGGCCGCAGAGGAACTGTTCACCGGACATATCTCCACGGGTGCGATGAACGACCTGGAGCGGGCTACCAAGAGTGCATACGGCATGATTGCCTATGCCGGTATGGGTGAGCAACTGCCCAATATCTGCTACTACAATCAGGATTATCAGTTCCAGCGCCCTTACAGCGACACCACTGCCAAGGTCATCGACGATGAGGTGCTCAAGATGGTCAACGAGCAGTACGACCGTGCCAAGAAAATCCTGATGGAGCACAAGGAGGGACACAATGCCCTCGCAGAATTGCTCATCAGTCGTGAGGTGATCTTCGCTGAGGATGTGGAGCGCATCTTTGGAAAACGTCCATGGGTGAGCCGCTCACAGGAAATCCTGCAGTTGGAAGATACTACCGAAAAAACAGAGAATACAGAGACATCGGTGTCCTCAGAAAACTCTGAGAACCCAGAAAACTCCGGCGAATCAGCCCCGACCAACCTCTAATCTCTTTCCTCATGACCGAAAAACAACAAAACTTCATCGTAAGGACCATCACCGGGGTGCTGTTCGTAGCCATCCTGGTGACGTGTTTTTTCCGTGCACAGTCGATGGTCCTGCTTTTCGCGCTGATTACGGGACTCACCATCTGGGAATATGGCCGTCTGGTCAATGAATGGGATGATATCCAGGTCAACAGGTTCATCTCCACCGTGGCAGGGGTGTATTTCTTCCTGGCAATGGCGGGATATTGCATGGGGATGGCTTCGCTCACCGTCTTCATACCGTATCTCATCACCATTATTTATCTGATTATCTCCGAACTGTTTACACAGGCTCCCAATCCCATCAACAATTGGGCATATACAATGCTCAGTCAGATGTATATCGCACTGCCGTTCTCCACCATCAATTTGCTCGCTTTTCAGACATCAGGAGGAGAACAGCAATACAATGCGCTGCTGCCGCTGAGCATCTTCGTCTTTCTGTGGGTGAACGATTCAGGGGCCTATTGCGTGGGTTCTCTGCTGGGACGCCACAAACTCTTTCCACGGGTGTCGCCGGGAAAGTCTTGGGAAGGCTCTGTCGGTGGAGGATTGCTCGTGCTCGTGGCTGCAGCCATCATCGGATGGCTGACCGGTGGTGAAACCCACTCACTGTCCATTCCCGTGTGGATGGGTCTCGGACTGGTGGTCGTGGTCTTCGGCACCCTTGGCGACCTCGTGGAGTCTCTCTTCAAAAGGACTTTGGGCGTGAAGGACAGCGGAAATATCCTGCCCGGACATGGTGGAATGCTCGACCGGTTCGACTCGTCACTCATGGCGATTCCTGCTGCCGTCATCTACCTCTACACCCTCTCCCTCTTCTAACTCATGCGGGTTATGTTCATCTTCTTCCTCTTGCTTGTCCTGGGTGCCCTGGGTTATGTCCTGTGGCATGTATGGTGTGTGCTCCCATTCACCAAGCCGTTGAAATGGCTCGCGGTGCTGTTGTTGGCAGCCATACTTGTTTCGATGTTCTTTTTCATCGGGGGAGGACTTGACAAGATGCCGCTCAACTTGGCTTCTGTGATGTATGAGGTCTCCACGTCATCCGTCATCGTATTGCTTTATCTTGTTTTGACATTCTTTCTCATGGATGTGGCGAGATGCTGCCACTTGCTGCCCCGCAGCCTGTTCCATGAGAGTTGGACCGCGACATTGTCCATCCTTGTACTCCTGACGGCGGTCTTCGTGGCAGGAAACATCAAATATCGCCACAAGGTGCGCGTGCCCCTGCAACTCACCACCGACAAGCCCATCGGAAGGGAATACAAAATCGTGATGGTCAGCGACCTGCATATCGGATATCATAACCGTCGGGCTGAACTGGCCCGGTGGATAGACCTCATCAATGCTGAGCACCCTGACTTCATCCTCGTGGCGGGTGACATCATCGATATGAGCATGAGGCCTATCACTGAGGAAAAGATGGCGGAGGAGTTCAGAAGACTCAGCGCACCGGTCTATGCCTGTCTGGGCAACCATGAGTATTACAGTAGGGTGCCGGCAGCGAGGCGGTTCTATAAGGAGGCGGGCATCCGTCTGCTGATGGATGAGTCGGTGATGGTCGACAGCGTCATCACTGTCGTGGGAAGGGACGACCGCACCAACCCGGAACGGCAACCTTTGGACAAGGTGGTGGGCAATGCTCCTGACAGTACCTATACCATCGTGCTCGACCATCAGCCATATGAGTTGGAGCGCGCCGAACAGGCAAAGGTGGACTTCCAACTGAGCGGACACACCCACCGCGGACAGGTGTGGCCGATATCATGGATCACGGATGCCATCTATGAATGCTCCTACGGATCATGGCAGAGAGGCAACACTCAATTCTATGTCAGTTCGGGGCTCGGCATCTGGGGTGGGAAGTTCCGCATCGGCACACAGTCGGAATATGTCGTGGCCACGTTGACATCAAAAAACAATGGAAACAACCAATGATTCAAAAGTCTAAACTCTTTTTCTATATTAATATGGTGGTGCTGGCTGCTATGATGCCGTCACAGGTTAGTAGCCAGGTGAAACTGCATCCCGTAATCCCGGGAGGGGAGTACAACCAACTGATGCCCAAACCATCTTCTTTTCCTGTCATTCATGAAATAGCCAACAGCAGGCTGTCGAGAAGAAGTTCCTTGTCGGGGGGCGATATCGAAACCTTCAAGGTGGAGGGCGTGACCTTCCGCATGGTGAAGGTGAGAGGTGGCCGGTTCATCATGGGGGCAACTGAGGAACAAGGAGAGGAGGCTGGCGAGGATGAGCGCCCGGCTCATGAGGTGCAGGTCCAAGATTTCTATATCGCTGAGACTGAGGTGACTCAGGAACTGTGGGAGGCTGTCATGGGCTTCAACCCCTCGCATTCCAAGGGACCGAAACTTCCTGTGGAGAGCATCAGATACCGGGACATCGACCTCTTCCTCATGAAACTGGAGTTCTTCACGGGCCAGCATTTCAGACTGCCTGCTGAGGCGGAATGGGAGTTCGCTGCAAGAGGTGGACTGAAAAGCCGCCACACCAAGTATGCCGGAAGCGATGACTACGAGGCTGTGGCGTGGTATTGCAACAACAGCGGAAACCACTCGCATGATGTCGCGACAAAGGCACCCAACGAATTGGGTATCTATGACATGAGCGGAAATGTGGAGGAGTGGTGTGAGGATTTGTGGAAACCCTATGCACAGGGCGCTGATGGAGAGGAAACACCCAACGTGAGGGTGAGGCGAGGAGGTGGCTTCCTGGATTTCGCCACTCATCTGAGGGTCTCTGACAGGAGAGGAGCCACACATACCATCTTCACCAACGACATCGGACTCAGATTGGCTTTTTGAAAAACTTTTTGTCAACATTGCTTTGGCATTTTGGAAATTATCCCTATCTTTGCAACCGAAAGCAGAGAGGAATAACCATATCCCTGCATTAGATGATTAATTTTTAATATTTATGGACGACTACCCGGCGGAATATTTGATTGCGCAGGCGTGAGACGACAGAAACTGTTGATCCTCGCGCCGTAAGTTTTATTTCACTACGCTAAACACGCGGAGGAACGACAGATGAGAACATACTGGAACTACAATGAGGGCCTGACGCTGCTCAAAGAGTGGCAGGCTAACTGCTGGATACAGGTGACCTGTCCCACAGACGAGGACCGCCAGTTTCTTGAGAACGATTTCAAAATCCCTGACTATTTCCTCACCGATATCAGCGATGCTGATGAGAGGGCACGCTATGAGTACGACGACGGTTGGATGCTCATCATCCTCCGTATCCCCTATGTCAAGGAAATCAGGTCAAGAACACCTTACACCACCGTCCCGCTCGGTATTATCCATAAAAGGGATGTCACCATCACCGTTTGCTATTATGAGACAAACATGATGATCGACTTCGTCAGTTACCAGCAAAAAAGAGGCGTGGGATTCACCGACTATGTCGACATGATCTTCCGCATTTTCCTTTCCTCTGCGGTGTGGTACCTCAAACGACTCAAGCAGATCAACAGCCTCATTGAGAAAGCCAAGCGCAACCTGGACAAGGAGGTGAACAACGAGTCGCTCATCGGACTGAGCAGACTTCAGGACTCGCTCACCTATTTCGCCACTTCCATCAGGGGAAACGAAAACCTGCTGGCCAAACTGAAATTCAAACTGCAAATCGATGAGTTGGATGCCGACATGATCGAGGACGTCAACATCGAGATGACACAGGCGAAGGAGACAACCAATATCTATTCGGACATCCTGGAATCGACCATGGACACTTACTCCAGCATCATCAACAACAACATGAATACGGTGATGCGTACGCTGACTTCAGTGACCATCATCATGATGTTCCCCACACTCATCGCCAGTTTCTTCGGTATGAACCTGATCAACGGTATGGAAGATCTGAAGGTGGGATTCCCCATTGCACTCGTCATTTCCATTGCTGTCTCAGGACTTATATGGTGGCTTTTCAGACATAAGAGACTGATTTAAAAGTTTTTTTTAAAGTTTTTAAAAATTCATTAGGTTTTTCCAATAGTTTTTTATAAGTTTGCATTTTGATAAATGTGAACAATCGAATCATAAACCTAATTGTGAAATGATGGACTCTCAAGACAATGCCCAGGTACAGGGCAACCCCGTAGAAGAGAATGGTGTAGTGGAAAACCCCAATGAAACTGTGGAGAAACCAGTGGTTGAGGAACCCGCTGTGGTGGAAAATGCAGAGGCTGACGCTCCTGTAGAGGAGGCTTTGCCCGTGGAGGAAACTCCGGCAGAGGAGCCCTCACCCGTAGCCGAGGAACCTGCTCCTGCAGCCGAGGAACCTGCTCCCGCAGCCGAGGAACCTGCTCCCGCCGAGGAACCTGCACCTGCCGAGGAACCTGCACCTGTTGCTGAGGAAGCCCCCAAGAAAGTGTACAAAACCAAGAAAGAAGTGCTTGAAAGAGTGACTGAATTGGCTCATGGAGAGGAAACACCTGCCAAGGATGAGGTGGACCTGCTCAAGACCATTTTCTACAAGTTGCTCGTGGCCGACCGTGAGGAGGCGCTGAGAGCATACATTGACGGGGGCGGCGATCCTGAGAAATACCAAATCGTTCCCGATGAGGATGAGGAGAAGTTCAAGGCCGAGATGGGACTCATCAAGGAGAAAAGATCGCGTGTCTTCCAGGAAATGGAGAAGGAGAAGGCCGATAACCTCAAGAGAAAACTTGAGATTATAGAGCGCATCAAGACTATGGTGGGATCACCGGAGAGTGCCAACAGGGCATACCAGGAGTTCAAGCGCCTCCAGACAGAGTGGAGGGAAATCAAGGCTGTGCCGGCTGAGCGTGCCAGCGAGTTGTGGAAGACCTACCAATACTACGTGGAGCAGTTCTACGACCAGATCCGCCTCAACAGCGAGGCCCGTGAGTATGACTTCCGCAAGAATCTCGAAATCAAGACAAAACTCTGCGAGGCTGCTGAGAAACTGGCTGAGGAGCCGGATGTCATCAGTGCTTTCCACCAGTTGCAGGAACTGCACCAGCAGTATCGGGAGGCCGGACCTGTGGCGAAGGAATTCCGTGAGCAGATGTGGTCTCGCTTCAAGGCTGCTTCTACAGTCATCAACAAGCGCCATCAGCAACATTTCGAAAACCTCCGCTCACGCGAGGAGGAAAACTTGGCAAAGAAGACCGAACTCTGTGAGAAGGTGGAGGCCATCGCCAAGGAAGAGAACAAGGGGGCTGCCGACTGGGAGCGCCATACACAAGAGATCATCGCCGTGCAGGCTGAATGGAAAACCATCGGATTCGCACCGCAGAAGATGAATGTGAAGATCTTCGAACGCTTCCGCGCTGCGTGCGACGACTTCTTCGGACGCAAGACTCAGTTCTTCCGTGAGATGAAGGGACGCTTCGCTGAGAATGCAGAGAAAAAGCGTGCGCTGGTGGAGCAGGCCAAGGCTCTTCAGGACAGCACGGACTGGAAGGCTACGGCTGAGAAACTTGCACAACTGCAGCGTGAGTGGAAGACCATCGGCATGGTGCCCAGAAAATTGGGCGACCAACTGTGGGCTGAGTTCCTTGGCGCTTGCAACAAGTTCTTTGAGGCACGCAATGCCGCTACAGCAGGAACAAGAGGAGAGGAGCGCCAGAACCTGGCCAAGAAACGGGATGTCATCGCAAGGCTGAAGGCCATTGCCGAGGAACCGGTCGATGACCTGCAGGAGGCTGTCCAGGCGCTTGTCGATGAATACAACTCCATCGGACATGTGCCTTTCCGCGACAAGGACAAACTGTTCAGAGAATACCGTGAGGTGCTCGACAAACTCTATAAGGAACTGAATGTCACCATTACCCGCCGCCGTCTCGACAACTACCGCAACAACTTGCACAGCGTGGCAGAGAAGGGCGCAGGTGCACTTGACAACGAGCGCAACCGCCTGTTGCACCGCTATGACAGTCTCAGACAGGAAATCCAGACTTATGAGAACAATCTCGGCTTCCTGAGCGTGTCAAGCAAGAAGGGCAGCAGCCTGATTGATGAGATGAACCGCAAGGTGCAGAAACTGAAGGATGAACTGGAACTGGTTCGGCAGAAGATCAAGGCCATCGATGCTGAGGCGGAAGCAGAGACAGAAAACAATGCCGGTGATTCAGGCGAAGAGTAATACAAGCCAGATGACTATATGAAAAAGCCCCCTTAAATCGAGGGGCTTTTTCATATCCGTTTTTTTTTATTTCAGTGGAATCTCCTCCAATGCTTTCTTGAGCAATGCCCAGAAAGGAGCGATGCTGGGGATGAAGCAGCGCTCGCTGGTGGTGTGCGGACTGCGCATGGTGGGACCTAACGAGACCACGTCGAGATGGGGATATTTGCCCAGGATGACGGAGCACTCCAGTCCTGCGTGGTCTACCTGGATGATGCCGTCCTCTCCGTTGAGTTCTTTGTAGATGCCCAGCAGATGGTGCAGTATCTCGCTGTCAGGATTGGGATCCCATCCGCCATAACTGCCTGCGGTCTCCACACGCATGCCGGCCATGCTGAAGCAACTCTCCAATGTCTTGACGATGTAGTCCTTCATGTCCTCACGCGATGAGCGGGCAAGGATCTTCAAGGCTGCGCGACCGCCTTCGATGTCGATGATGGCGAGGTTGGAAGAGGTCTCCACCACAGTGGGGTAGGAGGGGATCATGCGGATGACGCCGTCGTGGCAGGCATAGATGGCATTCACCAGGTTGTCCTGTATCTCAACTGGCACTTCCGTCTTCGGGGCCTCAATCTCCTCGGCATACATCTCGATGCCGCTCTCGATGTTCTTGAACTGGTCTTCAAAGTCGGCTTTCCAGTCGGCCACCAACTCTTTCAGGGCCTCCACGTTCTCTGCAGGCAGGGTGAGCACCACCTCTGCCTTGAAGGGGATGGCATTGCGCATGTTGCCGCCATGCCAGGTGGCAAGGCGTGCCTCACATTCCTCAATGGCCTCACGCACAAAACGCACCATCTGCTTGTTGGCGTTGGCACGGCCCTCATGGATCTCCAGACCGGAGTGACCGCCGCGGAATCCTTTCAGCGTCACGCGGACAGCCTTGTCCTCGGGGTCGGTCTCCACCTCTTTATATTCCAGGGTGGCGGTGACATCGATGCCGCCGGCGCTGCCGATGACGAACTTGCCCCAGGTCTCTGAGTCAAGGTTGAGAAGGATGTCGCCTTGAAGTTCATTCTCGGGCAGGTCGTTGGCGCCAAACATGCCGGTTTCCTCATCAGCGGTGATGAGGGCGTCAATGGGACCATGCTTCATATCCTTTGCTTCCATCACTGCCATGATGGCGGCCACTCCCATGCCGTTGTCAGCACCCAGTGTCGTGCCGCGGGCCTTCACCCAGTCACCGTCAATCCAGGGCTCGATGGGGTCGGTCACAAAGTCGTGCGTGCTCTCAGGACTCTTCTGGGGCACCATATCCATGTGTGCCTGCAGGATCACACCCTTGCGGTTCTCCATTCCGGGGGTTGCGGGCTTGCGCATCACGATGTTGCCTGCGGGGTCCTTGAAGGCCTCGACACCGACGCTTGCGGCAAAGTCGAGCAGGAATTGCTGTATTTTCTCCAGATGTCCTGAGGGACGGGGTACTTGGGTCAGTGCATGGAAGTTTTTCCAGATGCAGGTAGGTTGCAGATTTTTGATTTCACTCATAATTGTTAGGGTTAAGGTTTTTCGTTCGTTAGGCAAAATTACAATATATATTTGATATTACCTCTGTCTTCCGATAGTTTTCTCATCTCCAATTTTCAATCTTCAATTTTCAATTTTCAATTTCAAAGATAGTGCTATCCAACCGTATATGCCGAGCAGAATGACGAGTGCCGTCTGCACCGTGTGCACGATGAGGACGAACACCAAGGCGAGGTTGCTCTCCACTCCGTAGAGAATGAGCATCGTCTTTACAGAGAAATGCCATGGGCCGGCTCCGTTGGGGGTGGGCACGATGACGGCGATGCTGCCCACGACAAAAGATACAAGGGCGCAGTTGATGCCGAGATGGGCGGTCTCCTCAAAGCAGTAGAAGGTCAGGTAGAAATGGATGAAGTAACTCAACCAGATGCCGATGGTATAGAACAGGTAGAGGGGGATGTTGTCGACTCCCCGCAGCGAGATGATGCCCTGCCAGAGGTTGCTCGCTGTGTCCTTCACCTTATTGCCTATTTGCATCTGCTGCATCAGTATCCATACAAGGATGCAGGCTGCGACGAGGCAGATGAGGGTAACCAAGTAGCCGGTGGTGGTGAACTGGCTGAGAAAACTGTCGAGACGTGTGCCGGTGGTGTTGAAGAAATGGATGAAGACGGGCAGTTGCAGCAACAGGGTAACACCGGTGATGACCAGTACGACGATGGTGTCGATGGCCCGTTCGGTGACTACCGTGCCGAGTGACTTGGCGAAGTTCACGCCATCATGGCGCTTGAGCACGCCGCAGCGAACAAACTCACCCACGCGGGGAATGACCAGACTGGTGGCATAACTCAGAAAAATGGCATACACCGATGTGCTGAGCCGGGCGTGCTCGCCGATGGGGGTGAGAGCCTGCCGCCAGCGCATGCCTCTGAACAACTGTGCCGTGATGCCGAATGGCAGTGACAGCAACATCCATGTCCAGTTCATCTCATGCCGCATGGCATGGTCAATCTGCTGGAAGTCGAAGTCGCGGTACATCCAATAGAGAATGGCTCCTCCTAATAAGAGGGGAAGCAATACCTTGGCTGTCTTTTTTATCACGTTGCTCATGTCATTCGCAATTGAAAAGCAAAATTAAACCTTTCCGATGAGAATAACGAATCTTTAAGGAGGTTTTAACTATAAACTATGCGCGATAAACTAAAGAAAGCGATGCCTCACGGCACCGCTCCCCCTGATGAAAACTTATATAATACACTTCGGTTGAATAATCATTGATACTTCTTTCGATGCCAAAGCGTGTGCCAAAGGACAGATGACACACTGCCAATGTATCTGAAGCGGCCACCTCATGAAACACTTCATGGGCGGATGGTCATAACATTTCATTCATTTCGCCTCGCCCCTTGCATCGAGAGGGTCGGCAGGCTTCTCAAGCCCAGAAAAAGGCAGGTCTTCTGACTTCGTTCCACTTGCAGGCGCCTTCCCGCCCAATGGGCAGTGGCGTTCAGCCTGAAGCAATAAAGGAACTCACAGCTGCGGGACAGTCGGGGATTCACACCCCATTCCCTTGTTCATCGCGCATAGCGAACCTTTCCATCTGCAAAGATAATGCAATTATACGAACCTACAAAAATTACGACGATTTTTTTTCATGAGCATAGGCGACAACCAATGACCGACCATCGAAGGAAGTCCAACGGAAGTAAAAATGAACCTTAATTCCGCAACACTTTGATTTAACTTTATTTATAAGTTCCTGAGCAACAAAAAGTTGCTCAGGATTTTGCCATGTCAGATTTTTCACCTATCTTAGTGTTGCAATTTAAAACAAGCGTAAATCGTAACAAGACATGG
>JAEEJK010000070.1 GCA_016281815.1 Prevotella sp. | reverse complement strand
GGCGGACGCTCAATATCGCGACGGTATGACAGCGAGAACTGCACCTTGCCGACAGGGGCGGAGATGACGGCTGTAGGGAACCAGTCACCGTAATCTCGGCAGACTTCATCCTGTTTTTTGCCAAAATTGAAATAGTCGTTCGTCAGATGCTCATAGCGCAGACCCACCTGGGTGAACACCTTGCCAAACTGTCGGCCATACTCTGCGAAGACAGCGGCTGATTTCTCGTTGATCTCCGTGTCGGTAGTCTTCACGGGAACAGCATCGGTGGCCTTGAAATCGTAGGCATCCGTTCGGTGGTTGTAACTGTACTCGCCACCGAGAGAGAAGTTACCCTTCCAGATGGGATAGCCGAAGATAAGTTTTGAGGCCCAGAAGTTATTGCTGCTGATGGTGTTGCTTTCAATGCTTCGATTGACGGGACTGCCACCTGCTTCTGTCGTCATTTCATTGGTGTTGCCAGGTGACTGGGTGTCGTCGAACAGACCGTCGATATTCAGGTCGATGCTCAGTTGTCCCACCTTGCCATTGTAGTAGGCATTGAAGATATGTTTCACAAACTTGTCATCTTGGGTGATATGGCTCTCAGAGCGCTCCTTGAAAATGCTGTTCTCGTAACTGTCGGTATAGAACATGCTGTTGAAGTCGCTGCCGGGGTGGCGGTCGTATTTGTAGAAGGCGCCGAAACTGTGGTTCTCGTTCACCATGTAGTTGACCTGCAACTGCGGCGACCAACCTTTCCAAATGCTCTTCGACTCCTGCGTACTGACACCCTCGATCTTATCTGGTCCGGCATAGTAGGTCAGGGTGTTCTCCTGCAGCGACTTGGCGTGACCATAGCGCCCGGCCCACAGCGAGGCGGTGATGTCGAGCCCGCCAGTGCGGTAGTTCACGTCAAGGTTATTGGTCAAAGTATGGCCATACTGATATACACCTTCGAGGTTATCCTGGAAACTAAAGCCTTCACCCTGCGCCTTTTTCAGCGTGATACGCACAACGGCCTTTGTCGAAGCAGCATATCGGTCACCGGGGTTCTGCACCACATCCACATGCTGTATCTGATCGGAACGCAGCCGGGAGAGTTCGCTGTTGTCTTGCACCCGTCGTCCGTTGATATATACCTCGGCATCGCCGCGTCCCAGCACCTTCACGGCACCGTCGCGCTCAGTCTCTACCGACGGAATTTTCGACAGGGCATCACTCACCGTGCCTGCTTTCTCCAGTATCGTTCCTGCCACGGTGGTCCGCATGGCATCGCCCTTGGCATGGGTCTGCGGCAACTGCCCCTTCACCACAACTTCGCCCAGCAACTGTGTGTCCTCCTTCATTTGGATGGTCAGGTTTTGGCCCGCATTGACATATAAGGTCTGATAACCCATGCATGTCACCTTGAACAATCCCTGGTTGACATCCGTCACAATTTTGAAAACACCCTGCTCATCGGTCGTCGCACCTTGTACGAATGCCGAGTCGGGCAGCGACAGCAGCACCACATTCACAAAGGGCATCGGTTCGCCTTTCTCGTCAATCACCCGTCCGCCCCAGTCATGTGTCTCTGCGAACGTCACCATCGTCATCATCATTGCAGCCATCAGTGCTGCGATTCTTATTGCTTTCATATGATTCATCAATTTAATTTATCTTTTACTCATTTGTCGTACCAGACGCTGAAAAAACTACAAAATCAATTCCTAATATCCACGCCACCGAGGAAATTGCTGGCGATGACGTGGAGGGTAGGAGCCGTGCCGTTGGCCTTGCTGTTAGTATGATTGCCGACGCCGCCGATGAAGTTTTGGCTTTTCACCTCCACATTGACCGTCGTGGGCACGATGATCTCAATGCCGCCGCAGAAAGTGTGGATGTCAATCTCCTCATCCTCCGTAATGGTTGCCTCTCGCAAGTCCAGGCGGATGCCTCCGCAGAAGGCATCGAGCCGGGCACCATGAAATATCTCGCCATGATAGACGTACTCGTCTCCGCCATAATGCACCGAGCAGCGGATGCGCTTGCCGTCCTCGCCAATGGGCAGCGGGCGCTGCAACCATTGGTCGGGGTCGCGACGGTAACTGTCCACCACGAGATGAACACCTGCATATAATAGTATAAATATACAGAGATACATGGCCCAGGGACCCTCCGACAGGTTCTCAAACCAACTCCAATGGATAATCCCCCACAACGTGGCCAATTTCAGCAAACTGGCCACTATGAAAATTACACCGATGATCGTTCTTGGTTTCATCAACATATCTTTTCTTGTTGTTTCTTTGCAAAATCGCACTGCGAAAATACGGAGTGCTGTTCATCCCTCCAAATTTCTGGGATAAACAGCACGGTAATGTGACAAATGGCAGAAACATGAAGAATGGTTTGACTGTTTAAGGAAAAAAAACTACTTTTGTACCCAGTATGAAACAGGGACGTTTAGAAACGATTACGACGAGGATCATCAGTACCACGTTTACCGTGGTGGCGCTGGCTGTATTCAAACCCTTCGGATTGGATGCGTGGCAGTGGCAGGGGTATGTGCATCTGATGGCTTTGGGCGTGATAGGTTTTTCGATCTGCATGATCACGGACATGATCCTGAAGTATGTTGTCCATATGCCGAGATCGTTCAAGAAAGGTGTCGAATACATCATCCGCCGCAACCTCTGCTTTCAGTTGATCAATACGCCGCTTGTGGCACTGGGCATCTGTCTTTACCGCCATTTCGTGCTGAGCGGCCGTGCGGAGGGAAATCAGTTTTCTGTCGTCAATTTCCTTGAAACCCTTGTCATCATCGCCTTCTGCTCCTTTGCCATCGGACTCTATTGGCGCTTCAAGTTCCGCAGCAAGTATTTGGCGATGGAACTGGAAGAGACGCGGCTGCTGAATGAGGAGTTGAAGGAGATGCAAGAGAAACTCATGCAAAACGCTGCGGCGGTAGTGGCGGATGCCAAACCTGACAAACAAGAGTCAGAGAAGTCCCCGATGAACGAAGAGGAAAAGCCAAGTGAGAAACCCCTTCGGCAGGAACTCACGCTCACAGGCACGACCAACGAATCCGTGACGCTCCAGGTATCTGACTTATTATATATTGAGGCCGTTGGCAACTATGTCAAGGTCTGTCATTTGCGCGACGGACAGGTGCATACTGACATGCTCCGTGCCACGATGAAACAGATGGATGAAACACTGAATGGCTATCCGATGATTGTCCGCTGCCATCGAGCCTTTTTGGTCAATCTCGCTCAGGTAGAGCAGATTGTCTCGCATTCTGGCTCCACAAAACTGCTCATCAGGCATTCCAGCGAATCCCTCCCCGTCTCGCGCAGCAACATGGCGCAGGTAAAGGCAGCAATTAAGAGCGTATCTGGGATACGCTGATGAGTTAAGAATATCCCCTCTCCTGACTGTCAGGGGAGGGGATGTCATATATGTATTTAGAAAAGGTAGCCTGAAAAGGAAATCAGTCAACCTTTACAAAGTCGAGTATTTCGTTATCTTTATCGTCTTTATCGTCCATTTTGACTTTCATGGAGGTGGCGGTCATTTCGGTAATGATCATTTCGCCTTCTGCCGGAATCTCCTTTGTCATCTCGCTCTTCGACTCATTGACTTGGTCTTGAATGAGTTTTCTTAAGCCAGTCTCCAACTCTTTGTTGTTTTTCATCTGCTCAGCCATCTCGCCCTTGAATTTTAATTTGTCAAAAACGATGTTGGCATTGTCGGAATTGAGTTTGTAAGGGAGGACATTGCCGTTCTTTTCTCCATAGGTGCCATCGATATTCAGATGAAACTGCATTTCCACCTCTTCGGAATTGTCCATGTTGACGAACAGTTCTATCAACAAGGTCTTGTCTGCTTTGAAGGTCATATCAACGGTCGCCTTGGCGCCTTCTATTTCAATCTGTTGGGCACGCCATTTGCCCAAGATGCTCTGTGCTGAGAGCCCCATGGCAAAACACATGATGAGACCGAATAAAACTAAAGTTCTCTTCATTTTTACAAGAATTGGTTAAAGTGATATAATCTATTGATATTTGTTGTACTTTTGAAAATGATTTGCAAAAATAGCATTTTTCTGGTCCGGTCCTACGAAATTGTGGGTTAATAAAGGTTAATCACCTTGGACGAGAAGGGAAGGCTTGGCCACCTTGTCGATAGCGCGACCGACACCAGAGCAGTCGACCTCACATTTCTTGCTGTAAAATTTGTGAAATCTCCCCCAAATATGTATTTTTGCACATCAGAGAATCATGACACGACCAGTCGTGCCTACAAGCAATCCATCCAATCTAACCTTCACCTAAAAACATGATGAAAAAACTATTCCTGCTGTTCCTGGTGGCTGCCTGCTCGCTCAATATATCAGCAGCCAAAAAGCAAAAAGCGCTCCAGACTCCTTATACTGGGTATCTCTTCGCCTATTTTGAGGGCACTGGCGACAATTTCAGACAAGAGCAACTGCGCTTCGCCATCAGCAGAGATGGCAAGTGCTGGAGGACACTCAACCGCAACTGGCCTGTCATCACCAGCGACACCATCAGCACCAGCGGCGGCATACGTGACCCGCATATACTCAGGGGGGAGGACGGCTGCTTCTATATGGTGGCCACCGACATGAACACCGTGCGCAACGGATGGAAAGAGAATCCGGGCATCGTCATGCTGAAGTCCAAGAACCTTATCGACTGGACACATGCGAAGGTGGTGCTCGCCAAAGATTTCGCGGAACATTTCTCCGATGCCTACTGGGTGTGGGCTCCACAGACCATTTTTGACAAAAAGGCGGGGAAATACATGATTTACTTCACCTTGCAGCGCACCAACGACAATCGCCAGAGCATGGTGACATACTATGCCTATGCCAATAGCGACTTCACTGGGTTTGAAAGTGAGCCAAAGGTGCTCTTCCGGGCAAAATACAGTTGTCTCGACAACGATATCATCGAGCGCAACGGCACCTACCACATGTTCTATAAAGGTAACATCAAGAATGCTGAGGGAAAGGAGATACAGAATGGCATCCAGATGGCTACTTCCAAGAAATTGCTCGGCAAATGGAAGGAGAACTTCAAATTCATCGACGCATATGCTGATTCCAAGACCGGTGTCGAGGGCAGCGGCGTGTTCAAACTGAATGATTCGGATGAGTATGTCCTGATGTACGACCTCTATGGCAGTGGCAGATACGAGTATCAGACTTCCTCAGACCTGAAGACCTTCTCCGCCAAACCCCTGTCGTTTGACAAGGATTTCCATCCACGCCATGGGACGGTCATCTCCCTCACCGAAGAGGAGATGCAACGGCTTCAGAAGCGATGGGGATATGTGCTCACCGATGAGTCTTTGAACAGCACTGTAAAAAAGGAAAAATGGAGCGGTAACCCCATTCTCCCGGAGTTTCATGCCGATCCCGAAATCCTCTATGACAGGAAAACCAATCGCTACTACATTTATTCCACTACCGACGGGCATCCGGGGTGGGGTGGGTGGTACTTCACCTGCTTCTCTTCGGCCGACCTGGCGGAATGGCGTTATGAGGGGGTGGCGCTTGATCTGCCCAAACAGACCAAATGGGCGAGGGGCAATGCATGGGCTCCTGCTGCTATCGAGCGAAACGGTAAGTATTATCTTTACTATAGTGGTGATGAGGGTAGGCAAAAGGCAATTGGCGTCGCTGTCGCAGACAGTCCGACAGGACCTTTCCATGATTTCGGAAAACCTATTGTCAACAAACGTCCGGAGGGTGTTAAGAACGGTCAGCAGATAGATGTCGATGTGTTCCTTGATGATGACGGACAGGCGTATCTCTATTGGGGAAACGGCTATATGGCAGGTGCAAAACTCAATGAGGACATGACCAGCATCGACACCACAACGGTCACGGTGATGACACCCAGGGGCGGAACCCTTCGCGACTATGCCTTCCGTGAGGGGGCTTATGTGTTCAAACGCAACGGCCTGTATTATTTCCTGTGGAGCGTTGACGACACTGGCTCACCCAACTACCATGTGGCTTACGGAACAAGCAGTTCGCCTCTCGGACCTATTGAGGTGGCGGCGCAGCCCGTCATCCTGCAACAGCGGCCTGATGAAAACATTTTTGGAACTGCGCACAACAGCGTGGTGCAGTTGCCGGGACGTGATGAGTGGTATGTCATCTATCACCGCATCAACCCAACCTTCATGGACAGAAATCTGGGGCCGGGTTTCCACCGCCAGGTGTGCATCGACCGCATGGAGTTTGATGCAGAGGGCCATATCTTGCCCATTACGCCAACTCACAAGGGGGTGAAAGCCATCCACTAGGACGACTATGTTAAGGGATTTCATTGCCATTGACTTTGAGACGGCCAACGAGCATCCGTCGAGTGTCTGCTCTGTGGGGGTCGTCATGGTGCGTCATGGGAAAATCGTAGATTCTTTTTATGGCCTTATACAGCCGGAACCGAATTATTACAGTTGGTTCTGCCAGCGGGTGCATGGACTGAGTTGTCGCGACACCGACGATGCGCTGGTCTTCCCAAAGGTATGGCATCAGGTGGAGGAGAGAATCGTGGATGTGTTTTTCTCCGGGCAGTTGGCGTTTGACAACAGAACCGACCTGATTGCCTCCATCCCCTTCGTCGCACATAACGCACGCTTTGATGAGGCTTGTCTGAAAGCGGTGTTCAGAGTCTATCAGATGGATTATCCCGATTATCTCTTCTGCGATACACTCAGCGCAGCACGGCGGCAATTCGGGTATTCTCTGCCCAATCATCAACTGCAAACTGTCGCCGCCGCCTGTGGATATGATCTTCAAAGGCATCATCATGCCTTGGCCGATGCAGAAGCCTGCGCGGCCATCGCTCTAAATTTGTTGTGATGTTTTTCTGGAATAATGCACCGTTTTGAAAAGAATTACTTATAAATGAGTATGAAATGAGAGAAAAAGTTGTACTTTTGTGCAATTGAACTTTAAAACACTTTGATTATGAAAAGAATGATGTTGATTTTTGCCACCTTGTTGATGTGGATAGGGGTGAATGCCCAGAGCATGAAGATGGTGGTTGACAGTGCGGGTGAAGTCGTGGGACGCCTTGTGAAAATCAATGCTACGACATATACCGTGTCTACCCAAGAAGATACGGATGTGCCCAAAGCAGGACACCGTGTGGTGGTTTACAGTGCCGAGAAAGGACAGGGCATTGTTTACCGGAATCTTGACCGTAAGGGAAACATCAACGTGCGCAAGGGACCGTCTACCAAAACGGCCGTCATCGCTAAGATTCCTGATTGCGAAGACCTGCCTGATCCATACGACTGTCTGGGAAAGGTGAAAGGCTGGTACAAAATCAAGATTGACGGAAAAATCGGATATGTGCGTGCCGATTTGATGAGTTGGGACGGTATCTGCACATTTTGATCTCACCGGACTCGGAAAGCGGGCGACCTCGTCAGCATCATTGCAGACGAGGTCGCCATCGGTATTGTTGATGCGGGGCGGGGCGCCCGCGCTCCTTGCTATTGGTTTTAGAAAGAAATCTTATAACCCAAGGTCAGCATGAAGACACTGTTTTTGGATTTGTCATAATCATCAAGAATATCACGGTCATCTACGATTTTCGTCACACCGAGGTTGTAGCGGGCATCAATGACGAAATTGGAAATTTCATAAGATAAGCCAATGGGAATGGAGATGTCGAGTTTCTTCAAACCTTCTGTTTCTGAATCTTCAAAATCTGCCCAATTGCCTCCCGATATCCTTTCAGAACCTTTTGTTTTCTGACCCAATAGGAAACCAGGTTGAATACCTGCCTTAATGGCTAATCCAGGAGCAATGTAATAGTTGGCCAGGATGGGGATATTCAAATAGGTCATGGTGGTTCTTCGGTGGTGCTAAAACAAAGTAATGAAATCACACAACGACAGCACAAATTTAGGAAAATATTTCGGATTTCATGGTCAGTTGAGATAAAAAGATACTTTTTTTCTTCTTATTCCCCGCTGAATTGTGGGTGATAATCCGTCGCATCCAGCACTTCCTCCGGCCGGTAGATGAGAGTGTCGGACCTGCATATGCTGGCGGCGGTGAAATATCCCAGACATCCTCCTGTGATATTGCTGATGGGATTGGCTCCGCCGCTCTGTCCTGAGATGAGCGTGCGGAAATAGTCGTAGGTGGGCTGGTCGATGGTCATCAACTGCATCGTGATGGTGTCTCCTGCATACAGAATCCTGTCCCAGTCATCTTCCTTGTCTTCCTCGGCTGTCCGTTCCATCATGCAATGGATGTCGCGGAAAACAAAGCCCGGCGGGTTGCCACGGTCGTCGAACACATTCCAGCGATAGGGCTTGGGATGGTTCTTTATCTTGGCCAAGACATGGGGATGGGAGGAACGGCGGTCCATACGGAAATAATAATAGTCGCGGACATCAGGTCGGGGATCAGTGGCCCACAGCACGTTGACCAGCAGACGCTCTTCCAGCACCTTCATCCAGTAGAATTGGGTGGAGATGATGGGAGCAGGGGCTGGCATGGTGGATGTCGACTCATAATGCTTGCCTTCGAAGTCGATGCTCAATTGGTAGGTCTTGCCCGCCTGCCCTTTCATGGCTGACTTGTAGCAGTCATCGGCAGGGTGGTAAGAGAGCGTTTCCTGATGCCCATCGCAGGTGATGACAACGGTCGCACCAGGAAGCGTCTTTCCACGCACGGAGTCGGTCACCGATCGGCTCTTGGTGATATGCACCTCTGTGCCCTCGTTGGTCACCCGTCCTTCGACAACCACCAACGGAGCGATTTCGTGATAGTCGAAATCAATCTCTTTCTCGCATGCGGTGAATAGCAGCACACAGAGGAGGGGCATCATTATTCTTGCTTTCATGATCGTTTCTCTTATCTTTTCTGACTCGTCGGACTTTTCTGACTCGTCGGACTCTTTTCAATATTTTAAGGCAAAAGTGATGGAGGGCACAATGCCAAACATCGCTGTCAGTTGGGTAGTGGTGCCCGATGGCTTGTCTTCGTCGTTGATGAAACGGATGACATAGGGGTTGTAACGGTTGTAGGCATTGTAGATGCCAAACGACCAGATGCGGGTGGCATGACGCAGCCGTTTGGTATGCGTGGCACTGAGGTCGAGACGGTGACTGGCAGGGGCACGGTAACCGTTGCGTTCGGCATAATAGTAATAGGTCCTGCCGTTGACTTCGTATTTGCTGCTGGGGGCAGTCAGTGCCTGACCGGTGTTGTAGCGCCACATGGCGGAGAATTCCCATCCTCGTCGGCCCTCGAGGATGCCGATGATGCAGAAGTCGTGGCGACGGTCGTTGGAGGCTGTATACCAGTCGCCGTTGTTGATGCCGGCAATCTTGTTCTCCGACCACGACAGGGTGTAACTGGCCCAGCCTGTCAATTTCCCTTTGTTCTTGTGGGCGCAGAGTTCAAGTCCATAGGCACGGCCGCGACCTCCAAGCAACAGACGCTCAATCTCTATCTCAGAATAGAATGATTTCCCGTCGCGGTAGTCATAGACGTTGTGGATGGTCTTGAAATAGGCTTCTGCGGAGAAGTCGTAGTCGCTGCCAGGGGTGATTCCTGCCCATCCGGCGGCCACCTGGTCGGCCACCTCGGGCTTCAGAAGGTTGCTGGACATGGTGTAGCGGTCGAAGGGCATCGACATCGAACTGCCACGGATGGCATGGATGTCCTGTGTCATGCGGCTGTAGCCTATCTTGATGCTCTGGCGGGGTGTTATTTGCCAGTTGGCGCTGAAACGGGGCTCCAGATGGGTGTAGGTCTTCACGATATGTCCGCTGCCAGGGTGCTCGGTTTGGGTGATGTTGCCCGCATCGTCGAGATGGTAATAGGGGGCTCCGCCAAGAACGCTGTGAAGGTGGAGGCGCAGACCTGACGACAACTCCAGGTGATTGGCGACCTTCCATTCATGATGCAGCCAGACGGCGTTGCTCCATGCATCTCGCTTCTCTCTCTGATGCAACAGGTTGATGTCCCATTCGGCAGACTGCAACTGCAGGTAAGTGGACTCGAAGCCATATTTGAGGGTCATACGCTGAGTGGGCATCCAGCGTTGGTCGTGATGCAGCGTGAGATGCCTGATGAAGCCTTTCATCGTGTAGTAGATGTCGAGCATGTCGATGCCCACGTCGCTGCCGAAGTGGCTGAAGGTGAGTTGGGTATAGGCGTGATGCTTGTCGTCGAACGTATGCAGCCATCCCGCATTGGCGGTGGTGTTGCCCCAATTCATGTCCATCAGGTCTTCCACTCCCATGTTGTCCCGGCCTCGGAAGAAGGTCAGCGACAGACGGTCGCGTTGTGACAGACGGAAGGAGAACTGCAGGTTGGTGTCGTAGAAATTGAGCGTATTGTTCCTGTAGTCTTTCGTCATTTTGAGAAACAGGTCGAGATAGGAGCGGCGGGCGGTGAACAGGAAGGAGGAACGGTCGGTCTGTATGGGACCTTCTGCCGTCACACTGGCAGAGAGCAGACCGACGGAACCTCCAAAATGATATTGGCGCATGTCGCCTACCCGAGTGCTGATGTCAAACACTGAGGAGGTGCCGCCACCGAAGACGGCGGGCACCGTCCCCTTGTAAAGGGAGGCATTGTTGAGCGCTCCGTCGTAGAAGGTGGAGAAAAGCCCCATCAGGTGACCGGCATTGTAGACAGTGGCTCCATCAAGCAGGATCAGGTTTTGTGCTGAGGTGCCGCCTCTCACCTGATAACCGCTGGATGCCTCGCTCTCGCTCTTCACACCTGGCAGCAGTTGCAGATTCTTGAGAATGTCGCGCTCACCAAAAATCGATGGTGCCTTGGCCATCGTGCCTATGTCGATTTTTTCCACGCCCACCTGCACCTCTTCAAGTCTGCGCTGTGCCGAACGTGACATCACGGTCAGTTCTTCAAGCGTGTCTTCACGGACCACATCGTTCTGAGCGGTGAGGTCGGTGGTGGCTGAGAGACACAACAGGAGAAGTGCCAGCCAGTGCTTGAAACAAATGTGATGGGGCATGTCTGTAGACTTGCAATCAATGTCTGTCGGAATCACTTGGAAATGGGTTTTATTTTGAAGCCCTAAAGGTAATTGTTATTTCCGATATGGCAAAGAAATCAATGATTTTTTGCTGGATAAGGGATATAATTGTCAAAATTTCACTGCTTATCTATTTGGTCGCTGTCAACTTAAAACAGAAAAAATCATAATAAATGTGGAGTGTGAGATTAAAATCTTTGTTGTAACTTTGCACCCGGAATTAAAACAGCGCAAGATTCATGAGAATTAGGTATTATATATTTTTCCTGGCTTTGGCACTTGTCTTGCAGACACATGCTCAAAAGCAGGACGACATGAGGCAAACCGTGGAATACCTGGCTTCGCAGGAACTTCAGGGCAGGTATCCGGCCACTGAAGGCGACACCCTCGCTTCTGAATACATTGCAGGCAAACTTCGCGGTCTGAAACTCAAACCTATTGTCAGGGAAAAGAAACTGAAAGGATACTATCACAATTTCACCTATGGGAAGACTGAGAAGAGAACTACCCATAACATCATTGCTGTGCTTCCGGGAAAAGACAAGCGGCTGAAAAACGAATACATCGTGGTCGGTTCGCATTATGACCATCTGGGGTGGGGTGGTGAAGGGTCTGGCTCACGTCGTCCCGATACCGTGGCGGTGCATCCTGGGGCAGACGACAATGCCAGCGGTGATGCCGTGGTGCTTCAGTTGGCCGAGCATTTTAAAAAGGTGCGTTCGCCCCGGAGCATCATCTTCGCATTCTTTGGAGCAGAGGAACAGGGACTTGTCGGTTCCAAGTTCTTCCTGGATTGGATGAAACAAGATGACAAACAGCGCATCAACCTCCCTAAAGACAAAAAAAGTATTGTCGCGATGGTGAATCTGGATATGGTGGGACGCATGCGCGACCATGCCATGAGCGTGTCGGGGACGGGCACCAGCAGTGGATTCAAGGCCATGGTGGAGGATGCCGCCCAACAGGCAGGCCTCCATGTTACCTGTATTCCTGATGGTTATGGTCCAAGCGACCATGCCTCATTCGTGGCGGCCGAAATCCCGGTCCTCTTCCTCACTACGGGTGGTCACATGGAATACCACACTCCCGCAGATAAGCCTTTCACCTTGAATTATGATGGTATGCAGCAGACCCTGGACTTCACGAAGGATTTGGTCGCCCGGTTGGCAAACATGCCTGAGGCACCCGATTATATCAATGTGCCAAGCAGCCAGAAAATGAGCCATGCCAAGTTCAAGGTCACATTGGGCCTGATGCCTGATGTCATGGGGGCAAGCGACATCCCCGGTCTTCGTGCCGACATCGTGGTGGCTGGAAAACCTGCACACAATGCGGGCATCAGGAGCGGCGACGTCATTCAGGAAATTGACGGTAAGCCTCTCAAGGACATCGAAGAATATATGCAGCGCTTGTCGGAACTGCAGCCTGGCACCACCATTCCTGTGAAAGTGCTCCGGGGCGAAGAGACAATCGTATTTCAAGTTCACTTAACACCTCCTGTGAGATGAGAAAAATCATGTATTGGCTTTTAGCCGTAGTCATCACATTGGCATTGAGCGTATACCAGCGCATGACCGGTCCCACTTATCCCAAGAAAGTGACCATGGAATTGAATGGGGAAAAGCATAAGATCAAGTTCCCCAGAAGTGGTGTGCAGCAAGATGAGACGGTGATTCTTAAAGGCGTCTCGTCAAATGCCAAGGCACAGTTGCATTACCGCCAATATCCGACAACGAATGAATACACCACAGTGGATTTCAAATGGGATGAAGGTGGGTTGCAGGCTGCATTGCCAGCGCAGCCGGTCGGGGGAAAACTGCAATATTATGTCACTCTCGACGGAAAGAATTGGCCTGCTGAGGAGCCGGTGGTGATACGGTTCCGAAATGATGTTCCTGCCACCATCTTGGTGCCACATATCTTGCTGATGTTTGCGGCCATGCTGTTCGCTGTCTACACTTTCTTGAGGGTGATCAGGAACAAAAGTTATAAAAAATGGCTGAAAATCACCGTGGCGACCCTCTTTGTCGGGGGCTTCATCTTCGGACCTCTCGTGCAGCATGCGGCTTTCGGTCCATGGTGGACGGGGGTCCCGTTCGGAACAGACCTTACGGACAACAAGACGCTGCTGTCATTCCTGTTCTTTGTGGCTGCTCTTGCCACCCTGAAGTGGAAGCACAACAAATGGGTCGTCTGTTTTGCTGTCCTGTTCATGATCCTCATCTTCAGCATTCCTCACAGCACATACGGATCAGAATATGACTATACCACCCAACAGTTGGGAACAGAGAAATAAAACACTTTATTAGATTTTTAAATTATTAATCAATCGTTTTTATTGTATGAAAATCAAAAATTTGATGATGATGATGGTTGCCGCAGTGGCCATCGTCATGGGAATGAGTGCTTGTGGAAATGATGATGATGAGCCAGCGCAGGCTGTTGCCTCACAGGTGGCAGGCTCTTATACTGGTGAAGAAATCATGACTGTCATGGGAGATCCAGATAAAGGAACCAAGACGTTTGAGTTTACCAAAGCCTCAGACACATCTATCGACATGACTATTCCTGAATACGGAGAGGGTATGATGTCACTTCCTGCACTTCTTGTAAAGAACATCACACTGACAAAGAATGGCGATAATATCGTGGGTAGGCTGGCTTCATACGAAGGTACTGTGTTAAATTCTAAAGGGGAGCAGAAAGTTTATTCCGTTAATGACGTAACAATCATCTTCAACAACAATAAGGTAGTTGTGACATTTGCATTGAAGTACGGCAATATGCCGTTTGACTTTGTTGGGCAATTTTCAGGAAATAAGAAATAAATTGTGACAAAATACTTGAAGAGCAGGTTTGCACATTCCATCTTGGCCGGCATGGTTTTGTCCATGCTGGCCGGTGGAATTTCTGCCCAGGCGATTCGTGACTCCATAGACCTTGAACCCGTGGTCATCACGGCTTCACACTCGCCTAAGGCTCTGAAAGATGCACCTGTTGTCACAAGGCTGATCACTCTCCATGACATCAAGATTGCTGATGCCACGAATATTCAGGACATGCTGACACAGGAGATTCCAGGACTGGAGTTCGGCTTGGCCATGAGTCAGGAGACGTCTCTCAACATGAGCGGATTTGGCGGCAATGCGGTGCTCTTCCTCGTCGATGGGGAGAGAATGGCTGGCGAGACCATGGACAACGTTGACTACAACCGCCTGAATCTCGACAACGTGGGGCGCATAGAGATTGTGAAAGGTGCGTCTTCGGCGCTCTATGGCTCTAATGCCGTGGGTGGGGTGGTCAACATCATCAGCAGGGAGAACATCGAGCCTTGGACGGCAAATGTCAACTCGCGCTTCAACTCTTTCGGGAATGAATGGCGCCATGGCGCTACATTCTCATTCAACAAGGCAAAATGGAACTCGCAGACGAGTTTCCAACATACTAAAATTGATCCTGTAGACCTGCCTAAGGCTCACTCGGCTGAGGAGGTGGCCATGGAACTGATGAAGAAGGCGCAGGGCTTGCCTTATGATGAGTCGGTATTGAAAGACGAATCGGATATCAGCCGGCTCTATGGGCAAAAGACCTACAATGTCAAGGAGAGACTGACATGGCGCGCCACGGAACAGTTGACACTCATCGGGAGGGGGAACTATTTCTTCCGCACAAGTGAGCGCGACACGCACGACTATCATTTCAATGGATACAGTGCCGGACTGAAAGGAAGGTATACTTGGAACAAGGACCGACATCTTGATCTGTCATACGCTTTCGACCAGTATGACAAGGCCAATTTCCTGCCCGACGGTTCGCGGACTCACGACCATGACTACAGCAATCAGCAGCATGTGTTGCATGCGCTGTACAGCCATTCGTTTGGAAAGAATCATCTGATCCTCGGGGCCGACTATATGCACGACTATCTCACGACTTATCAGTTTGTTGACAACGCCAACCACGCGCAAGACAATGTCGACGGCTATGCTCAGTTTGACTGGAACATCACCAACCAACTGAACATCGTGGGTAGTGTGCGTTACGATTATTTCTCTGCTTCTGCCCAAAAGGCGCTCACAGAGCGTCTCGCCGTCGTGTATAAGTTCCCATGGATGACCTTCCGTGCCAACTATGCCAGTGGTTTCAGGGCTCCTTCTCTCAAGGAGATGTATATGCACTTCGACATGGGCAACATGGGGTATATGATCCTCGGAAATCCTGACTTGAAACCGGAGAAGAGCCACAATTTCAATGTCGCCATCGAGAGGACCAACCGCATCAGAAACAGCGGGGTCCTGAACGGACGCTACAACTTTACCCTCATGGGGTATTGCAATATCTTTGACAAGCGTATCACCACCATCGATGGCGGACTTTACGAGGGCATGGAAAGTGCGCTTTACTGGAATGAGGATGGCATCAAGGTGTGGGGCGTCGATATGAGTTTAGGGCATATCTGGGATTGCGGGGTGTCATTCCGGTTGAACTACTCCTGGATGCATGAGACAGGCAACGTCATCTACTCACAGTTCTCCCAACCCCGTTCGCATTCTTTTACGTGGCGGGTAGGCTACGACCATCGTTTCTCTCGCTACTATGCTCTTGATGCGGCTCTCTCAGGTCGCAGCCAAGGCAAACCACAGTCAGGCAGCACCAATGTAGATCAGGGTTACACCATCTGGAAACTGATGCTTCAGCACCATATATGGAAGGGCATCAACCTCAACACTGCTGTCGACAATATCTTCAATTACAAGCCAAAGGCATATTACTATTGTTCTCCGCTGACTTCAGGTACTTCCTTCAGCATAGGTCTGTCTATAGATGTGGATAAATTGTGAGCGAGAAACGCCCCAAAACAGCAAAACTATCACAAACGATTGTGATAGTTTTGCGTAAATGAGAAACACTGAGAATAATTGTCTGTTATTGCTTCAAAATGCAGGGAGGGGTAAGAGGCATCAGTTGGCTGATTTCTTGCCCCAATAAGTAGTCCGGCCATTGTTCGCAAAACCGGCGTAGACAATAGTGGCCCTGCGGGGATTGGACTCCCAGTCGCACTCGCGCTTCAGGAGCAATTCCACACCGTTGATCGTCAGCGTATTGGTGGCTGCATCGAAAGACCATGCCTTGCCGTTCCAAGGACCGCCGGATACAGTGTGGTCGGCAGACAAGTTGATGGTTTCTGATTTCTTTTGCTCACCATATTTGTATGACAGGTCGATATTTTCCCACTTGCCCACGAGGTCGTTTTCACTGATGGCTGTCTGTGGAACAGCGGCATAGCGCTCGGGCATCACCACGGGCCATCCGTCTTTCGTCCAAAGGATGGAGCGCACATGTCCCAGCATGATGGCGTTGGGTGCCCAGTTGGGCTGTGATGTGGAACCTATGGGGAATCTTCCCTGAGAGGAATAATACCAATTGCCGTTACCGTCGTCGAACACGGCGCAGTGGGAGATGCCCACCCAACCGTCGTTGTTGGCGAACTTGTAAGGATGGGTGAGGATGGGGAAGGCATCGCCTCCTTTGGTCACCTCGGCTCCTGTCATGCTATAATAAGGTCCATCGACTTTCGTGGCTCTCACCACACGTGTGTTGTAGGGCACATCCAAGGCATCGTAAGCCAGGAAGAGGTAATAGTAACCGTCGCGGTAGATAACCTCTGGGGCCTCTGAACCCTGCCAGCGCGAAGAGGCGTTCCGGGTATAGATGCGCTTGCCGTATGCGCTCTCGTTGGCGCTTCCCCAAGGTTCGGGGAGGGGAGAGGCGATGGGCTTGCCTGTTTCCGGATTCAGTTGCACGATGGGGAATCCACTGTGCCACGAGCCATAGACAAGCCAGTGCTCACCCTCTGGAGTGATGATATAACTGGGGTCGATGGCATTGTATTTGAAATAGCACTGCTCCCAGGATGTGGGACTCACCTTGTAGTTGAGTTCACGGTCAGAGTAGTTGGTGATGACATATCCCTTGTCCTCCCAACTTCCCACGTCTGCGGGATTGGAGGTTTCCATCAGTCCGATGAAAGCACGCTCTCCCCATGTGTTGGAACCGTCGATCGTACCGTCGATGGTGATGACATAATACATGCGGTAGAGGCCGTTTCTGACTTTTCTCACACAGGGTGCCCAGTAACCACAGTTGCTGTAGTTGGTGGTGCTGGCTCCAAGTCCCATCTGTGCACGGATCTCATTGAGTTTCTCGCTTACCCAGGATGGCAGGGCAGACATGGTGGCTCCAAGATATTCCCAGTCGACGAGGTTGGTGGAACGGCGGCAATGAAAATGACCATGTCCTGCCTGAGGATTGCCAAAACCGGCATCGGTGCAGTACATATAGTAATATCCGTCTTCGGCTTTCATGACCGAGGGGTCATGCACATTGGCAAGATTCCACCGGGAGCGGTTCTCCCAACCGGCGATACTGCGATAGTCGTCGGGATAAGTCGGGGCCGTCCAGGTGACCTCCTCATTCTTGACAGTGGTGAACGTCACATCCTTGGAGTAGATGTAGTTGGAGGATGTCTGGGCATAGGCGCGCACATGGTAGGTCGTGGCGGGCTGCAGTCCGGAGAGGGCCACACTGATATTATTGTCAGAAGCGGTGAGTTTGGTGTCGTTGATGGTAGGATTGGCTGTGGTGCCATAGCATACGCCACGGCTCTTGATGTCAGGGCCTATGGCAGTGGCTGTGACCGTTGCAGTGGTTGTGGTAATGGAAGAAACCACAGGAGCAGACACCGACACGCTGGCGGGTGTCACGCTGCCGCCTCCACCCTCATCTTTGCTGTCATCGCTGCCACAAGCAGCCAACAAACCCATACACAGCAAACAGGTCAGTCTAGTTAAATTTTTAATCATGATCATGCAGATATCAATTGCCTGCGGGCACGAATGTCCGCAGGCAATTTGTTAGGTTGTTGATTTTATTTGAATACAAGGTAACTGCCATCGACAGTGAAGCGGAAATAGAAGTCATCGGGATCGACCATGTTGATGCCGATATAATCCTGAACGTAGTCCACACCGTCGGTGCCATGCATCACTGCTTTCACATCGGCTGTGCCATCACCATTGTTGGCAATCTGGAGTGTCACCTGGGCACCATTCATCGCGCTGAGCCATGCTCCCCAGTCGGCAGGGCCGCCACTGGGCTTGCAGGCTGCGTAGCCATCACCCCATCCGTAGTTGTCGGCGCGCAGCACGGCATATTCTCTCAGGTCAGCAGCGTTGAGAATGACGACGAAGTTGTTCCAGTTATTGGCTCCTGAGGAGTAGTTGGTGAAGTTGACAGTGCAGATCTGATGAGGCTTGACTTTCACATTGGGGGTGAACACTGACCACCAAGCGGCAGAACAGTCAGATGTGCCAAGTTCATTGTCGAATACCATATGGCATCCGTCCACAGTGAAGCGGAAATAGAAGTCGTCCGGGTCTACGGTATTGATACCCTTGTACTCCTGCTCATAGTCCACACCGTCGGTTCCGTGCATCACGGCTTTCACGTCGGCTGTTCCGTCACCATTGTTGGTGATGTATGCGGTGACTTTGGCTCCGTTCATGGCGGCACGCCAAGCATCCCAGTCTGCAGGTCCGCCGCTGGCGGTGCATGCTGCGTAGCCGTCGCCCCATCCGTAGTTGTCGGCACGGACTACGGCATATTCAGCCAAACTTGCCTTGTTGAGGACAATGACGAAATTGTTCCAGTTGTTCTCTCCCGTGGTGTAGTTGGTGAAGTTGACTACCTTTGTCTCCTTTGGTTCCACCTTGATGTTGTCGGTGTGGACACTCCACCATCCCGATGAGTTGTCTGCGGCTCCCAAGATCGTTGGATGGGGCACAACCACAGTCTCTGTGAAGGCGGAGAGTTCTTTCACCACACTGAATGTCTTGCTGGCAATGATGGGCTCATCACAGTTGGCACCCTTGAAGGTCTTGTTGTAGAGAACGACGAGGGTCTTCTGTCCCAGTTCTTCGTAGTTGGGGATAGCCTTGAAGATCAGGTCTTCAGCAGTGACGGTCTTTGAGACACCCTGCTCGAACTGCACGAGAGCCGTCACGTTGGCCATGGCTTCGGAGAGTTCTGTGCCAACGAGCACCTCACTGGGCACGCCGGAGAGTGTCATCGACAACGGTTGCTTGTCCTCAGCAGAGGTGCATCCTCCGATAGGCTCGATGTTGGTGGAGAGGAAATTGATGTAGGAGCCCTCGGGCACCAGGAAAGCACGGATCGTGGTGTTGGAAGGATCTTCATTGAGGTTGACGAGCGAAGAGACCTGCTTGTAGATCTTTGTCACCGTGCCATTGGTTATTTTGACATACAGTCCACCAGATGAGCGGTCAATGGTCAGCGTCACCTTGCCGCCAAGTTTGTCCACACCTGCATCGGTATCGGTATTGAACGTGAGCGTGCTCTCCACAAAACTGCGGTCGATGTAGTCGCCCCACTCCGAGTTTCCGCTGGGTTGGTGGTCGAAACGGATGGCACCATACTCCATGTAGCCGGAACCGCCGCGGTCAACGTCATTGGTGATGATGAGCGCAAAATTCTTGTAGGTGTTGGAGGCGTTGGGATTGATGACCAGGTTGAACTGGGCATTCCACACGGCACCCTCAGGAATCTGATAATACTTGGAGAACTGTGCCCACCATCCTGTGGTGAAGTCGATGGCACCTATCGTGTACACATCCTCCATCATGCCTTCCAACTCCACTTCATCGCCAGATCCTTTTGAATTGGCAATGGAGTCGGCCCTTGAGGAAAGCCAGTCGGGGGCCAATATATTGTACAGGTCGCCTCCCTCGCAACTCGTCATGACCGACATGCCCATGACGGCGGCACAGAAAATGGAAGCAAATGAATTGAAATATTTCATGATTTGAGTTTTTTATCGTTAATGGTATTTACAAATTCACAACGGGATGCACAGTCCAGCCTTTCTCAAAGAAATAGGCGGAGTTGTCGGTTCCCTCATTAGCGGAGTTGCCCTTCAGGTTGGGATTGTCGTTCAGAGTGCCCTGGAAGATGGGGAGGAACTCATGGCCTTTCTCATAGGAGTCGTAGGAACTTTTCAGTTCGGCATCGATTCCCACCTGGGAGTAACTGACTGCTTCCTTCACCCTGCTGCGGTCGGTGGTGCGGCGGAAGGTGCCATGCTCCTTGATCTGCTGAAGGCGGTCGTTGCTGTAGAAGAATCCCCAGCGGATGAGGTCGAGACCGCGTCCGTACTCGCATCCGAACTCCTTCGGGCGCTCCACGTTGGCAATCTGCTCGAAGAGTTTGTCCTTGGAGTTGAAGTCGGCCAGTTTCAGGTCGGGCAGTTCGGCGCGGCTGCGCACCTGGTTGATCCAGTCGATGGCCTGCTGTGTGGGGCCGTTGACCTCGTTCTCGCACTCTGCGGCACGGAGGAGCACATCGGAGTAGCGCATCATGCGCAGGTTGATACCGTCGTGCAAGCCGGTGACCACTTTCTCATAAAGCCCTGTGCGGAGGTTGGTGAACTTGGCGATGGGCAGGCCACCGTAGTTGTTGTTGGTCACCACATTCTCCGTGGGGCTCATCGGTACGGTATAGCATACGTTGCCATACTCGAATCCCTCCCAGTCGTCCTCATAGGTACCAATGGTCCAATAGAGGCGTGGGTCAAGTTTGCCGCTTGTGGTGCGCTCAGCCTTGAACAGGTTGTAGAGCCAGGGGGAGGCAGAGATGTCGGCCCATCCGCCGAAGTCGCCAGGACCGAAGTTGCTCTCGATGGCAGAGCCCTGTGTGGCGTTCTTGCTGGTGTTGACCGGTGTCCACTCATCGTCGGTGCCCTGTGAGCCATAGTCGAGGAACTGGATCTCGAAGAGGCTCTCGGCATTGTTCTCATACTGCGAGCCTTCGCGGAAGTTGTCTCCGTAGTTGGCCATGAGTTGGTAGGTGCCATACTGCTTGTTGATGATGTCCCTGAGCACAGAGAGAGCCTCGCTGTACTTATGGCGCATCATGAGCACGCGGGCGTAATATCCGGCGGCAGAACCGCAGGTGGCGCGCCCTTTGGCCCACTCGCCTCCGGCATCACGTGAGGGAAGGAGAGACATGGCCTGGTGGAAGTCGGCCTCCACCTGGTCGAGCACGATGTCGTACTGATATACGCCATCCTCAGTCTTGTTGGTGGCATAGAGTCCGTCGAGGGTGGAGTAACTGTTGTAGTCGGTGATGAGTGCGGGATTCTGATAATAGGTGGCAAGGTTGTAGTAAGCCAGTCCTCTGATGAAGAGCGCCTGTCCCTTGATATGCTTCATCTTATCAGAGAGGGCATTGTTGTCATCGTCACAACGTAAGAGGATGAAGTTGCAAACATTGATGGTGTAGTACCAGTCGCGCCATGACCATTGTCCGATCTCATCGGTAATGGGCTCGTTGAGGTCGTCGAAAGGCATATACCAAACCTGTGAGGAGTTCCATGCCTCGTCGCCGCGGCACACGTCGATGTTGTAGCCCACACGGGCGTAAGTTCCCTCCATACGGATGTGGTTGTAGGCAGCAATGACACATTCCTCCAAGTCCTCGGCAGTGTAACCGAATGTACCGGTAGTCTGCTGGTTGGGGTTGGTGAGTTCCAATTTGTCTTCGCACGATGTGAGCGTGCTGAGGCCCAGCAAAATAGCCAGGGATATATTGAATAGTTTCATATCTTTAGATCGTTTGTATGATTCTCTTGATGTTGTTCTTCAGACTGTTAGAAGGTGAAGAGTATACCGCACATGAAACTTCTGGCACTGGGGAAGGAGCAGAAGTTGTAGCCTGGAGTGAACGTTCCGCCGGCAAAGTCCACATTGTAGCCGTGATAGCCGGTGAAAGTATAGAGGTTCTGAGCCGATACGTAAGCACGCACGCCGGAAACATATCCGCCAAACCATTTGTCGGGGAAGTTGTAGCCCAATTCCACGTTGGCAATCTTCCAATAAGCGGCATTCTGGATCTTACGGTCGCTGAAGAGGTCGTTCCATGCCAGCGTAGCATTGTTGGCAGCGTAGGTGCGGGGAACGCTGGAAAGATAGGACAGACCATCGTCGGACCAGCGGTTGGCATCGAGCATGCCCACTTCTTTGTTGCCATATCCATAGCAGGAGTTCAGGCTGTTGTAGATATCATCGGACACATGGTAGTTGAGAGCGCCGAATGTGGCAATGCTCAGGTCGAAGTTCTTGTATTCGAAGTGTGCACTGAGACCGAAATTGATCTTGGGAAGACCGCTGCCAAGCACCACCTGGTCATAGGCGTCGATGACACCGTCGGGGGCATTGTTGGGACCGCTAACATCTTTATACAAACAGTCGCCTACATTGGCTCCTTGCTGAGTAGCATGGCTGTTGAGGTCTTCCTGTGTGCGGGCAATACCTTCATAGACCCATCCGTAGAACTGTCCCACTTCCTCGCCCACATAAGTGGCGTAGGCTCCGGTGATGTAAGACTCTGTACCGAAACCGAGCGAGGTCACCTTGTTCTTCAGTGTGCTCATGTTGGCACTGAGTTCATACTTGAACGCGTGGTCGCGGTTGCGGTAGGTGGCTGAGAACTCGAAACCACTGTTGTCCATCGATGCGGCATTCATCGTAACGCTGGTGTTGGCCACACCGGCATTGGCAGGAACGGGAACGCCGTAGAGCAGGTCCTCGGAGCGGTTCTTGTACCATTCGGCGGTGAATTCCACACGGTTGTTGAACATGGCCACGTCGATACCCACGTTGGTGGTCTTCTTCTTCTCCCATGCAATGTTCTCATTGACGAAAGTGGAGACGGCAGAGCCGGTGATAGGATTGTTGCCGAAACTATAGGTCATGTTGTTGCGGAGCATGGTGGCTTGATACTGGTACTCACCGATGTTCTCATTACCCAGCACACCATAACTGCCACGGATCTTGAACATATTGATAATGTTGTGATGGACGGGGAAGAACTTTTCCTTGTCAAGACGCCATCCTACAGACACTGAGGGGAAGGTCCTCCAGCGGATGTTCTTCGTGAGTCGTGAACTGCCATCACGACGGATGATGCCGGAGATAAGGTACTTGCCGTCGAAGTCGTAGTTGAGACGTGCGATGTAGGAAGCGAGCGCATGCTTGTACTCAAACGAGTTGGCATCCCTGGTGGTGCCATTGCCTATCTGCAGGAAGTAAGGCTCAGGGAAGTTGACACCCCATGCGTTCAGTTCGTGTGTGTTCTCCTCTTCATAGGTCTGACCCACAACGAGGTTCACATGGTGCAGTCCGATGGTGCCGTCATAAGTCAGCGTGTTCTCGATCAGTGCATCCGAATAGGTGCGTGTGCCCTCGGTGAGTTTCTCATTGCTCTTGTCGAGGTATACACGGTTGCTCTGAATCCATGCCGATACCCATGTCTTGTCCTTGGCGTAGGTCTTGCTGTATGACAGGTTGAGTTTGTAGTTCAGGTGGTGGTTCTCTGACTCAAAGCCAAACATCTTGAAGAGGTCGACTTCTGCAGAACCTGTGCCCACGATACGGTCGACAATCGTGTTGCGGGTGAGCAGGTTGTTCACCAGCAAGGGATTGGAGGCTGAGATGTCACCATGGATGGTGTCGTAGTACACACCATATCCATAAGCGTCGTATTTGAAACTGCTGGCTGAGCCTACCTTGTCGTCGAGCACCCAGGTGTCGTTGTCATAAGCCTTGATGGTGGGTTGCATGAGCAGGGTGCCACGCAGCACGTTGGTCACGTCGCCATAGAGTCCCTGCACATATTCTGAGGCATTGGAGAGTCCCATGCCGTCCTGGTTGGAGTGGGAGTAGACAAGGCTGGTGCGGAACTTGATGAACTTGGTGTCCATCGTGTTGTTCACACGGGCGGTGAAACGCTCGTAGTTGGGACCTGCTCCCTCCAATGTGCCTTTCTGCTTGAAGTAGTCAAGGCCTACATTATATGTGTTGTTGGCGCCGCCTCCGCTCAGATTGACGTTGTGGTTCTGACGGATACCGGTTTTGAACACCTCATTGAACCAGTCGGTGTTGGTGTTGTCCATAAAGACGTATTTGCCGTCGGCAAAACTGTAGCCGCCGGGCAGTGGCGTGCCGGAGTTGGCGCAGGCCTGTCCGAGATACTGGCTGTACTGGTTGGCATCCATCACGTCGTAGACTCCCTTGGAAATCTTGTCCACACCAAAGTATCCTTTGTAGTCAACCTTCAGAGGTTGGTCTTTCTTGCCGTTCTTGGTTGTGATGATGACCACGCCGTTGGCAGCACGCGAACCATAGATGGCACCTGCGGATGCGTCCTTGAGCACCTGGATGGTGGCGATGTCGTTGGGGGAGAAATCACGTATGGTGGTTCCCATGGGCACACCGTCGACCACGTAGAGGGGCGCTGTGCTGCCGAAGGAGCCGATACCACGGATGCGAACGGTGGGGTCGGCGCCGGGCTGACCATCGGAAGTGATCTGCACACCTGCTACCTTGCCTTCCAGCATGGTGGAGATGTTGGAGTTGGACACTCTTTTCATTTCCTCGGCGTTGACAATGGAAACGGAACCGGTAAGGTCGGCTTTCTTCTGTGTACCATACCCCACGACCACCACTTGCTCGAGCAACAGGTTGTCGGAAGAGAGTTGAATCTGACCCAGCGAACTGCGTCCGTTGACTTCGATCTCAAGGTCCTTGAATCCCACATAACTCACGATAAGAGTGGCGTTGCGCGTGGTCTCCAACTGGAAATTTCCGTCGATGTCGGTCACGCTTCCGCCTTGGGCGCCTTTCACCTTGACAGTCGCACCAATGAGTGGCTCGCCATCTTGGTCGACAACTTGTCCACTGACCACGAAGGTCTGTGCCTGCTCAGTAGATGCCTTGACGGGGGTTGGAAGTGAGGCTACTCCTCCCAATGCGCCCCAGAAGAGCATCGCAGATAATAATAAATTTTTACTCATTTGATTTTTGATTTGATGAATATGATAGTAGTTGATGAGTCTGTTTCTATTCCTTTTCGCAAGGTCGGTTTGGATATGTGTTTTTTCCTTATCGGAAGGTCGGTATGTATTTGTATTTAGGTTATGCTTAAAAACTGCTGCAAAGATAACAGCCATCTAAAATCTTGAGGTGGACAATTTGCATTATCAGGTGGACAAAATGAAAAATGGGAGGACAAAATGGAAAAAGGTGGATAAACCCTTGAAAGAGCAGTGTTTTCAATGATTTTAGCCGATATCCTATTCCTTGCCATAGGCACTTGGGGGCACGTTGAACTCTTTTGAGAAACATCGCGTGAAGTACTTCGGATCATTGAATCCTACACTGAAAGCAATCTCTGCGATGTTGCGGTTGGCGGTGTTGCTTTCGAGCAGTTTGCGTGCCATGTCCAACCTATATCTGCGTATGAACTGGCCCGGCGACATACCGGTCTCTTCGTTAAGTTTTTTGCTTAGCAACGTGCGGTTGATGCCCATCTGTTCGATGAGTTCCGTCACACCATACTCGCTGTTCATATAGTTTTGCTCCATGATTTCCATGAGGCGTTCCATGAAGGGTCGCTGTGACTGCGCGGCCATCAGGTCATCGGCCTCTGCCGTTTTGCTGACGCTCTCGGCCATCCGTTTCCTGTTGCTGATGATGCCCTGTATGCGTTTCTGCAAGGCAAGGGGATTTCCGCTCTCACGAAGGGCGTCTTCGATGGGCCGCATGAGTTTCTCCTCTTCTTGGCGACGGAGTTGGCGGACTCGGTTTTTGTATAAGGCGACTGCTGCTGCAAGCAGAGAGAAGAGCAGGATGGTGATAAACCACCACGACTTGTAAAAATAGGGGGTCACTTTGACTTTTATCTCCGCTGAGCATTCTGTGCCGCTGAGGGCAGAGGCATATTTTACTTCAAAGACGTAGTCGCCTGGCGGCAGGTTCGTGTACCTCACCGAATGTTGCCCATGTGCCAGTTGCTCCCAGTCTTTCTCAAGACCTCGCATCCTGTAACTGTAGATGCCTTGTGTCTCGTTGCCGTAGTTGAGTGCTGAGAAATCGATGACGAGCGAACGGTTGCTCTCGTGGAGGTGTATGACCTTTGCAAAACTGATGTCCTCGTCGATATGCCCGTCTCCGGCCAATGCGTCTTGATTGTCGATGGTGAGATGAACGAAATGCAACCTCGGTGCTGCGAGGTTTGCAATCTTTCCCGAAGACAGACAAGTGAGACCGTTTTGGCTTCCAAACCACAAAGTGCCGTCATCGCCTCTGGCTGCTCCGTTCCAATAGAATTGCTGGCAGAGCAGGCCGTCGGCCTCTCCCAATGTTGAGAAGACTTCTGTCTGTGGGTTCAGGACTGAGAGACCGTTCCCCGTCGCAATCCACAGTTTGCCATCATCATCTTCCACCATGCCTTTCACAGAGTTGTTGGCCAAACCTTCGTTTGTTGTGTATGACTTGAACATGTCTTTCCCGTCACTGCCCTTCACTCTCTTGTAGAGTCCATATCCATTGCTTCCTATCCATATCGTGCCATCATGTGCCTGACAGAAGCATGTGATTTTGTCTATGATCCCACTCGATGGATTGTCTAACTTGTTGCGGAGGTGCTGGAAACCGAAGTGACCGGTATTGTCTCTCCCTTTTCCCAAATCAATGATGTAGACTCCCTCAAGGCAGCCTATCCACAATTTGCGGTCGCTGTCGATAAGAGAGCCGATGCAGCCACGGGCATACCGGCAATCCGAGAAAGGCTCTTCAAGGGCCTTGCGTTCAAGGTTATAGAAGAAAATGCCATCATTGCTCCCTATCCACAGCCCATTGTTGGTGTCGTCGAAGGCCAGTGCTCCCACGAAGTTGAGTATGGTGGCCTGTTGCTCATTCATTTCCAGTCGAGCCACATGGCCGGTCGATGGGTCAATATAGTTCACGCCCCCTCCCCATGTGCCTATCCACAGACGTCCTTGCCTGTCGGAAGCAAGAGCCGATACGGAGTTGTGGGAGAGCCGGCTGTTGGCGGTGGTATAATGTGTAAAAATGCCGTCGGCTGCCATTTTGTTGAGTCCGCCTTCCACGGTGCCGACCCACAGAGTGCCGTCTTTCCCCACGAGCATGGCATTGACGGCGTTGGGCGAGATGCTGGCGGGGTGGTCGGTATGCTTGTAATTGCGCAGTGCTAATTTGTTGGAAGTGATACAGATGGCACCGCCGGTCTCTGTCCCTATCCACAGACAACCGCTGTCCTGGTGCAGGCAACTCACGAAGTTGCTTTGCATAGGCAATGGCGTGGAGATGGTGTTCCAATGATGGAAATGCTGGCTTTTGGGTGTGAGGAAATCAATACCCCCCAAAGTGCCTGCCACAAGTATGCTGTCTGATATGATGCTTAGGCAACTCACAAAGTCATGTGACAGCGAGGAGGGGTCTGCCGAATGTTGATAAGTGGTGATTTGGCCTTCGTTGGCATTGAAGCGCCGCAAACCGTGGTTGGTGGCAATCCATACGTCGTCTCCTTGTCTCTGCAAACTGGTGATGAAAAGGCCATTTAGGTGGGATAACTGTGGGGATATTGCTGTTTTCTCGATTTTTCCATTTTGCACAGTCAGCCTGAAGACGCCTTCATCGATACCGGCCCACACTTTTCCATTGCTGTCAAGGTCGGCTATGGTGATGCTGGGGGTATAGGTGCTGTGTTGGTAACTGATGATGTCCTTCACACTGCCGTCTTTTTGAAATGTCAGGCAGTGGATATGCGACATGGTGACAAGCCAGATTTTCCCTTCACTGTCGAGTAGTATATTCACGCCTCTTTGAGAGAGGATTTCTTCGAGACGTTTGTCCTTGCTGCTGACTTCTGTCACCATCATGGTGCGCATGTTGATGACCTTTGTATATTCATCGAAGACAATCCACAGGCGATGGAATTTGTCTTCGCAAATCTTCCTGGAGGAATGACTTCGCCACTGAAGCCCTTGTGGGGCAGTGTAAAAACTTGAGAATCCATAGCCATCATAGCGAACAATTCCGCCACCGCGTGTTGACAGCCACACAAATCCTTCGCTGTCTGTGAAAATATCACCTATGTTATTGCTTGGAAGGCCTTCACGCATACTGAGCATGGAAATGTTATACCGCTCCATAAAACTCTGTTGGGCCATGAGTTCCAACGATATTCCTGTAACGAGAATAAGCAATATGATGAGGCGCTTGATCATTTGGCGATTTCAGTAGTGATGAATGTAGGGTGATGGTCAAAAAGTATAAAGTAAGTGCAAAGATACTTTTTTTTGATGAATTGTCATTCTTTTGGGGCCAATTTCACGGCAAGGCAAGACAAAAAGTAAAAAAAGAGCCTCCATGCATTTCGCATGGAGGCTGCACTGTGACATCTGGTCATGTGTGAAAGGTTCTGGATATCAGGCAAATGTATGCCTGTCCTTTGCCTTTTCTTGCTTAAAGGAAACTCTCAACCCATTTTTGCAATTCATCCTTTGAGGCTCTGTTCAGTAGTTTGCCCTCTTTCCAGATGACCTCCGGATAGGTGGCTCTCAGGTCTTCGCAGGCTTTCTTGATGTTGCTGCCGCCAGAAGTGGCGAAGGGGATGACAGTCTTTCCCTTGAAGTCGTATGACTCCATGAAGGTGTTGATGATGGTCGGACAGGTGTACCACCAGATGGGGAAACCGACATATACTACCTCATAGTCCTGCATGTTCTGAATCTTGTCTGTAATGGCAGGCCGTGAGGACTTGTCCTGCATCTCTACTGAGGAACGGCTTTGCTTGTCACGCCAGTCAAGGTCGGCTTCAGTATAGGGCTTTTCGGGCTTGATTTCATGCAGGTCTGCACCTGCCACTTCGGACAACTGTTGGGCGACACCTTTCGTCACGCCAGAAGCAGAGAAATAGGCTACCAATACTTTCTTCATTTGTTGGTTCTTCTTTTTGTTGCTCTGTGAGCAGGCACTCAGGCTGATAGCCAGCAGCACTGCGAGCATGATGATGACTTTTTTCATATTCTTTGATTTTATTCTGTGGTGATTTCAAATGCTTGATTTTTTTATATACATATATTTGGGGTATTGTCCGAGGACGAAAAGAGTGACGGGGCACAGCCAGATATTCCTGTTGAAGCCTTCCAAACCAGTCACCTGATAGGTACTTCCGCCTGTCAGGGAATGCTCCTGCTGAATCAGTTTCGCATATCCCGGGTGGGACTCTTCCTTGTCTGCAGGAATCACGTCAACACAAGTGATGATGTCATCGTCTGACAAAAAGGCACACAATTCGTCTGCACCACTTACCATCAGCAGGTTGTGGTGGTCGAAGGGCCAGTTGGGAAAATCGACATACCATAATCCGTCTTCCTCGTGGTTGAACTGGATGTGATACTCTTTTTTCTGTCCGAAGACACTTTTTGCCATTGTTTTGGCACCAGTAAGTAAATCTGCAATTGTGTAATTCATAAATTAAAAAAATAATGTTCGATATAATCTTGCAAAAACTATGCCATTATATTTTTCTTGATGACATGTGACATGTTGTCAGTGTTTGGCATTGGATGTGTGACAAAATAGGCACTTCCCTATATGGCCATGTCAAATGCTGTGAGTTTTTTTGGAGTTGTAGACATCTATTGGAGCCACTACCTCTTGACTGAGGCTGATGCCTCGCTGCCTGAGTTTTTTCTTCAGTCCGGTCAGATGATAATCAGAGACCTTTCTGTATTTGCACAACTCAATACCAAACTGTGTCTTGTAGATGTGGTGTATCAGTTCCGAACAATAAAACAGATTGCTGTCGGGTTTGAACGACGTGTCATAGCGACGGCCGAGCAGGTGGCTGTATTTCACTTTGACAGGAGTGTCGATGACCCGCTTCGCCCACCATTGTCTGCCTTTGCCCCGGTTGATGAATTCCTGCAGAGGGGTCAGTTTCAGTTTGCCAGTTGCTTCCAACACGTAGAGGCCATCGGATTTCTCGATGATGATGCCACAGTGGCTCAGCACCGACATGGTGGCATACTGGATGAGTGGCGACTGCTCAGATTTCGACGTATGGAAGATGAGGTCGCCCTCCTTCAATTTTTCGGCCGATGTCTGTCCAACGCAGTATTTGATGCCAAAGATTAGCATCACAAGAACCAAAATTCCAAGAATGATTTTTGTCTTTTTCATTGCTTTCATCTTAAATAATCACTTTCCTTTTTCCACATTTTTTTGTTTCCTCGTTGCAAAGATAAGACCTATTTAGATGGAATGATGCTTCTAAAGCATGGCTTTGTACGAAACCTCCGATTTCTTGTATGAACTAATGATTTCATAACCTCGATGTTGAGAGCCTATGATATTTCAATACAGACATCTTTAACTGCTTTCAACTTGAGGAAGTTGGATCAATTCTTTTTTGATTCAGATTTTTGTCGTAATTTTGCCGTGCAAAAAGAACTCTTGATCAATAATTACTCCTCAACAACTACAGAAAAATGAAACCTTACAAATTTCAACCTTATCTAAAGACTACCATTTGGGGCGGTTATCAGATTGCACCTTTCAAAGGCATCTTCAACGCGCAACCCAATGTTGGCGAGAGTTGGGAAATCAGTGGCGTACCTGGACATGAGAGCGTGGCGGTCAATCGCGGTCTGGTCAATGATGTCGATGAGGGATTGACGCTGGTGGAACTGATCGACAAATACAAGGAACTGCTTGTAGGCAAGAAGATATATAAGAAATTCGGCAACCATTTCCCCCTGCTCGTGAAGTTTATCGACTCCCGTCAGGACCTGTCTGTGCAGGTGCATCCTGACGACAAACTGGCGATGGAGCGTCACGGTTGCGCTGGAAAGACAGAAATGTGGTATATCATCAAAAGCGATGTGGGTTCGAAGATATATGCGGGTCTCAAAGAAAGCATCACACCAGAGGATTATGAGCGGTTGGCAACGGCAGAACCGCAAAACGGGCGCTCACCCATGCAAGACGTGATCGTAACTCATGAGGCTCACGAGGGCGATCTCTACTTCCTCCCTGCAGGTCGGCTGCATGCCATCGGCGCAGGCAACTTCCTGGCGGAAATTCAGCAGACCAGCGACATCACTTATCGTGTCTATGACTTTGGGCGCAAGGATGTGCATGGCAATCCCCGGGAATTGCACATCGAGCAGGCGAAGGAGGCTATCGACTATCAGGTGTGGCCGGCTTACCGTACCTCTTACGACAGCACCAAACCCACGTCGCAACTCATCAACTGCCCCTACTTCGTAGTGCATCGTGTGGTGGTGCAGGTGGCCCAGCAGGTGGATTTCCACTGCGATTCGTTTGTCATTGTGGTTTGTCTGTGGGGAAAAGCCAACATCAATGGCATAGAGATCCGTCAAGGTGAGACCATCCTGGTGCCTGCCTGTGAAAATATCCTATATATCTTTGGTAACGCTACCTTCCTCACTGCCACGATGTAGTGGAGGGGGCGGCTATGCTTTTCCTTCTTCGCCAAGATAGGAGTCTTTGAAGCCAAGGAAATAGAGCACTCCGTCGAGACCTATCGTGTTGATGGATTGCTTGGCGTTGGCCACCACTCTCGGCTTGGCGTGGAAGGCAATGCCGAGTCCGGCCTCGGAGAGCATCGGCAGGTCGTTGGCACCATCGCCTACAGCGATGGTCTGTGCCAGGTTCACCTTCTCCACCTGCGCTATCAACTTCAGCAATTCGGCTTTGCGGTGGCCGTCAACCACTTCACCAAGGTATCTTCCGGTGAGGCGACCGTTGTCGTCAATCTCCAACTCGTTGGCATACATATAGTCGATGCCGTAGCGCCGTTGCAGGTATTCTCCGAAGTAGGTGAATCCGCCGCTGAGGATGGCGATCTTATAGCCGCAACGCTTCAGTACAGCCATGAGGCGGTCGACACCTTCTGTGATGGGCAGACTCTCGGCTATCTCGCGCATCACACTGACATCAAGCCCTTTGAGCAACGCCACCCTCTTTGTGAAACTCTCCTTGAAGTCAATCTCTCCCCTCATGGCACTCTCGGTGATGGCTTTCACCTTGTCGCCCACACCGGCACGCATGGCAAGTTCGTCGATGCACTCGGTCTGTATGAGTGTGGAGTCCATGTCAAAGCAGATGAGGCGTCGCATGCGGCGGTACATGTCGTCGTTCTGCAACGAGAAGTCAAACCCCATGTCGGCCGACAGGCGCATGAGTTGCTCCTGCATCTTGTGGCGATTTGGAGAACCGCGCAGCGAGAACTCTATGCATGCACGACTTTTCTGCTGGGGGTGTCGTATGCTCTGCCTGCCAGTCATCCTTCGGATGGAGTCGATGTTCACACCTTGTGCGGCGATGATTTTGGCTGCCGCCTCTATCTGAGCGGCGGTCAGCGTGCGCCCTATGAGTGTGAGGATGTGGCGGTTCTTGCCCTGACGGCCAACCCACTCCTCGTATTCATCGTCTGTGATGGGGGAGAAGCCGATGTTCACTCCCAGTTCGGTGGCCTTGAACAACAGTTCTTTGAGCACTTGCCCGGAATGGGCTTCATCGATGCGGATGAGGATGCCTAAAGACAGTGTGCTGTGAATGTCGGCCTGGCCGATGTCAAGTATCTGCGCATTGTATTTCGCAAGTATTCCCATTGCCGACGCTGTCAGTCCGGGACGGTCCTGGCCAGTGATGCTTACCAGTATCTGTTCTTTCTTTACTTCTTTCATTGTTGTTTTGGCAGATTATATGGAGCGATGTCTCGTTTCATCATGCAAATTTAGGAAAAAATCCGATGAATAAGTCTATTTGAAGTAAAGAAATTGATTTTCTTTATAAATGTACCCTCTTGTGGCCGGGATCTTCGTCACTTTTGTTGCAAAATCAACCATAATTGGACAGTATGACTTTTCTCCTGAGCAATTCAAATCCCGCTCTTCCATAACATTCCCTTTTCTTGTTTTTCAGTCTGTGGTTCTTTCCCTCGACGATGCCGTT